>JAGRGQ010000002.1 GCA_020445405.1 Gammaproteobacteria bacterium | reverse complement strand
GGAACCTGTGGCAGACGTTTTCGATGCCTTGATGTCCGAACGTCCGTACAAAACAGCCTGGACGGTTGAGAAAACACTGGACTATATGCGGGAACAGCGCGCCCGTCATTTTGATCCAAACTGCATCGATGCTTTTTTCAATCAACTTGACAATATCATGGCGATAAGACACCGGTTCGCCGACCGTGTCGAATCGGTCAGCATCTAAACGGGACAGCAACGGAAGGCCAGTCCATGAATGACAGAACCAGAAAAGAGGGTGATATCGAGTGCAGTTCATCCGCCCTCGCCCGAAACGAGCATCGTCAGGCGGTCAGACGGCTGGCCATCGGCTCGCCCCTGCTGTCCGGTCTGACGCTGCTGGCATTTTGGAGTTCAACCGCTGCACCCTCAGGTATCCTGGTCACAACCACAGTCGCACTTCTCGTTCTGGTCCCTCTGGCGCTGATGATTTCGGTGGCGCGCAGCCCCGGACCATACGCATGGCGCCACTATACCGGTCTTTTATACGATATCGCTTCGTTGACGGCGGTTCTCTATCTCGGGGATAAAATCCTGCTCCCTATCTGTGTCGCCTACAGTTGGTTCATTTTCGATTACGGGAAACAATTTGGGAACCGATTACTCTATCCAGCCGCAGCCATTTCATCCGCGAGCTTCGGCTTGCTGCTGTTGATCAGTGATTTCTGGCAGACAAACACCGGTCCCGGTCTCGTTATTCTCGGTTTTTTAGCGCTTCTACCTCTCTATCTGAGGAATTCTGCGACTGTCGATGAGACGTCCCCTCCGGCAGTCCAGGCCGGAGCCGGAGATTCGAGTAAAACCGAAGTTCCTGATAATGACGGTACCGAGGCGGTCAACCATCCAACCGACCCGGACAACCTGTCCGGAAAGAGGATTCTGCTGGTATCCAGCGATATTGACGATCGACACGGCATCCAGAGCCAGTTGGCCCTGTGGGGAGCCCAGTCCCATCTTGCAGGCAACGCGGCACACGCCTTTTATGAATTGATCACGGCAGTCAGAAGCGGCACGCCTTATCACACAGTGGTGGTGGATCATGGTCGCCTGGGTATGGACCCCGCTCAGTTTGCCAGCGCACTCAGAGCCGAGCCAATGTTGCAGAATCTCTATCTCATCCACGTCGGACCTGGAAATCACGGTCTGCAAGGTGACCGGCTGCTGAACGCCGGGTTTACCAAACTGCTCTCGACACCCTTGAATAAAACATTTCTGTTCAATGCGCTGTATAACACCTATACCCAGACCGAACCGGGTGGACAGGTCGTCAGACTGATCGACCGTTACTCCAGTGAGATCAGCGATCAACCGCTCAGTATCCTGGTGGCCGACAGGAGTTTCAGTGTGAGGCAGCGCGTTCGATCGATTTTGCAGCGTGCGGGTCATCGTGTATTCATGGTCAACAACGGCGCGAGGGTGCTGGATGCCCTCGACAGCCATCGTTTCGACCTCGCCATCGTTTCTCTGGATCTCAGGGAGATTACCGGACTGGAAGCGTTCAAACTGTACCGCTTCACACGCGTCGATAAACAGTGGGTGCCTTTTATTCTGCTTCTCGAAGAACCCACAAAGGAGTTGCTGAAACGTTGCAGCGACGCCGGTATAAACGCGACGATCAACTTGAACGCCGACTCCAGGAGGTACCTGGAAACAATAGCCAGGGTACTGCGCGATAGCGCCAGCGAGGAGAGCGGGGCCGGTTTGTCGGTTCGCCCGACGCACGCATCTGTCGGTGGTGGAAGCACCTCAGGGAGCGGCATCCTTGACACCAACAGGCTGCTGGAGATCGAAAGACTGGGTGGCGGCGTCCGTTTTCTTTCCGACCTTGTCGACAGCTTCAACCGCGATAACCGGCGCATTCTGACTCAGATGAAAACCATGGCGAATGCTGCCGATCCAAACCGGTTCCGTGACCTCGGGCACGCGCTCAAGGACGCCGCAGGAAGCCTGGGCGCGTTAAAACTCTATCAACTCGGAACCGCAGCTTCGAGACTATCCGATAAAGAGTTTCATGAATCCGCTGCAGCACTGGTGCAGGAAATCACGGAGTGCTGCCGGATTTCCAACGATGCGCTCCACTCTTATCTGCTGGGTCAGACCCCGCCGGAGTCCGACAGTTTGCGGGACTAGAGAGTAAGCGGGACCCGGTTTCGGCCCGACAGACCTGATGCCACGCTAACATGCCGAAACCGATCTTATACTCCCCTGCGAACCGCGTTGCTGTCCGAAATGCGTGCCTGAACGCGCTTAGCAGTACAGTACACAATGTGCGCGCAAGCGGCGCAACACGCAGAGACGTATTTCGGACGCAACCCGTTGAAGAGCCTTGGATTATGAGACAGGCCCTAGCAGGACCTGACGGCCACGACCGCATTCAGTCCGCCAAACGCGAATGAATTGGATAGGGCTGCCTGCACTTTCATAGTACGAGGCAGGTTGGGCGTATAGTCGAGATCACACCCCGCTCCCGGTGCGGTGAAATTCATGGTTGCCGGTACAATTCCATGTTGTATCGCCAATATCGTGGCGATCAGTTCCAGCGCACCGGATGCCCCCAACGCATGGCCGTGCATCGATTTGGTCGAGGATATCGCGACGGCTCCCGCCCGATTTCCCAACGCGAGTCGGATTGCCCGGGTTTCCGTTACATCATTGGCCAGGGTTCCGGTACCGTGTGCGTTGATATAATCGATCTCACCCGGGTTCATATGGGCATCGGTCAGTGCAACCGACATTGCGCGGGCAGCCCCGTCAGCGGAAGGGTCAGTTATGTGTCCCGCGTCTGCAGTCATGCCGAACCCGGCCAGTTCGCAATAGACGTGCGCGGAGCGTCTCCTTGCGTGAATTTCAGATTCAAGAACCACCATCCCCGCCCCCTCCCCCAGAACCAGTCCGCTGCGATCTGAAGAAAAAGGCCTGCAGGTATCCTGAGACAACACCCGCAGCGCCTCCCAGGCCTTCAGCAGGCCGTAGGTGAAGGGCGCATCGGTTCCGCCCGCAACAGCCACCTCCACCAATCCACTGCGGATCAATATTGCCGCCTGAATAACGGCATGATTGGCTGACGCGCAGGCGCTCGATAGCGCAAATACCGGTCCGGTCACCCCGCACACCATACTGACCTGACTGGCAGCCGAACTGGGCATACCTCGTGGAATTGTCAGCGGATGCAGACGACGCTTCTTCTCTTTGTACAAAGCCTGATAGGAGCGTTCATCCGTCTCTTTCCCGCCGCAGCCGGTACCTATAACCACCGCGCCGTCGCGAATTTCCGCCTGACCCAGTCCGGAATCCTCAAGCGCCTCCCTGGCCGCCACCAGCGCGAACTGCGTATACCTGTCAAGCAGTGGTATTTCAACTGCGGGAAAATACTCCTCCGGATTGAAGTCATGTATCTGTGCGCCAACGGAAGTCTTAAAATCCTGTGGCGAAAAACCCCGCAAACGGCTTATGCCAGACTTTCCCGCAATCAGCGAACGCCAGAATCCGTGCGTATCCCGGCCAAGCGAAGAGATCGAGCCGAGACCGGTGACAACCACTTTTTTTCCAAGAATCAATTCCTTGCCTGCACCAATCGAGTTACCTCGAGCAATATGTCCTGTACCGAACTGAGGTTCTCCAGTGCCTCATTTGGCACTTCAATGTCCAGCGCATCCTCAATTTCGTACACGATGCTGATTGCGTCCAGAGAGGTGATACCCAAGGCATCCAAGGTAGAATTCTCGGCGATCGAGGATGGATCCAGCATCTTCTGCTTCGAAATCGCTTTAACAATCAGGGAGTAGATTTGTTGATCCATGTTCGTAACCAGATTGCTGACGTTATCAGTTGGCGCTGTTTTGAGGCATTCGTTATATATACAGGCCACTCGCCCGACATTAACAAAGCAAAATGAACCCATCCTTTATGGAACGATAGCGCGTTTTTCCAAAACATGCTCTCTTTGTGCGGCTTCAGCCGTTCCGCAATCGCTGCGGGCAAGTCAGACGAAGCCGTTGATGCCACCCCCTGGTCCGTCAGTCTCTGCCAACCACGGCACAACGCAGCCAAATTCGGGCAGCTGGTCTGACGGAAACAGTCTCGTTCAGTGGGCATTCGGGAAACGGTCAGGGAGCAGACATTTTTTGTCCGGTGGAAATGCAACTTCCAAACTTGATTATTCTATGGAAAACTCCGGTTGAGTCGATAACCGAATTATGCGGCGTACACCGCCGTTTTTTCTGCACCATCAGTATATGCGCACGAATAAAATTCACAATCTACGGAATGCGGGTATTTTCCAATATGGATCGAACGAGCTGACGACTTTCGAGAAGCGGCTCACCCGGTATTTCGCCAGGGAGTATAAACGCCATAAAAATTCTCAGAAGCGGGCTGTAGAAATGGATTACGGCCCCTTGGCCCTTGCTCCCGATTGTCTCGCGGAGCAGCACTACGACCAGGGATTGGAGATCTTCCGGGCATTTCTGGATCACGAAACGATGTCATATACGATGGCTTTCTTCGACGAGACGCCGGAGAAAGCGGTCGCAAGTGAACTTTCCCTTGCAGAGGCCCAAGCCAGAAAGTTTAACTTAATTGCCCAAAGAATGCAGTTGACCGGTGACGAGCAGCTGCTGAATATCGGTTGCGGATTCGGGTACTTTGAGTCCTTTCTGCTCGATACCTACAAAAATTTGCGTATTTCAGCGACCACGCAAAGTAAAGAACAATACGATTTCATACTCAATCGCACAAAAGATCCCAGCGACATTCTTTCGTCAGAGCGGTTCAGGCTTTTCTTCGGCAATGTCGACGCGAGCAGCCCTGACCGCTGGGGCAGGAAGAAATACCAACTGGTTTTTTCCGTCGGTTTGCTGGAACAAATCAATAACATCGGGCTATTGTTTGAAATTATAAACGAACTACTCGCTGAAAACGGTAGCATGTTTCATCATTTGATTGTCTCCCGCGACCTTATTCCGCAGTTTCTGGATCCGGATAAGACGTTGATTGGGAAGTATTTTCCTGGAGGCAAGGTTTTGCCATTCAGCGCCTTACAATACAACCCCAAAGGATTCATACTTAAAGACGCTTGGTTCATCAACGGTATGAACTACTGGAAAACACTGGATGGATGGCACGCAAACTTCTGGAATAACCTGCATCAAATCTATCCGGATAAGATAGACCTGGAGAGCGTCCGTCACTGGAACAACTATTTTGTACTTTGTAAGGCGATGTTTTGGCCCGAAAATGGTCTTGCGTACGGAAATGGGCAATACCGCTTTTGCAGAACGGCTTGATCCGATGTGCACTCCAGTTCAACTGTCGGGAAAGTGAATGAGCGGTAAAGCTACATGTTAGCCAGCTTCAGAAAACTGCAGCTTGAACGCGCTGAATTCGAGCAGGCATTGCTGCGCCCGGTTTTCCATGGCGTGTTTCTTTCCTATCTGTTTTTTTCGGATTTTCACAGATCTGTTTCGGTACTTCCTCAAATAAACAGAGAACTGATATGGATCTTCTTTTTATATAGTTTTCTCGTTCTTGTCTCATTCTATTTCAAACCGACCAAATCCATAACCCGGAGAGTAACCGGCATTGTTGCCGATGTGACTGCCATTTCATATGTACTCGCGTTTACCGGGGAGATCGGCGCGGCCTGGGTCGGCGTCTATATTTGGATTGTTGTGGGCAATGGCGGACGTTTTGGAAAAGCATACCTTCTGCTGGCCACGTTTTTAGCCGCCACCGGATTCTGGATAACCACCAGTTTCAACGACTTCTGGCAAGATCATCTTGCATTGGCTATCGGAACACTGTTTACCATTATCGGGATATCCCTGTTTACCTACACACTGTTCGGGCGTCTCAATAAAGAGAAGCTGAAAGCGATTGCCGCGAACAAGGCGAAAAGCGAGTTTCTGGCTCGCATGAGTCATGAGATCCGGACGCCGCTCAATGGAATCATCGGCACCGGCGACCTGTTGAAAACATGCAGACTGAATACCGAGGAGCGCGAGTACGCGGACATCATATATGCTTCCGGTCAGACTTTGCTCAAGCTGATCGAGGATATACTGGACATCTCCAAAATCGAAGCGGGAAAGCTCGAGATTGAGCACACCGATTTCGATCTGCATAGCCTGATCAACTCCACCCTGCGCATGCTCTCGTCGGAAGCCGAGTCCAAAAATCTCCATCTGAGTTCCCATATCGGACTGGAAACGCACTACTGGTTGAGAGGCGACCCTCACCATCTGCGGCAGGTGCTGATCAACCTGATTGGAAATGCGATTAAATTTACCGACAAGGGCTCGGTGGAACTGCGCTGTCACACAATCCGGGCGGGTGAGCAGCGCTCGCTTGTCCGTTTTGAGATTGTGGATACCGGTATCGGCATCAGCGCAGAGGCTCAGGCGAGAATATTTGAAAATTTTTCCCAGGCGGACGAGAGTACAACCAGAAGGTTTGGAGGGACAGGTCTCGGCACCGCTATCGCCCGACAACTGGTGGAGCTCATGGGGGGGCGAATCAGATTGCAGAGTACACCGGATATCGGTTCGACTTTCTGGTTCGATATCGAGTTTCAGCACCAGGACCAGCTGGTAAAAGAGGAAGAACTCCAGCAACTGCAGGAGTGCCGCGTAATGCGCCTCTGCAGTCAACCCGGCGCAACTACCGATATCTCGCATACACTGAAAGGCTGGGGTGTACCCTTTAACGATGTCGCCAATACAAGGGAAGCGTTGCGCCTGTTGATCAGCAGCACCAGCGAAAGTTCCACCTATGAAGTGATCATTCTCGATGATGTGCCGTTCAGCCATGAAACACGCAGTTTTCTACTCTCCCTGAGCCACGATCTGGCGCTGCCCGGTATCACGATATTGATCGTACAGTCTGAGGAAAACAGCATTCAGATCAGCGATCTGGGGGAGATCGGCAATACGGTTTACACCCTCACAAGACCGTTCGACAAAGCGCTTCTGTTCAACGCCCTGCATGCATCCAGCGTATCCAATCACCGGGAAAGTGGCGTTATCAGTCTTTCCGAACACTTTACAAAGAACCGCAGCGTCCAACGACCGCTCAAAATCCTGGTTGCCGAGGATAATAGCGTCAACCGTATCGTAACGGGAAGAATTCTGGAACACGCCGGTCATCAGCACGATCTTGTCGAGAATGGCCTGCAGGTGCTGGACGCGCTCGAATCCCAGCACTACGATCTGGTCATTGTGGACATGCAGATGCCCGAACTGGGCGGCGTCGATACTTTCCGTATGTACCGGTTCGCGCACGCCAGCGACGACAACCCCATCCCATTTATAATGCTGACCGCCAATGCCACGGTCAATGCCCGTCAGGAGTGCCATGAGGCAGGCATCAAATATTTTCTGACCAAGCCGGTCTCTTCGCACAAACTGCTGGAAACCATTGCGCAGGCAAGCGAACACCTGACCGCTGCGCATTACGAGACCGAAACGACTGCTGCAGGCACCGCGAACGCAATTGAAGCGGAAAAGCGCAATCCCGCGATTGTGGATCAGACCATTTTTACTCAGGTCAAGGATCTTGCGCCCAGTGATGAGTTCCTCTACCGCTTATTTGACAATTTTACCAGGGACAGCAGGCAGATACTGATCGGGATGAAGGTAGCTGCGGACAGTGGAGATATCACCAGATATCGCGCACTGGCGCACGCTCTCAAAGGTTCCAGTCTGAATCTCGGTCTACTGGAACTCTCTTCGCTCGCCGCAGAATCGGAAAAAATAACGGCAGCCAGATTCACCGCTACAGCAACACAGCATACTAAACTGGTGGGTGCCGGTATGGAGCGGGCCAGATCGACGCTGTCGGAGTTACTGGATTATCCCAAACCGGCGGTGCATTGAGCGCATATTTCAGCCATCTCCCGCTCGCAATTTACCCGCGGGCTCCGACGCCGGGCCGGCGACCGGTCGTCGTCCGGTAAGCCTTCCCTGGCATCCTGTTGCACCGGTGGATAAACCTATCCGACCATGGTTTTGAGCGGAACGTTGTTGACCCAGCGTTTCTCCTGTGCCTGCACCAGATACTGCATCAATCTGATGTTCTTTTTCGATAGCCGCAGGGTGGTATCCACCCAGAGATCAATCACGTTTTCCAGTTCAGCGTAAGTGAGCGGGTTATACTGTTCGACGACCTTGTCCAGGCCGGAAAATCCCGAATAGCGACAGCGTTGGTGTTGGATGTATTCGTAAACCGACTCCTCACCCTTGCCGTCGGGAACCAGCACGTCCACCACGCCCATTTCATAAAGCTCCTCCGCGGAGTAAACCCTGCCGCTGGCAATCAGACGCTTGGCCAAGCCGGGATTCAGGCGTCTGGCCAGAAAACTGAATGCGCCCATGCCTGGAAACAGCCCGAAAACCGTCTCCGGAAAACCGAATCTCGCCTGCTTTTCAGCGATCACAACATTGGCTGAAAGCGCCGCCTCGAATCCGCCGCCCAATGCTTCACCCTGGACCAGGGAGATGGTCGTGAAAGGCAAACCGTAGCTGGTTGCCGATCGGTACAGCACATCGATGCATGCCTTGGCATATTGCCTCAATGCCACCCTGTTTTTCTGATCAATCAGAGCGATGAATCGAGCCAGGTCGCCGCCGAGACTGAACACGCCTTTGAGGTCGGAGCCGAGCACCTGATACTGCAACCTGGAAGCGTGATCCTGCTGATACTCGCCAGTGGCCTTCTCCGCCACAATCTGCTGTGCCCTGGCCACATCCCGCAGCAGTTCCTCACTCATACAGGGACGTCCCGGATACCGAAGCCGCGCCCAGACCATCTGATACTCCGGTTCGAATACCAGATTGATATGATTGAAACGAATGTTTCTTGTCTCTTCAATGTTAATGCTCATGTGTAGACTCTCCGATATACGCCGGTCGTCAATCCGGCGTAAGTTGTGAACCAATCAACCATTTGGGCCACGATGCCCCTTGCCTGTTCGCCCTGTAGAAATGCCGAAAACAACAGATCGGGAAATGACACCACAACACCACTGTTCAATATGCCGTAGACACCCTGTATCAGGCTGGATCCGGTCGGTCGCTACCACGTCCTGAAGCGTTACCTACCCACAATGCGCTGAATATCTCCCTTTCGGCTGCGCCTTCTTTCTCACCAGGTGAAACTCGGCTATCCGCAAATTCCGGTAAAATCCTGCGCCCGGCATGCCGTGTCTGTTCCGGCCGCGCCAAATGGATAACCGTCAATCGAGATCCGGGTCGGGGACGGCATACTGTCCCGGGAAGAATCGCGCGCGTGCGTTCCAACAGCGCGCGTACCGACCGCATGGGAGTATTTCGGAAAACCAATTTCACCTCTCCTGCCACAAAGCGATGTCGCAGAACCACTCCCTGATTCCTGCAAACCGTTTTCCAGGTAAACCGAAGGTCAGTAAAATTTCCCCTCCTCGAACTGCGCTGGAGTCGGTCGGGCTCAGAATCGTGTCGATAACGCTCATCAACACATCACGGTAAGCCAACCCCGGCACCGTCAATACTCTGGGCACGACAACGCCGATTCCAATCGATTTAGACGAAACACTAGAAATAGTTAACACTTACCGGTTATTCTTCAGTGAACTTCGCAACAGCGTTAACGAATTTCAACGGACCTTCGAAACCGTTTTCGATAATCAAACCACGAACCGCCCCGTTATGGCTAGGAAAAAAACTCCTGTGACTCCCGCAATCCGGGCATTGCGTGCTGCTGGAGTCCCGTTTTCAAATCACAGCTACCGCTACGAAACAGGTGGGGGTACCAGGGTTTCAGCGCGGGAACTCGCGGTCGATGAGCACGCGGTGATAAAAACGCTGATCATGCAGAATGAGAACAACGACGCCCTGATCGTACTCATGCATGGAGACCGCGAAGTCTCCACCAAAGCGTTGGCGCGTGAGGTGGGATTGAAAATGGTGCGACCCTGCGATCCGGCCGGTGCCGAGCTGAACAGCGGATATCAGGTAGGAGGCACATCACCGTTCGGCACCCGCAAATCGATGCCGGTTTACTGCGAACGCAGTATTCTCGAATTGCCGCTTATTTATATCAATGGCGGCGCCAGAGGCTATCTGGTATCACTCGACCCGAAGGAGCTGGTAAGAGTTCTCAGGCCGACCCTGGTCAATGTCCAGCGTTGATCTCCCGTCCGCTACTCTCCGCCGCGCCTGCGACGACCAATCCAGACAACCGCTCCCAGTGCACCAAAGAATGCGGCAATGATCGCGCTGCTGCGGTCGAGACCCAGGCCCAGAGAACCGTACCCCGCCAGAGCGGCCCCGATGGCACTGAATGCCAGGGCGCGCATAAAGCGGCAGAGAGAGCAGGAACGATAGGGATCAGTCATCTAAGCAACTTTCCGACGGACGCAGCCTGCGCTTCCGCAGCCGGGGAATCGAAACATCATACATCTCCTGAATTGGGTTTGCGGTCAAAGCAAACTGTCTCTGTACCAACGCCCACGATGCCCTTTCGGTAAATGTTGTTTCACTCGTTCCGCCAACGGGCTGCTACAAGCCTTTAGGACACCACACCAAAGCGGGCGGTCTGGTTGGGGAGATCCACCGCTCTCACCGCCAGTCTGAGCTCCGTGTTAAGATCGACGGTACCCGAATACCGGATTTTTGTCTCCAGCGCTAGCTCGGAAATCAATACGGTGAGCCGTTGATCCTGCTTCTCCACCACCACCCCCAGCCCTTTCCATTTCGGATGCTGCTTCAGATAGAGCAGCTTCCAGTGCAGATTCGACAGCCGCTCCGCCCGTCTGACCTTTCCCGAAACCAGGTCGGAGGCGCTGATGCGTTCCGCTACCGCGGTGACCGGCATCAGAGTTCGGCCGCTTAGAAACGCCCGCAACTGCTGGTGGACCACGAGATCGAGATAACGTCTCAATGGACTGGTTGTGCGCACATACAGAGAGAGCCCCAAACCCGCATGAGGCGCCTCCAGCGTTTTTGCCTGCGAAGGTTTCATCTGCCGCCGATAGGCATACCTGGCGGCCATATCCTCTGGTTGGTGCGGATTGTCCGGTGCCGGTTGAGTGGCGAATGGGATCGCGATCCCGTTATCCGAAGCGAAGCCGGCGACCGCTTCGCCGGTCATCAGCATCAGTTCGGTAACCAA
Organism: Gammaproteobacteria bacterium; assembly: GCA_020445405.1. GTDB lineage: Bacteria > Pseudomonadota > Gammaproteobacteria > Chromatiales > Chromatiaceae > HKST-UBA178. The sequence continues at coordinate 181,400 of JAGRGQ010000002.1, read as the reverse complement.
TGCCCGGCTGACCAGCGGTTGTTGCGGCTGAATGCGTATCCCGCCGTCAGCGTTCACCCGTACATTGACCTCGGGAAGATCCAGGTCGACCGCGCCCTCTCTGTTGCGGCGTTCGCGGTACATCTCCGCGAAACGTCTCAGTTCGGTAAACGGCTGACTGTCCATCAACTGTTCCGCTTCAGCATAACTTTTCCGCATCACTTTCACCCAGCTGGGAGTCACTTTCAGGTCCGTCGGACGGGCATCCCCGGACAGCAGAAAACCGAACGAAAGCGCCGGCGAAGGATCCGTCAGTCCCAACCCCAGACTGACGGTTGCCGCAGGAGGAAGCATATGGGTTATGCCTTCCGGAAGATAGAGATTGGCAGCCCTGGCGCGCGCTTCCAGATCGAGTTCAGAATCCGGTTTCACCAGCGCCGCCACATCGGCGACATGCACCCAGATGCGGCCGTTATCGAGACTGACGGCATCGTCAGGGTCATTGCTTGCCTCGTCGTCTATGGCGAAGCTCTCCAGATGCGTCAGGTCCAGGCGCACTTCCGAAGGAAGTTCGGGACACGTAATCTGCGGATTCTCCAACGGCAGGGAGAAACGCCGCGGATAGGGATTGTACGTTTCCGGCCAATGTCCGACATCGATCAACATACGGTGGGCACTGACTGGGTTTTCGGGATACTCCAGCGCCGTCAGTATGCGGCTGTATTCGCTCTGGGCGAATGCCAGCTGCTCCACCTCCCCCAACCGCTGGCCGTCCAATTCGCCAAGATTGCCACTCCGGAGCCGTGCAATGAAGCCGTTCCATTCCCGCTCTGCGGCCTCCCTGGCTGCCCGCTCGGCAATATCCGCTTCAATGCGTGCTCTGGACCTGGCCCGAATCCGTTCCGGATCACCTTCAAAATAGAGCCCTTCCGCAACCCGGGTCCAGGCACCCCAGGCGGATGCGGGCGTATACTCCCCGTAAATCAACTCCGCGAGTTCCTTGACGTCGGTTGTCTCCTCTCCCAACAACTCCCACGCCTCCGCGACTTCGGCCTCAGGCTGCTCGAGATCCGACAGATCATTCAAAGGTCCGGGATGCAGCAGGGTAATGTCCTTTGCACGCACCCGCTTGCTCTTTCCGCCGCCAAGCAGAATTTCAATTTTGTCGTTTACCGCGGCAACCAAAGCCGCACTCTGTTTGTAGAGTACGAGGCAGCCCGGAACGGTAGGATAGTCAGTCATTCAATCTCTCGATTCTGTTTTAAATGCTGCGGCGTGAATCCCTGGGCCTGAAAGCTTACCAGGTGTAGATAACATAACTTCCGATTCTGCCTGACACCTGCCACTATTTCTCCTATTATTGTTGCGTTATAGACAACTGAAACAATATTAAGAGACCCTGTAATGAACAGCCAGTGGAACTCATTTCTCCAAACCCAATCAGCCGGCAGCGGCGAGAATCGCGGAGTAGAACGCGGACGGAATGGAGCTGATCAGGCGTGCGCATTGATCGATCTCTCCCATCTCGGCCTGATCGGTTTAGAGGGAGAGGATGCAGAATCCTTTCTCCAGGGGCAGATGACGAACGATGTGCGTAGTCTGACTGCCGATCATTTCCAGATCAGTGCCTGCTGCTCTCCCAAAGGCAGAATGCTGGCCAATTTCCTGGTGTTCCGCCACCGGCAGAAGATAGTGCTGCAGATGCCCCGGGATATCCAGCAGATCCTGCTCAAGCGGTTTCCGATGTATATTCTGATGTCCAGGACCAAAGTCACCGATGCAAGCGACGGGCTGGTGTGCGTCGGTCTGCTCGGGGAGAGTGCGCAGGCGCTGTTGCAACTGCATTTCAACCGGGTGCCGGCAACGGCCTGGGACGCGGTCCAGGAGAACGGCTTTACACTGTTACGCCACCCGGGTGAAACGCCGAGAATCGAGATTGTCGGCGAGCCGGATGCGATGATGACGCTCTGGGAAAAACTGGCGCGATCGACTATACATGGAACTAGCGGGCGCTGGACGCTGGAAGATATACGCGCAGGTATTCCCACACTCCATGGCAGCACATCGGAGAGTTTTCTGCCGCAGATGGCTAATATGGATCTGATCGATGGTGTCAGCTTCACCAAGGGCTGCTATACCGGCCAGGAGGTAGTGGCACGCACCAGGTACCTGGGTAAAATCAAACGGCGCATGTATCTTGCGCGGATCGAAGGCGATCGCTGTCCACAACCCGGAGAGGAGCTTTATTCGGCCGACAGTGATTCTGGACAGGGCCCGGGCAGAGTGGTCGATGCCCAGGTTTCCCCGGATGGCGGTTGTGAAATGCTGGCCGTCATCGAGATCTCCAGCCACGACAATGGCAATATCCATATCGGCGGCGAAAATGGAGAAAAGCTCCAATTCCGGGCACTACCTTACAGCCTCGAGCAGGCATAGCGTTGACAGCAGGTAACATGATTACAGAACAGGCATTTTCCAGTCAGCTTAAAACCGCAATCGAGCAAAACAGGATCACCCTGCCGACTTTGCCCGAAGTCGCACTCAAGATCCGCGATGCGGTGGAACAGGACAGTTCGACCGCGCAGCAGATAGCCGATATGGTGGCCACCGACGCGGCACTGTCGGCACGGCTGCTGCAGGTTGCCAACAGCCCCCTTTACCGTGGCCGCGTTCCAATCGAGAACATCCAGATGGCGGTGACCCGCCTGGGGCAGAAACTGGTGCGCAGTCTGGTGGTGAGCCTGGCCATGCGGCAGATATTCCAGGCGACCTCGGACACTCTGGACAAACGGCTCCGCGCGATCTGGGAGGAGAGCGTGCAAGTGGCCGCCATCAGCCGGGCGCTGGCGCAGACGGTGGGACTGAATCGGGAACAGGCGATGTTGGCGGGCCTGATCCACAACATAGGCAGCCTGCCAATTCTGACCATGGCCGACTCGTTCCCGGAATTGATGGCCGATCCGGAAAAACTCGATGGTTTTGTGGAGCACCTGAGCCCGGAAATCGGGAAGCTGATTCTGGAGACCTGGGGGTTTTCGGAAAATCTGATCAAAGTTCCCGAGAATTACCGGAACCGCAAATACGACGGTGGGCCAGCAGCGGACTATGTCGACATCGTGCAGGTAGCCCGACTGCAAATCATCGGTAACATGGACCCCGAGTGGCTGCTGGCCCCGGCCTTTCGCAAACTGGGTCTGGAGCCGGAAGTCGAGGTCATCGAGATCGAAGGCGTGGCCGATGACGTGGATGAGGTAAAACAGATCCTTTTGTAGACAATCCGCGCAGCTTCCGGGTGACCCCAGCGATCATCGATCAAGCCGGCTCTCATCGATGGGCAGGATCTCTATAGGTGTGAGCCTTCGCCGCGTTATCCCCGGCTCTCGACATAATATTGCATCGGGCGATTCCGGGGATGGGAAGCCACAGTGTCCACCTGCACTAACCCCTATTCGGGGCGCATGTGCGGAAACAGCAGTACGTCGCGTATCGAAGCGGCATCGGTAAACAGCATGACCAGACGGTCCACGCCAATCCCCTCGCCTGCGGTGGGCGGCATCCCATGCTCCAGCGCGCGGATGTAATCTGCATCGAAATGCATTGCCTCCTCATTTCCCGCCTCCTTCTCCACCGCCTGTTGCAGGAAGCGGTCAGCCTGGTCCTCGGCGTCATTCAGCTCGGAAAAGCCGTTGGCTATCTCACGACCACCAACGAACAGCTCGAAGCGGTCGGTAATAAACGGGTCGTCGTCGTTGCGTCTGGCCAAGGGTGAAACCTCAGTGGGATAAGCAGTGATAAAACTGGGATCGAGCAGGCGATGTTCCACCGTCTTCTCGAATATCTCCACCTGAATCTTACCCAGCCCATACCCCTCCTTCAGCGCGATTCCCAAGCGTAGAGCATGTTGCCTCGCCAGATCCAGGTCATCCAGTTCAGCGGCGTTGATATCCGGATTGAAATGCAGAATCGACTCTTTTACCGTCATACGCTGGAAAGGCCGGCCGAAATCGAAGGTGTCGTTCTGGTAGGTGATCCGGGTGGTACCCAGCACTTCAACGGCTATCACCCGCAGCATATCCTCGGTAAGATCCATCAGATCGTGATAATCCGCGTAGGCCTGGTAGAACTCCACCATCGTGAATTCCGGGTTGTGGCGCGTGGAGAGACCTTCGTTGCGGAAGTTGCGATTGATTTCATATACCCGCTCGAAACCGCCGACGACCAGCCGTTTCAGGTAGAGTTCCGGTGCTATGCGCAGAAACAGTTGCATATCGAGCGCATTGTGATGAGTCATGAACGGCCGGGCTGCGGCGCCGCCCGGAATCGCCTGCATCATCGGTGTTTCCACTTCCAGAAAAGACTTACCATTTAGGAAGTTGCGCATGGACTGAATAATCCGGGTGCGAATCCGGAATGTCTCCTGCGACGCCTCATTCATGATCAGATCCAGATAGCGCTGACGGTAGCGCTGCTCCTGGTCGGTCAGACCATGGAACTTTTCCGGCAGCGGACGCAGGGACTTGGTGAGCAGCCGGAACTCGTCGCACCGGATCGACAGCTCTCCGGTCTTGGTTTTGAACAGCTGACCTTCAACGCCGACGATATCACCCACATCCAGCTCTTTCTTGAAATGCTGGTTGTAATACCCCTCCGGCAGCGCATCCCGCTGAACGAAAACCTGAATACGGCCCGACATATCCTGGATATGGACAAAACTGGCTTTCCCCATGATACGCCGGCTCATCAATCTGCCGGCGACCTTTACCCGGACGGCCAGCTTTTCCAACTCCTCGGCAGTGCGCGCGCCATACTCCGCCTGCAGTTCACCCGCCACCACATTGCGCCTGAAATCGTTGGGAAATGCGATCCCGCGCTCTCTTATCCGGTTCAGCTTCTCCCGGCGCTGCGCAATGAGTCTGTTTTCATCTTCTGTCATTTCAAAACACCTGGATGTTGCGACGTGAATTGAACCGTAGGGAGCGGCCGGAGACGCCTGGCCGGTTGCAGACACAGCCGGCGTATCAATCAAACTTATCCCGCCCGGCGCCGAATCTGAGCGGCCAACGCGTTAGACTGGTATATCCGGAGGGCACGTAACTGAACCCATTCCCAGCGTTCAACCCGAGTATTACATTCCACTCTTCAGACTGGCCTCGATAAACATGTCCAGCCCACCGTCGAGTACCGCCTGGGTATTGCCCGTTTCAACCCCGGTTCGAAGATCCTTGATCCTCGACTGATCCAGCACGTAGGATCTGATCTGGCTTCCCCAGCCAATGTCGGATTTTGTCTCCTCCAGCGCCTGCTGGTCGACGCTGCGCTTCTGTATCTCCAGCTCATACAGCTTCGCCTTCAGCTGTTTCATCGCGTGGTCCTTATTCTTGTGCTGCGATCGATCATTCTGACATTGCACTACAATGCCTGTCGGATTGTGGGTGATACGCACCGCGGATTCAGTCCTGTTGACGTGCTGACCTCCGGCGCCGCTGGCACGGTAGACGTCAATTCGAAGATCCGATGGATCGATATCGATTACGATCGAATCATCCACTTCCGGCGCTACGAAAACCGCTGCGAAGGAGGTGTGCCGCCTGTTGCCCGAATCGAACGGGGATTTGCGCACCAACCGGTGAACACCAATTTCGGTTCTCAGCCACCCGAACGCGTATTCACCTTCGAATTTGATGGTAGCAGACTTGATACCGGCCACATCACCCGGAGAGACCTCCATCAATGTGGTTTTGAAACCGCGTCGCTCGCCCCAGCGGAGATACATGCGCAGCAGCATCTCAGCCCAATCCTGAGCTTCGGTACCCCCGGAACCCGCCTGAATATCGAGAAACGCATTGTTTGCGTCCATCTCACCGGAGAACATGCGCCGAAACTCCAATTCGGAGATGCTCTTTTCGGAGTTTTCCAAATCGCGCGCCACTGCGCTGACGGCATCGTCATCCTCCTCCTCGACGGCCATCTCCATCAAGTCGCTGGCATCGGCAAGCGCGGTGTCGAGTGCATCCAGCGTCAGCACCACATTTTCCAGCGCCGCGCGCTCCCTGCCGAGCTTCTGGGCATACTCCGGATCATTCCAGATATCCGGATCTTCCAGCTCACGAAGTACTTCCGTCAGCCGTTCCCGCCTGACCGGATAGTCAAAGATACCCCCTCAGGGAGTTCGAGCGCCCCTGTAATTCACTGATTTTACTCAATATGGGATTAAGATCCTGCATGGTATACCTCGCGCCGAACGAAGCTGCGGATTTTACAACACAACATGCTCCGGCGGAAACCGGGACAAGAGTTGATACCGCCAACCTGCTGGCAATGCCGCTGTTTTTATCCGGCAATCAAGTTATTATCCTTTTTTCCGTTATATCATAGAGATAATGTCAGACAACCGACCCGAACATGGACATGAACCTGGACCTGAATAAATTCCGGACGTTGATACCGATCAACGCTCTCTACGATGACAGCCTGCTCTTTCTGGCTGGTCAGTCAACTCTCGAACGTCTGAAAGCGGGCGATGTAATCTTTAATATAGGGGACGAAGATACCGACTCGATATTCCTGCTTACCGGCACAGTCAGAGAGACCTCGGCCAACAGTCAGCATTCCGATATCAGTTCAGGCAGTGAGGAGGCGCTTTACGCGCTTGGAAATTTCAAACCCCGTCAGTTTAAAGCCAAAGTTATTTCCGAGCGGGCAACTCTGGTCAGGGTCAATACCCAGCTGATGGAGAAGTTGCTGGCCTGGGGACAGTTTGCACCGGATTTTCCTCCAAACGAGCGCATACGCCCGGCCAAAGCACCCAATGCCGAGGACAGCGAATGGATGATGTCCATGCTCCAGACCAAAGTTTTCCTGAAACTTCCCGCAGCCAATATCCAGTCACTTTTCTCACGACTTGTTGAGATCAAGGTCAAAGCGGGTGATCAGATCATAGAGTACGGCACCCCGGGCGATTACTACTACATGATAAAAGAGGGCCGCTGCAAAGTGTTCCGGCCGGTCGGCCATGGCGAGAACACCCTGGCCGAGCTGCAGCGCTGCGACAGTTTTGGTGAGGAGGCGCTCATTTCCGACTCACCGCGCAATGCCACCGTCACCATGTTGACGGACGGCAAGCTGATGCGCCTTTCGAAAGCCGATTTCGTTGAGCTGTTGGAAGAGCCGCTGCTCAACTGGGTTGACGCCCAGACCGCTGCAGATCTGATTGATGAAGGCGCAATCCGGGTTGACACCCGGCTGGAGAGTGAATTCAGGAAATCTGCGTTGCCCGGCGCGATAAACATTCCGCTGCATCAGTTGCGCAAACAGGCCGGTTCGATGAATCGACTGCAGAAGTTCGTGCTCTACTGCGACACCGGCCAGCGCAGCTCAGCGGGTGCCTTCCTGCTCGGGCAGCTGGGTTTCGACGCCTATGTATTGAAAGGTGGTATCACCCACGCCAACCAAACCAAAGTCTGATCGGTTTCAATGTGTCCAGTGGATATGGACGCCCTGTTCGGATGCGCTGCCGGCAAACGGCTCACAGATACACAGATCGCCTACCGCAGCCAGTTTACCGTCGAGGTAAACCAGAGGAATACGGGCACGATTCCAGGTCGGAACGGCAAACTGTTGAAACAGATTCTTAAAGGAGGTGGAGTGAGCGCGTCCGGCTACCCTGAGATTCTCGCGGTGCCGGACACTAAATCGAATCCGTATCCGTGCCTTTCGCCAATGCGACAGACTCAGTCCTCCGGGCCCGATACGCGGCTCCAGCCGGCCTATGCCGGCGGGCATTTGCAGTACGGTACTGCCATCCCAGTCCAATCCATTGTCTTTGGTCAGCGGTACCAGCGGCTGCATGATATGGAGCCTGTCCCGAAACCGTCTGATCTCTGCACCCGGCCAACGAACCACCGGATTCCGGTCCCTGCCCGCAGTCGTCATTTCCGTTAATACACTTTCGAGCCGGGCACTACCGGGAAGCGGGAAATTCCCGCCGCGGATCCACGCCCGCAATACCGCCCGGGCCCTCGCCGGCGACAGCTTGGATAATCCGGACAACGCCAGTGTCTGCCCGTCACCGCCAACAATGGCAGCGAGATCCGCAGCGGCAAGCGTATCGACCAGTTCCTGGCTCTCGGCGCAATTACGCGCACTGCGTGAAACGGTAGCCGAGAGCGCCGGCCAGCGCCCGTGCAGAATGGGAATAACCTGATTTCTGATAAAGTTGCGATCGAATTGCAGTGATTGATTGGTGGGGTCTTCGATCCAGCTCAGTTGTTCCCTCCTGGCGTAATCGTCGATATCCGCGGCGCTGGTGTGCAACAACGGGCGTGCGAGAAAGCCGCAACCGAATCCAGCCACTTCCGGCATTGCGGATAGACCGGCGGTCCCCGCCCCGCGTAACAGTTGCAGTAACACGGTTTCCGCCTGATCCTGCTGATGATGCGCCGTCAGCAACAGGTCGCCCGACTCGATGATTGCCTCAAATACCTGGTAGCGCGCTTTTCGCGCCTGCGCTTCCGGGCTCTCCCCTTTGAGTTGCGGCAGTTTCAGTGCAAACGTATGGCAGGGAATTTCGAGCTGGCGGCAAACCTCGACGCAATGTTCCGTCCATTTGTCTGCGCCGGACTGCAAACCGTGATTGACGTGCACTGCGCTCAACTGCGGACCGGAGGATTTTGCAAAAAGTTTGGCGAGCAGATGCAGAAGTACATGAGAATCCCTGCCGCCACTGTAGGCAACCAGATAGTGATCCGTTTGCGGCAGCCGAGTGAGGGTCTCCAGCAGCCGTTGAGGAGTTATAGAACCTATCTCATAATCCCCCACGGCCGCGGTGACCGTGTTCTCGACAGGCCGAACTGCTCCTGGTGAGCGATCAACTACTGAACTGTCCGTAGGACATCAGCCGTTGGTAGCGGGTCTCCAGCATCTTATCGGCTGCCATGGTTTCCAGCGTGTCCAACGCCTTGATCAATTCCTTTTTTAGCGTGCGTGCCATGGCATCCATATCCCGATGCGCACCGCCAAGAGGTTCCGTTACGATAGTATCGATCATACCCAACTCTTTCAGACGGTCTGAAGTGATGCCCATGGCTTCAGCGGCAAGCGGCGCTTTATCCGCGCTTTTCCAGAGAATCGATGCGCACCCTTCGGGAGAGATCACCGAGTAAGTGCTATATTGGAGCATCATCACGCGGTCGCCTACGCCTATTGCCAGTGCACCTCCCGAACCACCTTCACCCATAACCGTGCAGACGATGGGTATCTTCAGGTCCGCCATCTCCAGAAGATTCCTGGCGATCGCCTCACTTTGTCCCCGCTCCTCCGCATCCACGCCCGGGTACGCGCCCGGGGTGTCGATAAACGTCAACAGGGGAAGTTTGAAACGCTCCGCCAGATGCATCAGCCGGAGCGCCTTCCGATATCCTTCGGGACGCGGCATACCGAAGTTGCGGTAAATCTTGTCTGAAGTATCCCGGCCTTTCTGGTGGCCGATCAGCATGACCGGACGGTCATCCAGCCGGGCGACGCCCCCCACGATCGCGTGATCATCCCGGAACGCCCTGTCACCGTGCAACTGCTGAAAATCCCTGAATATGCGGGACACGTAGTCCAGCAAATAGGGGCGCTGTGGATGGCGTGCTATCTGTGCCACCTGCCAGGGTTTCAGATTGGAAAAAATCGACTCTGTCAGCGTCCGGCTCTTCGCTTCCAGGCGGTTTATCTCGTCCTGAATATTGATCTCATTGTCGTTGCCGACAAGGCGCAATTCCTCGATTTTTGCCTCCAGCTCGGCGATGGGTTGTTCAAATTCGAGGAAGTTCAGGTTCATGGGCGAAATATACCGGAATCGACACTGCTGTTACAGTATGAAAGTCAGCGCGCGTGGCTTGGATCAGGAGGCAGCCTGCTCTGACAAGTTGCGCTGACGTGCTTTCTGGCCATACTTTACCTCTATCTTTCCGGGCCGCGTAATCCGTTCCAGACGTCTTATCAACTCATCCGTTGGCTGTACCCGCCAATCGTCACCGAGCGCCAGTACCACGCTGGCGTCCTTTACCTCATAGGTGACATGCAAGGGACAATCACCGCCGCGATAAGCCGACAATACATGCTCCAGCTCCAGAATATATTCAGCAGCCGCCACATTTCGATCATGCAGGCGCTGCTCATCAATTTTGATGTTGATGCTGCCGGCATTGGTCGCTCTGACCTGCTCGAACGCCACTACCTGATCGACGCGGATGCTCAACCCGCCACGATACTCATCGTGGCTTAAATTTCCGATCACCACCAGCACCCGGTCGACGGTCAGCAATTCTGCGTAGGTTTCACATGCCTCGGAGAACAGCGTCGCCTCGATTCGGCCGCTACGATCATCCAGCAATATACTTGCCATGCGCCCGCGTTGGGTCTTTCTGTGGCTGACTGAAACCGAGAGTCCGGCCACCATGACCCGCTGACTTCTTCGCCGGTAATCTTTTCCATTCCCTTTCTCCAGCGAAAGTGAAGCGATTGGGGTAATGCCAAGGCCGGTAAATTCCGCCAGGTAACGGTCGATCGGGTGGCCGGTAAGATACAGTCCGAGCGTCTCCTTCTCTCCTTGAAGACGCAGCTCATCCACCCACTCCTCGGCTTCGCCCTGAACGACCTGGTCCGCCATCATCTGCGATGCCGAGCTGGCGATGCCAAACAGATCATCCTGCCCCGCAGCCTGCATCGAATGTTGTTGCTCAGCCATCTTCAGTGCCAGCGCCAGCTGCGCCATAAGGGTTGCGCGGTTTGTCCCCAATTGATCCAGCGCACCGGCTCTTATAAGGGATTCCAGCACCCGTTTGTTGACTTTTCGCAACTCTATACGCCGGCAGAAATCGAACAGATCCCGGAAGGGTTCGGCATTGTCACGCGCACTGATAATACTCTCTATAGCAGACTCCCCCACCCCCTTTATCGCCCCCAGGCCATAGACGATGGTGTCATCTCCAGCGACTGTAAATTTGAACCCCGAATGATTTACATGCGGCGGATTGACCGTCAGTTTCATGCTGCGGCACTCCTCGATCAGGGTCACCACCTTGTCTGTGTTATCCATATCCGCGGACAGTACCGCCGCCATGAAGGCCGCTGGATAGTGGGCCTTCAGCCACATCGTCTGATAAGAGACCAATGCATAGGCAGCCGAATGGGATTTGTTGAAGCCGTATCCGGCAAACTTTTCCATCAGGTCGAAAATATAGGTGGCAGTATCTGCATCCACACCGCGGCTTACCGCACCCTGTACGAATACGGTGCGCTGCTTGGCCATCTCCGCCGGTTTTTTCTTTCCCATGGCCCGGCGCAGCAGATCGGCACCGCCCAGCGAATAGCCGGCCAGTACCTGGGCGATCTGCATCACCTGTTCCTGATACAGAATAACCCCATAGGTGGGTTTCAGAATCGGCTCCAGATCAGCGTGCGGATAGACCACCTCCTGCTGTCCGTGCTTGCGGGCGATAAAATCATCCACCATACCGGATTGCAACGGGCCCGGACGGAACAGCGCAACCAACGCAGTGATGTCTTCGAAACAGTCGGGCTGCAGCTTTTTTATCAACTCCTTCATACCGCGGGACTCCAACTGGAATACAGCCGTAGTCTCGCAACGCTTCAGCATATTGAAGGAGGCTTCGTCATCCATCGGAACCGCCGTTATATCGATCTGCTCCAGACCCTGCTCGCGGCGATCCCGATTGACGCTCTTCAGCGCCCAATCGACGATGGTCAGCGTGCGCAGCCCGAGAAAATCGAACTTTACCAGTCCCACCTGCTCCACATCGTCTTTGTCGAACTGAGTTACCAGGTTGGCCCCCCCGGGTTCACAGTAAAGCGGCGTGAAGTCAGTCAATACGGTGGGAGAAATGACAACACCGCCGGCGTGTTTACCGGCGTTCCTGGCTAATCCCTCCAGTTTTCTGGCCATGTCAATTAGCTGCGTCACCTCCTCGTCCGAACGGTACGCCTGGCTCAGATCCTCACTCTCCGTGAGCGCTCTGGACAACGTCATCCCGATTTCAAACGGTACCATCTTGGCAATGCGGTCGGTAAAGCCGTAGGGATGTCCCAATACCCGGCCCACGTCGCGCACCACGGCTTTGGCCGCCATCGAGCCGTAGGTGATGATTTGCGAGACCGAGTCGCGGCCATAGCGATTGGCGACATATTCGATTACCCGGTCCCGTTTATCCATACAGAAATCGATATCGAAGTCGGGCATGGAGACGCGCTCGGGATTCAAAAAACGCTCAAACAGCAAATCGTGTTCGATAGGGTCCAGATCGGTGATTCTGAGGGCGTACGCGACCAGCGAACCAGCGCCAGAGCCGCGTCCGGGGCCGACCGGTACATCGTTGTCTCTGGCCCACTGGATAAAATCGGCTACGATGAGAAAATAACCGGGAAATCCCATCTGGTTTATCACATCCAGCTCCAGCTGGAGACGCTCGCGATAGCGCTTGCCAAGTTCGGCAAAATCCCCCTCAGATTTTTTGCCCAGATTCTGCAAACGCCATTCCAGGCCCTGATACGATTGCCGACTGAAATACTCCTCGACAGTCATGCCCTGAGGTAACGCGAAATCCGGAAGGTAGTTTTCGCCCAGCGAAAGTTCAAGCGTACAGCGCTTGGCTATCTCCACGCTGTTTGCGAGCGCTTCGGGAAGATCGGCAAACAGCTTAGCCATCTGTTCCGGTGTACGCAGATGCTGCTGCGGACTGTAGAGCCGCTGACGACGCGGATCGTCCAGTGTTCTGCCGTCGTGAATGCAGACCCGGACTTCGTGCGCCTCGAAATCTTCAGGATCCAGAAAACGCACATCGTTGGTCGCGACCACCGGGAGTTCGAACTCCCGGGCGAGCTCGACGCTCGCATGCAGGCAATCCTCCTCATACTCTCTTCCGGTGCGCTGCAGTTCCAGATAGTAACGATCACCGAATATACGCAGCCAACCGGCGAGCAGAGACCTGCTCTCCTCCCTGTTGCCGTTGAGCAGGCTCCGACCCACGTCCCCCAGCCTGCCACCGGAGAGCGCGATAAGTCCGCTGCAGCTCTGCTGGTCCAACCACTCCCGCTCCAGCAGCGGCCGGCCCAGATGCTGGCCTTCGCGGTAACTCCTGGAGACCAGTCGAATCAAATTCCTGTAGCCTTGATTATTCTGCACCAGCAGCACCATGCGGAACGGATTGCCGCTGTCGGCGTCATCCCTGATGCAGGCGTCAACGCCGATTAGAGGCTTTACACCGGCAGACCGGGCGGCCTTGTAAAATTTCACGAGTGCGAACAGATTACCCTGATCGGTGACGGCAACCGCGGGCATGCCGGCTGTGGCGGCCGCTTTTACCAATGGCTTTATGCGTACCAGACCATCCACCAGTGAGTATTCTGAGTGAACACAAAGATGTACGAAAGCGGGATCAGCCATGGAGCGAATTTAACCACAGCCGGCTTGCTTGCAACAGCGGTGAAATCAAAAGCCGATCTGTAAAAGCGCCGGTTTGAATCGGGCTGCTCAGGATCCCAGGCGTATTATCGGGTGCTGCGAAACATGTTTACCACAGCGGCCGGCTTACTCCCGAAAACGGCTCCTGATCAACTGCGCATCTCTGCCAATTCGTACACATGTGTTTGCCGGGAAAAGCCCGGTTATTTAATGCGTTATCCAGGTTCAACCGACAAGACCGTCCGCGGCGGGAGTGCCGCAGTCGAGCGTACATGAAAGTTTCCAGCGCGGGTCCTGGCAGTTGCGCCTGGATAACCCCTACTTAGCAACATGAAAACTATGGCATGAATAGCTGAATGTCGCGGCTAATCAGGAAATGGTTCAGCAGCTACAGCAGACGTTTTACCGGGGCAAACGAGCGGCGGTGTATTTCGCTCACCCCCAGACGGGAGAGCGCTTCGATATGCGCTCTGGTTGGATATCCTTTATGTTGCGCAAAACCATAACCGGGATAGGCACTCTCCAGCGTCACCATCTCGCGGTCGCGCGCCACCTTCGCCAGTATTGAGGCCGCACCGATTGCCGCGACAGTGGCATCGCCCCCGACCACGGCCTCAACGCTGCACCGAACATCCGGGCAGCGGTTTCCATCCACCACGACGTGCTGTGCCGCGACCGGCAATGCAGCCACCGCCCGCGCCATGGCCAGAAGCGAAGCCTGGAGAATATTCAAACGGTCTATCTCCTCCACATCGGCACGCCCAAGCGCCCAGGCGACTGCCCGATCGCGGATCATTTCAGCTAAAAGCTGCCGCCGCGCAGCACTCAGTTTCTTGGAATCGCCAATCCCCGCAATGGGATTGCCCGGATCAAGTATCACCGCAGCCGCGATCACCGGCCCGGCCAGCGGCCCCCTGCCAACCTCGTCTACTCCAGCCGTCAACATAGTAAGTCCGGACACTACGACCGCTCCCGCACCAGCCGCAGAACCGCCTCGGCCGCCTTGGCGCTGGAACCCTGACGCAGCTGGCGATGGATCCTGCTGTAAACGGATTGGATATAGTCCCTTTTATCGGGTGAGTTGAGGATACTCAGCAATGCTCCGGAGAGCGCTTCCGGTGTCGCCTCATCCTGAATAAACTCGGGTGCCAACTCTTCCCCGGCAAGCAGATTGGACATTGCGATAAAAGGCGTTTTCACCAGGTTAAAGGATTTTACGATTTGATAGGTCAACGGATTGAGCCGATAGGCCACTACCATCGGGCGTTTCAGCAGCAGCGCCTCAAGCGTTGCCGTACCGGAGGCGCTGAGTACTGCATTGGCGCTCGACATCGCTTCCCGGGAAGCCCCGTCCAGCAAATTGAGTTCCAGCTCGGGTGCAACCGTACGCCATATCGCCTCGAACGCAGCCCTCGTTTTGCCGTTAATCATCGGCACCACAAAATGGAGATCCGGTTCCCTGTTCCGGCAAACTTTGGCGGTTTTGATAAAAGTGGCGGCAAGCGCTTCAATTTCACTCATGCGGCTGCCGGGCAGCATGGCTATTACCCTGGCCTGCGGGGGTATGTTGAGTTTCCCACGTGCCGCAAGTTGGTTCGCGTCCAGCGCGATCTCATCGGCAAGTGGGTGGCCGATATAGTCGACCGCCACCCCATGCGATCTGAGGAACTCAACTTCAAACGGAAAAATGCTCAGAATCAGATCGATAGAGTCCCTGATCTTCCTGACTCTTCCCGGCCGCCATGCCCAGACTGTGGGACTGACATAGTGAATGGTCGGAATGCCGGCCAATTTAAGGTTTTTTTCCAGACCGAGATTAAAATCCGGCGCATCCACACCGACAAAAACGTCAGGTGGCTGGGCAAAGAAATGACGTTTCAACCCATTACGTATCGAGAGCAACCCTGGCAGGTGCTTCAATACCTCCACCAGCCCCATTACCGACAGGCGTTCCATCGGAACCAGACTGACCATCCCCTCGCTCTCCATCAGGGGACCGCCGACTCCATCAAAAACAACCTCTGGCACCCGTTTTTTCAACTCGCGCATCAGGCCGGCGCCGAGCAGATCTCCGGATGGCTCATTGGCCACGATTCCTATTCGCAAGTTCGCTTTCCGCATCTCAGCCATATGGCCCGGAATATCGTCAAGTAGAAGCCGAGAAGCGGGAAAGGCTCATGGAAATTTTGCTGTATTATCGGACTTTATCGGTCCTGGTATTTTCAGCGTACAATACTGCGTGAGCGGTTCTGAATAAACTTCACCAGCAACGCCACTTCCGGTGAATCGACAGCCGACTTTCTCAGCGAATCCAACGCCTCCTCCAGTTTAAAATTTCTCATGTACAGTGTCTTGTATGCGCGCTTGATGCACTGCAGCGCCTGATCGCTGAAACCGCGGCGGTTGAGTCCCACACTATTGATGCCGTGGGGTTTCGCGGGCTGGCCCGCGACCATCAGAAATGGGGGTACATCCCGGGTAACGCCCGTGCCCATGGCGCAGAAAGCATGCGAGCCGATGTGGCAGAACTGGTGAACCATAGTGAACCCGCCCAGAATCGCGTGATCATCGATATTGACATGACCCCCTAAAGAGGCACCATTTGCCATAATGACGTGGTTCCCGACAATACAGTCGTGGGCGGCGTGGATATAGGCCATAAACAGGTTGTCATCTCCGATCCGCGTCGCGCCCCCGCCCTGGACGGTGCCGCGATTGACGGTGACGAACTCCCGGAATACATTTCTGTCGCCAATTTCCAGGCTGGTCGGTTCCCCCGAATATTTCATATCCTGAGGATCTTCACCAAGCGATGCGAACTGGAAGATCCGGTTGTTTCTGCCGATAACGGTGGGCCCCTTGATCACCACATGGGAACCGATCCTGGTTCCCCGACCGATCTGTACGTCGGGACCAATTACTGTAAACGGACCTATCTCGACATCTTCGTCGATATCCGATCCGGGATCGACAACTGCGCGTGCGTCGATCAATCCCCGAAATCTCTGGCTGTGCACATGATATCCGCGGTGGCTGCCAATGCCCCATCAACCTTTGCGGTCCCGGAATAAAAACCGATGCCCCGCTTCATTGATCGCTGATACATCTCGATTTCAAGACGGTCACCGGGTTCGACCGGTCTCTTGAAACGGGCTTTGTCGATGCCGACGAACAGATAGATCGATGTCCTGCTGACGGTTTCCGGATTGGACTCCATGGCAAGAAGTCCGGTCGCCTGGGCCATCGCTTCAACAATCAATACGCCGGGCATCACGGGGCGAATAGGAAAATGTCCGTTAAAAAAAGGTTCGTTGTAAGTGACGTTCTTTATCGCCAATATGCGCTGATGTGCTTCGAATTCAAGCACCCTGTCGATCATGAGGAAGGGGTAACGGTGCGGCAGAAGACTCAGCACCTTGTGAATGTCCATCACTATCAAAATATTGCTCCCGGATGCTGAAAACAACGTCAGCCATCTGACCTGATAAAGGTATTGGGTACGAGATCCGATCAGTCAGGTTTATGTCGTGCGTCTATTGCCTCAACTCTCTTCTCTAATACCCTGAGGCGCTGCATCATATCATTCATCCGCCGGATACGGGCAATGGTTTTACGCCATTCTCCGGTCGTTACTGCCGGCAGGTTGCCGCTATAGTGTCCTGGCTCTGTAAATGAACGGGTCACCAGCGATTGTCCGGAAAAATGAACGTTGTCGCCTATATCGAGATGACCCGCCAGCCCTACCCCTCCTGCAAGTGTGCAGTTTTTACCCACTTTGGTTGAACCGGCAATACCGGCACAGCCTGCGATCGCAGTATTCTCCCCAATCTCGACGTTATGCGCGATTTGTATCTGATTATCCAGTTTTACGCCGTCTGCGATGCATGTATCGTTGATTGTGCCGCAATCCACGGTTGTATTGGCGCCAATTTCCACGTCATTTCCGATAGTGACGCTCCCGAGTTGAGGCACCTTGATCCACTTGCCCCGGTCGTTCGCCAGCCCGAATCCGTCACTGCCAATTACCGCCCCCGGATGAATCAACACACGCTCCCCGATCTTCGCCCGGGCACAGAGTGTGACATTCGCAACCAGCCTGCAGTCCCTGCCGATCCGGCTTCCAGCTCCAACCACGCAACCGGGTCCGATAAAGACGCCCTGATCGATCCTTGATCCAGCCTCTATTACCGCACAGGGGCCTATCCAGACACCTTCCGCGATAACTGCATCCTCAGAAATCACCGCTGACGGATGAGCGCCCGCCTCAAACTCCGGTCTCGGATGAAGCAGATCGGCTGTGCGTGCGTAGCAAAGGTATGGATTATCGCTTACCAGTGCATTTACCGGTGATTTGTCCGCCAGTTCCGGGGAGATAATGACTGCAGACGCACGGGTGTTCGCCAGGTGTTTCAGATATCGACTGTTGGCGAGAAAACTGACTGCTCCGGGAAGTGCGCTCTGGAGTTGGCCGACGTGGTCAACCTCACACAACGCATCGCCCCTGAGTACGGCGCCTACCCGTTCAGCCAGGTCGCCCAGTCGATAGGCCAAAATTTGTTCCCCGCGCAGTCTACCTGGCCTGGGCACGTAACCGCGTCAAAACCTTCTCGGTCAGGTTCACTCTACCGCTGGCGTAAACCGCATTGTCCAGAATCAGATCGATGTTTTCGTCCTTTCCGAGTTGGTGAATAACTTCGGTCAACTGACGCCGCAATTTCTGAGACTCTTCGTTGCGTCGCAGGTTGAGGTCCTCACGGAACTCATCGCTGGCAGATTTCAACTGTCTGCGGCGGGCACGTATATCCTGTTCCAGACGATTCTGCTCGGATTCGCTCATTACCGCACCATCCCTGGCCAGCTTGTCGCTGAGTTTCTTCAACTGCTTCTGCTGGTCCAGCAGATCCTGACTACGCCGTTGAAACTCGGATTCAAGCTTTTTTCTGAGGTTCTCCGCCTGGGGCGACTCCTCAAGCAGCTTACTAACGTCCACCACGCCGATATTTACCTCTGCCGCGGTTGCGACATTCGCTACCGCAAGAAAACCGACGATGATCAGAACCAACAGAGACGTTTTCAAAATAATTCTCCAAACAATTAAAAAGCGGATCCAAAGGCAAATTGGAAGATTTCCGTTTCGTCATCCGACTCGGCGTTCAACGGGAAGCCAAAACTTACGCCGAAGGCACCGAACGGGGAAAGCCAAAAACCGGAGATACCCGTTGAGTAACGAATTTTACCAAAATCAAAACTGGATTCGGTAATATCGTAAACGTTGCCGGCGTCCACGAAAAGCCCGATGCGCACCGTTTTCTCCATTAATTTAAAGGGTGCCGGAAACAGTACCTCGACGTTTCCCACCACTTTCAGATTACCGCCGAGCGGCTCATCTTCACTGTCTCTGGGTCCAAGACTGTAATCCTTGAACCCCCTCACTGTTTTGCGGCCACCTGCGAAAAAATTGCGCCACGGGGGCAGTTTGGAGGTGCTTCCGTAAGCATCTCCATAACCGAGATCCGCCTCCATGCCCAACGTGAACGTCTTGCTGAGTGGGATATAATATTTGTTATTGTACTCCAATCTGTAATATTCCAGGTCGCTGCCCGGAAGAGAAAAGCTGCCGGCAACGCGCTGATATCCGCCCTCAGTGGGCAGCACCGCCGAGTCCCGTGTATCGTGCGACCAACTCAACCCGGCACGAAGACTGACTGAGTCCTCGCCATTATCTGCCTGGTACGCCATCAGCTCATCTGAAGCATCGGCTCCCAATTTGAATGTTGTGGAGTCGATGTCCAGGTCGAACACCAACCGGTCGGTGTCACTGGTGGGAATGCCGAAGTTTACGCCGGCAACAAAACTGTCGATCAGGTAGCGGGCGGTATCGACCTCTTCGAAGTCGGTCTCCCTGTAACTCAGGTTGAAACCGCGACTGATGCCGTCAACCGTATAGTAGGGATTCGTGTAGCCCAGCGAATAGACCTTGTTCGCGGCACTCGTATTCAACGCGGCTGAGACGCGTTTACCGGTTCCCAGAAAATTGTTTTGGGAAATACTGGCATTGAAAATCGCCCCCTGAGACTGGGAAAAACCGATGCCCGCCCCGAGATTGCCCATCGGCTTTTCGGTAACCTTGATATTCACATCCACCTGGTCGGTTGAACCCGGCACCGCGGGAGTCTCTATGTGGACCTCTTCGAAATAGTCAAGACGCTGCAGACGCTTTTTGGACTCTTTTACCTTGGCGGCTGAAAACCAGGCCGCCTCCATCTGCCGCATCTCCCGCCTGAGCACTTCATCACGGGTCTGGTTGTTGCCGCCCATATTGACCCGGCGAACGTAGACGCGCTTGCCGGGATCGACGAAGAAAGTGATATCGACCTCTTTGGTTTTTTCGTCAATATCCGGGATGCTGTTTACATTGGCGAATGCATAACCCAGATCACCCAGCATCTCGCCGATCCGCTCGGTGCTTCCAAGTACCTGCTTTCTGGAGAATTCACTACCCCGTTTCAAATGGATAAGCGGGTAGAACTCCTCCGGTGGAGCGACCAGTTCCCCGGTCAATTTGATATCACGGATTTTGTAGACATCGCCTTCGCTCACATTGACCGTGATGTAGATATCCTGTTTATTCGGGGTAATCGAGACCTGGGTTGAACTGATTTTGAAATTGATATAGCCCCGGTCGAGGTAGTAGGAGCGCAGTTTTTCAAGATCGCCCGACAGTTTCTGCCGGGAGTACTGGTCGTTGCGTGAGATAAATGAAAGAAAATTGGGCGGACTCAGCTCGAATTCGTCAAGCAGGTCATCCTCGTCTATCGTCCGGTTGCCGACGATGTTGATTTTTTTAATTCTTGCCGTGACGCCCTCGCGAACGTCAATCGCGATAGCCACCCTGTTGCGCTCCAATGGCGTCACGGTGGTTTTCACTTCAACACCGTATTTGCCCAGATTGAAGAAAAGCCGCCCGAGTTCCTGCTCAATCTGATTGAGCACAAAACGATTCAGCACCCGCCCCTCTGCAAGGCCGATGTCCTTCAGGGAAGCCAGCAGCTGTTCGCTCTCAATCGATTTGTTTCCCGATATCTCGATTTTCGCGATCGCGGCACGTTCGGTAACCGAAACGATGAGCACACTTCCCTCATGCTCCAACCGGACATCTTTGAAAAAACCGGTTTTATAGAGTTCCCGAATGATGCCCGCGGTATCCTCGGGGCTGATTCGCTGGCCTATCCTGACCGGGAGGTAATTAAATACCGTGCCCGCCGATATTCTCTGCAGTCCTTCGATCCGGATATCGGTCACCTCAATCGGCTCTGCTGCGCGCAAAGCAGCGGAAAACAGAATGCACAGCAATGAAAGCAAAAATAATTGCGTCGATCTCTTCATTATTTATGGATAACTAATTGTTTATTATACTGAATATTCAACTAACCGAATATCGTGATTGCCGCCACTTAGAGACAAGCAACGAAAAAAACCGTCGCGGGGTCTTGCCAGTGCGCAGTATAAATAAACTTTAGTTTCTAGCCCAGCAAACGTGAAATATCGACGTAAAATGCCAAAATCATCACCGCCAGAAGAATGGCCATCCCGACGCGCTGTCCCTGGATCTGAAACTCCTCGGACAATGGCCCCCCCTTTAATGCTTCCACCAGAAAATAGAACAGATGACCGCCATCCAGTACCGGTATCGGCAACAGGTTCAATACACCGAGACTGATACTGACCAGTGCCAGAAACTTAAGAAAATAGACGACGCCATAGCTGGCTGTTTTACCGGCCGTCTGCGCTATCGAGATGGGACCGCTGAGATTTTCCACCGAGGCCTTGCCGGTCAGCATTCTCCCAAGCATACGCAGCATAAACACCGACATATCCCAGGTTTTGTAGATCGATGCTTCCAGTGCATCCACCGGACCAAGGCGGTATTCGCTCCTGTACTCTTCATACAATCCCTCGGGAATATCGACCCCAGCGCCGATTCGACCGTAGCGCTTCCCGTTCTCGTCGCGGCTGCCGACGATTATCGGCAGTTGCAGACGCCGCCCCTCTCTGTCAATTTCCAGAACCAGCGGTTTTCCCGGATGTGCCCGTATGATGTCAACCAACCCGGACCAGCTGTCCACTGGTTTGCCATCAACCGTCAGCACCAGATCACCCCGCTTCAGGCCTGCCCGGTCAGCCGATTCTTCTGGGACGACCTGACCGATGACCGGGGGTACACGGGGGCGTTTTGGGGTCAGCCCAAGCCCCTCCAGAATCCGCCCGCCGTCACTCAACGCCGCCAGTGCATCGCCCGGAATCACTCTTGTGCGGGGATTTCCGTCCCGATCCTGGACGTTCACCACCAGTTCCGTCCCCTCGACACTCTCCCGCAACAGTGCGTAAACGACTGCCTCCCAACTGGGCGTCGGGCGATCGGCCACCGCCAGCAGTTCATCATCGACGCTGAATCCTGCGGCTTCGGCGATCGAATCCTTAGCCACCTCACCCACCCAGGGTCGGGAGCCGCTCTCACCGGAAACCAGAACCAGCCAGAAGGCCAGCACGGCAAACAGAAAGTTGAAAGCGGGTCCTGCCACCACGATGGCAGAACGCGTCTTGAGCGACTGCCGGTTGAACGCACGATCCAACTCCTGCGGTTGAACCTCCGCCTCCCGTTCGTCCAGCATTTTAACGTAACCACCAAGTGGTATCGCGGCAACGACGTATTCGGTGGCATCCACTTTGCCGATACGTTTAAGGACCGGTTTGCCGAAGCCAACAGAAAAGCGCAATACCTTGACCCCGAGTTTGCGGGCAACCCAGAAATGCCCGAACTCATGCACGGTGATCAGTATCCCCAGCGCCAGGATGAATGAGAGAATGGTTGTAATCAGTGATTCCATAGCATATCTATCGGCCTGCAAACCCCTGGGCCGCCGCGCAGTTCCCCACGACAGGTACCTCCCCGAGGAGGTCACTGCAACAGATGCACATTCCGAAGATCACATTGTTTGGGGAGGAATACACGAAGTCAGACCAGTTCGCAAACTATTTGTTCCGCCCGAATACGGGCCTCGGCATCGACATGCAAAAGCTCGCTCAGGCCGGTGCAATTCGCTGCCGGAATCAACCCCAGCGTGCGTTCTATCACTTCAGGAATAGCCGTGAACTTTATCTTCTGCTGCAAAAACGCCGCAACCGCGACTTCATTTGCCGCATTCAGCACAACGGGTGCGTTTCCGGCGGATTCAATGGCCTGATAAGCGAGTGTCAGACAGGGAAACCGCTCTGGACTCGGCTTCTCAAAATCGAGCTGCGCCACTGCAAACAGATCCAGACTGGATACGCCCGATTCGATGCGATTTGGCCAGGCCAGCGCATGCGCGATTGGAGTGCGCATATCCGGATTGCCCAGCTGAGCCAACACCGAACCGTCAAAGTACTCGACCATGGAATGGATTACGCTTTGCGGATGAAGCACCACATCAACCCGGTCGGGAGTGGTATGAAACAGCCAGCAGGCTTCGATGACTTCCAGGCCCTTGTTCATCATGGTCGCGGAATCGACCGAAATCTTGCGCCCCATGTCCCAGTTTGGATGCGCACATGCCTGCTCCGGGGTCACAAACTCGAGCGCTTCCCGGGCGATGGTTCTGAAGGGACCGCCGGAAGCGGTCAGCAGAATACGCCGAACACCCACCCGTTCCAGGCCATTTTTGAAATCAGGCGGCAGACACTGGAACACGGCGTTGTGCTCGCTGTCAATCGGAAGAATTTCGGCTCCATTCGCCTCCACCTCCTGCATGAACAGCGGACCGGCCACCACCAGCGCCTCTTTGTTGGCAAGCAGGATTCTTTTTCCTGCCCGTGCCGCGGCTAAAATTGGCAAAAGTCCCGCCGCCCCCACGATCGCTGCCATCACATAATCCACGTCGCTGAGGCCGGCGATCTCCTCCAGACCCTCAACGCCTCCCAGCAGCCTTGTCCTGAGCCCGCGCCGCCGCAGCTGCTGTTCCAGTTCCGGCAGCCGGCTTCTATCCGCCAAAACGGCATACTCGGGTTGAAACAGCAGGCACTGCTGAACCAGTTTTTCGACATCCCGGTTGGCGCTCAATGCCACCACCCGGTATTTATCCTGATGACGAGCAATCACATTCAGTGTCGACAGACCGATTGAGCCGGTTGACCCCAGAATGGTCAACCCGATCATTTGGAAATCTCCAGCAACAGCAGCCCGAACAGAAACACCGGCGCAGCGGCAGTCAGACTGTCAATCCTGTCCAGTACGCCACCGTGTCCCGGCAGCAGGTCGCCGCTGTCTTTCAAGCCTGCCTCTCTTTTCAGCAGGCTCTCGAACAGATCCCCAACCACCGAAAACAGGGCAACAACAACCGAAAACAGAATCAACATCAACAGAGAACCGGTTTCCGGCCGCAGCGCGTGGACCACTGCACCACACAACGCCGCCCCGGCCAACGCACCGTATACTCCTTCGCGCGTCTTTCCGGGACTGATCTCTGGTGCCAGTTTCACCCTTCCCCAGCGACGTCCGGCAAAATAGGCGCAACTGTCCGCCACCCAGATCAGCACCATCAGGTAGAGCACCAGATAGGGCCCGTCACGATGTCCGTGCACCATCAGCAGGGAAATCCATGCGGGCGCCAGAACCAGAACCCCGAGGAGGGATTTCCAGATTCTGCCTGAAGCATTTGCCACCGATCGACGGTAACGCAGCAGTCTCACGGAAACCACGATCCAGAACAGCGTGAAAATAAGGGCACTCGGAAAAACCCATTGCGGATACTTGTGGAAGGTCACGGCAGAACCCGCGATGATTGCAGCCAGAAACGTCAAAAACACTAACTTCTCAGGCAGCGAACCAAGCGCAGCCAGCCGGGTCCACTCAAAACCGCCCAGCAGCACCACCAGGGCAAGAAAAAACGAGAGTGTCAGGGTCGACAACTGCAGCACCGCAGCAACAACCAACGGCACCAGAACCAAGGCGGTTATGACACGCTGAAGCAGCACGAGTGTACCCCGCCGGAACTGTAACGTTCAGTCATCACTAAAGTTGCCGGAATGCTGCCTGACCTGTTCCGTGGTACGACCAAACCGGCGCTGTCGTCCCGCAAAATCCTGCAACGCACGGTTGAAAACAGCGGGAGTGAAGTCCGGCCAGAGCACATTGGTCAGGTAGAGTTCCGCATAGGCCGACTGCCATAAAAGAAAGTTACTCAACCGCTGTTCCCCACCGGTACGGATAAACAGGTCGGGATCCGGCAGGCCTTTGGTGGAAAGATTGCCGGAGAGTGTATCTTCTGTAATCGCGTCCGGTTCCAGCTGGCCGGCTGCCACCTGTCGCGCTATATTTCTGGCAGCCTGGGTCAGATCCCAACGGCCACCGTAGTTTGCGGCGATCTGTAACGTGAGGCCACTGCACTCAGACGTTGTCTGTTCCGCTTCCAGAATCTTGGCCTGGAGTTTGGGTGGAAATCCTCCGTGGTCGCCGATGATGCGGAGACGGACATTATTCCGTTTGAGCCGCTTCACTTCCCTGTTCAGGGCCAGCATGAACAGATCCATCAGCAGACTGACCTCCGTCGCCGGACGCCGCCAATTCTCGCTGCTGAAGGCAAACAGGGTGAGCGCCTCGATTTTCAGCATGACACACTGTTCAACAACCGAACGGACCGTTTCGACGCCCGCCTTATGACCGGCAAATCTTGGAAGTCCCCGTTCCTGGGCCCAGCGTCCGTTTCCATCCATGATTATTGCTACGTGACGCGGAATGCGAGCCGCTGCTTTGGCCAATGTGGATTCGGTTCCGGTACTGTCCATCGCTTTCGATTGTGAATCTCAGATCGACATCAGATCTGTTTCTTTTTTCTCAAGCGCAGCATCCACTTCCTTGATGTATCTATCGGTAAGTACTTGAATTGCCTCCTCAGCCCGATGTTCGTCATCTTCAGAAACCAGCTTCTCTTTCATAAGCTCCTTCAGGCTGCTGTTGGCATCTCGCCGTACGTTCCGCACTGCCACCCGGGCCTGTTCCGCTTCGCCCCTGACAACCCGGATCAGGTCTCTGCGCCGCTCCTCGGTAAGCGCTGGCAGAGGCACCCGGATGATGGTGCCGGCAGTATTGGGATTGAGCCCCAGATCCGACTTGAGAATTGCCTTCTCCACCGGCTGTACCATATTTTTCTCCCAGGGCGTCACCGTCAATGTCCTGCCATCCTCGACATTAATGTTGGCTACCTGACTCAGCGGAACCTCCGTTCCGTAATAGGCTACGGTGATGTGATCGAGGAGACTTGGGTGGGCGCGACCTGTCCTGACTTTGGCCAGTTCCAGCTCCAGGGTGGCAACGCATTTCTTCATTCGATCTGCCGCATCCGTTTTGATTTCGTCGATCATTTCACTCTCCTTTATCCACCAGGGACCCTACCGACTCCCCCTGCATAAGACGCATCAATGCACCCGACTCGTTGATATTCATGATCCGCAGCGCCATTCCATTGTCGCGACACAGCACGATAGCCGTGGTATCCATCACTTGCAGTCCCTCCGCCAAAACACGATCATAGCTGAGACGGGGATAAAACGCTGCATTGGGGTTGACTACCGGATCCGAAGAATAGATACCATTGACCTTGGTCGCCTTGATCATCAACTGGGCTCCAATCTCAACCGCCCTCAGACTGGCCGCAGAGTCCGTGGTGAAATAGGGGTTCCCGGTCCCCGCTGCCAGGATCACGACCTCGCCGCGTTGCAGATACTCCAGTGCAGTGCGTCGTACATAGTACTCGCATACCTGATCCATCCGCAGCGCGGACATGACTCGTGCGTCTGCGCCCGCTTTGATCAGTGCGTCCTGCATCGCAAGCGAGTTCATCACTGTGGCCAGCATGCCCATGTGATCACCGGAAACCCGATCAATGCCGGACCTTGCGAGGCCGGCACCGCGAAAAATGTTGCCGCCGCCGATAACCAGGCCGACCTGCACGCCGGCTGCGGTCAGATCACTTATTTCACCAGCCACCCGGTTGATAACCGCAGGGTCTATTCCGAAATCCCCCTGCCCCATCAGCGCCTCACCGCTGAGCTTGAGAAGAATGCGCCGACAGATCAATTCCGGCAGCCTCAGCTCTTTATCTGCGCCATTACTTCGTCTGCGAAATTCTCCTGTTTCTTTTCAATACCCTCGCCGACTTCGAAACGGCAGAAAGCAACCACCCGTGCACCCGCATCCGCCAGCAGTTTCCCGACGCTGATTTCGGGATCCCTGACGAACTGCTGACCGAGTAGTGTGATCTCCGCCAGGTATTTGCGTACCCGCCCATCAACCATTTTTTCAACAATGTTTTCGGGTTTGCCGCTCTCCAGAGCCTGAGCCTTGAAGATCGAGCGCTCTTTCTCAAGCGTTTCTGCAGGAACGTCCTGTTCCGAAATACAGAGCGGACTGGAGGCAGCGATGTGCATGGCAATATCCTTCGCCAGGGTGTCGTTCCCACCCTCCAATTCCACGATTACACCGATTCGGACGCCGTGGCTGTAACTGGTGAGCGTGCCGGCTCCGGCCTGAAACCTTTGGAAACGGCGCACGTTCATGTTCTCTCCGATTTTGGAGATCAATGCCTCCCTCGCGGTATTGACCGTGGTCTCCTCTCCGTCGTGGAGAGGCGAATCCAGCAGCTCTTCAACTGTTTTCACATCGGACACCAGCGCCCGTTCGGCAACCGCTTTGGCAAACGAGGTGAAGTTGTCGTCTTTCGCCACGAAATCGGTTTCGCAATTAACCTCAACCATCGCTGCCCTGCTGCCATCTTCGTTGAAACAGATGGAGATTACGCCGTCTGCCGCGGTGCGTCCCGCTTTCTTGGCGGCCTTGGCCTGGCCGGATTTACGCATCATATCGATTGCAGCTTCAATATCACCATTGGTCTCGACCAGTGCTTTCTTACATTCCATCATGCCGGAACCGGTCCGTTCACGCAGTTCCTTCACCAAAGAGGCGGTAATGGCCATGAGTACTATTCCTCGCTTAAAATAATAGATAAAAGCAGCCCCTGCCCGGTTGTGGATACCTGGCAGAGGCCACTCTCTTTTTAATCATAGATTTCCGGAGATTAATAAGGGAGAAGTAGCTCGAATTACCCGGCTTCCTCACCCTTACCGTTTTCAACTTCCACAAATTCGTCGACAGCACCGCCGCCAAGGTGGGCTGCGCTGGCGCGGCCTTCCAATACCGCAGCGGAAGCGCCCTGAACGTAGAGCTGAATCGCGCGTATCGCATCGTCATTCCCGGGAATGACGTAATCGATTCCTTCGGGACTGTTGTTGGTATCCACGACACCAACCACCGGAATACCCAGTTTTCGGGCCTCTGCAATCGCAATATCCTCGTGTCCTACATCAATCACATAGAGAACATCCGGCAGTTTCTCCATGTTTTTGATACCACCGAGACTGCGATCGAGCTTCTCCATTTCGCGGCGAAGGCCAAGTGCCTCTTTCTTGTTGAAACGCGAAATCGAGCCCGTCTCGAACATATCCTCAAGCTCCTTGAGGCGTTTGATGCGCGTCCTGATGGTGGAAAAATTGGTCAGCATGCCGCCCAGCCAGCGATGGTTGACATAGGGCATGCCGCAGCGTTCCGCCTCTTCCTTGATGGTATCGCGCGCGGACCTTTTGGTGCCGACGAATAGAATCCGGCCACCGTTGGCAGCCAGGGAACCGAGAAAATTCATCGCCTCCTTGTAAAGCGGCAGGGTCTTTTCCAGGTTGATGATGTGGATCTTGTTCCGGTGACCGAAAATGAAAGCACCCATTTTCGGATTCCAGTAGCGGGTCTGATGCCCGAAATGGACGCCAGACTCAAGCATCTGACGCATGGACACGTCACTCATTTAGTAAACTCCAATTTATTTAGGGTTAATCCTCCACGCACCCCAACGGCCAACCCGGTTTCCCGGGCACCCAGGCGATTGTGCCGGTGCGTGTGTGTGATTCGTCAGGACTGAAATGTCTGCCAGATTCCTGCGAGTTCCGGAATGTTTGCGAATCCGGGGCACGTTTTATACCATAACGCGCTGGTTGCCACAATCAGCGTACCCGGTCAGACACCCCCCGAATGGCTGATTTACTGGACTTTCCCGGAACCTGGCCGTATGAGCATCACCCTCAAAACTCCAGAAGAGATCGAAAAAATGCGGCTGGCGGGCCGCCTTGCCGCAGAAGTGCTGGAGATGATTGCTCCCCACGTGCAGCCTGGCGCCAGTACGGAGGAGATAGATCGGATCTGTCACGACTATATCGTGCACGAACAGAAGGCTATTCCTGCGCCGCTGAACTATATGGGTTTCCCCAAGTCCATCTGCACTTCTGTCAACCATCAGGTATGCCACGGCATTCCCGGGGGGAAAATACTCAAGAACGGCGACATCGTGAATATCGATATCACGGTAATCAAGGACGGTTTTCATGGCGATACCAGCAAGATGTTTTTCATCGGCGAACCATCCGTGCTGGCGCGGCGCCTGACAAAAATCACCCTGGAGGCATTGTGGATCGGCATACACCAGGTCCGGCCCGGCGCTCATCTGAGTAACATCGGGCATGCCATTCAACAGTATGTGGAGTCCAACAACTACTCTATCGTGCGGGAATATTGCGGACATGGCATAGGCCGCAGGTTTCACGAAGAACCGCAGGTATTGCACTACGGCTCGCCCGGAAACGGCGTCCTGCTGCAGCCCGGCATGTGCTTTACCATCGAACCAATGGTCAATGCCGGCAAGCGTCAGGTAAAACTGCTGCCGGATGGCTGGACTGTGGTAACCAAAGATCGCAGCCTCTCCGCCCAGTGGGAACATACCTTGCTGGTGACCGAATCCGGCTACGAGGTGTTGACGTTGCGTGAAGGTGAAGAGAGCGCTCTCCCGGGTGCGGCTTGAACAGTATACTGGAGTCCTTTCCGCCGCTGATCGATGAGCACGGCTTCCTGAGCAGGTTGAGTGGAAGCAACTCCCCGCTTCCGCTGTTTCGGGACACCCTGAAACGCAGCAATGAGCGGCTCAAGGTACTGTTCGACCAGGGCGAAACGATGACCCAGTTGGTCAAACTGCGCGCCAGTTCGATCGATTTCCTTCTGCTCCAGGCATGGTCGCGCATGATTCCCGGGAACGCGGATGCATCGCTTATAGCCGTTGGCGGTTACGGGCGCGGCGAACTGCACCCCGCGTCCGATATCGATCTGCTGTTTCTGCTCGGTGACGGAGACCTCGATTACATTTCCGAACCACTGGGGAATCTGCTCACCTTTCTCTGGGATATCGGTCTTGAGATCGGACACAGCGTGCGCACGGTGCAGGAGTGCGTTGCCGAGGCCAAGCTGGATATCACCGTGATAACCAGCCTGATGGAGGCGCGTCCATTATGCGGTCCCATTCATCTCTACGAAAGACTCAAGCGAGCCATTGCAACCGACAAGATGTGGCCCAGTGACCGCTTTTTCGAAGCCAAACTGGAAGAACAGAAAAAACGTTACCAGAAATACGATGACGCCGTAAGCGCGCTGGAGCCCAATCTTAAGGAGGGACCCGGGGGATTACGCGACATTCAAACCATCGATTGGGTGGTCAAGCGCCACTTTGACGCAGAGCGAATGAGCGATCTGGTGACACACGGATTTTTGACCGAAACCGAGTACTGGGACTTGAAGTTCGGACAGGACTGGCTCTGGCGGATACGCTTTGCGCTGCATCTGCATACTGGCCGGTGCGAAGACCGGCTGCTGTTCGATTATCAGAAAATTCTGGCGGATCAGTTTGGGTTTCAGGACGACGAAGCCGGGCTGGGCATTGAGAAGTTCATGCAGCAGTACTATCAGACTGCGATTCGCATCAATCGAATGAATGAAATGCTGCTGCAGCATTTCCGCGAAGTCATCGTGCTCAAGTGTCACCTGGACGAACCCAAGCCGCTCAATAGCCGCTTCCAGTCGCGCAGCGGTTTTCTCGAAGTGGTCGACGATCAGGTTTTCGAAAAGCACCCACTGGCGATGTTGGAACTGTTCCTGGTGATGGAACAGCATCCGGAGTTCAACGGAGTGCGCGCCAGTACGATACGCCTGATAAGAGATCAGCGGCGGTCAATAGACAATAAATTCCGCGCCAATCCAGAAGCACGTGCAATGTTCATGGCGATACTGCGCCAGCGCCAGGGCATCACCAATGAACTGCGGCGTATGAATCGCTATGGCATCCTGTCGCGCTATATACCGGCTTTCGCGAATATCGTCGGTCGAATGCAGTACGATCTTTTCCATGTCTACACGGTTGACGAACACACGCTTTTCGTGGTCCGCAACCTGCGGCGTTTCATGATTGCAAAGCACCGCAACGAGTTTCCGCTCTGCAGCGACATCATGGAGAGACTGTACTACCCGGAGCTGCTGTTTCTGGCTGCGCTGTTCCATGACATCGCCAAGGGACGCGGCGGGGATCACTCCACGCTGGGTGCTGAAGAGGCGTACGATTTCTGCCGCCTGCATATGCTCAGCGAGCGTGACAGCCAGTTGGTCTCATGGCTGGTAAAGAACCATCTGATTATGTCCATGACAGCACAGCGCAAGGATATCAGCGACCCCGAGGTTATCGCAGACTTTGCCAGGACCGTTGGAAATCCGGAGCGACTGGATTATCTCTATCTTCTGACCATCGCCGATATTCGTGCCACCGATCCAAAGAAATGGAACAATTGGAAAAACTCCCTGCTGAGGGAACTTTACAACGTAACCAAGCAGGCGTTGCTGCGCGGTCTGCAGAATCCCCAGGAGCGGGATGAGATCGTTCAGAATAAACAGGCCGGCGCCCTGCATCTGCTGAAATCGGACGGGATCGGGAGGGACGACGTCATACAGTACTGGCTGACGCTCAGTCTCGACTATTTCCTTTATTACAGTTGGGAGGAGATCGCCTGGCAAACCAGGCTGGTATTGACCACCAGTCCCGAGGCGCTCCCTCTTGTGGTATTGCGAAATTCGGCCATTCGCGGGGGCACCGAAGTGTTTACCTGTGTCGAGGACCGGCAGGCGCTTTTTGCGCTCACTACCAGCCTGCTTGACCGGTTTGGACTGAACATCGTCAGTGCTCGCATAGAGACCACCGATACCCTGCTGACCATCAACAGCTTTCTGGTGCTGGAAGAGGACGGCTCACCGATCGAGGATCCGGTGCGGAAGGAGGGGATAAAGCAGGCCCTGCAAAAAGCCCTGAAAGAACCGGTAAACAGCGACATTGGCGTCTACCGCAGAGTACCACGGCAACTGAAGCACTTCTCCATACCAACGCGCGTCGATTTCGCGCAAGACCACGTCAACCACCGGACGATCATGAAGCTCAACACTGACGACCGCCCCGGACTTCTCTCTCAGGTCGGTTATGCGTTCGCGGAGAATGGAATTCGACTGATCAGCGCGAAAATCGCCACCATCGGCGCGGAAGTCGATGACACGTTCTTCATTTCGGATCACGAAAACCGTCCATTATCCGGCCGAGAGACGTTCGAAAAGCTGGAAAAAGCGATTCATGATCGCCTGGACAGCAAACCCGGCAAGAGCTGATCGCTTCCGCAGTTCACGCCGGTGAGGAAACAGCATGATCAGGATCTACGGGATACCCAATTGCGACACCATGAAAAAGGCTTTTACCTGGCTGAAAGCGCACGAAATCGAGTATCAATTCCATGATTACAAGAAAGCAGGCATCGATGCATCCCTGTTGGATGCATGGATCGCACGTATCGGCTGGGAACCCCTGCTCAACCGGCGCGGAATGACATGGCGTAAACTGAATGACGGGATAAAAGCCAATATCGATCTAGACAGCGCGAGAACGCTGATGCTGGAGAACCCATCGATCATCAGGCGGCCGGTGCTGGACAACGGTGATAAGTTGACCGTGGGTTTCACTGAGGAGAATTACCGGGCGCTGTTCCGGGAGTGACGAGCGCGATTAAATATTCTGCCGCACGCTGTATAATGGCGATCGGCATAAAATCCCCACCGTAGCAGCAGTATGCGAAACAGCAGGGCTTTACATGATAAAAATCAACGCGAATTACCTCAAACTCCAGTCCTCCTACCTGTTCTCCGACATCGCCAAACGTGTCGCCGCGCATCAGCAGGCATATCCGGACAGGAGATTGATCAAACTGGGAATCGGAGACGTTACCCGGGCACTTCCGGACGCCTGCATCCAGGCGCTTCACGCTGCCGTGGACGAAATGGCGCATGACGACAGCTTTCGCGGTTATGGTCCGGAACAAGGATATGATTTCCTGCGTGAGGCCATTGCGAAAGAGGATTTCCAGGCGCGCGGCGCGGATATACAACCTGATGAGATCTTTGTAAGCGACGGCGCCAAATGCGATTCAGGCAACTTTCAGGAGATCTTTTCCGGAGATATCAAGGTAGCCATCACCGATCCCGTCTATCCGGTCTATGTTGACACCAACGTCATGGCGGGTCGCACCGGTGAGGTTAAAGACGGACGCTACCAGGGCTTGGTCTATCTGGATGGCAACAAGGAAAATGGATTCATACCGGATCTGCCCGCTGAGCCGGTTGATCTGATCTATCTCTGTTTTCCCAACAACCCCACCGGGGCGATGGCAACCAGGGAACAGCTCAAACTGTGGGTCGATTACGCACGTAACAATCAAGCGCTGATTCTGTACGATGCGGCCTACGAGGCATTCATCCAGGACGCAGACCTGCCCCACTCCATTTACGAAATAGAGGGGGCCAGAGAGGTAGCGGTGGAGTTCCGCAGCTTTTCCAAAACTG
Organism: Gammaproteobacteria bacterium; assembly: GCA_020445405.1. Taxonomy (GTDB): domain Bacteria; phylum Pseudomonadota; class Gammaproteobacteria; order Chromatiales; family Chromatiaceae; genus HKST-UBA178. The sequence goes on along the minus strand of JAGRGQ010000002.1, from coordinate 148,125 downwards.
CGGGCTTCACCGGCACCCGCTGTGCCTACACGGTGGTACCCAAAACATGTCGAGCCTACACAGAAGGAGGCAAAACATTCTCGATCAACACGCTCTGGAACCGCCGCCACACCACTAAGTTCAACAGTGTCTCGTACCCGGTGCAGCGTGCCGCCGAGGCGGTCTACAGCACTGCGGGAAAAGCCCAGGTCAAGGAGCTGATCGGCTACTATCTGAACAACGCCAAATACATTCGCAGGCAGATGGAGACTCTCGGCTACGACTGTATCGGCGGAGAGAACTCACCCTACATCTGGATCGATGGAAAGAGTGATTCCTGGGACTTCTTCGACCTGCTGCTGAACCGGGCGGCGGTAGTCTGCACACCGGGTGCAGGCTTCGGAAAATGCGGCGAAGGATTTATCCGCATCAGTGCGTTCAACAGTTTCGAGAACGTGCAGGAAGCGATGGAGCGAATCGGCCAGGCGCTCAAATAGGCGCCTCTCTTCGGGTTATCAGCCGGGGAAAGCCCTTTTTCTCTGCCGCAACAGATATGTGATCGGAGCCATGGTGCAAACGGCTTCCGTTACAGTAACCAATTGAAGACACGACTCTCCGGGCCCGGTAGTCGACTTCCAGTGAAGAGTGAAAAACGCCCCATGCCAGCATCAGCAGAGTTTCAACAACGTCTGGAATCCAGACTCAGTGCCGTCATCCGGCACTTTGGTACGCCATTTCACATCTATGACGAGAAGGGGATAAAAGAGACCTGTGCGGGTCTCAGCAATGCGTTTGCGGGAATACCCGGTTTTCAGGAGTATTTCGCGGTAAAAGCGCTACCGAATCCTGCCATCCTGAAAATCATACAAGGCATGGGCTTCGGATTCGATTGCAGTTCCATCGCCGAGCTGGAACTGAGCCGTCAACTGGGTGCACGCGGAGAACAGATAATGTTCACCTCGGCAAACACCAGCAGGCAGGAGTATCTGGCGGCGGCCGCTGACGGCGGCTGCATATTGAATCTCGACGATGTCTCTTTCGTGGACAAAGTGCCGGATATGCCCGAGCTGATCTGTTTCCGTTACAACCCGGGCGAAAGAAGAACCGGCAACAGCATTATCGGCAATCCGGTCGAGGCCAAATACGGTGTCGCCCACGACCAGATCGTAGCGGCCTACCAGCGCGCCATGAAGCGCGGCGCAACCCGATTCGGCCTGCACACCATGCTCGCTTCCAATGAACGCGAATACAGTTACATGGTGGAGACTGCTCGCATGCTGCTCGAACTGGTGAAGTGGATTTCGGGCGAACTCGATATCAAGTTCGAGTTTATCAATATCGGCGGTGGCCTGGGTATACCCTATAGACCCGGGGAGAGCCGGCTCGACATTCAGTCCATGGCCAAAGAGATTACCGCAGCGTTCGATGATTTTCGCGGAAACAACGGCTATGCACCTAAAATGTACATGGAGAGCGGAAGATACATCACGGGACCCCACGGCATTCTGGTAACGAGCGCCATCAACCGCAAGGAGATCTACCGCACCTATGTCGGTGTGGATGCCTGCATGTCCGCATTGATGCGTCCCGGTATGTACGGCGCATACCACCACATCACCGTACCCGGAAAAAGCGGCGGGGATGAGATCGTCGATGTCGTTGGTTCACTGTGTGAAAATAACGATAAGTTTGCGATACAGCGAAGCCTGCCGAAAACCGAAGATGGGGATCTCCTTCTTATCCACGATACAGGCGCACACGGTATCGCCATGGGCTTCAACTACAATGGCAAACTTCGTCCCAAGGAGCTGCTGCTGCGGGAAGACGGATCGGTCGAACTGATCCGCCGCGAAGAGCGCCTGGAGGACTACTTTGCCACGCTTGACTTTGAACCGGACAGGCTCGCTGCTCAATAACCCGGCGCAAAACCGGGTGGAGGCGGCCGTCAGGCCAAGTTTAAATAGCTGCACTGAATTTCAACCATCGGAAAGTTGAAAAACTTTCAACGGTGCGCTCGCAGTGCCGCAGTTTACACAGCGGTTCTGCGCTGATTTCAGACAGGAATTGCGTCCACGATGCATGCCGTAAATGTTGTGCATCAGCTTCAGTTTCCACAAATCAGCCTGCCATTCCTGACGAACCGCTGTTAGAAGATCGTTGCCCAGAAATATGGTGATTGGGTTTTATATGATTGTAATCGTTATATTTTTTATTTTTTATATGCGCATTTCAGGTGTGCTGGAAATGGCTGGATGAAACGCTATCCGACAACGGTGACCGATAAAGTGATACATCGCGCGGCACACGCATCCGGCACGCGCGGCAGCTGGACAGCTTTCACTACAACAGCGTCGGCGGCAGCGCCGAAGCCGGTCGGCTGGCCGCAGACAGCCAGTGAAAGCAATCCATAAGCCCTTGATATTTTGTTAAATACTTAATAGAGTTTGGACATGCAGAGTTCTTGTAGTTTTTCGGTTTCTCCCTTCTCTTCAGTTTGTGGCAGATTTTTCCGTAATTGCTCGACAAGCATCTGCATATACACACGTTCAAATTCATACAAAGGTAATAGAAATGGCTACAGGAACAGTTAAGTGGTTCAGCGATCAGAAAGGCTTTGGATTCATCACACCTTCAGACGGATCCAAAGACGTCTTCGTTCACCACAGCGCCATCCAGGGCAGCGGATTCAAGTCACTGGCTGAAGGACAGACCGTGTCCTTCGACGTCGAGCAAGGCCAGAAAGGCCCCAGTGCAACCAACGTCGTACCCCAGTAAACCCGGGTTCCGGGTCTACCCAAGCGGAAATGGAGCCCTGCCCCCGGCAGGGCTCCATTTTTTTGCGACCAGGTGCAACGCTCCGCATTCCGCCCGGGCACGGCTCCGCTGCCAGCAGCGAGGAGTCAAGGCAGAACCATTGCAGTAGTCTGCTGCGGTAAATGCCGACGAGGTCGGATGCGCCCGAATCGGAGTTTTTCTCCGTTCAGGCACTCCTCCCTTACACCTACCCTTTCGGTTGCCGTTGCCGGAATGCGTAGAATCAATCCCGACGACTGCCACGGAACAAAGGCCGTCCGCAGCACGGCAGGTATCCGTGCGTCGACAATCTCCGGTAATATTTTCCGATGAAAGAGGGAAACTCAGCCTGGAACCCCGGCCTAGAGTCGGAGATACCGCGTGCCTTCCGAACATTGGAGACTATCTATCGACCCGAAAACGTCACTTCGTGTACCGCGGATATAGACGAAATTTCAGGAGAAACAGGCCTCGACCCGGTAGAACTGGTCGTGTTCAGACCGGAACGCCTTGCGCTTCATGAACTGATCATCAGGGTTACCGCTGATATCGTCGTGCTTGAAGGAAGCGACGAGATCGAGCTGGGCAGAAACTTCCGCCGCGTCAGCAAGACTATTTTAACCCGCTATATCCAGCCTTTTATGGCCGAGTTGACGCAGGATTTCAAGCAACTTCGCACTCAGGTTTACAGCAGGGTTGAGCAGGTGCTCGTTGAATCGCTGTTTTCCACACCGCGTTCGGAGTTGCCCAGGAAACGGTTTTTCTCATTTTGTCCGCGCGCCGGAAAACGAATCAAACCCCAGGGCCGGGAATCGATTCTGGAGCGAGAGCATCGAGCCATATCCGTTATCAAAGAGCAGGGTCTGGATGCCAGTGACCCGCTGAGTAGAGCGATATTCAGAAATCTCTACCATGTCTTGGGGTGCATCGCCGGCAATCGCGGCTACCTCGGGCCGGACAGTGCATTTCTGATCAACCTGACGTGCAATCGCATCTGCAACACTTATGGCAGTGAGTTCATCGGACAGAAAATCGCGCCGCTGATCGATCGGGCTATAGAAAAGGAGGGATACACCCGAATTACCAGCGTGGATACACCGCTGTTGATCAGTCTCAAGGGTGCATCGGCAGCCGGCAAGAGTTCGCTCCGCTCCATGTTGAGACAATTGATGAGCGAACGCGGTATTCAGCCTGGAGGTTATGCCACAATCAGCCCCGATATCTGGCGGCGCCTGCTTATCGACTACGAGTCATTGGGCACGGCGCAAAAGTACGCGGGACGCTTTACCAGCCACGAGGTGATTCTCATCGATGCCAAGCTCGACCGCTATATCCGGGACAAGGCAGACCGAATCGGAGCGCTGCCGCACCTGCTGGTGGATCGCTTCCGGTTCGACAGCTTTTCCACCGAAGGTATTGCCAAAATTCTGCACAATACCTATTTGAAACATGTAAACACCCTGGAGATGTATTTTATCGTCACACCGCCCCATGCGACGGTGGAGCGCGGCTGGGAACGCGGCCTGCAGACCGGACGTTACAAGGCGGTAGAGGATTTTCTCGCTCACAGCGTCGAAGCCTACGTCGGAATGCCCAGGATACTGTTCAAGTGGCTTGCCTACGACTGTCCCCTGTTCCGGTACCGTTTTCTGGATAACAGTGTTCCCAAGGGGACTTTTCCCGGAACCATCGCATTTGGTACACAGAAAGAGATGAACATCGTGAACTGCTCGATTTTCATCGACATCGAGCGTTACCAGAAGATCAATACCCGGGCCAAGCGGGCCGAGGAGGTTTACCCTTCGGGGTCAATCATGTCGGTTGAGAACAATGTGGGGTTTCTGAATCAGTGCGTAAAGAAAATCCCTGAAGTCAATTTCATCGACCGTATGACGGATACCATCTACGTGAAAGTGCGGAACGGCGTATTCAGCATCGCGGATACGCTGGTGTTTGAGGAAAAGCAGAGAGATGCCGAGCATAGCCGAATATTCGACGTGATAGCACCGGATCTTATAGCCCGATCACGCGCTTAATTTCAGCTGACGGCGCCTGGTTTCGGAATCCGCTGCCATTGAACAGAAAGCCACATTGATCGCCAGCATCATGACCTCTGGTTCGGGCAACAGGATCAGGTGTTATTCCAGCCCCCGCAGTAACAAAGGCAGCACGAAGTTTGCCTGGTTGGGCGCCTTTTTCGGTTGCAGCTTCCCCTTCACCCTGAAGCCGGAACAGGCAGATACGATGAAATGACCGCAGCCGAATCCACTTGAACGACTCCGGTGCGCAGCAGAGAACTACTTCACTGCTGTCCCGCCAATCTGAGATAGTACGCCGAGCGGTCCGGTGACGCCAGTTGTTCAGGCCAGGTTGACATACGCTGGTAGTTACCATGCCAGCGTTTCGTTTTCCGTTGCTCATCCAAAGGCCGAAAACGCTCCATCATGGCATTCGGGAGCGTTTGCTGTCCCGGATAACGGTAATCCGGATAATCGTAGCTGGGCGGGCCGTAAGAAAAGGTCGGATAGTTCGGCTGAGGCTGACGTATCTCCGGCTGATAGCCGCCGGCTACGCTGCCTCTCTGATCAGGTGACCGGAAATGGGATTCGGGAAATTGTGCGCTCCAATCCGGGTCCGCTCCCGGTCGTTGCCCGAAGCGACTGGAATACTTGGGTGGAACAGCCGGAGACCCTTGGTACTGCCCACCCTGGGGGCGGCGATATTGCTGCGCTTCGGTAGTCTGATTTATCGCTGGTTTTGTCGTCTGCAACTGATGTTCTGTCAGTTCCGTTACCACCTGATCGTCATCGGAAAACAACAAATAGACTATAGTTACCAGACTCAACGCCAGCAAAATTCTCGTAACTCTAAGATCCATATACCACTGCACCGGCTCTAGCCAAAAACACGTATCTTTTATATGACATTATTATATACCTATAGTTCCGCCAATGCGCGCCTTTGTATCAACATCGGCTGGACCGGGGATGCGGTCAACAACACCCATTGATCTCGGGCAACGGCATGATGGAGTTGTTGTAGTGTCACCTTTTTTTTATTCTAAACTCAGTCATGAAAGGCTGGCAGATTCGGTCATGTAATCAGATGTATGACTGATTTGGGGGCCAGGAACTATCCGATTCAACGCAACAGCAAGGTTACTTCGCTATGCCCGGCACAAAAAGATTCAGTCTCTGGACCAAAGAAAAGCCGGGGGGCGAAAGAGAACTGCGCACCAGCAGCAAGGTTTTTCTCTCCGTGCTGCCGTTTTTGCTGGCCGCGCTTCTGTTTCCTGCACTGGTCACATTCGAGAAAATTGACGGAGGCTCGGAAATTATAGAAGTACTTGCCTATGTTATCATCGTTCTGGTCATAACCATGTCTCTGGTAACACTCGTGATTTCGTTGATCGACTACCTCCGTTCGCTCGAGTAAACTTCAAACCGCTTTTTGGGACGCCATTCCGAATACGCGCCCGATACGACCGGTTTTTGCGTCTTCGTTAAGCGAAATGCGGCAGCGGTCTGTACAACGCCATACTGACAAGCAGAACCGCCCGTCTCCCTTCCGGGGAGTGGATTCTACTCTCTCATCCGTTTTTTTAACTGACCGGGCGCGCTGGGGCAGGAGAGCGCCGGCATTGGGATTTTCATTCGCAGACAAATGGCAAACCTGACTGTCCGGTTGTCGGATAGTCGTGGCATTCCCACAGTATGCCGTCACTCCGGCATGAACCTCCTATTCGTAGGACCCTGTTGCAGCGACATTTTTTCACTCCGTACAACCTTTATCAAAGCATGAAAAATGTGTCGAAAGGGTCTGACTTTTCTCTTTCTTTACAAAATTTCCTAATTGGATAACTGGAGAAATCTACTGCAAATATAGATTTTTTCTGGATTTTGCGGTTGCAGCATATTATGCTCGAATAGCGTGGCCATCAACCTGTGCAGAGAGCAAGGAACGGGCACCCGGATCGGTATAAGACAGCTTATCAATCAGGCCGCCAAAAGCGGAAACTCAACTATTGGATCTGGAAATTCGGGAGTGAAACAATGTCGGAACAGCTACTTCAAGCGGACAAACTGATGCAACAGGCGCGCCTGTCGCTCGCAGCAACAGAAAAAGCGCTGAACACAGCAATCAGGAGCCTGAGAGAACACGTGCTGGTGGACGGCCGCGTATCCGCATCCAAACTCGACGATTTTCAGCTTGTCTCCTACGACACCGCTCTCTCTGCTGCGGAAGCGGCGGGGGCGTGGTTTGTGCTCGATTACGCAGAGCGGGTTCGCGAGCAGGAAGGGGATCCCACCCGGCCAATCACGCTGGAAGAGCGCTGTGCCCTGCTGTTCACCGCCGAAGCCATCGAATCCATCCGGGCACGGCTCGAGTTGCGTCCCCAGGACTATGGATTGACCCGAACCATCCTCGCCAAAACCCTGGACAGTGAATCACTGCAGGCTTTCTGCTCGGAACAGTTGGCGGTTGCCCAGATGGCGGAACTGGGCAAAGCCGTTGCAGAAATGGACGGACGCACCGGCGCGTACCTGCTCGACGACGACCATGAGATGATGCGCGACACCTTCCGCAGATTCGCCAACGATGTGGTAATGCCGCTGGCCGAGGATATCCACCGGGAGGACTTGATCATACCCGACGAGATCCTGGAAGGATTGACTGAACTGGGCTGTTTCGGCCTCTCGATTCCCGAGCGCTTCGGCGGACTGCAAGCGGATGACCACGAAGATAACATGGGTATGATCGTGGTTACCGAGGAGCTCTCAAGAGGTTCACTCGGCGCCGCCGGCAGCCTGATTACCCGGCCCGAGATCCTGACCCGCGCACTGCTGAAGGGCGGCACCGAGGAGCAGAAGCAGAAATGGCTGCCCCGACTGGCGGAAGCCAACCCTCTTTGCGCTGTGGCGGTTACAGAACCCAACTACGGTTCCGACGTCGCCGGCATGCGCTGCAAGGCGACCCGCACTGAAGGCGGCTGGCTCATCAACGGAGCCAAAACCTGGTGTACCTTCGGCGGCAAAGCGGGTGTACTGCTGCTGCTGGCCCGCACCGATCCGGATCTTTCCAAGGGTCACAAAGGATTGTCCATGTTTCTGGTGGAGAAGCCCTCTTCTGATGGCCATGAGTTCAAGCATCAACAGGAGGGCGGCGGGGTAATCACCGGTAAGGCGATCTCAACCATCGGATACCGTGGCATGCACTCCTACGATGTATTCTTCGACAACTATCTCGTACCCGCAGAGAACCTGCTGGGCGGCCCCGAAGGTGAAGGCAAAGGTTTCTATTTCACCATGGCGGGTTTCGCAGGTGGCCGAATTCAGACCGCTGCGCGTGCCGTCGGCCTGATGCAGGCGGCTTTCGAACGCGCCGTCGCGTATGCCGACGAGCGCCAGGTGTTCGGAAACTCCATCAATAAATATCAGCTGACTCAGGTTAAACTGGCGCGCCTTGCAGCCTATCTCCTTGCCAGCCGCCAGTTCACCTATGCCGTCGGTCGCCTGATGGACCAGGGAAAGGGAGAGATGGAAGCGAGCATGGTCAAATTCTTCACCTGCAAAACCGCGGAGTGGGTGACACGGGAGGCGCAGCAGATCCACGGCGGCATGGGCTACGCTGAGGAGATGCCGGTAAGCCGCTACTTCCTGGATGCCCGGGTGCTCTCGATCTTCGAAGGCGTTGAGGAGATTCTGGCGCTGAAGGTGATCGCCCGGGCACTGATCGACAGAGCGGGCGAAACGGGCGCCTGAACCGAGCCACAGGATCAAACCAACCTTAAGATCGTTCCAACCGCAAGAGAAGCTTAGGATGACCAGCGAGAAAACCGAGTCAAAGAAAGACCTACCCTGGCTGATGCGCACCTACTCAGGACATTCGTCAGCAAAAGCGTCCAACGAACTCTACCGGACCAACCTGGCCAAGGGCCAGACCGGGTTGTCGGTCGCATTCGATCTTCCCACCCAGACCGGCTACGACGCTGATCACCCTCTGGCGCGCGGGGAAGTGGGCAAGGTCGGAGTTCCCATAGGCCATATCGCTGACATGGAGACACTGTTCGACCAGATTCCGCTGGGCAAGATGAACACCTCCATGACCATCAACGCAACCGCGGCCTGGTTATTGTCGCTCTACATTGCCGCCGCCGAACGACAGGGCGTCAATCAGTCCCAGCTCCAGGGCACCACCCAGAACGACATCATTAAGGAGTATCTCTCACGCGGCACCTATATCTTTCCACCGGAGCCATCACTGCGGCTGACCACTGACGTCATCAGCTATACGGTAAACCAGATCCCCAAATGGAATCCAACCAACATCTGCAGCTACCATCTGCAGGAGGCTGGCGCCACACCGGTGCAGGAACTCGCCTATGCTCTTTCAACCGCCATCACGGTTCTGGACGCCATCCGCGACTCGGGGCAGATCGCGGCGGATGCCTTTTCCCAAGTCGTGGGACGCACCTCATTTTTCGTGAATGCCGGAATTCGGTTCGTTGAGGAGTGCTGCAAGATGCGCGCCTTCACAGACCTCTGGGAGCAGTTGACCCGGGAGCGCTACGGCGTGGAGGATCCCAGGTTACGACGATTCCGTTACGGGGTACAGGTCAACTCCCTGGGTCTGACGGAATCGCAGCCGGAAAACAACGTTCAGCGAATCGTGCTCGAAATGCTGGGGGTGACACTGTCGAAAAGGGCCCGTGCGAGGGCGATTCAGTTGCCTGCCTGGAACGAGGCGCTCGGCCTGCCCCGCCCCTGGGACCAGCAGTGGGCGCTGCGTATGCAACAGGTGCTGGCAATTGAAACCGATCTTCTGGAGTACGGGGACATCCTGGATGGTTCGCCGATAATCGATGCCAAGGTGCGTGATCTGATCGGCGGCGCCGAAGCAGAGATGCGGCGCGTGCAGGAAGAGGGGGGCATGGTCCAGGCGATCGAGACCGGTTACGTCAAACGCCAGCTGGTCACCAGCCACACCGCGCGCATGCGTGCCATCGAGACGGGCGCGCTGAAAATCATCGGCATAAACAGTTTCACCGAAACCGCTGAATCACCGCTAACCTCCGGTACCGACAGCGGTATCATGAAGATCGATCCGGCCGCCGAACGCGAGCAGATTGCGCGCCTGCAGGCGTTCCGCGCAGCGCGCAGCCAGGTGGAAGTGAAAACCGCACTGAAAAATCTCAAGGAAGCGGCCGTCAGCGGCGAAAATATCATGCCCGCGTCCATCCGCTGTGCGCACGCCGGTGTAACCACCGGTGAATGGAGTGGTGTACTGCGGGATATCTTTGGCGAATACCGGGCTCCGACAGGCATCGATATCTCCACTCTGAATATGGCCGGCTCCAACACTGTCGACCGTCTGCGGGAACATACGCGCAAAACCGGTGAGGAACTCGGTCGACCGCTCAAAATCCTGGTGGGCAAACCCGGACTCGATGGACACAGCAACGGCGCTGAACAGATCGCGGTGAAAGCCCGGGATGTGGGGTTCGAGGTGGTCTATGAGGGCATCCGACTGACCCCCGAGCAGATTGTCAAGGCGGCCGAAGAGGAAGGCGTGCACTTGATCGGACTGTCGGTACTCTCCGGCAGCCATCTGGAACTGGTCGAAGATGCGATGGGCCGGCTGGAAGGCGTGGGTCTGGCGCAAATACCGGTGATTGTCGGAGGCATCGTTCCGCCGGAAGACGAAGCCAATCTGAAATCCCTGGGCGTTGCGGCAGTTTATACGCCCAAGGACGGTGATATGAACCTGATCATGCTCGATCTGGTGAACATTATCCGCGCATCCAACGGGCTGGAACGCTACGAAGCCTGAAACTGATGCTGACCTCGAGTACATTTCCTGACCCTGATGCGCTGGCCTTAGCGGTGATAGACAGACAGCGGCCCGCGGTGGCGAAGGCGCTCAATCTGCTCGATGACCAACGTCCCGAGGCGCGTCGCCGGGCGACCCGTTTGCTGCGGTTGCTGCCGCAGCAGAAATTATACGCATCCGGGCATCTGATCGGCCTGACCGGTCCGCCGGGCGCTGGCAAATCCTCAATCACCGCCGCCCTGATCACGTTGTGGCGGGAGCGGGGATTGCGGGTTGCGGTGCTGGCGGTGGATCCATCCAGCCCGATCAGCGGCGGCGCACTGTTGGGAGACCGCCTGCGCATGCTCTCCGGCCAGATCGACAACGAAGTCTTTATCAGATCGCTCGCCTGCAGGGGCGAATTCGGGGGGCTGAGCGCCGAAGTCTGGCCCATGAGCCTCGTGATGCTGACCGCATTCGATGTCGTCCTGGTTGAGACCGTCGGCGTGGGACAGAAAGAGATAGATGTTTCGAAGCTGACCGACACCACCGTTTTCGTGGCTCAGCCGGCTTCGGGCGACAGCATTCAGTTTCTCAAGGCGGGTATCATGGAGGTACCGCACCTGCTGGTGGTCAACAAAGCGGATCTGGGTCTGGCGGCACGCAAGACGCTGGCAGAATTGCGCGCCACCCTGAAGCCGGCGGTTGATGAGTCCAGCTGGCAGGTGACGGCGCTCGCCGCCAGCGCTGCCAGAGGAACGGGTATAACGGAACTGGCTGATGGCATCGAAGCGCACCGGCGCTGGCTGCTGAACCAGAACCAGTTAAATGCACGACGCAGACAATTCCAGGCGGAGTGGGTGCTCAAGCGTCTGGATGATGAGTTTGGCCGCTTCGGTATCAACGCACTGGGTGGGGCTGACGCGATCAAGCGGGAACTGGAGCGGAGCGAAAGCTCGCCATTCGAACAGTTCGAACTGCTGTGTCAACGGTTTTTGGAAGGCTGGGGAGGTAAGCGGAAGCGACAGACGCAGCCTTAGCATTGCCCGCTATGGGCGCACCGATAGGTGTGTAATCTGACGGTAACCTGGCAACGGTAATGTGCTTGTATGAGGGGGGAAACGGAACAATAAAACTGGAAAACCCGGCCGGAAAACGTAATCCCGGAATGGATGAACGAAACTTCGCGGGTGGTAGGGAAACTTGTAGATTCGGGAGGTTGTACAGAAAACCTCGGAAATTCACCAGACAAATTTATAGAGAGGTAGAAAATGACGAAAGAGCTATACGATATCGGTGAGGCACCGCCGGTTGGAGAAGTCCCGGCCAAAATGCATGCCTGGTTGATTCGTGAAGAGCGTTTCGGAGAGCCTACGAAATCGTTCCAGATGGAGGTGGTGGACGTTCCCGAGATCGCCGACGACGAAGCGCTGATCTACGTTATGGCGGCCGGTGTCAACTACAACAATGTGTGGGCGGCACTGGGAATCCCCGTCAATGTGATCAAAGCCCGCAACAAGGCTGGTGAACCCGAGGATTTCCACATCGGCGGCAGCGACGCGTCCGGCATCGTCTACAAAGTGGGCAAGGACGTTACCAACATCAAAGTTGGCGACGAAGTAGTGGCCCACTGCGGCACCTGGGACAGAAACTGCCCCCACGTGCTGAAAGGCGGTGATCCGATGTACTCCCCCACCTTCAGAATCTGGGGCTACGAGACAAATTACGGCAGTTTTGCCCAGTTCACCAAAGTCCAGGCACATCAGTGCATGCCCAAACCCAAGCACATGACTTGGGAAGCGGCTGCATCCTACGTTCTGGTCGGCGCAACCGCCTACCGTATGCTGCACGGCTGGAGCGAACATGCAATCAAGCAGGGAGACGTCGCATTGATCTGGGGTGGCGCAGGCGGCTTGGGTTCCATGGCCATTCAGATCTGCAAGGCAGCGGGCGCGACCTCGATCGCGGTCATCTCAAACAGCAACAAGATCGAATACTGCGAAAAACTGGGTGCCAAAGGCTGCATCGACCGCAACGCTTTCGATCACTGGGGTATGCTCCCGCACTGGAAGGACAACGTCGGTTACGGCAATTGGCTCAAGGGTGTGCGCAAATTCGGCGCCGCGATCTGGGAAGTACTGGGGGAAAAACGCGGCCCCAATATCGTCTTCGAGCATCCCGGTGAATCGACCATGCCCACCTCCATGTTTGTCTGCGAGACAGGAGGTTCGGTCGTCATCTGCGCAGGGACATCGGGTTACAACGCCACCGTCGACCTGCGCTACCTGTGGATGCGGCAGAAACGGGTTCAGGGCTCCCATTTCGCCAATGACGATCAGTCCTATGCGATGAATCAGCTGGCCATTGCAGGACATCTGGATCCCTGCCTGTCGCGCGCATTTACCTGCGCAGAGCTGCCGCAGGCACATCAGTTGATGTACGAGAACAAACACCCCCACGGCAACATGTCAGTATTGATCGGAGCGCCGGACTTCGGTCTGGGAGCAACCGCAGAGGCACCGGTGCCGGCGAGCATCGACGCCCGGAATGTGCCTCTTGCTACAGTTCACAGCACCCCCAACCCATTCCCGGCCGATTATGCTCTGCCCGGCATAGACGTGGAGGAGGATACCGAGCCGGTAATGGTGGATGACGGCACCAAGGTCAAAGACCTGATGTTCCTGGGTCTGATCTCCTGCGGACCGGAAGACAGCGTTGAAACCGTCGCCCGCACCATGATCGGCAACGATATCCACGCGGTCATTGTAAAACAGGATGATCAGGCTATCGGTGTGGTCTCCCAGACCGATATCGTGCTGGCGAGGCAGGGCCGCAACGCCGACGATCTGCGCACAATGACAGCACGCGAAATCATGAACGAGGGCTGTCTGACCTGCGATCAGGAGACGGCACTTTCGGATGCCGTGACTACCATGACGAAGCTGCGGATCCACCGTCTGGTGGTGACCGAGAAACGGGATGGGCTGGACGTGCCTGTCGGTATCATCTCGCTGACCGACGTAGTACGGAAACTGGTGGTCGACAGCTGACAGCAGGTAAAAAACGTTAACTCGTTTTCCCGCCCCCCCCAACCCGGTGTTGGGGGGGGCTTTTTGTTTTCCATACGCGAAATCGGACAAGTTTCGGATCGAATCGGCGAAGTCGGTCTATCTAAGTGTGCGATGTAGATACTTTTGCCTGATCGTGCCGCTTCACCCGCGAGTCGCCGGCTGGTTTTAAAAATTCTTTACAGTTCTATCGACATTAGGAGGCAACAATATCACTAAGTGATTGATAATTATTATTAATATAAATTTGGTATGATCAATGCTTATATTTAGATACGGTATATTTTTGGTGCGACGTAGGAAATTGCGTCCTAACAATTACCATTTTAAGGAACAGATTATGCGCACCTTCAGAGAAATTTTCAGGTGGCTGGTTGCAGTGGCCCTCGCCTGGTGCACGATGCTGGCCCATGCTGGGCCTATCACGGGCTCTATCAGCATTGGCGGCAGTTTTGAACTCATTGACGCATCCGGTAATCAGACGTCGCTGAGCCAATCCACCGGCATCGATTTTATCCCCCTTCCACCCCCAAATAACTTGAATACGTTTATTGTGACAGGTTCGACAGGGGATTTCAGCGGCATACCTTTTCTAGCCGTTGGCAACATTACGGATTTTCAGTTCGCACCTTTCAGCGGTCCCATCGCCAGCTTCTGGGACCTCTCGACCTATGGTTTCACCTTCGACCTGACGTCTGTCACCCATGTTGTGAAATCATTGGGCACCGGTGCAATAGCACTTGCCGGCATCGGTGTTATCCACTCTACCATCGCAGGTCTGGACTCAACCCCCGGTAACTGGAGCCTGGCGGGCGACACTACAAACGGCATTGACTTTGGGTGGTCATCGACGACTGTGCCGGAACCCATGACATCGGCCCTGCTTGGAATAGGATTGCTTGGGTTCGGTTCTGCGAGGGCATTGAAGAAACAACCGCACCCCAAATTTTAATCAAGCATGATATTTCAGGCCATTGCAGATAAGGTGCTTTTAAACTTGACGGAGTGAGTGTAAATAAGTTAAGAACAAATCAGGCATGAAAACATTAATACAAAAACTGCAAGCACGGGACAAGCAATGTAGGCATGCTGGCAATACTTCATCGCTGCCTCGAACTCTGGCATGCTCACTCCTGCTGTCAGCGATCACACTGGTTGCGATACCGTCTCATGCCGCCATTACCGGGACCATGATACTGGTAGGTGCAGGGGGGTATTCTCTTCCATCGGGGGATGATCTTTCAACGATAACGAGCCTGGATTTCAGCACAAATATCATCGGCGCCACCTCCAACGCAACCGGTAACATCGGTGTGAGCTTTGGCAGCATTGGTTCAGTCCTGGATCTCTCTTTCGACCCATTTACCGGTGCGATAAGCAATTTCATCAACATCGGGGGATGGTCTTTCCAACTTGACTCGGTCGCGTTCGAGACTCCCCGCAATATCCTGCTGTTATCCCTGGCAGGAACCGGAACACTTACAGACACTCTCGGTGCATTGGGATCCACCGCCGCAACATGGTCTCTCTCTTCAGCCAATGCAAATGCCTATTCGATGACCATTACAGCTGTTCCTTCAGCGGCGACTGTGCCCATTCCGGCAGCCGCCTGGCTGATCGGCTCCGGATTGCTCGGCCTTGTTCCGTTGGCGCGGCGGCGCAAACAACGAGACTAAGCACAATCGGGGAAGGATTACTTCCTTTGCTCAGGCAAGCCAGAACCGATCCAGGGATGCAAATGCACCGCCTCCGCTGATGTCCGGAATGATAGTCAACTCAAGCACCGTGACTGCCGCAAGATCGACGTGAAGATCCTCTGTCTCGTAGGTTGCCCCCCGCGGACTGAAGTTCCACTGCTGGCGCAGGATTTCCTGAAAAGAGCGTCCGCCATCCTGCGACCAGCGCAAGACATACTCCTGCGTTCGCTCCCGCTCTGCTTCAACGAATTTCAGCCAGATTCTACGTAGGTGTTGCGGATGGTAAAACAGCAGGCGTATTTTCTGCTCCCCGGGTTCCGCCGCACGCCAACCTGAAGCGCGATCCTGCAGCAGCGCGGACTCAATCGGGTGGGCGGCATCCTCGGAGGAGAGTTCCACCTCTGCCAGCTCATCCAGATTCAACCACTCCAGTTCCGGAGGCGTGCTCTCCGGCTGGAGTGGGGATATGATTTTTTTACGCATAATGATGATCGCCTGAGCCAAAACCGAAGAAATTCTCAAATACCAGGCCGGATTATTCGCAGCAAGCCTGTTGATTGTGTGAGCCGCCGTTCTTAACGGGAATCCCCGTCAAGGTCCAGGGCCTATGATACCTTCAGCGGGCGGATACTTTTATGACACGTGCCGACGGACAGACAAAATAGTCTATCCTGTTGCCGCATCACCCCTCGAAACACACCGGCGACGGCGGTATCCGGCGGATGGACAACCGTTGGAAAAGAGTATAACGCACGCAACTTCAGAAAGATGCTGCGGCGTCGCCCGCTGCAATCCCCAACACCTGCTTCGTACGACTCTCTCCTCCGACATAAAAAATTCCACTGCACGACCGAACAGCGGAAGCCGCACCAGGCTACGCACTATCCATAATCCCTCGCAAACCGCGTCGCGGTCCGTGATGCGTGCCTGCAAGGCGCGCTGCGCAGCACAGTTCATAATGCACGGGCAGGCGGCGCAATGCAGCAGGGACGAATTTCGGGCGAAATCCCTTTGGACAGGCGATTTTGGCTCCTGGCTTTGTTGCGGTTCGCTCATTCGGTCTCAGCTGCACTACGCTTGCCGCGTCACGCCATGCACTGAAACCGCAACGGTCGTTGCCGTGGGGGATTGTGCGACAGGTTTTAACCTCAGTCGGTCTCTTCTCGGGCTGATCGCCAGGGAATCCACGGCAATTAAATTGCGCCGCTTGATTTGAATCAATGCCCCGGTAGCTTTTATTGCTATCGTAATATCCGGCTGAAAAAAAATTGCATGCTCATTGCAGGTGCTTTGAACAGAGCGGAGTGCAGTTCTGCATATATCAGCACTCGAGTCACCAAGGGCGATCCGTTTCGCCCGGATTGGAACAGACTCCGCGGTCGGTGTTTAGGTCACTAACTGACCGTGCAGGAAAAGATCAATAAAATTTTCGTATTATTTAAGGAGAGGCGAAGTGAAACTCCATCAGTTTTTGGTTTCCGTAACAGCCGGTATCTTAATCACGTTGGGCCAGGTGGCTCCTGCCAATGCCGATGCCGATGCTGCTGCAATGAAAAAGACACTGAATGAAGATCAAAAAGCCCATAAAGAGTGTCTGGGCTGCCATATCAACGTAACGCCAGGCATAGTGACCCAACACCTGGGCAGCCCGCATGCCAACACCAAAATTGCAGAGGAGGAAGTTCGCTGTCACGACTGTCACGGTGACCAGCATAAAACGATGGACGACTGGGCCAAAGCGAAAATGCCCACCGCCGAGACCTGCGGAGAGTGCCACAAGAAGCAGATGAAGCAACATAAAGCCGGCAAGCACAATCTTGGCTGGTTAGTGATGAAATCCCAGATCGCATGGCACGGACAACCTGGCGCAATCACCGAACAGGGATACCGCGGCTGTTCCGGCTGCCACAAGATCGGCGAGAAAGGCCTGATTGGCGTTACCGGCGGTAATATGGGAGAGGTGAAGCACGACAACGGTGAAGAGGCTGCGACCTACCGCTACGGTAATGTCCAGTGCGATGCCTGCCATACCCGCCACAGCTTCAAGAAATCAGAGGCCAAAGACCCAAGAGCCTGTTCCAACTGCCACATGGGCTTCGACCATCCGCAGTGGGAGATGTACAGCTCCTCGAAGCATGGTGTCATCTGGGGAATCGAGGGACACGAGGAGGATGCCCGTGCACCGACATGTCAGGCCTGCCATGTCATGGAGGGGGATCATGAAGTAAAAACTCCCTGGGGTTTCCTGGCATTGCGGATCCCCACCAAGGAAAATGTACTTGCGCTGATCGATGTCGCGCCGTCACTGGAAGAGCCTCTCAGGAAACTGGCGGCCGCTCTGCCCAGCGGCCATTTCATGGATGTCGATGACGATCCCCAGTGGACGTTCGACCGTGCGCTGATACTGCAGGCGGCTGGTGTGCTGGATGCTTCATTGCAACCTACCGAACGCTTCATTGAAATTGTAGTGCAGTCGCAGGCCGCGCGAGGCCCCGAAGAGTTCAACCAGCTGCGCGCGAAAATGAAGGCGAACTGCAACAAGTGCCACGCCAGGGGTTTCGTGGACCAACACTTCAAGGCTTCGGACGAGATCGTCAAAGCCGCGGACCATGAATTCGCAAAAGCGATTCAGGCGGTCCAGGGTCTCTACCGGGACGGTATCCTGAAAAAGCCCGAAGGCTGGACATACGCACCGGACCTATTGCAGTACTACGATGCCAAAACCAAGATCGAGCAGGAACTCTATCTCATCATGCTCGAATACCGGCAGCGTACGTTCCAGGGTGCATTTCACGTCAGTAACGACTATATGCATTGGTATGGATGGGCTCCTCTGAAGACGGCGGTCAACACTATCCTCGAGGAAGAGAAGCGGATGCGTGCTGAGCACGACGGCAAAATGGCGGCCAAAAACTAGCCGCCGGTTTGATACCAACACCAACAAGGGGGTGCAATCCAGCGATTGCACCCCTGCTTTTTCCGGCTTCTACGCGAGCTGTCTGATAAAAAACCCAGGGCCTCAACCGTGACGATTCTGGTTCATGGTGCAACACAACGCGCGTAGTCCGGCCGCACATATGCAAAAGGGTCGCAGCACCGTCCCGGGAGCCCAGGTTGCCTGTTCCCAGGCGGTTGCGTTGAAAACAGACCACTGCATCGCTGCTCTCTGGTTGTCATCGGAATGGAGAGGTTTTAAACGGGAATGCGTTGCTGACCGGAGACGATGTTTTCGGCACGTCGGCTGATGCGATGAGCCGCTACGCCGGCTTGATACTATCGGCTGATGTAAGGCCCGTATTTCTTGTCTGTTCCATTGATGTGTTCGATCAGCCAATCGCTGAGAAAACGGGCGACACCATCAAGCGCCTCGTGGCCGTGCTGTTGATACTCCTGTTGAAATTCGTCAACCTTGGCAATCATGCTCCGATGTGCCTCTTTGTGTGCCTGCAGATCGGGATAATCCGCCGCCTCCATCATCTTCTCTTCGCGCTCAAAATGGTATTTGGTGTAATCCACCAGTTCATTGAGCGCCTGACGCTCGAACTCCTCGCCGGTGTGATACTTATAGGCTGTCTGGAATCGATTAAGCAGTTCAATCAGGCGTTTATGATCGTCATCCAGTTCATCCACGCCGACGGAATAGGCCTCCTTCCATTCAACCCGGTCGCGCGAGGATACCCATCGGTAGGCCACGACAATGGCGATTAATACGCCAATCAGAATCCAGGGGACGGGATTTGCAGGCCCAAACAAAAAACCCAGGCCGACAGCCACGATAAGCAGGCTTATAACCGCAGCCAGAATCAACGCATTGATATTTTTTTTCATAGTTAGCTTCCGGTTGAAAATCGTGATTATTGTAATCTGTAAGCTGGGCGTGCTGCCGCATATTCTGCGATTAGCAGCGCGTAAAATATCCTGACCTTTACTGTTTTAAAGTATAGGTAATCGAACAAATGAGAATTACTGACATGGATCAATAATACTAAACTCGAAGCAGCGCTGATGACACGCTAACGCAGCGCACTCATGCTCAAATTCAGGATGAAATCGCATGATTGGATTTGGGACCCATCTCATCATCCCCCTCGAGCCGCGTTGCGCCATGAACCAAAACCGCAACGGTCGCGGCCATGTAGGATCATGGGGTGGGTTCCAGTTCATCCTCCAATTTATTCAATATGATAGTCTGCTGATATTTGATATCCGCCCGTCCCTTCCTTTCACTTCCTGGTGGCGCAGGCACCAAACCACAGTAAAAAAGTATTAATTTCCTTTTCAACGGCCCTCCTTTGATATAAGTCAAAGACCTTTTCCTCTGCCTATATGATGTTATCTGCTCCGGTGAATGAGATTTGGATATGTCGTTTGCCCTCTCTTTTCTCTGCCACAGTAATTGATTGGGGATTGTCTTGATGAAAAAAATGAAATTCGGTCTTTCCGCTCTCGGAGTAGCTGTCGGATTTGCGGTATCCGGTCTCGCCGTGAACGTATCCGCCGCCGAGCCCACCCTGTCCGAAGCGGATTTTGAGATTGCCAAAACCATATACTTCCAGCGCTGCGCAGGCTGCCACGGTACCCTGCGTAAAGGCGCCACGGGTAAGAACCTGGAGCCGAAAAACACGCAGAAACTGGGTCAGGAGCGGCTTGAAAAGATTATCACCTATGGCACAGAAGGTGGAATGAACAACTTCGACGACATCCTGTCGAAGGACGAGATCCGACTGATGGCCAGCTATATTCAGCTCGAGCCGCCGGTGCCACCGGAAATGTCACTGGCTTTGATGAAAGAACGTCATAAAGTCTTCGTTGAGCCGAAAGACTATCCCAGCAAGCCGGTGCATGGCCGCAACTGGGAGAACTTCTTCCTGGTGATCGAACGTGACGTCGGTAAAATTGCCATTGTCGACGGTGACACGAAGGAGATCGTCGCACACATTCCGACCGGTTATGCAGTGCATGTACTCAAAGCAGTGGAACATCACGAAGGCATGCACGTGGATAATCCCGGCCGATTCTGGTACGTCATGGGTCGTGACGGCATGATGACCAAGGTCGACCTGTGGCAGAGCCCGGACAAGATGAAGGTGGCCCAGGTTCAGGTCGCTTACGATGCCCGCGATGTGGCTGTATCCGGCGACGGGAAATACGTCATCGGCGGCGGTTACTGGCCGCCGCACTTTGTCATTGCCGACGCCCTCACCATGGAACCGCTGAAAGTCGTCTCCGCCCGCGGTGTAAACGTGGACGGTGATTACGTCGGCGAATCGCGTGTCGCCGCTGTATACGATACGCCGATGGCCCCGACCTGGCTGGTCTCAATGAAGGAACTTGGACAGATGTGGCAGGTGGATTACAGCGATCTGGACAATCTGCAAGTCACCGAGATCAACTCCGCCAAATTCCTGCATGACGGTTTTTTTGACCCCACCGGTCGTTATTTCCAGATCGCCGCCAACGCCTCCAACAAGATGGTGGTAATCGACTCCAAGGAACGCAAGCTCGAAGCGATGATCGACGTGGACAAGTTGCCGCATCCGGGTCCCGGCGCCAACTGGATGGATGCCAAGTGCGGTCCCGTCGGCGGCACCACCCATCTGGGTGTGGGTAAAGTCACTGTCTGGGGTAACGATCCAGCGGGTCATCCGGAGCAGGCCTGGAAGATCTGTTATGAGGTCGAGACCGACGGACCGGGTGTATTCATACGCACTCATCCCAATTCCGATTATGTATGGGCGGATCAGACCAAGCATCCGGAGCCTGAGGTTCAGCAGTCCATCCAGGTCATCGACAAAAAGACCCACGAGATTGTCAAAACCATTCGCCTGACGGACAAGAAAGGCTATGCGGCTGTCCATATTGAGTTCAATAATGATGGCAGTGAGGTTTGGACCTCGGTCTGGAACCGTAAGGACAGCAAGGAGCCGAACGGTGAAATTATCATATTCGACGCCAAGACCCTTGAGGAGAAAGCCCGCGTCAAAGGTCTGTACGCACCGACTGGCAAGTTCAATGTCCACAACCGTGTCAATCACGTAACCTGATCGACCGGCGCAGACCAGGAAGGTAGTACCAAGCGGGCATGGAAACCCTCCATGCCCGCTTTTTTAATCGTTTTTAAACGCTCTTTGTATTTGGGACGGAAAAAATGTCGGACCTCCAGTTTAAGAAACCGGGCATGATGTCGCGTCGTATCGTCTTGGGCACGACCATAGGCGGCGCCGTCGTATTCTTTATATTGGGCATCATTTTCTGGGGTGGATTCAACACCGCGATGGAAGCGACCAATAAACTGGAGTTCTGTATCAGCTGCCATGAGATGGAGGAGAACGTATACCAGGAATACAAGCCGACGATCCATTATTCCAATCGCACAGGCGTTCGGGCCACCTGCCCGGATTGTCATGTACCGGATCCCTGGATTCATAAGATGGTCAGGAAAATACAGGCCAGTAATGAGGTCTATCACAAAATCATCGGGACGGTGGATACCCCGGAAAAATTTAACGAACATCGTCTGGAAATGGCCAAGCGTGTTTGGAAAGCGATGAAAACGACGGACTCCCGCGAGTGCCGCAACTGCCATAATTTCGAGTCGATGAATCCCAAATTTCAACGACCGCGCGCCCGTAAGCAGCACCTCAACGCCTTCGAAACGGGTCAAACCTGTATCGACTGTCACAAGGGCATCGCCCATAAGCAGGTGCGGGACCAGCTGAGCGATGAGGAACTTGAAGCGCTGGAGGCGCCTGACCCCACGTACGTACGCAAAGTGCCGCAAATGTACCTTGACGGTCTGGCGGCGGTGGAAGCCAAAGAGAGAGAACAGGCAGAGGCCGAGCAAGCGGCGAAACAGAAAGAGCGCGAAGAAAAAATAGTCGCCAGACAGGCGGAAAAGGAACGCATCGATAAAGCTGTAGCCGCGGCGCTGGCGGCATATCAGGCGGAAAACTCCGCCATGTCCGGTTCAGCTGCGGCACCCCCGCCCCCGGCAGCGGCTGTTCCCAGCGTCGGCTTCGGCATCGACTGGGGCAACGTGCCCGAGCGCAGGATCACCCTCTTCTACCCCGGCGAAACTTCGATGGAGTGGGTGATGACCGGCAAGGATCACGGCGGTGCCCGTCCGCTTTTGAATGGCGGTGACCGCTGCGTCACCTGTCACGACAAAGAGACCGCGGATATGGGCAGGAAGATGGTCACCGGTCAGAAGGCGGAAAGCCAGCCACTGCCGGACAAGCGCGCCAGTATCGCCGTCAACGTGCAAGCGGCTCACGATAGCGATAATCTCTATCTGCGCTTTGCTTGGGAGGAGACCGATCACGTGCCTGTTCCGTTCGTGGATGGCGGCAAGATGGATCCGGACAATCCGATGAAGCTGGCTGTCATGCTCGCCACCGATGACGTGGAATTTGCGGATCGTTCCGGTTGCTGGCAGACCTGCCATCACGACGCGCGCACCATGCCCGACACGCCTGCGGCGGATGCGGCCGCCGGCAGCGAGGTTGCACAGCGCCTGGATCTCACCCGGGGTGTCACGAAATATCTCAAGGAGAGCCGTACGAACATTGAGGTCCAGGGACGCCGCGGCAAAAAGCGGGGCGGTTGGGACAAACTGAAACCGGAAGAAGAGATTAAAGCCGCCCTCGCTGCCAACCAGTTCATGGATCTGCTGCGGTATAAATCCGGCAAGGGTGAAACCGAAGACGGATATATCCTGGACCAGCGTTACATGAGTGGGGGCCAGGGCTTCGAAGTGGATGCCCGCAATGAAGGCGGGAGCTGGGTTGTGGTAATGAAACGGAAGCTGTTATCCGACAAACCCGGAGATCTCAGCCTGGCGCTGGACAAAGTCTACAACCTCGGATTTGCCATTCACGACGACTTCAGCGGCGCCCGGTTTCATCATGTCTCTCTCGGTTACAGACTGGGGTTCGATGCGGATGCCGACGGCATAGAGATCAACGCGGTGAAGCGTGAAGCCGCTGTATCCGCTGCTGCTGCCCCGGCCTCGACAGCGGTTGCCGGGGGAAGTGCAAGCGGGATCGACTGGAGTAAAGCCGGCAGCCGCGAAATCACCCTCTTCTACCCCGGTGAAACCTCGATAGAGTGGGTCATGACGGGAAAAGACCATGGCGGCGCGCGTCCTTTTATGATCGGTGGCGACCGCTGTACCACCTGCCATGACAAGGAAACGAAGGACATGGGCAGGAAAATGGTGAGCGGCGCCAAGGCGGAGTCGACGCCTATACCGGGCAAGCGGGGCAGCATTCCGGTCAATGTGGAGTCGACCCACGACGGTGAAAACCTCTACCTGCGCTTCAGCTGGCCCGAAAGCGAGCATTCGCCGGTGCCATTTGCAGAGGGCGGGAAGATGGACCCTGACAATCCAGTCAAACTGGCAGTAATGTTCGCCACCGACGCCGTTGAATACGCCGATCGTGCCGGATGCTGGGGCACCTGTCACCACGATATCCGCACCATGCCGGACACTCCCGATACCGCAACGGCCGGCGGCAACGCGGTTGCCGGGCAGCTGGATCTCAGCCGGGGAGTGACCAAATATCTCAAAGAGAGCCGCAGTGATATCGAAGTCCAGGGACGCCGCGGCAAAAAGCGCGGCGGCTGGGACAAACTGAAGTCCGCTGATGAACTCAACGCTGAGATGAACTCAGGTCATTTCATGGATATCGTTCGCTATAAATCGGGCACAGGGGAGATCGAGGACGGACACATACTGGAACAGCGGATTATGAGCGGGGGTGAAGGCGCGGAGTTCTCTGCGGAACTCAATAACGGTACCTGGAGCCTGGTCATGAAACGCAAGCTGAAATCGGACAAGCCCGGTGATCTGAATCTGGATACAGACAAGATCTATAATTTCGGTTTCGCGATCCACGACGACTTCAGCGCGGCCCGCTTTCACCACGTCTCCCTGGGTTATAAACTTGGATTCGACAACGACAGCAAAGACGTTGAAATAAACGCAACAGCCCAGTGAGCGGAATATAAGGTAACAATCCGCCGGTCAAAACAGGCATTGGCAGGTGGGGCACCGACCGCTCTACTGAACCCATCAAGCAGCAAGGGAACAGGGTGCTATCCGGCCCCTCCCCGATCCATAGATCGCTCGATTGGCACCTTGTTGCGGCAACTACTGAGACCGGATCAGCAGTCGAAAGCGCTGTCGTACCACGAAACCGATTTTGCGCTTTGTGAACACGACAGCCAGGAGTGGGAGTAGCGCACAATGAAATATACTGTTGCAGATGATTGAACTTCCGACGGCAATTGGATTTCAGATTGGCCTGAACCAACACCTTTGCAAATCACTCAGATACGGAGCCGACAACAATGCGTTCTAAAAGTGCCGATATGATAGTAATACTGTTGGCGTTGATGCTGCTCAGCCCGCTCGCCGGCGCAGCAGATTCAGTGCAACCCGCGGCTGAAGTGGAAATCATAAAATACCAGTTCCTTCCTCAGGAGATCACTGTCAAAATCGGAGACACCGTGCGCTGGACCAACAACGAGAAGCGCCAATATCATAGTGTCTGGTTCGAGCAGGCCGGTGATCCGGAGCCTGGTTATATTTTTCCCGGAGAAACCTATCTCCGACTGTTCGATAAAGCGGGCAGCTTCCCCTATCACTGCGGCCCACACCCGGAGATGACCGGGATCGTACATGTCAAATAGTGCGTGGACGCTTGAACCCGGCTCAAAATCCCCCCGCGAACAGCGCCGGAACATGAGATAGGTTTTGATATTCCTCTGATAAACAAGTGTTTTTAGTCATTTGGGGCGGAAAAAGCAACCGCCGCGAAAGATGGTCTTTGATTGAGGTCAATGCCGGCAGGAATATCGAACTGGTAAATTCTGAATCTAATCCCGTTTGTATCTGTTGTTAGAGGGCAGCTTGAAGCATCTATCCCCTTTGGCTGTGCTGATTTTCGGCGCTGTAGCTGCGACTGGCGTTGTATCCGCCGATGTCGCGCCCGGTCGGCAGGCGGAGATAATCTATCTTCTCAAGCACGACTGCGGTTCCTGCCACGGTATGCGGCTGGAGGGCGGTCTGGGCCCGGCGCTGTCGGCAAAGCGTTTCACTGAGTGGGATGCGGATAAACTGGCCCTGACCATACTTTACGGACGCCCCGGCACGCCGATGCCGCCCTGGCGCCCGTTTCTGACCGATAATGAAGCCTTCTGGCTGGCCACCAGGCTGAAACAGGGCATCCGGCCATGAGACACATGCTCAATCTGACAGCCGGACTGTTGCTGTTCTGCGGACAGTCGGTGGCCGACTGCCTTACCCGCGGTACCGGCGACTTGGGCATTGTCATAGAACGTGCAGCCGGCAGTCTGCAGATAGTCGACACCACCGCCCATCGAGCGCTTTTCCGGGTACAGGGTCTGGGAGATCTCTCACACGCCTCGGCTGTCTACTCCCGCGACGAGCGTTACGCTTACGTTTTCGGACGGGATGGCGGACTGACCAAAGTCGATATTCTGTGCGGAAAGATCGTCGCCCGGGTGATTCAGGGTGGAAACAGTATCGGTGGCGCCATTTCCCAGAATGGCAAACTGATTGCGGTATCCAATTATGAACCTGGGGGTGTCAAGGTATTCTCGGCACTGGACCTCTCGCTGGTTGCCGATATTCCCGCCACCAGGGTCAACGACCGCGACGGCGGGCAAAAAGGTTCGAAAACCGTCGGACTGGTGGATACCACTGGCCAGCGTTTTGCAGTCAGCCTCTATGACAGCGGAGAGGCATGGATCATCGACATGAAAAATCCTGGAGCGCCGAAAATTCAGCGGCACGCAAAAATCGGCGCGCTTCCCTACGATGCGCTGGTCACGCCGGACGGGCGCTATTACATCAGTGGACTCTTCGGACAGGACGGACTTTCGCTGCTCGACCTTTGGCATCCGGAAAAACCGCCGCGTCTGATATTGCAGGGATATGGCCGCGGAGAACAGAAACTTCCGGTTTACAAGATGCCGCACCTGGAAGGCTGGGCCATGGCCGGGGATCGGGCTTTTCTACCCGCGGTAGGCCATCACGAGGTGTTGGTTGTCAAACAGGGAGATTGGATGGAAACCGGACGTATCAAGGTGCATGGACAGCCGGTTTTCGTGATGGCGCGTCCCGATGGAAGACAGGTCTGGGTGAATTTCGCGTTCCCGGACAACGATACGATTCAGATAATCGATACCGAAACCCTGGCAATCGTTAAAACTCTGAAAACCGGCAAAGGGACGCTGCATATGGAGTTTTCACCGCGCGGAGAGGAGGTCTGGATCTCGGTGCGCGACAAAGATGAGGTTCAGGTGTACGACACCGACAGCATGCTGTTGACGCATAGGTTGCCGGTGGACAAGCCGAGCGGCATATTCTTCACCTCCCGCGCGCATAAAACGGGGCTATAGTATGTCATCAACTGCCAGACAGATGCGCCGAGCGGCAAGCCAGAACCGATGCGTCCAGAGAATTGACTTGAACGACCTCGAAAAGAGACTGCTTGATACATTTCAGAAGGGACTTCCGCTCTCTGCCACCCCGTATCGGGATATGGCCGATAGATTGGGCACCAGCGAAGCACTGGTCATCAAGGTTCTGCAGCGTCTGCTGGAGACTGGGGTCGTCAGCAGAATCGGGCCGGTGTTCAAACCCAAACGTATTGGTGCGAGCACGCTGGCGGCGATGTCGGTCCCTCCGCAAAAACTTGATCAGGTTGCATCGTTGATCAACAGCTACCCCGAGGTAAACCATAACTACGAAAGGGAGGACGAATACAACCTCTGGTTCGTCGTGACCACTGCCAGCAATGTGCGGCTGGAAGAGGTGCTGAACGAGTTGGAGCAGTTAACGGGCTATCCGATACTCAACCTCCCTCTGATAAAGCAACACCATATCGATCTTGGATTTCCGCTATGGTGTTGAGCGAACGGGACAATCATCTGATCGCGGAGATTCAGGATGGACTGCCGCTCTCCAGCCGCCCCTACAGGGAGATCGGCAGACGCCTGGGACTCAGCGAACTGCAGGTCATCGAACGCATCAGCGCGCTGCAGGACGGCGGGGTCATCAAGCGCATGGGGATAGTCGTGAGACACCATGAACTGGGATATACCGCCAATGCCATGGTGGTATGGGACGTACCCGACGACCAGGTCGACAGCGTGGGCGAAAAACTGGGCTCCCAGCCCTGTGTCACCCTCTGCTATCAGAGGCCGCGCAAGCTGCCGGAATGGCCCTACAATCTGTTCTGCATGATTCACGGCCGGGAGCGCGAGCGGGTGCTCGAACATATAGATTCGATCGTTGCATCCCAGGGATTGGAGCAGCTGCCGCGTAAAATTTTATTCAGCGGTAAACGCTTCAAACAGCGCGGTGCAAAATACCGCTGATGGATGATACCGATCGCGCCATAATAAACCGACTGCAGGAGAGCTTTCCCATCACCGACCGGCCCTACCTGCAGGCAGCCCGGGAACTCGGTATTGAAGAGGATGAGTTGATTCGGCGCCTTCAGTCAATGCTCGAAAGCAAACTGCTTTCACGTTTCGGCCCCATGTACCACGCGGAGCGTCTGGGAGGAGGCTTGAGTCTGTGCGCCATGCGCGTTCCGCAGCACGAGTTTGAGCGCGTCAATGAGCAGGTCAATGTATTTCCGGAAGTGGCTCACAACTATGCCCGCGATCACGAGTTCAACATGTGGTTTGTGCTGGCGACAGAGACGCCCGAGCGCATCGGCAGTGTCATCCGCGAGATCGAACAGTTGACCGGCTGCCGGGTTTACAACATGCCCAAGGAAGAGGAGTTTTTCGTAGGCCTTAAGCTCGAAGTCTGAACCTGACGAGACAGAATCAAGCTGGAAAACAGATGAACAACCTCGATGATCTGGACCGTGGAATAGTGCAGTGCACCCAGGCGGGATTGCCGCTGGTGCCCCGGCCCTATCAGCAAATTGCCGACGAACTGGGCACCACGGCGGAAAACGTGATGGCACGCTTGCGCCGGATGCTGAAAACCGGCGTTATTCGTCGGATCGGCGCGGTACCCAACCACTATGCCTTGGGATTTCGCGGCAACGGCATGAGTGTATGGGACGTGGACGACGGCCTGGTTGCGGAGTACGGTCGCCGGATCGGTGAGCTGGCGTTTGTCAGTCACGCTTATCGTCGACCCAGACATCTGCCGGAGTGGCGTTATAATCTGTTTGCCATGGTGCACGGAAATGACCGCGCTGAAGTCATGGACAAGGTAAACCGGATCGCGGTTATGCTGGGAGCGGACAGCCGTGCTCACGAAGTCCTGTTCAGCACCAGAATATTGAAAAAAACGGGGCTGCGGATCAGCTGATCGGCGGCACTGATCCACCGCGCAAACTTTATCCGGCGAATTGGCAGTCTATTCCAATGTTTCGAATATCCCAGTTCATGCACGAACTCCTCTCTCCCACCCCGCTTGGGCCGAAAAGATCACCACCCGGGCCGGTGGTTATCTGGAATCTCGTGCGCCGCTGCAATCTCACCTGCAAGCACTGCTATTCGATATCGGCGGACAAGGATTTTCCCAACGAGCTGAGCACGGATCAGGTGTTCGAGGTGATGCAGGATCTCAAACGGTTCAAGGTACCGGTATTGATCCTCTCCGGTGGGGAGCCGCTGCTGCGGCCGGATATATTCGATATCGCACACCGCGCCAAGGCGATGGGATTTTACACCGCCCTGTCCACCAACGGTACGCTGATCGATGAATCCAATATCGACAGCATAGCCGCTGTAGGTTTCGACTATCTGGGTATCAGCATCGACGGCATCCAGCAGACCCATGACAGATTCCGGCGGATGGAGGGGGCTTTCGACGCTTCGATACAGGGGCTGCGCCTTTGCCGCGACAGGAATATCAAAGTTGGACTGCGCTTCACCATGACCCGGGACAACGCCGATGAGCTGCCCCAGCTGCTGGATCTGATGGATCGGGAAGCGGTCGACAAATTCTATTTTTCCCACCTCAACTATGCCGGGCGCGGTAATAAAAATCGTGGCGACGACGTTTTTCTGCAAACCACGCGCTGGGCGATGGATCTACTGTTCGAGCGTGCGCTGGCGGACGCGAGAGCCGGACGCAGCACCGAATTCGTAACCGGAAACAACGATGCCGACGGCGTTTACCTGCTGCATTGGGCCACGAAAAACTTTCCCGACCAGGCCAGCCGGCTGCGCGCAAAACTGGTTCAGTGGGGAGGCAACAGCTCGGGCGTGAACATTTCCAACATTGACAATCAGGGTTACGTTCACCCGGATACCATGTGGTGGAACTATAATCTGGGGAATGTAAAGGAGCGGCCTTTTTCGGAAATCTGGCAGGACCTGTCCGATCCCATCATGGCGGGCCTGAAGGCACATCCCCGCAGCGTCGGTGGCAGATGCGGGGAGTGCCGCCATTTCGACATTTGCGGCGGCAACACCAGAGTGCGGGCGATGCAGCTCACCGGCGACGCCTGGTCCGAGGACCCGGCCTGTTATCTGACCGACGAAGAGATAGGCATCAACCGACGAAAATGAAAGGCTGCGTGACGAAACCCAATCCCTTCAACATAGCCCATCCCGGTTTAGCATGATCCAAAGCCGTTGCCGATGCTGCCTCCTGGCCTCTATTTTCTGTCTGAGCATCGCCGCTGCCGACAGCATCGCTGCGCCCGAAGCATCTGCGCTCTATGCCCAGTACTGCGCAGAATGCCACAGCGCAAACCGTCTTGGCGCCGTCGGCCCCGCGCTATTGCCTCAGAACCTCCAGCGCCTGCGTAAAGAAGCGGCCATTTCGGTCATAGCGAACAGCCGTCCAGCGAGTCAGATGCCGCCATTCAAGGATATTCTGACTGGGCCACAGATCGAATCGCTGGTCGAGTTGATCTACACTCCGCTGAAATCCGTGCCAGCCTGGGGAATGGCGGAGATCCTGGGCAGCCTGCAGGTCTACCATAAACCGGGAGAGTTGCCCGACAAGCCTCTGTTTGACGCCGATATCGACAATCTCTTTGTCGTAGTGGAACTGGGAGACCACCACGCCACGCTGCTCAATGGAGATACTTTCGAACCCATTCATAGATTTGCAACGCGGTTTGCGCTGCATGGCGGTCCCAAATGGGCCGACAATGGGCGCTACATCTATTTTGCCTCGCGCGATGGCTGGATCAGTAAATTCGACGTCTTCAATCTCACCTACGTCGCCGAGGTTCGAGCCGGTATCAACACACGCAACCTGGCGGTGTCGCATGATGGCCGGTTCCTGTTGGTGGCCAATTATCTTCCTCATACGCTGACGCTGCTGGATGCGACGGACCTTCGCCCGATCAAGGTTATCGAGGTGAAGGATGGCAAAGGGCACAGCTCCCGGGTCAGTGCCGTCTACACCGCGGACGCGCGCGACAGCTTCGTGGTCGCGTTGAAGGACATACCAGAGGTGTGGGAGATCAACTATGCAGATGACCCACCCGCCGGCTTCGCCGGCTGGGTGCACGATTATCGTGAAGATTCGGGGGATGCAGACAAAAACCGCCGGTTCCCTATATCGCGCATTGGGATAAAGGGATACCTGGACGACTTTTTTCTTACGCAGGAGTACGATCGCGTGATCGGCACCTCGCGCGGCGGGCCCGACGAGCAGGGCGCTGCCGGCCAGGTCGTGGATCTGGACCTGAAAAGGTCGGTCGCCACAATCGCCCTCCCCGGTATGCCGCATCTCAGCTCCGCCATCACATGGCAGTACCAGGGCCGTACGGTGCTGGCCACACCCAATATCAAAAAACCGGAGGTGACTGTTGTCGACATGAAAAACTGGGAGGTGATCAAGCGCATACCGACCAAGGGCCCGGGATTTTTCATGCGCAGCCATGAGCGCAGCCGCTACGCCTGGGTCGATGTCTTTTTCGGGCCGAACAGGGATCTGATGCATGTGATAGATAAACAGACGCTGGAAATCGTCGAAACCCTGAACCCGGCGCCCGGTAAAACCTCCGCCCACGTGGAGTTCACCAAAGACGGCAGATACGCACTGGTCAGTGTCTGGGACGACGACGGTGCATTGGTCGTTTACGATGCCGATACACTCAAAGAAGTGAAGCGCCTGCCTATGAAAAAGCCTTCGGGAAAATATAATGCACATAACAAACTTACCCGCTCAAGCGGCACCAGCCACTGACATGCATGACCGGCTATTGCAACTGCTGAAACGCATGAACATCCATCTGATCCTTCCGCTACTGATGCTTTTCACCCTGTCCCTGTCGGCGGATACGGTCTCCTGCTCTCTGTTGCAGGTGGAGGACGGGGATACGCTGGTCATTGACCTGAATGGCACCCCGACCCGCGTTCAACTGCTCGGCATTGATGCTCCCGAGGACATAGCCAACCCCAAACTGATGAGAGACACCGGGCGAACCGGAATAGGCGCGGATCTGCTGCTTGAACTGGGCCGTCTGGCCACGAGTCATCTTCGGCAGCTGATTTCGCCGGCAACAAAAGTGAATGTCGAAGGCGATCTGAAGCGCAGCGACAAATATGGTCGAATTCCGGTTATCGTCTCTCTTCCGGGAGAGGAACATTCGCTCAATGCCGCGATGGTTCGACAGGGTTATGCGATAACTTTGAATGCACCTTCGATTGCCGATGGCGTCCCGGCTGAACTGCTTCAACTGGAGGAGCAGGCCCGGAGAGAGCCAACCGGCCTCTGGAAATCGAAGCCTGAACTGATGCAGGCCTGGAGTGGCCGCTCCGCCAGCACGCGCTAGGGATTCCGGGATTGGATTTAATATGCTTTAAATCAATTACCCTCAGCTTCGAATCAGGTAAACAATCATTTTCATGACACTGCGAGGCTGTCAAACGAAGCGATCGTTGCAGGGAAAAGTTGGTCTGAGGCAATGCTTCAGCAAAATTCCCTTTTCCAGCAACGCAGTCGGTCCGCATCCGCCCACAGTGCAGGATGATAAAAAATACGATTAACATTTCACGGCAACGTTAGAGTATGCATAAAGCTATTACCCGGTCCGCAGGCTACTCGCGACTCGAAGCCGCCTTCATGCTGGTGCTCGTGCTGCTCGTGGGACTACTGGCCGTTACAAAATATTTTGAAATATCGAAGGATGCTGAGGAGGCGATGGAACCGGGACTGATCGAGGGGGTGCGTGCAGGAATAGCTTCCTATGCCGAAGAGTCCAGGGAGCGGGGAAGCGCTGTGCACTATCCAAACGTCCTCGATGACGCCGCACCGGGGGCGGTTACTCCGCGGGATCCTTTTTTCGGCAGGGTGTTGGAAAAGGGGGTCGCTGTGGAGGGCTGGTCGAAACTGAAAAAGAATCAGTACCGGACGCCCAGCGGCAGGCGAATTGTCTACAACCCTGAAACCGGAGAGTTTCTGTTTTTGCCGGAAGAATTATCCCCCGGCTCCGCACACGTCCCCGCTCCGGACAAACCTTGAAACCTGTCCGCTCAGAGACAGCTGCTTGTTTTTGCTCCCCGCCATCCCGACGGAGGTGCCGGAACGATGGGTGATATTGTTTCCGGAAGGGCGCTGAACAGGCAAATGCACTTTTTCCGTTCAGCCGCAATTCTAGGGTCATGGAACATGAAAGGCTTTTTCGTAATCGCCATCCTGTTGCTTGCGCTGCTGCCCGGATGCAGTCCAAGTCCACTGGGCACGGAAACCACTCGCGAGGTGAGTTCCTTTATTGATGAACTCAAAGCCAATGGTGTCGATGGATCGCTCCAGATTGAGGTGCCCGCCAACGACGATATGGAGTATATCGCCACCTATGTGATCTCCGCGTTCACAAGCACCCGGATAATCTCGTTCTTCAAATTCAGGAATCAGGAGCGCGCGGAATTCAATCTTACCGAAGCAATGAAAAATCCCAAGCTGTCCGGGCAGGCCAGAAACGGAACGCTGTTAATGGCGGCAACCTTCTATCCGCCTGACGAAGAGGCGGTGAGCAGGATCAGGGCGCTGTTCATGGCACACAATTTCAAATGATCAGTACAAGGATTTTATTTTTCTGAACTGTTCAGCGATGGTTTCGGCGCTATATGGTGGTGAAAATTGAGCCAGCAGCCGCTTTTTTGGATCAACCAGGAATATGGAGCTGGTATGGCTCACGAGGTACTCTCCGGGACCACTCTCCGGTTCAATGAAATAGCCGGCACCAAACTGGCGGGCAAACCCATCGATCTGTCCCTTCTCTCCGGTAATACCGGTAAAAGCCCTGTTAAAATAGCGCATGTATCCGCGTAAAACCTCCGGCGTGTCACGTTGTGGATCAACCGAAACGAAGAACGTATTCAAACTCCCCATCGGCTCCCCCTGCTTCTCAAGCTGGTTGAATACAGTGCCCAGCGTCGTCAGCGCCGTGGGGCAGATATCGGGACAAAAGGTGTAGCCGAAAAATACGAAACTCCAGCTTCCGGCAAAGCGGTCAAGTTCGAATGCCTGGCCATTCTGATCCACCAGTGCAAATGCGCCCAGCTCTCTGGCCTCCGGCCGCAGCACGCCCTGCAACTCCTCAACATCGGGCTTATGTAAAGCGGGCCAGTTTATCAGGTACAGCGCGATGCCGGCGAAAAACGAAACAACCAATACAACAACCGCTCCGCTTGAAACAGACTTTTTGGCAGGCACTTTTCATCGACTCCTTCAGCGATTCAATACGACGCATCAACTCT
Source organism: Gammaproteobacteria bacterium (assembly GCA_020445405.1). Taxonomy (GTDB): domain Bacteria; phylum Pseudomonadota; class Gammaproteobacteria; order Chromatiales; family Chromatiaceae; genus HKST-UBA178. Next base: position 114,056 of record JAGRGQ010000002.1, on the reverse strand, counting down.
TCAGGCAACTCGGCCGGATAGTGAGGCGGGAACGGGGATTCGCAAACATCCTCAACGATCGATCCGCCCCAACGGGGCCGTGGAGTTGAATCAATTCGCCAGAGCTGTTGCAGATTGACCCGGGTCTGTCAATTTGGTGCGCCACATTATATCAGTTGTCGATGCCACTGTTGACAGTGTGGTAGAGTAAAGACAGCATGATCCGATTGAATCCAAAACCGCTACCCGACTGTCGGCCTATGTTGAATACGAATGATATTGTGCTGGTCGATTCATATGGAAATGAAACCGGCGCCATGGAAAAAATGGAGGCTCATCGAACAGGCAGACTGCATCGAGCCTTTTCGATATTTATCGTCAACAGTCAGGCGCAATTACTGCTGCAGCAGAGAGCCATCAGCAAATACCATTCAGGCGGTTTCTGGTCGAATACATGCTGCAGCCACCCTGCTCCCGGTGAGACGATTTTTCAGGCTGCTCACCGCCGTCTGGACGAAGAGTTGGGCTTCGACTGCGAACTGACGGAAATCTTCGCCTTTACTTACAGAGCGGATGTCGGTAACGGATTGATTGAACATGAACATGACCACATACTGCTTGGGCACTATGACGGTGTTTTTTGTCTGAACCCGGATGAAATCCAGGCCTGCAGATGGATGTCTCTCGCTGAATTGACCAACGATATCGCCGTGCACGGCGATGTGTATACAGACTGGTTGAAATTGCTGGTCAGGCACCGGCTGCCGGCCCTTGCCGAGGGAATCGAACAGCTGCGTCAGTCGACTGCCAAATCCCGCTTCACACCCTCCACGGCAGCCACCCGTTGCTGAACGTTGACGGTGAATATCACTGCCGGTATCGCAACCGGTGGCTCAGATACAGCGCCAGTGTAAACAGCGCCAGCGCCCCTCCCTGATGGGTGGCAGCCAGTGAGACCGGCACATGGAGCAGCAATGTGGAGATGCCAAGCGCAACCTGCACCAGCAGAACGATCAGGAGCAGATGAGAGGCTATCCTGGTTCCGGATGTGAGCTGCTTCTGCTGCGCGTAGAACCAGTATATCGGCACCAGAACGACAAGACAGGTCGCCAGCAGCCGGTGATCGAATTGTACCGTCGTGACATTTTCAAAAAAGTTTTTCCATTGCGGATCCATGGTCGATAATCCATCAGGAATAAGCTGACCGTTCATCAATGGAAACGTATTGTAAGCCAGCCCGGCTTTCAGGCCGGCAACGAAACCGCCGGAAAGAATGGTAATAAATATGCAACCGGTAACGAAAAATGAAAATCGGCTGAGGCCGGAGTGGCTTTGAAAGACCGCCTGTCGTTCCCGGACAAAAAGCAGGTCAAGTGCAGTCCAGAAAATAAACGCGTAAATGATAAACGCGAACCCAAGATGGGCGGTTAACCGGTATTGGCTTACATGCGGATCCTGCGCAAGTCCGCTTTTCACCATGTACCAGCCGAGCAATCCCTGCAGACCACCGAGCAGGAATATGAACGCGAGTTTTGGAACCATGGATTTCTGGATTTTTCTGGTGATCAGGAAATAGACCAGCGGCAGTAAAAAAACAACTCCGATCAAGCGTCCCAGAAGACGGTGAAAATACTCCAGCCAGAAAATACTTTTGAAATCCCCGATATCCATATGAGAATTCTTCAATTTGAACTCGGGATACTGCTGATAGAGCAGAAATACCTCTTCCCACTCTGATTGACTCATTGGCGGGAATACACCGATCACCGGCTCCCATTTAACCATTGAGAGACCGGACCCGGTCAAACGGGTAACGCCGCCCAGGACAACCATCACGTAGATCGCCGCACAGCAGACCAAAAGCCATATCGCAATCGATCTTCGGGAATTCATCTCCACCATATTATTTCCTGCAGACAGTGTCGAAGCCGGACACCCGGTTTGTGATTGCGTATTTTGCGGAATTACACCCGTCATCTCAATCGGTATGCCGGAATTCAGGTGCCGGATGAGAACTGTTCCCGCCAGAAGCAGGTGCAGTCGCAGACACCGCGAACATCCCCGGCACAGCGTCCTGCAAGCTGATGTTCAGAAAGACCTGGCACGGCGGGATGCACCGCATCAATGAACGTAAAGCCAGTTACCGATCATCTCCGTGTTTCCGCCATACAGCTGCTGCGGATAGCGTTCGCCGGGCCAATAGAATAATACGTCTCTTTCGGTCAGGTTCCTGGGACAATTGATTCTCAGTTCCCAGGGGGCATCGCGCAATACCCGCACGCCGTCGGGCCGGCCCAACAGATTCTCCAGCACACTCCTCGGCATCCTGAAGAGTTCATACTTCTCCGGCAGGTCTATTGCCATCGCAATCCGGTTGTTACCGGAAATCCACAGTTCGGGATCGAATTCAGCCGACTGAATCTCCTTCGGCATCCGGTCGAATTTCGCATCGATCACAGCGTCGCCCTCGCCGATGGTAAAAGTAAGAATTGCATGGCCTGGATCGCCATCCGGATACTGACTCTCTTTTGCAACCGGCTGCCCTTGGCGGCTGCCCAGGTCGTACCAGAGAATCAGTATCCGGCCGCTGCCGTAATTGACATATTTGAAGCTGCTGCACCCCGCCAGACCGGTATCGGGCAACGCTTCAATAAACCCGGGGACCAGGTCATCCAGCTGTAGCGGGGCTGATTTGTATTTTGCGGTATAGCTGTTGATCGCCCCGATCAGCCGTTCTGCTCTAAGCGATGCCTGATAAAAGTCCGCTTTACGCGCATGCAACGATTTCTCGGACGTCGGACTGAGCAGCAGCCAGGCAAACCCTGAGAAGCAGAGTAACAATAGGATAGATTTACTGACTGAAGACATTTTTCGAATTATCAACTCGCATTCCTCTACCCAAATGGTGGTAAACAGATACCACTATTGAACCATTTGGAACCCCATAAGAGCACGAAATCACACACGCAGGGGCCTAAGTCTATCAGTGTATCCTGATGCATCAGGATACAAAACGGGTTTACCGGTGGCACCTGATCAAACTGCTCTCGATGATCTCATTTCAAACCGGAAACCGAGCCACCACCTGGTCTGAACAATCGTGTGATATGACCTATTTTCCATGCTCGATTTTGATGTAGATCAATGCTGGCGCAAATTCAGCGAATATAGTCTGTAGGCAGAACCAATAGGAAAATAATGGGTTTTTACCGGGCGTTTGCCGAGGCGCTTTCACTCCTGCGCCTGATGGCGTGGTGGATCGGTCGTGTGCTCAGCCACACCCATGTTGGGGGCGGCTGACACAAACCAGTTTCATGTTTGAAAAACATTAGACAAGGGGTACTCCTCATGACGGAAACAAGCAAGTCACCAGACGAAAATCAGGAAGAGCATATTCCTGCCATGCAGTCGCTACTCGACAATCCTTTTTTGCTTCTTTTTCTCGGTGTTGCGATGCCCGCGGTATTTTATATCGTCTGGGGCATCATGGAGATTGTCACGATCCCCGTTGCGCCTTGATTCTACTGGAGTGATGTGATCACGGCGCACGGATGCCGTGCTCTGAAAATCATCAATAATGCATGCCCGAAGGGGGAACTAGATCATGACTTCATTTATGCCGCCGGCCGACCGATTTTGGTGGAAAGTACCCGTTGGCCGCCAGGAGATCGTCTGGATACTGATCGCGCTGACCTGGTGTCTCATTATGTTTTTCATGATGCCCTACTGGCACATTTATGGAAAACAGAACCTCTCAAATGAAGCCTACCAGACAACTCCGGCAAAATTTGGCGCCAAGGTACAGGAAGGGATAGATCAGAACAAAGTGGGTGAAGAGGCCGGACTGCCGATTATCCATCCACCGGCAGGCAGTGACGTCTACATGCTGGCCCGCCTGTGGCAGTGGTGGCCGATTCTCGAACTGGAGAAAAACAAGACCTACAGGCTGCACCTCTCTTCGATGGACTGGCAGCACGGCTTTTCCGTTCAGCCAATCAATATCAACATGCAGGTCGTACCCGGTTACGAAATGGTCCTGACGGTTACCCCCGACCAAGCTGGTGAATATGGGGTGGTCTGCAACGAATATTGCGGTATCGGCCACCACACGATGGTCGGCAAGATCTACGTGAAGGAGTAAACAGACAATGGCACAGTTCAGAACTTGCCCAGATACCGGGCTCTATTTTCACAAATCCGCCGAGAGCCTGATCAAGGCGAACGCAGTCGCGGCCGCGGTAGCGCTTCTGGTTGCCGGCATTCTTGCGCTGCTGGTCGTTCTCACCCGCTGGCAGGCGGTCCATCTGCTGCCGGCTGACCAGTTTTACATGGCGTTGACCGCACATGGCATAGATGCACTGATCTTCTGGATCATCTTTTTCGAAATGGCTGTTCTCTACGTCGCATCATCGACGCTGTTGCGCTGCAGGCTGGCGACACCCGCGTGGGGCTGGGTGCAGTTTCTGCTGATGCTGATCGGTGCGGTAATGACCAACGTGGCGATTTTTCAGGGCAGCTCCAGCGTCATGATGACATCCTATGTGCCGATGCAGGCAGCCCCCCATTTTTATCTCGGGCTTATCCTGTTCGCGGTGGGCGCTCTGATCGGCTGCTTTATCTTTTTCGGCACGCTGGTTGTGGCCAAACAGGAGAAGACCTACGACGGTTCGATTCCGCTGGTGACATTCGGCGCGGTGACGGCCGCCATCATCGCGGTGTTTACCATCGCATCGGGGGCAATAATCCTGATACCCACCTTTCTCTGGTCGATTGGGTATATTGCCCACATCGACGCCGAGATGTACCGGGTCGTCTGGTGGGGTCTGGGGCACTCGTCACAGCAGATCAACGTTGCGGCGCATGTCGCCATCTGGTACCTGATCGCCGGTCTGGTTTTTGGCGCCCGCCCGATGTCGGAGAAGGTAAGCCGCACCGCCTACCTGCTTTACATCCTTTTCCTGCAACTGGCCTGCGCCCACCACATTCTGGTGGACCCGGGCATCAGTTCGGAATGGAAAGTGTTCAACACCAGTTATGCGATGTACCTGGCGGTGCTGGCCAGCTTGATCCACGGCCTCACCGTTCCCGGTTCGATCGAGGTGGCGCAGCGCGGAAAGGGCTTCAACAACGGCCTGTTCGAGTGGCTGCGCAAAGCGCCCTGGGAGAACCCGGTGTTCTCTTCGATGTTCATCTCCCTGGTGGTCTTCGGATTCCTGGGCGGCATTACCGGCGTGGTCATGGGTACCGAACAGATCAATCTGATCATCCATAACACCATCTATGTGCCGGCTCATTTTCATGCCACAGTTGCAGTAGGCACCACTATGGCCTTCATGGGTGTGACCTACTTTCTGATTCCGGTGCTGTTCCGGCGCCAGATGATTCTTCCAGGACTGGCTAAGATTCAACCCTACCTGTTTGGCGGCGGGATGACCATCATGGTGCTGTTCATGCTGGGCGCGGGAACCCTGGGCGTTTCAAGACGACACTGGGACATGGACTTCACCGGCGCGGCTCTCGGCTTCGACTATCCGGGCATGGCCTACACGCTGATGGGTATAGGCGCTTTCGGCGGCGTTATCGGTGTGCTCGGCGGTGGTGCTTTCCTGCTGATAACCGTCGGCTCTCTGGTGTTCGGCAAAAAACTCGAACCCTCCGCAGGACTGCTGCAGAGCTTTGGGTTGCCATTGGCCGCATCGTGTTATTCCAACCAGCGCCCGGAAACTCTCCCCAGAGCCGCCCCGCTGCCGGTGGAAGGGCATGGATCCAGCAGTTTCGAAGCACCCGGTACCTTTGTTCTCGCTATGGTACTTCTGGTAAGCTTTATCGTGTACTACTTCATCAACTGGAAGTATCTGGCATCGGTATGGCCGCTTAGCTAACACAGTCCCGTCAGAGTGGTTGATTTGTAAATCAGCCACTCTGACGCTGTGGAACCGGAAATCACCGACTTAATAACCACCCGTTCTGTGCCGTAAAGCCAACGCCACAGGGCGGTTTACAGAAGCGACGTCAAAGTCAATATGGTTAAGCTGCTAATCAACCTGTTTAAATTGCGAATCGGCGTCATCATGTCGATTACCGCACTGGTGGCGCTGGTGGTGACACCCGGTCAGCCGGTACCAGCCTGGCAGGCGCTGTTATTGACACTCGCGGTATTACTGGCGGCCAGCAGTGCAGGTGCGTTCAATCAGTACTATGAACGCGATCTCGATGCGACCATGCCACGCACCAGGAACCGCCCTTTCGTTACCGGCGAACTGCCGCATAATCGCTGGTGGTTGCTGGTCATATCGTCCCTTTTACTGGTCGGTGTCGGCATTGCCGGATTTGCACTCAACGGAATGGCCGCGCTCCATATTTTCCTCGGTGCGTTCTTTTATGCCATTGTCTATACTGTCTGGCTGAAACGCCGCACCTGGCTCAACATCGTCATCGGTGGAGCATCCGGAAGTTTTGCAGTGCTGGCGGGCGCCGCGGTGGTCGACCCCCAGATAGGCGCCGTCCCGATTTTACTCGCGATCGTGCTGTTCCTCTGGACCCCTTCCCATTTCTGGAGCCTCGCTATCGCACAGAAGGGCGCCTATGCGTCCGCGGGTGTACCGATGTTGCCTGTGGTGGTTGGCAACCAGGCTGCGGCAAAAGCGGTACTGGGCAATACTGCACTGCTGGTAACCATCTCCATACTTCCGTTTTTCTTCGGGCTGGGCTGGGTCTACCTGCTGGGAGCTGTAGCGGGGGGCGGCTTTTTTCTGCTGCGCAATATGCAACTGGTCATGGATCCATCCCCGAAAATGGCGATGAGCAGCTTTTTCGCTTCGTTGATTCAATTGATCCTATTGTTGGTTTTTGCGGTTTTGGATACCATGCTGATCGGCTGAGACGCATAGCCGGCGGCACCTTAAAGCAATCTGATTTGCCCATGCGCCATCTTGTAGCGCTTCTCTTGTTGGCACTGTCTGCCGCCCTCCCCCAATTCGTCTCCGGTGATGAAAGTGAGACGGGTGGAGCGGGTTCGGTAAAAAACTTTCAGTATAAAACGGCTTTACAATCGAGCCAGTCCGCAATAGGCCGTGCCCTCGGCGACTATATCCTGACTGATCAGCACGGCCGATCAGTGAAATTTTCGGATTTCAGAGGCAAACCGCTGGTACTGAGCCTCGTCTACACCAGTTGCTACCACATCTGCCCCATGACTACCAGAAACCTGCACAAGGTGGTCGAAAAAGCGCGCACGGCGCTGGGAGGCGACAGCTTTTCCGTGGCAATACTCGGTTTCGACGCCCAGCACGACACGCCTCAGGCGATGCTCTCCTACGCCAGGAAACAGGGGATCGAGAACGCGGCATTTCATTTATTGAGCGCGGACAGCGACACAGTTAACGCACTTACGAAACAGCTTGGCTTCCAGTTCTTTACTTCGCCCAACGGCTTCGACCACATCGTCCAGGCCAGCGTTATCGACGCCGAAGGCGTTCTCTATACGCAGGTGTACGGAGAGGTTTTCGAAACCCCGCTGCTGGTGGAGCCATTAAAGGACCTGGTACTTGACCGCCCGAAGCCGGGGCAGACATTTCTCGATGAACTGGTCAACAAGGTTCGCTTCTTCTGCACTGCCTACGACCCAAGCAGAGACGGTTATCAATTCGATTATTCTCTTTTTATAGGATTGACAATCGGTGCCTTTATTATCCTCTCCGGGCTGCTTTTCGTGCTGCTGGAGCTGCTGAAACGAAGCCGCCTGGATAGAGACAGGCATATGCAGCGGTAATCTCCAAAATTCCGGCGTTTTTATTCCGTTCCACGGAAAAATGCAGGCGATCGCGGATCACTGCGTTCCCTCTGGCGTGAAGCTAAATATCGGTTTTGACCAATGTCATTTCCAACCGGCAATCGATCAAAATATCATACTGCTCACCTTCACCGGTGATTTAACACCCATAGCGAAAGTAGAGGCTGTCAGAGATTGAAATCCGTCAATCCAATAAAGAGAGGCTATCTGGCGCTTGAAGCATGGTTCAACATCTCTTTTGGAGCGGAATGGAATCCGCTCTATCACCTGGGCACGCTGACTTTCTTCTTTTTCTGGGTTGTGCTGATCAGCGGCATCTACCTGTTCGTGTTTTTCGATACCAGTCTCACCGGTGCCTACAATTCGGTCCAGTACTTAACCCACGATCAGTGGTACTTCGGTGGTGTCATGCGCAGTCTGCACCGCTACGCATCGGACGCTGCGGTCATGACGATCGTACTGCACATGTTCAGGGAGTTCGCGCTTGACCGCTACCGCGGCTTTCGCTGGTTCTCCTGGCTCACCGGGGTCCCGACGCTTTGGTTTGTCATCACATTGGGCATTACCGGCTACTGGCTGGTCTGGGATGAACTGGGTCTGTACGTTGCAGTTTTGTCATCCCAGCTCATGGACGCACTTCCCATTGTCGCGGGATCAATGGCCAGCAACTTTCTGGAGGGGCAACTTACCGACCGTTTCTTCACTTTGATGGCTTTTCTGCACCTGCTGGGGCAGCCGGTGCTGCTGATATTCGCGCTCTGGATCCATGTCAAGCGACTTTCGCATGTTGAAATCAGTGCCCCCAGAGGGCTTGCAATCGGAAGCTTTATCGCCCTGCTCGCCCTCTCTTTTATCTGGCCTGCCGTCAGTCATGCGCCGGCCGACCTGCATAAAGTACCTGCGGTACTTAATCTTGATTGGTTCTACCTGAACATATATCCCGCTCTCGACTATTTAACCGCCGGACAGACCTGGATAATAACCACGGGAATCACGGGTCTGCTTATGATCATGCCCTGGTTACCTCCGAAAAAGACCGGTACGGCAGCCGAAGTCCATCTCGACGAATGCAATGGCTGCGGACAATGTGCCGTCGACTGTCCGTTCGACGCGATCAGCGTGCAGACCCGAACCGATGGTGCCCGTTGGGAATATGAAGTGGCGGTGAACGAGAAGCTCTGTGCCGCCTGCGGTATCTGCGTTGGCTCCTGCCACTCATCCAATCCTTTTCGTTCCAGCGGGAAAGTACTCGAAACCGGTATCGACATGCCGCAGTTTCCGATCGATGAGGTGCGAAGTCGAACTAAGGCCGCCCTGGACGCGTTGACGGGTGAAACCCGACTGATCGTTTTCGGATGTGATCATGCATTCGATGCGGCTGAATTGAAAAGCCGCAACATAGCGGCAATGAGTTTTCTATGCACCGGTATGGTACCGCCCACGCTGGTGGAGTACGCGCTGAAAAATGGAGCGGACGGCGTGTTTATCACCGGTTGCAGAAACGGGGACTGTTACTATCGGTACGGCAATGTCTGGATGGATAAACGGTTTAACGAGGGTCGAAAGCCGATGCTCAGGGAACGGGTCGACCGCTCACGCATCCACGTTTTCCGGGCTGCGGTAACAGATGGCAGGCAGATAAAAAATGAACTCGCCGGGTTTTCCATCCGGATTGCCGCTCTGCAAAATGCGCCAGTGAATTCCGCTTCCGGGGAGGACGGCAATGCCTAGCGCGAAGCGGTTGATTCTGCAGCTTGTGAACTATACCTTGTTCATGGGCCTGGTCTGGTACTTCTCCTTCAGCCCGCAATACGTACGCCTGACGCCGGAAGAGTCTATGATCACTCTGGCTCTCTCCCATGCCGGCAAGCCGGTACAGGAATGCCACAGGAAAAGCCAGGAAGAGCTGGCCAAATTGCCACCGAATATGCGTGTACTGGAAGATTGTCCACGTGAAAGATCACCTGTTAAAATTGAAGTTTTAATGGATAAGAATCCTGTCATCGACGATGTTGTTGATCCGCCCGGCCTGTACAAGGACCAGGGAGTGGATATATACAAAAGCGTTAAGGTTCCTACCGGTGATCACGAGATTGAAATTCGCATGAACGACAATATCCGCGTCAAGGGGGCAACACATCATTACCGGAAATCGGTGTCGCTCGAATCCGCACAGCTGCTTGTTATTCAGTTCAACAGCGGCCAGAACCAATTCGTGATCAGATAGGGTTCCGCCGCCACTGCAAATCTCGGGCGCTGAACCATCTCCAAGAATATTTGTAACCACCATGAACACTGACCATTCAATACACAATCAGCTAATCGACGGATTTGACCTTGATCCTCCGGAAACAGCATCACGACGACTCGCGCTCGGTTGGTTGTCGCTGGCGCTTGGATCGCTGGTTGTGGGCGGCGTGTTTACCGTATTGATCGTCATGTCGCGAACTCCCGGGATACAGGAGATATTTCCCTGGATAGATTTTTTCCACACTGCCCTGGTGGTTCACGTGGACCTCACGGTGCTGGTCTGGTTTCTCTCCTGCGCCGGAATTCTCTGGACGCTGAACAGCAGGGAAAACTGTTCCCAATGCGGCTGGGCGGCGTTTGGGCTCGCGGCTTTGGGCACCGTGATTATCAGCCTGTCGCCCTTTCTGGGCGCAGGCGGCCCGTTAATGAACAATTATGTACCAGTACTGCAGGATCCGATTTTTTTTACCGGACTGGGCATATTCGGCCTCGGCTTCACGCTGTTGGTACTCCGAGGGCTGTTTTATTCCAGACCGATGGGAACGCGCATCAGTGGCGCTGGAGCACTTCGCTTCGGACTGCTGATTGGACTGGTAATCGCATTGGTCTCAGTCGCTGCCCTGGTGGCCTCTTACCTGGGCATTCCGGAGAATATCCAGGGACAGCACTACTACGAATTGCTGTTCTGGGGCGGCGGTCACACGATACAGTTCACGCATGTCCAGTTGATGCTGGTTGGCTGGTTGTGGCTGGCCACCGTATCCGGACTGCGCGTCAGACTTCACCCGAGAATCGCGCTGCTGCTGTTTGCTTTGGGTGCAATACCCGCACTGATGACGATCTACGTCTACGCTGCGTTCACAGTCGTTTCAGGTCAGCATATACTCTGGCTCACCTGGCTGATGCAGTATGGCGGTGGCATCGCCGCACTACCGCTGGCACTGGCGTTGGCCCCGGCATTTTTCGGATCCCGACCGGTTTCCGACGATCATCTCCGTGCGCAACGTTCAGCGTTACTTTTTTCGATTCTGCTGTTTGGCGTCGGCGGTGTCATCGGTTTCATGATACGCGGCAGCAACGTCACGATACCGGCTCACTATCATGGATCGATCGTTGCAGTCACCCTGGCATTCATGGGCGTCATTTACCACATACTGCCGCGCATCGGATTTCGTAAGCCATCCGGCAGACTGGCGCGTTATCAGCCGGCTGTTTATGGAATCGGCCAGATGATGCATGTATTCGGCCTGGCCTGGTCTGGCGGGTACGGCGTACAGCGGAAAACCGCGGGAAGCGCCCAGGGATTGGAAAGCATCGAAAAAATAGTCAGCATGGGATTGATGGGACTGGGAGGACTGATAGCCATTACAGGCGGTGTGATTTTTCTCGTCGTTGTCTTCAAAGCCATGTGGCCGGCGAAACGGAATTGACCGAAACGGTCGGGCAGCACAACCCAGGGAATATTTCAACCGCACCGCCGCGCCTGCCGGCAGATGCAACGGACCGGCGCTGCACGCGTGCCGAAAGCATCGACCTGCCTATAAACGCTTGAGCAACTCGAATAAAACCAGTGCGAGCAGCATGATAATCGCAAAAAAAACCAGCGAACGATTTTGAAATCGCTCTCCCCGTTTGATCTCTATCTGATTCAGTATCCAGTCGGAAACAAAATAAAGTACCAGTCCGACAACGATATACGCAGCAATGTCCAACATGATCAGTCAGTTCCTCGCAGCCTTGCGTCCTTGGCGATAATCAGTCGCGCGCCGGATTCAGGCTGCCGCCTGGGGAGGATAGAGATGGAATCCGAACAGGTAAATGAGCACACCGGTCACGGAAACATAGAGCCATAGCGGTAATGTCCAGCGGGTCATCCGTTGATGCAGCGTAATCCTCTCCCTGAGTGCAAAGATAACGGTCAAAACTATCATCGGCAGTATTACAACCGCCAAAAATATATGTGAAAACAGAATCGTAAAGTAGATCGGGCGAATAAGCCCCTGACCGGTAAACGGCACATAACCGACTTGATTGTGGTAGTAAAGGTAAGCAGCAAGGAAAAGCGTAGAAACCAGCAGTGCTGATACCATGCAGACTTTATGTGCCCGTTTGTTACCTCTGCGAATAAACCCGTATGCAGCGACTATCAAACAAGCGGAAATGGAGTTCAGTGCCGCCTGTAACGGGGGCAAATACGAGGTGATATCCATCTTGCCTCAACAAGTAAGAACGCATGCCGGGAAAACAGTAGTAAAGCTACAGCTGTTGAATTACCTCGTCAACAACGTTCCCGGTTCTCACCTCTTCCTGCGCCACTCTTTGACCGCCCATGCCAAAAACCATGCCAGGACTGCCAGGTTAACAAGCATGCCGACGACCCAGAAACCGGTTCGGCCGTCGCCGGACCCGCTGTGACCCGGACTCTTGCCGGATGCTTGTGCTGCAGCACCGGCCGCCCCTGTTTCTGAATCCGTTGCTGTTGATATCGGGCTCAGTGACGAAGCCGTATAGCCGTGATCCGGCAATGGTTCCGACGAACCGGCGGTCTCGGCACGTGCCGCTGGCGCCAGGAGCGTGATGAGGAGTATCCCCAGTAAAATTGGAAGGCCGTTATACATGCGCAACATTTACCGTGGTCGATACGGCACATTCTCGGAGAAGCCGGCAATTTTTCAGCTACTGCTGCAGCAACATTCTACTCGCATGGCGATGTTTTTCAGTACTTCTGAACAGCGATCGGCAGGCAGCGGATCCGGCAATGGAATAAGGCTGCAACCGCTTCTTCGGAGCACATTCGGCTACCGCCCCCATTGCAGCATCGACGCTGACCTGGACGCATACCCTGCAATGCCGGCCGGCATGGCACTGTCCATCCGTAATTACCGTAAACATCGCATCAGCCATCCAATATCCGGTTTTTCGGATCCCTTCAAAGCGGTACAATTGGAGCAGTGTCATATCCAGGAGAAAACGATCCATGTTTGGACTCAAAAGTTCTTCCGCACAGGACAAATACCCCTGCCTTTTGAAAAACGTCGGGGTTTCGGAGTTTAACAAACAACATTTGAGGCTGGCCAGCTATGCGGTCGAATTTAACCAACTGGCGGAAGAGCTTGCAGACAGAGAACCCGATGCAAATGACTGGAAGCGCGTGGATGCACTGTTCAGCAGGGTGACGCTTTTCGTCGCGACACATTTTCGCGAGGAAGAGGAGTTCATGCGCAAATTCGATTATCCGGGATATCCAGGACACAAGCTGCAGCACGATAAATTCGTGAACGATTTGACCAAGATCCAGTCCCAGATAAACAACCGGAATGCAAAATTCAAAGGAAAAATGAGTACACTGTTGTGGGAGTGGCTTTACCACCACATCAACGAGATCGACGTCGAATATCGGGAGTTCTTCGCCGACAAGGGTTTGAGCTAGTGTACCTCGTTGCCAAACCTGCAATATCCAGCTAGTCCGGAGCCGGACGACCGGATGGCGCCCTAGGTACGCAGAAAATGCCCTTGACGAGCCGGCGAAAAAGGCGCGGAGGCGGTACCAAATACCTGGGAAGCACACCCCGACGAACCTGTGCGGCAGTTCAGCGGGGGTCGAATTCCCTGGATCCCCGGCTCAGCCGGAATGACAGAATAATCAAAACTCTTGCTTTTCCGGCGAAACACTATTTAGCTGAATTGCAAAGGAATTGATCCAGATCAGATGGCAGCCGGCCAACTATCCCGTTCCAGCTAAAAAAATGAATGCAATGCTTTGCAAAGGAACCGCATTTCACTTAGTATCCAGGCTAGAAGAAAGTAAAATATGCTCTGATTTTGGTCCAGAAGTGCGGCTGTATTCATTTACTGAAGCCGCATTTTTTTGGCCGTCGAACCTGCTTATACCAATTCAAACAGCACGTTAATCTGAAACGTGGGGCGGGTTTATAGACTACGACGGGGTTTGGGAGAGGAATATTAATGGCTCGTGACCAGAAGCGCACCGGTAAATCTCGGATAAAACTTTTCTTAATTGTAATACTCATATTTGGTGCCGGCGCAGTTTTTGCCGGGCTGTTCAATGTCGGACTTTCGGCCACCAACACCATGGAATTCTGCACCGATTGCCACTCCATGAAGATCAATCTGGAGGAGTTGCAGCAGACTATCCACTACAAAAACACCTCCGGTGTCCGGGCCACCTGCGCCGATTGCCACGTACCCAAAGCCTTCGGTCCCAAAATGGTGGCCAAGATTCTTGCGTACAAGGATGTCCTGCACGAATTTCTCGGGACCATAGACACCAAGGAGAAGTTCGAAAAGCACCGCTGGGATATGGCCAACCGGGTTTGGGATAAAATGCGCGCAACCGACTCCCGTGAATGCCGCTCCTGCCATGCCTGGGAGAATATGGACCTGAGTGAGCAGAGCCGCAGCGCGCGCAACCGGCACAGCAGTGCCAGAGACGAGGGCAAGACCTGCATCGACTGCCACAAGGGCATTGCGCACGAAGAGCCGGATGAACCGGAAGAGGAAGAGGTTGCGGAGAAACAGGAATAGGCTGGATTGTTCAGCTGTCAGCTGTTTCCCATAGCAAGGTATAGACCCATGAAGTTCAATAAATTCGTCGCCCTTCTGTTGGGTATGGTACTGGTCTCCGTTGCCATCGCCGGAGACTCGGAGAAAGAGAAAGAGTTTCGGGTCGCCGCGGGAATCGGTGACGTGGAGACACTTGAGCGGCTGCTTGACGAGGGAGTTCCCGTCGACAGCGCCAACAAATTCGGTGTGACCGCATTGATGATGGCTATCCAGAACGACAACCTGGAGGCCACGGCGCTGCTGCTGGCGCGTGGCGCCGACGTTAACGCCGAAGCAAGAGAGGGGTGTACCGCGCTTACCTTCGCCGCGGAAAACGGCCATGATGCACTATCGGCGCTGCTGCTGGAACGGGGCGCCGATCTGAACGCCAAGACCCGTGCCGGCTGGGACGCGATGATGATCGCGGCTCGCTACGGCCTCACGGATATGGTAGAGCAGCTGCTGTTTAAAGGGGCGAACACCGCCTCTACGGATAATAACGGGCGTACCGCGCTGATGCACGCGGCGGAAAAGGGTCACCCGGAGACGATAGCTGCACTGATCAAGGGTGGATCCGATATCGAGGCACGAGACAAAAACGGGGCCACCGCGCTGATTATTGCCGCAGACAAGGGAAACGCGGATTCAATCGATGCGCTGCTCGATGCGGGCGCCGATATCAACGCGGTGGATCGGGACGGCGCTTCCGCTCTGATCTGGGCGGTGGGGCAGGACCATCTGCCGGTCGCGGAACGTCTGATATATCGCGGCGCCAAAGTCAATCTGCAGGACGCTGACGGGATCACGGCACTGATGGAAGCCGCCTCGGTGAGATCGGAGGACCTGGTGTACCTGCTGCTCAGAAACGGTGCTGACCCGACCCTGGTCGACAAAAGCGGCCGTGATGCCCATGCGATAGCGCTGAAACGCAGAAACAAGCGGGTAGTTTCGCTGTTGGAGGAGAGCACCGGACATTAGTAATCCACCAGGGATCTGACGGCGGTGCGGTTTTACAGCCAGGCGCACTTATTACAGTCAGACAGACTTGTACAATTAAAATCACGCAGATGAAGTAGCTGATTGCGGTCTGACGGCCGCAGTTTAAACAAAACCAACAATCATTACCGAGAGTAACAAGCCATCAATCCAATAGGAGGAATCATGGTGTACAAAACCTTAACCAAGGCTTTCCTGATCGCAGGTGTGGCGTTCGGGGCATCGTCCGGGGCCTATGCCGCGGACGCCCCCAATACGATGATGGGTGCCAGCGATTCAATGCTGGCCAACACCTGTGCGGGCTGCCATGGCACCGATGGTGCCAGCAGCGGCCCGGCGATCCCCACCATCGCGGGCCTGTCCAACGACTACTTCGTTGAAATCATGAAGGAGTATGCCGAGGGCACCGTGCCTTCCACCGTCATGGGCAGAATGGCGCAGGGTTATACCGAAGACGAGATAAAGCAACTGGCAAAGTTCTATGTCGCCAAGCCGTTCGTGAAAGCCAAACAGGATTTTGACCCGAAACTGGTGAAACAGGGTGGCAAGCTGCACGACAAGTACTGTGAAAAATGTCATGCCGAGGGTGGACAGTCGGCCGAGGACGATGCCGGCGTCATGGCCGGTCAATGGACCCCTTATCTGCGGAATCAGTTCGCGGACTTCCATGCAGGACTTCGCGAAGCGCCCAAGAAAATGGCCAAGAAGTTAAAGGACATGTTGGCGAAAGAGGGCGATGCCGCTCTTGATGCACTGACCAGTTACTACGCCAGCCAGCAGAAATAAGGTAGGAGACGAATTGCAATGAAGATAACCAGAAGAGGATTTATCCAGACTGCCGGAGCGGTAACCGCGATCGGTGTTGCCGGCATGCCCTATATCGCGCTGGGTGCCGGCAAAAAAGTTGTGGTGGTCGGCGGCGGCACCGGCGGCGCAACCGCGGCCAAGTATCTGCGTATGGCCGACCCCAGCATCGAGGTCACGCTGATCGAAGCCAACAAGGAGTACTACACCTGCTATCTGAGCAACGAAGTGCTCGGCGGCAATCGCAGCCTGGACTCTATCAGGTTTGGCTACGATGGACTGGCAAAGCACGGTGTCAAGGTGGTGCACGACACGGTCACCGGCATCGATGCCGCTGCCAAGATGGTCAAGACCGCCGGCGGTCAGAGCTTCAGCTTCGATCGTTGTATCGTCGCGCCGGGTATCGATTTGAGCTATGGCAAAATAGAAGGTTACAGCGCCGAAGTTGCGGAGAAGATTCCCCACGCATGGAAGGCCGGTCCGCAGACGGCGCTGCTGCGCAGCCAGTTGGAGGCGATGAAGGATGGCGGCACCGTGATCATCGCCGCGCCGCCGAATCCGTTCCGCTGCCCCCCCGGACCCTACGAGCGCGCCAGCCAGATCGCGATGTATCTGCAGCAGGCCAAACCCAAATCGAAGGTGATCATCCTCGACCCGAAACCAAAGTTCTCCAAGCAGGGACTGTTCATCGGCGCCTGGAAGAAGCTCTACGGTTTCGGCACCGACAAAGCCATGATCGAATGGCACGGCCAGCAGGAGGAGGCCGGTGTGGTGAAGGTGGATGCCGGATCCAACACAGTCACGACCGCATTCGGCGACGAGATCAAGGCTGACGTACTGAATGTCATTCCGCCACAAACAGCGGGCTCAGTCGCCATAGCCTCCGGCCTGGCTGATGACAAGGGTTGGTGCCCGGTGAATCTTGCCACCTTCGAATCGAAGATGCATGCCGGTATCCACGTGCTCGGCGACGCCAGCAACGCCGTCGGCATGCCCAAATCGGGATATGCCGCCAACTCCCAGGCCAAGGTTTGTGCTGCGGCCGTCGCCGCGCTGCTCGCTGGTCAGGAACCAGGCACCCCGTCGTATGTGAACACCTGCTACTCCATCGCGGGCAAGGATTACGCCTTCTCGGTGGCCAACGTCTACCGCCTCGCGGAGGACGGCTCCAAGATTGTCGCCGTCTCTGGAGGTGTGACCCCAGGTGATGCCAGTGCCGAGCAGTTCAAACGCGATGTGGCTTACGCTCACAGCTGGTTCAATAACATTACCAAAGACGCCTTTGGCGGCTAAATCAGCGCTCTGTTCCTGAAATAGGAACGCGCAATCGGATCGACCGACGGATGCGCCCCACAGGGATGTGGGGAGTCTCAGCAGTGCAGCAATAGCATGGAGAACGGACCGGATTGAGCTGCAGAGCCGGGAATTCTCCCGTACCTGCATCCACCATGGAGGCCGGACTTAATGATCCATTGAAACGGGACCGGAAGGTCCCGTTTTTTTCCGCTTCGATCACGGCTCGCCCTCCGACCGGTGGAGAGCGGAAACCGGCCGGGCTAGCTGGCGTAAAATCGCTTCAAATCGTCCGGAAACCGTACTATTGATACCCCTCCCCCCGATAATAGTTCGGGAAATCGGGATTCCGCCAATCCGGCGCCGCCAGATGACCTGCCGGCGGTCTGAGCCGGGAGACATAGTCCAGAACCGCGATCTCCTCCCTGGGCGTGAAGCGGTGAATCTGTTTCACCATTTTCTGATCGGCATTGCGCCGTTTCCCGATTTTTATCCAATGAAACTGGCGCTTGAGATAGTCGATGTGCTGACCCTGAATCCTCGGAATATGCTCGACCGGATCCCCCTCGCCATCCTTGCCATGACACTCCTGGCAGTTCTCCTGATAAATCTCTTCACCATACTCAAGGTCGTTCCCGGGGCCGACGCTGTTTCTCGGATTCATAGGCAGCTGAGCAATATAAGCAGCGACATCTGCAATCTCCTGTGCTCCGCCAAGCAGCTGGGGAGAGGTAAACGGACGCATTGTGGGATTATCCCGATTACGGGCCCTGATGTCGGCTAACTGTTTAATCGTCACGCTTGGCAGTTGTCCGGCAATCTGAGGATAACGTCCGTCAGACCTGCCCCACCCCTCCGGGCGGTGGCACACTGTGCAGACCATAAAGACTTTACGGCCGTTGTTGATGTCGGGTTTCAGCTTAAGTGCTGCCTCGACCTCCTCTCTTGCGCTCTCCGCAGGATTCATGGGTTGCGGTCCGGCCGCTACGTTGTTGGTCAGCAGAAGCACGAATGACCAGCAGATAAAATTCCGTCGATGCATCTTTTTCCTACCTCGTTGAGGGCGAACACCACACCTGAATCAACTACTTACTCGAAGATAGTGTAACGTATAACATGCTTAATCTATCGCTGCGCTTAAACGGCTTTCAATTTGGTGTCTCGCCTTCCGTGAATCTCCCGAAATGGCGAAACCAATCTGGTCCGAAAAATGAGGTCAGGCCTGAGTCCGATACAAACCGAGCAAGTTGACTATCTCATTTTGGTAATCGTACGACATTGAGCGCCATCAAATTGACGCAGGATCGTGCAAAATCAAATGTAGATAATCAACTAAAATCCTACAGTATTGTTAGCCCAGGAGGTTCCCGTTACATGACGTCGAAGGATGACGATTCCCGGAATTACAGCTGTTACAGCGTTCGCAGACTGAATCCATTCCTCGGCGTGGTGCAGATCGTTGAGACCGGCGACAGCCGCGCCATCAGCCCCGATGGAGTCGATTGGGAGATACAGATTCTTGCCGAACGCCCGCAAGACACCTGGGGAGCCCCCGCACGGGTAAAACAACAGCGTCAGTTTCTTCGCTTCGGGGTGTGGAGCAGAGTCGAGGGGCTTTCCCGGGTTCCCGCCAATCCATTGCTCGATCTTACGACCATGTTCAAAGAGGCGAATCGGCTGATTGATATTCTGCTTGCCGAATCGGCCAGGGTTCCCTTCCCATCAAGCGACAGATTCGAACTCTGGCTGCTTGATGACGAAGACCTGATGCCGCTGGCACTGCTTGCGAGCACCACCCGGATTGACACTACAGCCGCGTTTGCGGTGCGACGCTGGGTCTGCACCGATAAGGATTTTCCTTCGGTTCATGCTGGGCAAGGCGGCAAATCACAATTGGCATCCGTTAATCCAAATCCGAATAAGAGCTATTTGGAATCCGTTGTGAATCAGCGCACCCGCCGGGGTATCCGGCAATGGTTCAGGCGCACTGCCGATGGTGCCGGCGAACCGTTACCGGCCGCAATCGCACTGGATTCGGTTTTGAGCAGCGGACAGCTTTCGGCGGAGTCGTTTCCCCCGTTGCTGTTGAAGAGTTCGTGGGATGACGCTTTGGCTGGTGCGGTCATCTCGGACTACCACGACTGGTTGTCTCCCTATCTGCTGACGCTGCAGAATCTATCCGATGAGCAACGGGCCGGCCTGGAAAGAAAAGCGGTAGAACGGGCTGTAGCGGTGGAGGCCTGTTGGCGCCTCTATCCCAAAATCATCGACAGAGGGATTATCGACGCGGCCCGCGTCGAGGCGCGTCTGCGCCTGAGTCAAAAAATCGTGAAGGAGAATTGAATCCCCGCGCTCCGGATTCCCTGAACCATGCACTGTGGCGACGGCACCATTCGATCAGTGATCCTGCCGCTGTCCTGTAACCGTTTTCGCCTGCCCGATACCAGCAGCCGTCGATGATTGATTGACTGCTGAAAAGGTCCCGGACCTACCCGCTTCGGTACGTTTCCGCAGCGCAGCAATGAGCTCTCTGTCCCGCCTGGCAAAATAGAGATCTTCCTCGGCCATCCCTTTCAGACGCAGTTTCTCAACAAAATCAGACACACTTACCTCCTCTCAACTGCAGTCCAACTCCCCTGCCACCGGTTCTGCAGCCTGCATCTGCTGTGCCTTGCTCTACTATAAATTCTAGCGCAGGAAAGTTTCATCGTCAGAAAAAATTGAACTTCGCGCCCTGCCCGGACCTGTCTCACAATCCAGCCACGACCGTGGCGATTGCGGTTCATGGTGCGGCGCGTAGCGCCTTGCAGGCAAGCATTTCGGACCGCAGGAAACAATGCGACAGGTTCTAGAGTCCAGCCGGCTCCAGCCTGACCAGCCGGCCATTGGACTCATCGGTCAACAGATAGATCAGACCGTCCGGTCCGGTGCGCACATCGCGTATGCGTCCCAGAACTCCGCGCAGAAGCCGCTCCTCTTTCACAACCTCGCCGTGGTCAAGCTCCAGGCGGACCAACAATCTGAATTTGAGGGAACCGATGAAAAGACTGCCACGCCACTCGGGAAAACGGTCACCGTCGTAGAAACTCATACCTGAGGGGGCAATCGAAGGCACCCAGTAGTAGATCGGCTGGGCCATCCCGGGCTTGTGGGTGCCCTCTCCTATCGAGGTGCCGATGCCGTACTCGACGCCGTAGGTGATTACCGGCCAGCCATAGTTCTGGCCCGCGTGCAGCAGATTCAGTTCGTCTCCGCCCTGGGGTCCGTGTTCATGCAGCCAAACCTCTCCGGTCTGCGGGTGCAGAGCCATGCCTTGGGGGTTGCGGTGCCCATAACTGAAAATCTCTGGTGCCGCATCCGGAAGATCAACGAACGGATTGTCGGAAGGGATGCGCCCGTCATCATGCAGCCGGATCACCGAACCCGCATGGTCATTCAATCGCTGGGCACGCCGTCGATCGCCCCGTTCACCGACAGTGATATAGAGAAAACCCGCGCGATCGAACAGCAGCCGGGAGCCGAAATGATGCCCTGTCATCGATCCGATATTCATACGAAACAGTACTTCGAGCTCTTTCAACTGCAACCCATCGAGGCGTGCACGCGCCACCCTCGTGCCCATTCCGCCCTTGCCGAACGCGACATAGGAGAAATAGAGCCAGCCGTTGTTCCGGTAATCGGGGTGCAGCACGATATCCAGCAGCCCACCCTGTCCGCTGGCGGTTATCTCAGGGAGGCCGGATACCGGTGTGGGGTTCAGCCTGCCCTTTTCGATCAGTCGCAGCCTTCCCGGACGCTCTGTAACCAGCATGCGGCCGTCAGGAAGAAATGCCAGCGCCCAGGGGTGCTCAAGGCCGTCGCTGATCGTCACTGCCCGGAACCCACTGTTGTCGCGATAGAGCGGTTCCAGTGTCTGCGCGCTGAAAGACGGGAGTATGGGGTGGGATAAAACGAGAAAAACAGCTACCCGAAACAACAATCGACTTTGCTTCAGCATTTGCTTTTATACCACCTGAATAGTCTCTTTGCGCAATTCATTCGCTTTGTCAGACCCATGGTCCGGGCGTACTCCCGCCGCTGCCGGACCTGTACCTGCACTCGGGAGCCAGGGGTGGATAGACAACGCATTGCTGGCTGACATCCCTGGCGTCCGGAACGAACACACTGGTTCGGACGAAGCTCGTGCAACGCAGCAAGCCGGACAGTCAGCGACGGCCGCCGAACAGCGATCCCAGTACCCCGCGTATCAACTGGCGCCCGACCTGACTCCCCACCGCGCGCGCGGCGCTTTTGAAAAAAGATTCGGAAACGGTCTGGCGCCGTGACCCCGCAGGCTGACGCCGTGCCTTGGCCAGCGCCTCTTCCTGGGCTTTCGCAACCTCTGCCGCTTCCTGCTCCCGCGCCTGTTTTTCGGCTCTGGCTACCAGGATTTCGTACGCAGATTCGCGGTCTATGCGCTTATCATAAACACCGGCCACCAGCGAACCCGCCATCAACTGCCTGCGCATCTTATCGGTTATCGGCCCCATGCTGCTGCGCGGTGGCCGGATCATCGTGCGCTCGACCATACTCGGCCTGCCCTTCGCATCCAGAGTCGAGACCAGCGCCTCGCCAACGCCGAGTTCGGTTATTACCTGGCGGGTGTCCAGCAGCGGATTTGCCCTGAAAGTTTCGGCCGCCGCCTTCACCGCCTTCTGATCGCGCGGGGTAAAAGCCCGCAGTGCGTGCTGAACCCGGTTACCAAGCTGTCCCAGCACTGTATCCGGCACGTCGAGCGGATTCTGGGTGACGAAATAGACGCCCACGCCCTTGGATCGGATGAGACGCACCACCTGTTCCACTTTGTCGATGAGAATTTCCGGTGCGTCATCGAACAGCATATGGGCTTCGTCGAAGAACAGTACCAGCCTGGGTTTCTCCGGATCGCCGACTTCGGGAAGCGTCTCGAACAGTTCCGACATCAGCCACAACAGAAAAGTGCCGTACAACAATGGCGCGTTCATCAACTGCTCCGATGACAACACATTGATGACGCCGAAACCGGATTCGTCGGTCTGCATCATGTCCTGGAGATTGAGCGCGGGTTCGCCGAACAACTCATCACCACCCTGTTCTTCCAGGGTCAGCAGCCGGCGTTGAATGGCGCCCACGCTGGCAGCGGATACGTTTCCATAGAGCGTTTGAAAATCGCGCGCGTTTTCGACCACGAACTGGAGCATTGAGCGCAGATCCTTCAGATCGAGCAGCAACCAGCCGTTATCGTCGGCGACCCGGAACACCAGGGTAAGGACACCCTGCTGGGTTTCGTTCAGATTGAGCAGGCGGGAGAGGAGTAGTGGTCCCATATCGGTGATGGTTGCTCGAGCCGGATGCCCACGCTGCCCGAAAACATCCCAGAAAGTGACCGGGAAACCCCGGAACTGAAAATCCTTCAGTCCAATAAATTCGACACGCTCCTGAATCTTCGGATGCGCTGAACCCGGCTGGCTGATGCCCGAAAGATCCCCTTTCACGTCGGAGAGGAAGACCGGCACACCCATGCGGCTGAACTCTTCGGCCAATCCCTGCAGCGTGATCGTCTTTCCGGTTCCGGTGGCACCCGCTATCAATCCGTGCCGGTTAGCCATATTCAGCAGCAGTGATACCGGCTGGCTGCCCTGGCCGATGATAATGGGATCTGGCATCGTTATACCCCTCTATGTTTCACTCTGAATCTGGCACTGAATGGCACAGCTGTCGAAACTGTCTGTATACCTGAAAATGCACAATGCTAACTCATTGCTGAACAGCTTGGCTTTCAGCGGCTATTGTACCCGCCAGCCAGCCCCATCGGACCAGCTTTGAAAATCCTTTCATCCATCTCACGCAGACTGGCACTGATCCTGGGCTGAAAATCCATCTGATCCAGCACGGACTTCTGCAGATCGACGCCGGGAGCGATCTCGATCAGCTCCAGCCCTGTCGTGGTGAGAAGGAACACCGCCCGCTCGGTAATGAACATGACCCGCTGTCCGCGCCCCAGACAATATTGGCCGTTGTACGTAAGATGCTGCACCTGGTCCACGAATTTACGGCTCCGACCTTCGGTGCGTATATCCAGTTTTCCGTCGCTGACCCGAATCCCTTGCCCATCCGATGTGAACGTGCCCAGAAAGTAGACTTTCTTCGCGGTCTGACTGATATTGATAAAACCGCCGGCACCCGGCATACGCGCCCCGAACCGGCTTACGTTGACATTTCCCTGGACATCCGCCTCCGCCAGGCCAAGGAATGCCTGATCCAGCCCGCCCCCGTCGTAAAAATCGAATTGCGCCGGCTGATCGATAATCGCCTCGGGATTGGACACTGCGCCGAAACTTAGCCCGCCGGACGGCACGCCACCGATACCGCCCGGTTCCACGGTAAGCGTCACCCGGTCGAGTATCGACTCTTCATGGGCAACCGACGCGACCGCCTCCGGCATGCCGATACCGAGATTTACCACGGCGCCGGGTTCCAGCTCCATCGCCGCCCGGCGGCCGATTATCTTGCGCTGGTTCAACGCCAGCGAAGCGATGCTGTCGGCCGGGCCTTCAATCTCACCGGTATACGCAGGATTGTAACTCTCACCGAAGGTTTGCTGATGGTGTGCGGGTTGCGCCACCACGACATAATCCACCAGGATGCCGGGCAGGCGCACCAGTTGCGGCGAAAGGCGATGGTGCTCGGTGACACGTTCCACCTGAACCAGCACTTTGCCACCGCTGTTTTTTACCGCCTGTGCTATGGAGAGCACTTCCAGCGTCAACGCCTCCCGCTCCATGGTTACATTGCCGCGCGGATCCGCGGTCGTGCCGCGTAGCAGCGCGATGTTGATCGGAAACGCCTTATACAGAAGGTACTCGGTATCGTGAATCCTGATCAGCTCGACCAGATCCTCCACAGCGGAGGCATTTATCTTTCCCCCCTCATATCTCGGATCGACAAATGTGTGCAGTCCGATATGGGTGATGGTGCCCGGCTTGCCCGCGGCGATATCCCGGTACAGATGGGTAATCACTCCCTGGGGCAGGTTATAGGCTTCAATCCTGTTCTCGTGCGCCAGTCTGCCCAGTTTTGGAGCCAGCCCCCAGTGCCCGCCGACGACCCGCTTGATCATGCCGTCATGACCGAAGTGGTTTACACCGCGTTCCCCCCCATCGCCCTGTCCCGCTCCGTATACCAGCGTCAGGTTACCGGGACTGCCGCTTTCCACAAAGCGTTTTTCCAGCGCTATCGCCAACGCCTCCGGGAAACCGGTCCCAACGAAACCGCTGGTGGCAATGGTGTCTCCATCCTCGATACAGGCAACCGCCCGATCGGCGTTAACGATTTTATTCATGGCAAAGGTCCTCACTATCCAGGGACGCATCAGCGGCGCGAAAATATTGACAGGCTCTTACCGACAATATCGAAATTCCCAAGCCGCAGCCATATTACATTGCCCGACCCGTCGTTTCACATTTTCTCTGCACGCTTCGCAACCGGACTGTTTTTCACTGATGACGCCCATCGTCCGGCCGGCACGGCCTGCCCGGTCTCGCAACCGCCCGGCGACGTGCGTTCCTGCGGATTGTTTTCGGTGCGTACCGGCGCAATAAAAAACCCAGCAACTGCTGGGTCTGTATAATATTACAACCAGTTTATTGTTATTTATAATCTCGAGTGCCTACTCCCTGCCAACCGCCCCAAGAATTCCTCTGTTATGCAGCTCAGAATCGTGTGTTGAGGCGCCTGCGCCGGAGTTTGCCAATCATGCCGCCCGGCGGCGCGGTCTCTGTTACTGTTCTGCTGCGTAATCCTGTTGCATCAGGTAACTGCAATTTGGATACCAATACCATTATTTATATTAATTTCAACAGGTTAACACGGACCATCGTTCTCTGTTACCGGCAAGTGTAAATAAATCTGACATAGAGATCCCAACCATCTGCGCACAGGTTGCGTTACCGATGTACAGGCGATGGCTGGAGGGTAACGGGCGGATAGAGCCGGAAGTCCACACGTCTACTGCTGCGTTGCACTGCAGTTCTGCCCACGGCCCGGCAGCAAAGCGACCGGGCGAGCGTTGAGCGGCTCTTCAGCTTTTGACACCCACACCGTGATTGAGCAGATAAAGGCTGAAGGCGGTGAGTCCCGCAATAAAGAGCAGAATAATCGCCAGTGCGATTCCAATGGGTATATCGGTTACACCAAGCAGTCCGTAGCGGAACGCATTGACCATATACAGCACCGGATTGGCGAGCGATATTTTCTGCCAGAATCCGGGAAGCATGGATATCGAGTAAAAGACACCGCCAAGGTAGGTCAACGGCGTCAACACGAAAGTGGGAACGATGGAGATGTCGTCAAAGCTCTTCGCATAGACTGCATTGATGAATCCCGCGAGCGCGAACAGAATCGACGTCAGCACGAATACCGCAAGCGTCCAGCCGAAGCTGCGAATATCGAGGTCGCTGAACAACAGGGAGACCGCGGTCACCGCGATTCCCACCAGCACACCCCGCGCCAGCCCTCCCCCGACGTAGCCGCTTAGTATCACCCAGTTGGGGACGGGTGAGATCAACAGCTCCTCCACATGGCGCTGATATTTGCTGCTGAAAAACGAAGAGACCACATTGGAGTAAGAGTTGGTGATCACTGCCATTAAAATGAGGCCGGGCACAATGAAGTCGATGTAGCGCACGCCATCCATTTCACCGATGCGCTCACCGATAAGATGGCCGAATATAATAAAATAGAGCGCGGTGGTAATTGCCGGCGGCAACAGCGTTTGAATCCAGATACGGCAGAAACGCAGAATCTCTTTGGTCAGGATGGTCTGAAACGCGATGCGGTAACTGGTGAAACGGGTCATTGCGCGTCTCTCCTACGACTGGCATTCAGCATGCCGATGAACAACTGCTCCAGACGATTCTGCTTGTTGCGCATGCTGGTCACTTCCAGACCGCGCTGAGCAAGCGCCTGAAAAAGGCCATTGATGCTCTGACCTCTGCTCACCTCGACTTCCAGCGTATGCTCATCCAGACGCTGCCAACGATAATCGCCCAACTCATCGATCCGGGTCAGATCCTGTTCTATACTGAGCACAAATGCCTGATTATGCAGCTGATTAAGGAGGCGCTTCATACTGCTGTGCTCGGCAATCCGGCCCTGGTTGATAATTGCTATGTTCCGGCACAGGCTCTCCGCCTCCTCCAGGTAGTGGGTGGTGAGGATGATTGTGGTTCCACGAAGATTGATTTCGGTAAGAAACGACCACATGGAACGACGTATTTCGATGTCCACGCCGGCCGTCGGTTCGTCGAGTATCAGCAGCCTGGGTTCGTGCACCAGCGCCCGGGCGATCATCAGTCGACGCTTCATGCCGCCCGACAGAGAGACCGCCTGTTCCCTGCGCCGGTCCCATAGTTCCAGCTGGCGCAGGCTCCGCTCCGCTTTTATCCAGGCCTGTTTCCGCGGTATGCCGTAAAATCCGGCCTGATTTACCACGATCTCGGCCACCGGTTCCCACTGGTTGAAGTTGAACTCCTGGGGTACCAGCCCGATACAGCCTTTCACCGCCTCTGGATTTCGATCCAGGTCATGCCCGAAAACCTCCACCCGGCCGGATGTTTTGGTTACCAGTGAGCTGACGATGCCGATAGCAGTCGATTTTCCCGCACCGTTCGGGCCAAGCAGCGCGAAGAAATCCCCGGGCGCCACTTCAAGATCTATGCCTTTGAGCGCCTCAAAGCCGTTGCGGTAGGTTTTTCGAAGATTCTGCAGTAACAGCGCGTTCATAAACACCGCACCCGGCGGGAAAGCAAAGCGCAAATGATAGCTACAGCGTAGCCACAAATCACCCTTTTCGGCAGATCCGGGCGCCTGCTCCATATTCACCGCGTTATCGGAACATACAGCGACCGGAACCCGCCTCTTCCCGGTTGCGTTGATCTCCAGCCAATATTAAGGTTACAAAAAAATCCAATACTGCCCGCGCGAGCGCGGGTAAAACATCTATGAGGGGATTCGATGAAGCGAGTTACCATCGTTGGTGCTGGTTTCGCGGCACTTTCGTCAATCAAGAAACTGCGTGCGGCCAATCCGCAGCTGGAAATCACGCTGGTTGCTCCCAGTCCGGAGTTCGTCTACTTCCCGGGCACCATATGGATTCCAACCGGTTTGCGCCAGCCCGAGGACCTGATAATTCCGCTGGGAAATTTCTTTCAACGCAACCGCGTCAATTACCACAAAGGCTCCGCCACCGGCCTCAAGGATGGCGGGCGGGTGCTGGTCACCGACCGGGGAGAAGTCAGCAACGAAGGACTCATTATCTGCTCCGGAGGCCGTTTCCTGAAAAGTCTGCCGGGTATGGAGCACGTCATCACACCCTGCGAAGGCATTCCGGCGGCAGTCAGGATTCGCGACCGGCTGCGGCAACTGAAAAGCGGTACCATCGCGGTCGGTTTCTCCGGTAATCCCAAGGAACCATCGGCCATGCGGGGCGGCCCGATGTTCGAATTCCTGTTTGGAATCGAGCAGTCGCTCAGACTCGACGGACGCCGCAAGCAGATCAAGCTGGTTTTCTTCACACCAGCGTCCACCCCCGGGCAGCGACTCGGGCCGAAAGCGGCCGAAGGTCTGCTAAAAGAGATGCAAAAGCGTAATATCGAGACTCATCTCGGATATAAATTAAAGGGTTTTACCGAAAAGTCGGTGATTACCGAAGGAGGTGAATTCGACTCCGATCTGACCCTTTTCATGCCGGGTATGACCGGTAATACATGGTTTGACAATACCGATCTTCCCCGTTCCGAGGGTGGATTGATCAGAGCCGACGCTCTGTGCCGGGTGGAGGGTATGGACAGAGTTTACGTCGCCGGAGACTCGGGCAGCTTCCCGGGCCCGGAGTGGATGCCGAAACAGGCGCACATGGCGGATCTGCAGGCTACGGCCGCGGCGGAAAACCTGAATGCGGAACTGCAGGGCCGCTTACCGTCAAAAAGCTTTAATGTGGAGTTGATCTGCATCGTCGACAGTCAGACGACCGGCAGTCTGGTTGCGCGTACCCAGAAATACAATATCGTTCTGCCCCAGATGCGGGTGTTCCATTGGCTCAAACGCATCTTTGAGTGGTGGTATCTGCGCCAATACCGCTAGCGCGGTGTGGTCCGGACCAACGCCGTCTACCATGCCGCCACCTGCAATCCGCATTGGTTTCACCCGAAGAACATGCAGAAAAAGTGCTTTATCCCGCGCCCTGATTTCCGTGGCCCCGTGCGGGAGAACGTTTTTCCACACAATATTTCAGCCAGTTACCGGGAGTCGGTGCGCTTGGACGATGCGCGCTATCCGGCCGACTCCCGCGGACACAGGTTCTGTTCCACCGCGATTACCGCGGCTTCAACCCGGGAGTGGACTTTAAGCTTGCGCAGTATCGACTTGACATGCAGTTTCACGGTGCCGTCCGATATACCCAGGTTGCGGGCAATCACCTTGTTGCTCTGACCTGCTGCCAGATGACAGAGAATCTCCCGCTCTCTGGGGGTGAGGTCTGAGAATCTATTACCGGCGGCGTTCGGTTCCGTATCCCCTTGCACCGCCTTGGCCAGAATGCCGGTCAACTCCTTTGCCACCACCGTATTGCCGCCGACTATATCGCGCAGTGCAGTAATCAGTTCATCCGGCTCCATGTCCTTCAGCAGATAACCCTGGGCACCGCTCTGCAGGGAATCGATAACATCGCCCTCCTCTCTGCTGGTGGTGAGCATAGCGATTGGCATTTTGAGCTTTCGCGAACGCAGCTCTTCGAGGACTTCGATGCCGCTCATACCGGGCATTCTCATGTCCAACAGCACCACGTCCGGATGGGTAAGCGCTGCCTGACGAATCCCCTCGTGGCAATCACCCAGCGCACCGATGACGTCGATTCCGCGGCGCTCCAGCAGTTCCTGAAGTCCGATTCTGAACAGTGCATGATCATCGATCAGCAATACCCGCATCATGCTAAATACCCGGTTTCAGCCGACACCATCATATTCCCGGCAGGATATCACAGGATTGTTAACTCCGCTTTTACCGGACAATGCCACTACCCGGTCGGCTTCCGCTGTTCGGGGAGCACCTTATTGGCCAGATAGGCATCACCCTCCTCCAACGTCACCGGCACATAGGACTGATCCACCAGCGGCAGTTCGTAGTCGTTCCAGCCGCGCAACCCCGTTTTCAGATTCACGACATTTTTAAAACCCATCATGGTAAGGGTGGCCGCCGCGAGAACGCTCCTGCTTCCCGAGCGACAGACAACCACGACATAGCGGCCTCTGGCGTTGACCAGCTCTGGTTCAGTCTCCTCGTAATCCCACTCGGCTGCTGACTCCAGCACGCCGCGTGGCACATTGATCGACTCCTTGATGCGCATAACGTCGAACTCATAGGGTTCGCGCACGTCCAGGATCAGCATATCCCGGCCATCCGCCAGCTGCTCCTCAAGATCCCAGGGAAATATCTCCCTGATCTGACTTTCGCACTCTCTGATCAGGTCGGCAAATGTTTTCATCTCAATCCATATCCTTCGCTCGTTCCTGAAACCGTTCATTGCGCACCGCGGCTGAGCCGGCCACCGCTTTCGCCTGTTCCAGCGCAGAGCGCTGGGTGTCAAACAAACGCTCTGCCTGCGGTTGCTGCTGCACCCGTACCGGCGCTTTTTCATCACTGCACGCGGTGAGCAGCAGCAGTGGCAACAACATGGCTGGCGGCATCTTTCCGATAAAAGTTTGTTTCATAACACCACTCCCAGGTTTACCTGGCCCCTGAATTTTGCACAGTCCGTCAGCCGCCGGGCGGCTGGCTGCAGTCACTATAGTTTCAACGAGCCGGGAGTACAGGTTGAACCTTTGGGGGAGACCCGTTTCCGGCAACATTACAAGCTCACAAGGCGCGGTGCCTCACGCCTCAATTTACCTAAAAATAACGGCCTGCGTGATTCATGGACAAGGCTAATCCGCCTCGCTGATGTGGGCTGATTTGTTCAGATGAACCGGGTTGCTTCTACCGCGTACACGGATATTGATCATCTCCACGGTAACCGAAAATGCCATGGCGAAATAGATATAGCCTTTGGGAATATGCATATCCAGGCCTTCTCCAATCAGCGCCACCCCGACCAGCGTCAGAAAGCTCAACGCCAGTATTTTGATACTCGGATGGCGCTCCACAAACTCCCCTATTCCCCTGGCGGCGAACATCATCACGCCGACCGCCACGACAATGGCTATCACCATGACCGCAACGTCTCTCGCCATACCCACCGCTGTAATGACAGAATCGAGGGAAAAGATAATGTCCAGCACTGCAATCTGTCCCAGCACGGCCGCGTAGCTGCCTGGCTGCTTTACCGCGGCATCCTCGGTTTGCTCCGCGCCTTCCAGATTCTCCCAAATCTCCTGACTGCTTTTGTACAGCAGAAAAAGACCGCCGAGTAACAGTATCAGGTCACGCCCCGATATTTCCTGCGCAAGCAGAACAAACAACGGCTCCGTCAAACGCATCACCCAGGCCAGAGACAGCAACAGCGCAATGCGGGTGATCATCGCCAAAGCGAGACCCTGAATTCTCGCCCGCTGGCGCTGTTCTTCCGGCAGGCGAGCGACCAGAATCGATATAAAAATGATATTGTCGATGCCCAGTACGATCTCCAGCGCGGTCAGCGTCAGCAGGGCCAACCAGGCCTCGGGGCTGTAGATCCATTCAAATCCCATGGCGCGCTATTGTAGTTTAATTGCCTGCACTGGAGAACTTTTCCGCAAAACGGCCCCTGTCCAACGGCACTGCCCGGGTTGAAAAGAGCCGCTACGGTCACTCTTTCCGGCATCCCGTGGACCACGGTCTCCGCCGATGAGACGGATTAAAAAAACCTGCTTCCGCGCGGACGCCCGGCAGCGGGCGGATTCCGCCGCCGGATCAGAATCTGTCTCAACACTGTTTTTTCAGCGGAGTCGGATTAGAGCGATGCCCGTGCACCCTGCCCCCGGGCGCTCTCGATAACCAGATTCAGGTTGTCCGCCAGGGTTGGCCGCGACTCTTTGTAAAATAACCCGATCGGCGGATTATCGGTATCCATGGCGTACTTCATAGCGGCCATCTTGTCGCTGCTGTCATGATTCTCGGGCAACCAGCGAACCTGGGCCTTCAGATTGGTATAGGTTTTGGAAGTTTTATCGAAGGTCACGCAGGGTGACAGGATATGCAGATAGGAAAACCCTCTGTGAGCCATCGCCTGTGTGATCATCTCGCTGAGATGACGCGGATCACCGGCGTAACTCTGACCAACCCAGCTGGTACCGTAAGAGAGCATCATCAACAACGGATTCAACGGTTGGTCCTGATTCTTATAGGGCGAGGTGCTGGTAGTGAAACCGAGAACCGAGGTGGGCGAGGTCTGCCCTTTGGTGAGGCCGTATATACCGTTGTCGAACACCAGATAGGTAATATCCACATTACGTCTGGCTGCATGGGGTATGTGCGCTCCACCGATAGCGAAAGCATCGCCGTCGCCGCCGACGGCCAGTACCGTGAGTTTGTCATTGGCCACCTTGATTCCGGTTGCCACCGGCAGCGTACGGCCGTGCAGCGTGTGAAACCCGTAGGTCTCCAGAAAAAAGGGAAAGCGCGAAGCACAGCCGATACCGGAGACAACGGTGACATCCTTCTGGCTGATCTGCAGTCGGTTGATCGCCATTGCAACACCATCGACAATGCTGAAATACCCGCAACCGGGGCACCAGGTGGGAAGCGACTTGGAGCGTATGTTGAGGCGTCCGCTTTCGCGCACCTGCTTCAGTTTTTCTTCCAGGTAGACCGGTTGTCTCAGATTACCCATGGATCTCGCCTCTGTTGGTTGTGTACAGTGAAATCGCTTCCGCGGATTGTCGCTCTCAGGCTGCGCTGGATGATTTGGCGCGCTCGGCGAGCCGCCTGATCTGATCCAGAATGTCCGCAACCTGCATCGGTACACCCGGCACCCGGTTGAAGCGGGTAAAGGGTTTTGAGACCGCCGAAGCCACCAGATTGGCAAACTGGCCTTCGTAGTTAAGTTCGGGGATCAGCACCTCGCGGCAGTCAGAGAAAAAATGCTGGATCGGTTCGACCGGCAACGGCGAGAGCATCACAACCTTCATGACCGAGCAGCTGATTCCCTCGGCCTGAGCCATCAGCATGGCCTCCAGAATCTCACCGACCGTGGAGCCCCAACCCAGGATCCCGACATCCACCGAACCCGTATCGCCAAAGCGTTTGTGAATGGTGATACCCGGATGGTCCAGCGCCGCAAGCAGCTTCTTGTGCCGCTTCTCGCTCATTCTGTTATGCATATCCGACTGATCGTTTGGTCTGCCCATTTCGTTGTGTTCCAGACCGGTAATGACGTGAATGCCTCCCTCCTCTCCGGGGATGGTTCGCGGGCTGACATGGTCTTCGGTAAATGCGAAGCGACTGTACGGGATGCCGCGTTCCACACGGCTGCGGTGCTTGGAGCTCTCCCCCTCGAAAGGATTCTGACGCGGCAGCAAAACGGTCTCGTAGCGATTGGAGAGGTAGAGGTCCAGCAGCACGATCACAGGTGTCTGGTATTTTTCCGCCATTTCAAATGCTTTGCCGGCGCAACGGTAGGCGCCTTCCACATTGGTGGGAGCAAGCACGATACGCTGGGCATCCCCCGCGCCGCCGTATACCGCCAGATGCAGATCCGACTGTTCCGTCTTGGTCGGCATGCCGGTGGAGGGTCCTCCCCGCTGGGAACAGAATATCACCGACGGTACTTCCGAGATGACTCCCAGTCCGAGCATCTCCACCATCAATGCCAGGCCGGGACCGGATGTTGCGGTAGCAGACCTTACCCCCGCGTAGCCCGCGCCGATTGTGGCGGCAATGGCCGAAATCTCGTCTTCGGTCTGCAGCAGACGACCACCGCGCCGCGGAAGCTCCGTGGCAAGCCGCTCCATAATGGAGGTTGCGGGTGTAATCGGGTAGCCGAAAAAGCAGTCGAGCCCTGCATCGAGACAGCCACGCACCACCGCCGCATTGCCGGTCATCATCTGCACCTTGCTGCCGATCTCCTGCCGCTCGGGAGCACCCAGTTCGATAAAGTCGAGTCGAAACGTGGACGCACCCTCGGTATAGGCGGTATCGAATGCCAGCAAATTCGATTCGGCGATACTCGGATCTTTTTTCTTGAACTTGTCTCGGATTATCAGATGAAAGGGCTCCGGCTTGATACCGAAAAGTCCCGCCAGATAGCCCAGAGCGACGATATTCTTCGACTTGGATCCGCCGGTGGTCTGATCGCTGATCTCGCGAATGCGCAGACCGTAGGGAAGCTGCCCCGGCAGCAGATGACCGGAAATATGCTCACCTTCGGCCATCGAGGTTATCGGCGCATTGTCATAGATCACGCTTCCGAAGTCCCTGACCTCGGGCACATGGGGGATGGCATAACTGTCGTTCAGCGATACCAGGACATCAGACTCCTGTTTCAGGGAATAGGCCTGCCTGGAGGTTACCCGTACCCGGGAGATACACTTGCCGAATCCGCGGATTTCAGGCGGGTAGATGTCGAAGGCGATGACCTTGTATCCGGCTTTCGCCATAGCCCGTTTGAAGATGTCTCCCACGGCGATGGTCCCGTCACCCGCAGAGCCGCAGAACATCAATTGGATATCTGTCTCTTTCATCGTCACGCTCTAATCGTGTTCCCAATAGGGAGAAACAAGCTGCCGGTTTTTATCGATATATAATTTCTGGTCGGTAGCCGTTTCCCAGTGAATATCCTCACCGGTCATGTTTTTTGCCGCTATCTCACCCATCTTTTTGACGTTTTTCCAGCCGTAATAGAACCGGTACTGGTTCTCTTCGGGCGACCAGATCTGGCACACGTCACCGGCCGCCCAAATATTCTGATCCGTGGTTCGCAGGTTGGTGCTGACCAGCAGGCCGCGCTCGAAATCCACGCCGGACCCCATCATGAAATCGGCCGCCGGGAGCAGCCCCAGGAACGGCATCACCACATCCGCGAATATCTCGCGGCCATCGTCGAACAGAATGTGGCGCGCCGACATACCGGCTGCACCCTGTTCGATCAGTTCGATCTTGACGCCCTCGATCACCTCCACGCCCATATCTCTCAACGCACCGAGAAAAAGCGCTCTTTCATCCGACTCGACCCGGTGCGGCCAGAAAGTGTGCTCGGTCGCGACCAGCACCACCTTGTAGCCGTCGTTGACCAGATTGCGCGCCAGATCGAGGCCGAGAACATCGCCGCCCAGCATCACGACCTTTCCCTGTTTGGGGAGAATGTCACGCACCTTGCATGCCGCCGAATAGAGATTGAAGTGATTGAGCAGCGGCGCGAACTCATCCAGTTCCGCCGGCAGATAGGATGCCCCGCCGCTGGCTACCAGAAGCTGGCTGTATTGAATCTCCTCCTTGTGGGCCAGACTCAGGGTTTTTCTGTGCGCATCCACGTGGGTGACGAAACTGTTGCGCCGCACGTTGATACGGTTGTTCGCGTAGTATTCGACCGGGTGCACGAGAAAGTCCCGCCAATCGCAGTTTTCGTGAAACACGCGGGGCAGCTCGTAACGGCTGTAAAACAGCAGCCGGCCGGCCGTGATGATGGTGATGCGGCTCTCCGGATCGCGTTGACGCAGATGATAAGCCGCTTCGTTTCCGGCGACACCATTGCCTATTATCACATAGTGCTGAGTTGAGCCCATGGTCAAAGATCCTGGTAAAAAATCTCATTTCGGGTTATCGAGATGCATTTGGTCGGACAAACCTTGAAACAGGCCCCGCAACGAATGCATTCGTTGTTGTCCACCCAGATCGCGCCCACCTTGTCCCACTCACTGGCCTCCTGCAGCTTTCCGTAGGTTCCATCCGGCTTGATATCCACACCCTCCACCATTTTGATGCAGTTGCGCGGCGCCACTTCGATGCAGGCCCGGCAGTAGGTGCAGTTGTCGACGTCAATCTCGTATTTGTGGTAGCAAA
Source organism: Gammaproteobacteria bacterium (assembly GCA_020445405.1). GTDB lineage: Bacteria > Pseudomonadota > Gammaproteobacteria > Chromatiales > Chromatiaceae > HKST-UBA178. The sequence goes on along the minus strand of JAGRGQ010000002.1, from coordinate 78,331 downwards.
GATAGCAGCGTTTCGCCTCTTCCAGACCAAGCTTCAGGTCATACCCCATCTCCACTTCCATGCTCCCGGACTGCACCCGTTCGCTGAGCGGTTCCGTCGGCATCTCCTGACGCGGTATAAAGTCGAAAGAGCGCTGTCGGAGCGGTTCGTCGACGGAGGAGATCTTCACCACTTTTTTACGCCGCTCCCGGCCCATCAGCCAGGTGTCCATCTTGACCGAAAGTTTACGCGCATGACCCACCGCCTCCACCACGGTGCTCGCCCCGTTCACGAAATCTCCGGCGGAGAACAGCCCGGGAACGGAGGTCATGCCGTCCTCACCCAAGCGGACATTGCCCCAGCGATCGAGGTCGACCTGAACATCGAGAATATCGGTAACGGTCTTCTGGCCGATGGCAATCAACAGGGTATCGCAGGGTTCGTCAAATTCAGACCCTTCGATCGGGATGGCCTGTCGCCGCCCGCCGCTGCGCCAGCCGCCCAACCGGTTCTGCACGAACTTCACGCCGCGGAAACCGCCAGCGTCGTCCAACAGCAGTTCAACCGGAGTGCGCAGGCCGTGGATGCTGACGCCTTCACGCTTCGCCTCGTGAATTTCGTCCTTGGTGACGGGGATGTACTCTTCGGTGGTGCGAATATGGATGGCGACCTCCTCCGCACCCAGCCTTTTGGCCACCCGGGCGCAGTCCAGCGCGGTGAATCCGGCGCCGACCACCGCGACCCGTCTGCCTACCTGCTTTTTCTCTCCCCGGTGCAGCGCCACCAGAAAATCCAGGCCGCTCTCGACATTTTCGACGCTGGCGGAGATATCCTCGCCGGAAGCAATACCGCGCAGCGGCAACGGAATCGCAGCCGCGCAGCCGGTTGCCAGCAGCACTGCGTCGAACTCCCGCAGCAGGTCGCTGACCTTGATATCGTCCGCGCCGCTGCCGATACTGACACCGGTCTTCAGATCGACCCCGAGACGAATCGCGTTATGGATCTCCAACTGCAGCAGATCCCTCGGCAGTCGAAACTCCGGTATACCGTAGGAGAGCATGCCGCCGGGCCGCTTCTCCCGCTCGAAAATTGTGACATCGTGTCCCAGCGTGGTCAGATCGTGTGCGGCGGCCAGTCCGGCCGGCCCGGCCCCCACGATTGCTATCTTCTTTCCGGTGGGGGTGTACAGATTTTCCGTGATGCGGTGGCCCACCTGCTTGTGGTCCGCCGCGACGCGTTTGAGATGGCAGATTGCGACCGGCTCTCCATTGCCCGGCCAGCCGTGGCGGCACGCCGCTTCGCAGGGTCGTGAACAGATCCTGCCCAGTACGCCCGGAAGAACATTGGCCAACCTGTTCAACTCATAGGAGCGGCCATACCGCTGTTCCATGATGGTGCGTATATAAGCCGGTACGTTGGTATCCGCCGGGCAGGCCGTCTGGCAGGGGATATTCTCCCTGACCCAGCCGATGTCCCGGGGATCGGTGGAAAACCGGACGGGGGTGACGATACGCTTGCCGTATGACTGGGTATCGGAGAAATCCTCGTTTTCGCTGATTCTTACCGTGCGGATTTCGTGATCTGCCATCTGTCTCGTCCTCGTCCTGCATGGAGCTTTGTCGTTGGATTGGGCGGCCGCGCTCCTGCGGCCCTCCCGGCCGTCAACCGGCTTCGGGATCCCTCCGGGCTTTCTATCCGAACGGGCGGATATCGAAGAGGGATTTTCCTGTAATAGCAAGGGACAACTTTATAATTATACTACTTATTTTTTCCTTCATGCCAATTTTTTATGGGTGCCAAAAATTTTTCATGGAGTGAACCCGGGATCTTCCGATTCCAAAGTTAAACAGCCGTGAGGAATAGCGTGAGAGGTGTGCAGGAAAGCGGCTTCAGCGCGGATCAGGGCAGGTCCGATATCTGTTCGTACAGTTGCCGGTAATTTTGATCCAGCTCTTTCAGCAGATTTTGCTTTTTCGCCATGCTGCAGCCGCCGATCCGGCTCAGTCGTTGCAGAAAATCCTGCTCCATGGCGGCTTTCTCGGCGCGGTCATCTTTGCCGATGTACAGATTGATCACCTGATTTACGGTAAGCCGATACTTGCGGAGAAAAAGCCGATTGCTGTCCTCCGTTTTGGTCGACGCGGCGTTACCGCGGCAGCGGGCATTATAAAGGTCGTAAGCCTGTGATGCCCGTACCAATTCGGCCAGCATGCGGCCGGTTTCATCGCTTAACAGAGGGCTGGCGGAGTACGCCCCCTGACCCAGTGCAAGCAGACAGGCGAGCACGGGATACAGGACAGCACGTCGCCGTCCGGAAACAGATTTTTTTTTCATTCCGGTGGAAGCTGACGCGGTGGTGCGGAACTTCCTGCTGGGAATACCCTTGGGATACACCGCTGGCGGAGACGGGACTGATCTCCACGCTGCGGAAACCGCTGGCGCCCGGCCCTCTCCGGGAGGATGGGAATGGGCAGCAACCGCTATTTCCGAACGTACACTGGATAATCTCATGCCACTGGTTTCTGTCTGGACTGGGCAGTCAAGCCGCCTCAGCCGTATCCGGGAAAATCCTGCCTTGTCTCCACCGCGCTACATTCAGCGAAGTCGATTGTCGGTTGCAGGCCGTGTATCTCTGCCATGGCCTGGCGCACTATCTGCACAGAAGACCACAAAAACAGCGCGGCCATTACGCCGGCAACCGCCAGATCGGGCCATGCGCTCTCCGTGGCCCAGATACCGGCCGCAGCCAGCAGTACTGCGATGTTGCCAATCGCATCGTTTCGGCTGCACAGCCAGACCGAGCGCACATTCGAATCACCATTTCGATATTTAACCAGCAGCACCAAGCTGGAGAAGTTGGCAACCAGCGCCATGAAAGCGATCGCCCCCATTACGTATGCCTGGGGAATGCCAACGACAAAAACATGGTACGCGGTCGAGCAGAATACCCAGATCCCCATCAATCCAAGACTCAAGCCTTTGAATAGAGCGGCTTTTGCCCTCCATTTCAACGGCATCCCGATCACCAGGAGCGTGATGCTGTAGGTCAGGGTATCGCCAAGAAAGTCGAGTGCATCGGCCAGCAGCGCCTGCGAAGACGAGAGCAGTCCGCCGCCGATCTCAATCAGGAACATCGTGCCGTTGATTGAGATAACGATCCAAAGAATGCGTTTGTATGCGGCCGAAAGGCCCTCAAACTCCAAACCACCACCGCAGTTGCAACCAGCCATCGATAGCTCCTGTCATGTTACCGCTGGCCGTTTTTCAACGACTGTCACACGGCTCTCCTACATAATACCAATGCATTTCAGACCTCCCCGCAGTATTTCACGCCCAGCCATGGCACAGACCACCACCTTCCCGGACTGCAGTCATCAACATTGTACAGTTGTCACTGTTTTTATAAAGTCGAATTCAGGAAATACCACGACGCTGCCGGCAACCGTAGCAGCGGCATCCCGATAAAAAACAGCGTACCTTTGTCAAACCCGACGGTTGCCGCCCGAGCCGTCATGTGAGTTCCATCTCAACCCCTTCCATACCGGTGGCACCCGGGCTGCAGTTTGGCGTAACCCGCCCGGTTATCATTGCCCCGCAACCCAAATGCGAAGTATCATCACAACTGACAGATGAAGACCCGGACACCAGCAGGGTGGGGTGTTTTTTCAGGGCTGCGGCGGCCGAACTACCGGCGGGAGGGCAGTGCCGCAGAAGTTTGGGTGATAATAGCGATACGGGTGACACGACATTGATCTCCTGGGACGAAACAGACAATCTCAACGTCGGGGAGATGGACAGTCAACACCAGCGACTGTTCGCCCTCGTCAACAATCTGCACCAAGCTATGGCGTCCCCTCATGGAATTGATGCCGTAAGCAGAGCGCTGGAGGAGCTGGTCGATTTTACCCGAATACACTTCGCCACCGAAGAAGCCCTGATGACCCGGTACGCTTACCCCGACTATGCAAAACACCGGGAAGAGCACCAGGTGCTGCTACAGGACGTCGGCCAGCTGCTGCAGCGGTTTCATGACGGCGACGTATTGATTTCCTTCGCAATCGAGCTCGACCTTGAAGCCTGGGCGCTCAGACATATCGAAGTCAGCGATAAGCCGCTTGCAACTTTTCTGAACACGAAAGGGGTCTTCTGAACGCACGGGCCGTTCAGTGGTCAAGCCGCAGAATGTTGCCGTGTGGAAGCGATCTACGGAGTTTAATCCGATCGATGCTGATCTGCCGCTTGCAGAAATTTATTCGTGATGAATGCGTGCTTCAGAACATTCAAACCGGCTCGACAGCGTGTTGGTCGCCCGGCAATGCAGGGGCATCTCGAATGCGTTTCAATCTTACGTTTGGATCGAACACCGCTGTTAACCCGGTACATGCCGGGTCCATAATCGCCAACCGGCGGGCATTTACGGATGGCATCCATCCATAAATGGCCGACTCCAACGACTTCTCCCGGGTGCATCCCGATGGCGGCACGAATCCCGTTCGATGGAAGGGTTGCTTCTGGACTTCCCCATGCATCCCGGCGCCGCCATCGGCCGGCATAACGGAACAGGCTCGTTTCGGGCCGCAACAGTGTATGGACCGCTACTGTTGAGCAAGAAAAGCCATGCATAAAAAGCCTTACAAGATTCTGATTTCCATCGCGGCCGCACTCGCTGTTGGCGTCGCGCTCTTTGCCTGGTTCGGCAGAACAAAGCCGGTGGAAGTGACGGTTAAATCGATCGCCTACGGCAAGGTACAGAACACCGTGTCGAATACCAGGGCCGGCACGATCAAGGCGTGCCGGCGGGCCGGCATATCGCCGTCGGTTGGCGGGCAGATTGCCGGTTTGCCGGTAAAGGAAGGCGATACGGTCAAACCAGGGCAGCTGTTGATGGAGTTATGGAACCACGACCAGCTGGCACAGCTGGCGCTGGCAACCAGCGAGGCCGATGCGGCGGCGGCCAACGCAACGCAGGCCTGCATTCGCGCGGACGTGGCACAGCGCGAGTCCAATCGCCTGAATCAGCTGAAGCGTAAAAATCTCGCCTCCGATGAAGCCGTCGACAAGGCCGATGGGGAAGCCCGCGCGCAACAGGCGGCCTGCAATGCGGCGCGTGCTACCAGGAAAGTCAGCGAGGCAAAAATCCGTTTGGTGGAATCGGAGCTGGAAAGAACGCGCCTGACGGCGCCTTTCGCCGGTATCGTGGCGGAGGTAAACGGCGAGATAGGCGAATTCGTAACGCCGTCGCCGGTAGGAATTCCGACACCACCGGCGGTGGATCTGGTTGATATCAGCTGTCTCTATGTCTCGGCACCGATAGACGAGGTTGATGCACCGCAGATTCGCGTCGGCATGCCGGCAAATATTTCGCTGGATGCAATGGCAAAAAAAATCTTCGCGGGAAAAGTACGCCGCATTGCGCCTTACGTCCTGGAGATGGAAAAGCAGGCGCGCACCGTGGATGTGGAGGTCGATTTTCTCTGTCCCGAGGCGTGCGATGGCATGCTGCCCGGCTACAGCGCCGATATAGAAGTGATCATCCAGGAGAACGACTACGCCCTGCGCGTGCCGACAGAGGCGGTTCTTGAAGGTAACAAAGTGCTGTTGTACACCGCCGATGACACCCTGCGGCAACGTGAGATCAAAACCGGGTTGAGCAACTGGGCATGGACCGAGGTAACGGATGGTCTGGCGGAAGGCGATGAAGTCGTGGTATCGGTTGATCGCGATGGCGTCGAAGACGGTGCCGCTGCGGTACGCGATAAGAGCAATGCTCCGCCAGGCTGATGTTCATGGCGCACTGACGAATGATTGAGCTTGCCGGCATCCATCGCGACTTTCAGGTGGGCGACCAGACGGTCCATGCACTCGATGATGTCAGTCTCATCATCGGGGACGGTGAGTATCTGTCGATAATGGGACCATCCGGTTCCGGCAAATCGACGCTGCTGAATCTGATCGGCCTGCTGGATCGCCCGAGCTCGGGCCGCTACCACTTGAACGGTCAGGATGTGACGTCGCTGAGCGATATCGCGCAGGCTGAGGTACGCAACCGGGAGATCGGCTTCGTGTTTCAGATGTTTCACCTGATACCGCGACTGACCGCGGCGGAGAATGTCGAACTGCCGTTGATAATCTTGGGGCTCTCTCCGGAACAGCGTCAACCCAAGGTGGCGGCGGCGCTCGAAGAGCTGCATATGACGGATCGCAGCCATCACAAGCCGGAACAGCTGTCAGGCGGGCAGCGGCAACGCGTGGCCATTGCCCGCGCAATCGTTACCGAACCCAAGGTATTGCTCGCCGATGAGCCGACCGGCAACCTCGATCATAACTCGGGCAAGGCGGTGATCGCCATTCTCGAAACGCTCAACCAACGCGGTATCACCCTGATCATGGTAACGCACGACACGGAGATGGGTCAGCGCGCAAGGCGCCGGCTGCGCATGGTCGACGGCAGAATTTCAAACGAGCAAAATGGCGCTGCATAACATCGACGTGCTGCGCTTTTCATGGCGTGCCCTGCGCGGGTTTCCGTCGCGCACCCTGCTGATGTTGATCGCCATGGCAATAGGCGTATCTGCAGTGGTGCTGCTGACGTCGTTGGGTGAAGGCGCGCGGCGTTATGTTACCGGCGAATTCGCATCGCTGGGCACCAACCTGGTGATTGTGTTTCCCGGCCGCTCCGAAACCGCCGGAATCAATCCATCCACAATGATGGGGGAGACGCCGCGTGACCTGACACTGGAGGATGCGCAGGCATTGCTGCGCGATCGCAGCATAAGGCGCATTGCCCCCATCAACGTCGGTTCGGCCGTTGTCAGCCGGCAGAACCGTTCACGCGAAGTGGTGATACTGGGTTCCAATCACGATCTGTTGACTATTCGTCACTGGCAGGTCGGACAGGGCCGTTTCCTGCCGCAGGCGGATCTTGATCGCGCCTCGCCTGTAGCCGTTATCGGCAGCAAAATCCGCGATGAACTGTTCGCGGCAAAACGCGCGCTGGGCGAATGGATAAGGATTGGCGACAGGCGTTTTCGCGTTATCGGCGTCATGGGTTCGGAAGGCCGCTCGATTGGCGTCGATGTGCAGGAGAGCATCATTATTCCCGTCGCTTCCGCCCAGCAGCTGTTCAACACCGCTTCACTGTTCCGCATTCTGGTGGAGGCGAAAAATCGCGACGCCATCGAGACTGCCAAACAGTTTGTCATCGCTCTGTTGCAGGAACGCCATCAAGGGGAGAGAGATGTCACCGTGATCACCCAGGACGCGGTACTGCAGACCTTCGACCGTATTCTCGGTGCGTTGACCTATGCAGTCGGGGGCATAGCCGCAATCAGCCTGGCGGTTGCCGGCATATTGATCATGAATGTGATGCTGGTTGCGGTATCGCAACGCACTGCCGAGATTGGTTTGCTGAAAGCGTTGGGTGCTGCGCCGCAGCAGATTTTGTTGTTGATTCTGACCGAGGCGGTGATGTTGTCGGCCATCGGTGCAACCGCCGGATTGCTCCTGGGGCAGGTGGGCAGTTATTTTATTCGGGTTTCGTTCCCGCTGCTGCCTGCCTATGCACCGGCGTGGGCATCTACGGCCGCATTGACGGTTGCGTTAATTACCGGCCTGGTATTCAGTCTGCTGCCGGCACGGCGCGCGGCGCGCCTGGATCCGGTGCTGGCGCTGTCCCGGCGTTAGTCTGCCATGCGGGTACGCGATTTTCTCAATCTGACCGGCAGCTCTTTGATAGCGCACCGCATGCGCAGCTTTCTCACCGCGCTGGGTATCGCTGTGGGAATTGCCGCCGTGGTATTGCTGACCTCCATCGGCGAAGGCGTGCATCAGTTCGTGTTATCCGAGTTCACCCAGTTCGGAACCACGCTGGTCGGCATCAACCCGGGGAAGGCAACGACGGCCGGCACCAGTATGGGGATGTTCGGTACCGAACGGCCGTTGACCATCGAAGATGCGCAAGCGCTGAAACGGTTGCCATTTGCACGCGCAGTGGTGCCGTTCGTTCAGGGCAATGCCGAAGTCGAGGCCGGTAACCGCCGGCGACGAACAACGGTTTACGGCGCGGGTCCGGACATGCCGGACGCATTCAGCATGAAGGTAAAATCCGGGCGGTTTCTGCCCGAAGACGACCCCACCGCGCCACGCGCATTCGCAGTGCTGGGCAGCAAGCTCCGGCAGGAGCTCTTCGCCGGAAGCAGCCCGCTTGGTCAGCGCATCACCATCAGCGGCAATCGCTATCGTGTGATAGGCGTCATGGAATCCAAAGGCACGCTGCTGGGATTCGATCTTGACGACACCGTTTACATACCCGCCGCCCGCGCGCTGAATCTGTTCAACAACGACACACTGTTCGAAATAGACGTGATGTACGACGAAGATACGCCGGTGGAAAAGGTCGTAAAAGGGATTAAGGATACGCTGAAAGCACGTCACGGCAGAGACGATGTGACAATTACCACGCAACAGCAGATGCTGGATGTACTCGGCTCGGTTCTCGATATTTTGACCTTCGCTGTCGCTGCGATTGGCGGCATCTCCCTGCTGGTGGGTGCTATCGGTATCGTGACCATCATGACTATTGCGATCAATGAACGCACCAACGAAATCGGTTTGCTGCGCGCCCTGGGCGCAAGAGAGGGACAGGTCTTGCGCCTGTTTCTGGGTGAAGCCATCGTTCTCGCCGCCGTGGGAGGCCTCAGCGGCCTGGCACTGGGTGTGGGTATGGCAACGCTGCTGCACGCCGCGCTGCCCGCTCTGCCGGTGCAGGTACCCGTGACTTATGTAGTGCTTGCAGAGGCCGTCGCGGTGGCGATTGGATTGGTTTCCGGCGTTTTCCCCGCCTACAGGGCGGCAAAAATGGACCCGGTGGAGGCGCTCAGGGCCGAGTAAATCGCATGGATGGGGTAACGACTTCCCCGGTGATCTTTTCGGCTCAGCGGGAGAGATTATCGCTCCACGTCATTTACCGGACGGCGGCTTCGTTGCGCATGGAAAAATTACTGTAATCAAGGGGGGCTATGATGGATGCTCCCGTTCCTGCATCCGGTTATTGACATAAGATACTTGGGCATAAATGGCATGAAAATCAAAAAGATTCTGTTTCCGACCGATTTTTCGGAGGCTGCCGGCAAGGCGTTCGAATATGCACTTTTTCTGGCGGGCGCGCACAATGCGGAGCTGAAACTGCTGCATGTCGTGGATCAACTTCACGATTTCGACAATTTTGAGATACTCGCAATCACACCCGCGGAGATTGTCGAGAAAATGGTGAAGCGCGCGCACGAGCAGTTGCAGAGCATGGTGGCGCAGGCCGGAAAAGCGGTTGCTGCCACGGAGAGCGTGCGCGAGGGCAAGACCTGGGATACGATCTGCAAGACCGCGGCGGAAGAGCATACCGATATCATCGTCATGGCCAGTCACGGCCGTACCGGGCTTTCCCATGCGCTGATCGGCAGCGTCGCCGAATCGGTCGTCAGGCACGCAGGCTGCCCGGTGCTGGTCGTTACGGGTTCCAAATAGCGCTTACGGACAACTGCCAGGCACACTCACGGGCATATACCTGTGTGAGATACCCCTTTGCGCTCCATTTTCCGGTCTGTAAACCCCAGGCGGGGTAATCGAATAGCGCCGAACCGGATCAGGCTGGAATGATACCCGCTGGCCCGGAGGTCGACTTGCAGCGTATTATCGCTATCCACCGAACCGCTACCGGGCGTTCGCGTAATTAAGCCGGAGATTAGACGATACGGCAAACCGTGCCGGTGTTATCCCACGACCCGCCCCCCAGCGGATATTGCTCGAGACATGGATCCTGATGGTGCATCGATGAAGAATTATAAGATGGCTGTATGGCCGGGAAAGCCCTATCCACTGGGCGCGACCTGGGATGGCGAAGGGGTAAATTTCGCACTCTTTTCGGAGCATGCCGAAAAAGTCGAACTGTGCATCTTCGATCCCAGGGGACGGCGCACGGTGGACACAATCATGATGCAGTGGCGCACAGACCAGGTATGGCACTGCTACCTGCCGGAGGCGCGACCCGGTACCTTGTACGGTTACCGGGTACACGGTCCTTATGAACCCGAGCGCGGCCACCGGTTCAATCCGAACAAGCTGCTGCTGGACCCCTATGCGAAACACATCACGGGTAAAATCCGCTGGCATGACGCGATGTTCGGATACCGTATCGGGCACGCCAAAAGTGACCTGATCCTGGACAAGCGCGACAGCGCCGACGGCATGCCCAAGTGCGTGGTGATAGATCAGGCTTTCACCTGGGGCGACGACGCGCCGCTGCGCATACCCTGGCACGAAACCATCATCTACGAATTACACGTCAAGGGATTCACCTACCAGCACCCTGACATACCGCAGCCGTTGCGCGGCACCTATTCGGGTCTCGCTTCGGCGCCGGCCATCGACTATTTCCGCAGGCTCGGCATCACCGCTGTGGAACTGATGCCCATTCACGCTTTCGTCGACGACCGGCATCTGGTGCAGAAAGGGCTGCGCAACTACTGGGGTTACAATTCCATAGGCTACTTCGCCCCGGATATGCGCTACTCGGCGAGCGGTAACGTCAAGGATTTCAAGACTATGGTCAAGCGGCTGCATTCGGCCGGCATCGAAGTGATCCTGGACGTGGTTTACAACCATACAGGCGAAGGCAACCATCTCGGACCGACGTTGTGTTTCCGCGGCATAGACAATGCCGCCTACTACCGGCTGGACGGCGGCAACCAGCGCTATTACCGCGACTACACCGGCTGTGGAAACACGTTGAATATGCGCCATCCGCGGGTGCTGCAACTGATCATGGACAGCCTGCGCTACTGGGTGCAGGAGATGCACGTGGATGGTTTTCGCTTCGACCTGGCCTCGGCACTGGCGCGCGAACTGCACGCGGTGGATCGGCTGGGTGCGTTCTTCGATATTATTCACCAGGATCCGGTACTGTCGCAGGTCAAGCTGATTGCCGAACCCTGGGACCTGGGGGAAGGCGGTTACCAGGTCGGCAATTTTCCGATCGGCTGGACCGAATGGAACGGCCGCTACCGGGACTCGGTGCGCGCCTATTGGAAGGGCGACGGCGGTATCATTGGAGAACTCGCCTACCGCCTCACCGGCTCCAGCGACCTTTATGAGCATGGCGGCCGCCGGCCCTATGCCAGCATCAACTTCGTGACCTGTCATGACGGCTTTACATTGAATGACCTGGTCAGCTACGAAACCAAGCGCAACAAGGCCAATCTGGAAGACAATCGCGACGGCGAAAACAACAACATCAACTGGAATTGCGGCGCTGAAGGTCCGACTCAGAATCTGCACATCCGCCGGCTGCGCGAACAGCAGAAGCGGAATTTCCTTACCACCCTGCTGTTGTCGCAGGGCGTCCCGATGCTGCTCGCCGGCGATGAGATGGGCCGCACCCAGCTGGGCAACAACAATACTTACTGTCACGACAGCACCCTGACCTGGATCGATTGGTCGCTCGACCGGGAGGGACGCGATCTGCAGCAGTTTATGTGCATGCTGATAAGATTGCGAAAACAGCATCCGGCGTTCCGCAGGCGCCATTTCTTCCAGGGCAGTGACATCGTCGGTGTCGCCGCCAAAGAGATCAGCTGGCTGGCACCGTCGGGCCGCGAGATGACCAAACGCGAATGGCAGCAGTCATTCGCCCGTTGCCTCGGCCTGATGCTGGCCGGAAATGCCATCGAGGATTACGATGAACGCGGCCGGCCGATTGAAGACGACACCATGATCATGCTACTGAATGCGCATCACGAAAGCATCGAATTCTGTCTTCCGTCGCAACCTCAGCATGCCCGCTGGCAGGTATTGATCGACACCAGTTTCAGCGATGGCAAACGTGATGATAACCGGTTTTTTCACTCCAATGAGAACTACCCGTTGCAGGCCCGCTCAGTGGTGCTGCTGGTCCGGCTGGTTACGCCGCCGCTGCACCGGAACCAGATACGGTAAAAATACCAGACCCGCCCGGTTATCCGTTGCCGCGCTTACCGAATCGGTCGTAGCGGTAAAACCGGTGCATTGTAAAGCTGTTTCGATTCGCCCCGGGCGCTGTTGGCTTAACCGCACAACGCGGTATGTTGATTGACAACCCTGCTGAAAATGGTATTTTCCGGGTCTGCCGGCCGACAAACTGTGGACCAAGGTCTATCGAGAGCCCGATATGTCTTCGCGAAACCTGAAAAGCGGTAACGCCTTTATCGATGAAAATCACAAAGGTCTGTTGGAAAACATCGATGTTATCTCCGTCTCCGTACGCGACAACTGGGATCGTCAGGAGTTCGAGAGCAACGTAAGGTGGTTCATAGTCGATCTCGAGAACCATTTCTCGCACGAAGAGGTTATCCTTAAGGCGGCCGGCTTTGCCGAGCTGGACGAGCACTCGGTGAAACACCGGGAACTCTCGCTGCGGCTGCGCATGGACAGCATCTACACGCAGAATTTCGATGATTCGGTTCGCTTTCTGGGCACGCTTCGCAGCAAGATCTTCTCGCATGAACTGTTCGAGGATCAAAGCTACTGGCCGCTGTTTGACAAAGAGACAGAGGATGCAAAACTGCTCATACGCTGGTCAGCGGAGCTCGAAACAGGAGATCCGGAGATGGACAAGCATCACCGGGCGCTTGTCAATCACATCAACCGGCTGCACATGCAGTTATGCGCCTCCACCGACAAGCGGTTTGCGTGCGCAGAGTTGCGGCTCCTGCACGAGTATTCAAAGTTCCATTTTTCCGAAGAAGAGCACTCGCTGGGCGAAAAACTGCGCCCGGGCCACCGGGCGAATCACGAGCTCCTGCTGATCGACCTGGACAGAGTCATCGAAGAGGTGGATGCGGGCAAGTATGCGCTGCCAACTATCGGCGATTACCTGAAGTACTGGTTGATCAATCACATACAGACGTTCGACATCCCCTCTTTCAGCCGCAACGACTAATCCGTCTGGCATAAAAGAAGGCTCAGCTCCATGCCGCACCGCATGAACGGAATCGCGTTCTGTTGGCTTTGCCGCGGTTGTCGTGGGGGATCACCGTCTGTTTATCAATGCATCCGGCTTCCGCTTCAGAACAGGAGCCTGTCCAACAGAAAATCCGCACCTTTTTGCGCGCACTTCTCGTCCTCTTCGCCACTGGGTGCGCCGGAAACACCAAGCGCGCCAATCAGTGCGCCTTCAGCATACAGCGGTACGCCGCCTCCAAGCATGATGGCCTCGGTTACGAAGCGGACACCGGATTGTGCGCTCCCGGGTTGGGTTGCCTCGGCTATGGAACTGGTAACGCCCTTGAAGCTGGCGGCGGTCCACGCCTTGCGGCGTGCCGTCTCTACCGTATGAGATCCGGCCAGTTGATCGCGCAGCATCACCTGTACAATACCGGCGCGATCGACGATGGCCACCGCGGTCTGAAAACCCCCTTCACGACAGGCCTTCAACGCTTCCTGCGCCACCTCAAGCGCAAGCTCCGTTTTCAGCATTTTGTAAGTCGCAAGCGAGTCCTGGGCCGAAACCGGTAACAGGTGCGCCAGAATGGCAATGAGTGCCATCCCTCTGATGTATTGTTTTATACCTACTGTCATGGCTGACCCCCTATCGCTGAACTGGATTACAACCGCATGCAATACAACCGACCCGAGACTGTTCGCTCTGTTACAGTCTAGCCGATGTACAAAAAATAACAGTCAGCGGGGCATGCGGACAACCGGCTGTAGCGGGGTGCTGTCCATAGCCATGTTCCCTGAGTCCCGGGTTTTTTGTCAGGGTTCCAGCGGCGCAGCGGGAATTTCCATATGCGGCATCCCGGATAACGCTGTTGAATCGGACTGTCGTAGAATATGAATACAGGGTAAGCGAAAACAGATTGACAAACCCTTTTCCCGGCTGTCGGAAGCCGGTCGTTTACGCTCCAGGACGCAGATACAATGTCGAAGAAGCCGGCGGATTTTTCGGCCTGTCTGAAGGCTAATGGGGTCAGCAGGCGCTCTTTTTTGAAATTCTGTACGGCGCTGGCCTCGCTGCTCGCGCTGCCCTCCAGCGCAGTCCCGGCACTGTCGGAGAAACTGCGCCTGGCGGTCAGGCCCTCCGTTATCTGGCTCTCCTTTCAGGAGTGCACCGGCTGCACGGAGTCACTTACCCGCTCACATGATCTGACCATTGAAGAGCTGATGCTCGATTATCTTTCGCTTGATTATCACCACACTTTTCAGGCTGCCTCAGGGGCGGCGGCAGAGGCTGCACGGGCGCAGGCAATGAGGCGCTTCTCAGGCAGGTATCTGCTGCTTGTCGACGGAGCGGTTCCCACCGCAAACGGCGGCGTCTATTCCACCATCGCAGGAAAGTCCAATCTGGAGATGCTGAAGGAATGCAGCGCGGGCGCTGCGGCAATCATTGCTGTCGGCAGCTGCGCTGCCTTTGGCGGATTGCCGGCTGCGAGCCCCAATCCAACCGGTGCCACGGGCGTATCGATGCTCATGCGAAGCGGTCAGATTCCGCAAAAGCCGTTGGTCAATCTCCCGGGATGCCCTCCTCTTCCTGCTGCAATCAGCGGCGTACTGGCTCACTTTCTCGCTTTCGGCAGATTCCCGGTACTCGACGACCTGAATCGTCCGCTCAGCATCTACCGGAATACCGTGCACGAACGCTGTTCCAGATACCATTTCTTTCAGCAAGAGAAGTTCGCGCAACACTTCGATGACGAAGCTGCCAGGAAGGGCTGGTGCCTGTATAAGCTGGGCTGTCGAGGTCCGGTGACGCACAATGCCTGTGCCGTCTACAAATGGAACCAGGGGACCAGCTTTCCCATTGAGTCGGGCCATCCGTGCATCGGCTGCGCTGAACCCGGGTTCTGGGATCAGGGCGGTTTTTATCGGAGCCTGGATGCGGCTGCACTCGCCTACCAGTCGGGTGACGAATCAGCCGAGTCAGCTATTGAAGAGGGCCATCAGCTCTATCATGACAGCTGTGTATATTGCCATTCCGTCGATCCCTCCGGGTTCCGGACCGACCCGGCGAAGATAGCCGAATTGCTGCGTTCCGGAGAGATCCGTTCACACCGGCGGCTCCGGTTTTCCGAAGATCAGATCAGTATCCTGGATAAATATCTGCGATCTGGAAAGTGACGAATTTGATATGAGTGCAGACCGCAAGAGATCGCTTTTTACAATCGCGTCGATTCTGGCTGCTTGCAGTTTCTCATGGTGCACGGACCTGCCGGCGGAACAGCCGCGCAACGCTCCCGATTCTGGGAATACAACTGCGTCAGGATCGCATGCCTTTTCCGTTCACGATATCGATAAGAACGGCGTGCTGAGCAGAGAGGAGTACCGCATCTTTATCGAACAGATGGAACTTCGGCGCCGGGCCGAAGGGCGCGACAGGCACCACTATCCGGTCCCCCTGCGCTTCGAGGAGATCGACGCCAATGCGGATGGATACCTGACCGAGGATGAGATGACCGCCTCCCTGAACAATCGCCTTCAGCGGCACCGACGCTATCGCTATCAACGCGGCCGGGAGCGATGATCAGTCAGCCGCCGGCAGTTCGAGCCGTGCACTCAATCCGCCGCTGACCGCCCGGTTCAGCGTAATCGAACCGCGATAGAGCGCGGCAATATCCTGCGCAATATCGAGCCCAAGACCGCTTCCCGGAACCTTTTCGTCGAGTCGGCGCCCGCGTTCCAGAACCTCCTGCCGCCGCTGCTCCGGTATCCCGGGGCCATCGTCTTCCACCACGATCAGCAGCCGGTCGCCGCGCAGTTCGGCACGGACCGAAACCTGACTGCGCGCCCATTTGCAGGCGTTGTCCAGCAGATTGCCCAGCATCTCCTCCAGATCCTCCGCCTCTCCCCGAAACCAGCACCCGTCCAGCCCGGAAAATTGAATCCCGATGCCCCTCTCCCGGTATAGCCGCTCCATGGAGAAACAGAGATCCGCGGTAATCGCTTCGACATCCGCGCGGGCGCCAAGCAGGCCGGCGCTTCCGGCGATCCGTGCCTGCGACAGGTAGCGGTCGAGGCTGTTCGCCATCGCGCTTGTCTGCTCACGGATCACACGCCCCATCTCATTCTCAACCGCCTTCGATTCATTGCGGATTACGGTCAGCGGATTCTTCAGTGCGTGTGCCAGATTACCCAGCTGCGTTCTCGCCCGTTCCAGCAATGCCCGGTTGTGATCCAGCAAGCCGTTGAGCTCATCCACCACCGGCTCGACCTCAACCGGATTGTTCTCCGGCAGCCGCTGTTTTTTCCCCTGCCGGACATCTGCGAGCGCCTGCTGCAGCGCCTGCAGCGGGCGCAGGCCGAAGCGTACCTGAAACCACACCACCAGCAGCAGCCCGACCCCAAGTACCGTCAACGTCATGGCGACCTCAGCCGTAAACGCCCTGACGTTATCATCGATGTCGGCGATGGGCCCGGCCACCACATACAGCAGCGGAGCCGTTGCCTCCGGAAAGGTGATCTGCTGCGTCAGCGCCCGCAAAGGTTCATCTTCCGGCCCGATCAACTGGAACGTTTGCGGGCTCTTCCCGGCAGCCGATTCAGCCACCCCCAGGCTCTCCATCCAGAGAGAGGCGGAACGGGCCATCGGCATTCCGGAGCGAATAATCTGCCAGTACCAACCGGAGTGAGGCCGGTTAAAACGGGGATCGGTGGGGCGCCAGGTCATCTGCAGCGCACCGTCCCGCGTCAGTTCACTCGCCGCCACCAGCTCTTCCAGATGATCGTGCAGAAGGTCTTCGAAGCGCTGCTCGATGTGCCCGCGAAACAGGAAAACCAACAGTGCAGCGGTGACCAGCAGCGTGGTTACTATCCACGCAAACGAGGTGAGTACGAGCCTCAGAGTCAGGGAGTTACGCATCTTCCGGCGCCGTCAGCTGGTATCCCAATCCTCTGCGGGTCCTGATGAGCCCGGCTCCCAGCTTATTGCGCAGGCGATTGACCAGAACCTCTATCACATTGGAGTCACGATCGAACTCCTGGTCATAAAGATGCTCGGTCAGTTCGGTTTTGGAGACCACCCGATCCCGATGCAGCATCAGGTGAGCCAGCGCGCGGAACTCAAGCGCGGTCAGCTCAACCGGGCGGCCAGCCACGGTGAGTCGCGTGGTGCTGACGTCCAGCAGCAGTGGCCCGCACTCGAGAACCGAACTGGAGCGCCCGGCGGAGCGCCTGATCAGCGCTTCGACCCGGGCCAGCAACTCCTCCAGCTCGAATGGCTTTGCCAGATAGTCATCCGCCCCCGCCCGCAGGCCCGTCACCTTCTCACGCCAAGTGCCGCGTGCGGTCAGAATCAGCACCGGCATTTCGCGCCCGGCATGGCGCCACTGGCGAAGAACACTCAGGCCATCGAGTTTCGGCAGTCCCAGATCCAGGATAATCAGGTCATAGGGTTCGTTGAGTCCGAGAAAACACCCCTCCTCACCATCATGGACCAGATCGACGACATATCTGGCCTGACGCAGTGTCCCCGCGACCTGCCTCGCGACTTCCGGGTCATCTTCGACGACAAGTACTCTCACGATGAGATCAATCCTCCGCTCTCCCCTTCAGTTTTAAAAGCTTCAGATCAACGGCATCGTACTCCAGTTTGAGAACGCTTCCTCTCACCGTTAGCAGCTTAACCTCGTAGACCCAAATCGCGCCCCTGCCAGACTCCTCCCGTTCAAGTTCGACCTCCAGAACCCTTCCCGGGTAGGTATCATGCACCTGCGCCAGCAGATTCCGCAGCGGTGCCAGCGCTGCCATACCGTCCGCGCTATCCTGACTCCGGTCTGCTGCGGCCAAGGGTGGGCTGATCGCACCGCACATAGTCGAAACCAGCAGACAGACGATCAAGTGTTTACGCGGCAACAGATTCCGCCACTTTGATGAGAATTTTATTGAACTCTCAAACGTAATCAACTCTGTACCCCCCCACCACGGCAGAACTGCCGATTCAGCACAATTCTTTCAAACCAAACCTTAATCCCAGCTTAAATCCTGTATCAGCCTGCCTTCAGCTTGGGGTTCGTACACTGTAGTCAAATCAGTCGGCAATCACTTTATCGAGAGCATAGGGATGAACAGTGAGGCAGGTTACTCATGACTGTTGGAATGTTGGCATCGATCATCGTGATACTGCTTCTGCTGCAGCTGGCGATCCTGGCACTCGTGGGGCTATATCGCCGCAAGATAGAATACCGGGAAGTGAATGCATGCGCGAACGATTCGCCAGCCGCGCCGGCACCTCAGCGAACGGCCTCTTCCGGCACCGGTGAACCATCAGCTCAAGCAACCTGCTGGGAAGGATTCAGGGATTTTCGGGTTCAGAGGCGAGTGGTTGAAGATCGCAAAGGATCCATCTGCTCCTTCTATCTGGCGCCTGTCGACGGCCGGCCGCTTCCGGGCTTCATGCCGGGACAGTTTTTAACATTCCGGCTGACGATCGAAGATCCGCTGACCGGACAACCCAAAATGCTGACGCGCTGTTATTCGCTTTCAGACAGCCCCCGATCCGACTGCTATCGGGTTTCAATCAAACGTGTACCCTCCCCTGCCGGTCAACCCGGAGTACCCCCCGGTCTATCGTCCAGTCACTTTCACGATCAGGTGCAGCAGGGGAGCATACTCCGGGTGAAGGCACCCTCGGGACATTTCCATCTGATGGAGGATGAACCGCTGCCCATCGTGCTGGTCGGCGGCGGCATCGGCATCACACCGATGCTGAGCATCGTCAACTCCCTGTTGGAGCGCGGCAGCCAGCGGCAGATATGGCTCTACTATGGCGTCCGGAATGGCAGCGAAGCGATCATGCAGGAGCATTTGCGGACACTTGACAGAAGACATGAAAACTTCCATCTGCACCTCTGCTACAGCAATCCGGGTGAAGACGAGAGGGCATTCGTCGACTACCAGCACAAAGGCAGGGTGGATATACCCCTGTTGCGCAATACGCTCCAACTGATGCGATATAAATTCTATGTCTGCGGCCCCAGGCCGATGATGGAGAGCCTGGTTCCCGGGCTGGAAGCCTGGGGCGTAGACGCCCGGGACATCTACTATGAATCCTTTGGACCGGCATCGCTCTTCGGGCAGCAGAAACCAAAGCCCGGCAAGACGATGAAGTCCGTTGCCGTAAACTTCCGGCGATCGGGCAAACGCATCGGCTGGAGCCCGAATGCCGGTTCACTGCTGGAGCTGGCCGAGGAGAACGGCATCGCGGTGGAGTCGGGCTGCCGCGCCGGGAGCTGCGGCGGCTGTCAGACCTTGCTGGAATCGGGCGAAGTCGAATATCTGCAACAACCGGACGCAGAGATAGAGTCCGGCCACTGCCTGTTGTGTATTTCCACACCCAAGGGCGATATCACCCTCGCCGCCTAGAGAAAGAACATGGAACAATCACTCGTTCGCAAAGAACTCCTCCCCTTTCTGCTGATGTTCGGTTCGCTGTTGCTGGCGACCGCCGTTACCGACGCGCTGTTGCACCGGTTACAGCTGGTCTGGGTGGGACGCTGGCTCGGTATACCGGGCACGCTGCTGATCCTGTTGTCGTTTCTCTACTCGATGCGCAAACGCAGGATCATCAGCTTCGGTAAACCCAAGACGCTGCTCAATCTGCATGAAACGCTGACCTGGTTGGGGGCACTGATGATTCTGGTGCATGCAGGTATACACATCTATACCATTCTGCCTTGGCTGGCGCTGGTTGCGATGCTGGTCAACGTCATCAGCGGTATGACCGGGAGGTTTCTGCTGGATCGCTCCCGCCGCTTTCTGACAGCAAGGAAGGAGGGATACTCGAGGCAGGGAGCGTCCGCCGAGGAGATTGAAAAACGACTCTTCTGGGATGCCACCGCCTTCGATCTGATGAAGCAATGGCGCACCGTGCACCTGCCGATCACACTCGCCTTTGGCGTGCTCGTCATCGCACATGTCTTCAGCATCCTTCTATTCTGGCAATGGAAATGAAGAACATCACGATCCTGACTGTCGTTGCTGCCAATCTGGCGGCGCTGGTCCTGCTGGCGATCTTCGCCCCCCACCTGATGATCACGCCCGGGGAACTTATCGATGCCCATGCCGAACTGACCACGGATTGCTTCGCCTGCCATACGCCATTCATCGGCAGTTCATCGGACAAGTGCATTGCCTGCCACAAAGTGGCGGAGATAGGCATCAAATCGAGCAACGGCCTGGCGATAGAGAAGGAGATGAAGAACGTCGCATTCCACCGGAAGCTGACCGAGGATAACTGTGTCGCCTGCCACAGCGATCACAAGGGTGTACAGGCGTTTCGACCCATCGGCCAATTTACACACCAACTGCTCAGGCCGGATGTTGCGAAACGGTGCGACAGCTGCCACGCCAATCCCGGCGACAGCATGCACCTGAAAATCGAGAGCAACTGCGGTACGTGCCACACGCAGGAGCACTGGATCCCGGCAACCTTCGATCACGCTGACTTTTTCCGATTCGACCGGAAGCACACCACTGTATGCACTACCTGTCATACCAACAATGACTTCAGTGACTATACCTGTTACGGCTGTCATGAGCACTCACGCTCCAGGATCCGCGCGGAGCACATCGAGGAAGGGATATACGATTATGAAAACTGCGCGCAGTGCCACCGCAGCGGGGATGAGGATGAAGCCGAGTATTTATGGAACAAAAAGCGCATGACGCGGGGAAAATACGATGAAAGTATGCCGCGCAGCCATCACCGCGAGCATGAAAACAGACGCCGGCGTGATGATGACGATTAGGCTGCGTAGCTGGAGCCTGCTGCAGAAAAACAGAAGGCGTCCTACATGATCCGGTGGCATTTTTAAACGTACGCGATTCGCATCACTTTGCCCTGCTGCAGAGCGGAATCCAATGAAATGAATATTCAGACACGAATTTAATCTCCGGTACCTGGCATAGGGGAAAAACGATTCCTGGGAAAACGGGATCGGGTTTAACGGGGAACATGCATGAAGTACGCTTTCCATACCGGCTGCGACGTAAAATTCCGCTCCGGCAGAGATGATGTTGCAGATATGCTCCCGCTTTCAGGTGATCAAATGGGGCTGTCTGCATGACAGCGCTGCATGCGCCGTTCAGAGCGAAGCCAGCCTGCGCAGATCCGCCAGGAAGCGTTCGCGCTGCCACAGGTGCGGTGAGTGATCCGTACCCTCGTAGACATGAAGCTGCGCATGTGGGATACGGTCCCGGACATATCGCCCGAGCTCCACACTGTAAAAATGGCTTTCGTCCCCGTGAATCAGCAGGGTCGGCACCGAAATCTCCGGTAATACATCCCGGTAATCCGCCAGACAGAGGCTCTTCCAGACACTGATCAGCGGTGCCGGATCGAGTGTTTGAATAGATTCCCGTATACGCTGGAATCCAGGACCGTTGCTGGCGTACTCCTCCCGCGCACGGGGATTGTTGCCCTCTGCCACCAGGCGCAGTACAGCTTCGACGAAATCCCGCTGCATCAAATCGATAAAGCTCCGGTTGCGTTCTTCGGTGAAATCGCCATAGATGCCGTGATTCCAATCCTGGTCTGTTATCAGCTTTGGCGATTGATCCACAAAACAGAGCTTGCCGATGCTGGCGCAACTGTAGCGCCGGATGTATTCCCAAATGGTCAGGGCACCCATCGAATGACCCAGCAGCAACGGCTTTTGCAACTGAAAATTGTGGATGAGGTCATGCAGGTCTTCCGCCATCCGACCCACGTCGGGTTCACCCTTCACCGTGAGCGGATGCCCGCCATGCCCACGCGCATCCCAACAGTAGCAGCGATGCTCCTCCGCCAGCCCGCTTGCACAACGGAGCCAATCCCTGTGGCTGGCGGTCCATGCATGCAGGAAGACCAGAGGGGAGCCCCGGCCGATCACTTTTACATACAATGTCTGACCGTCTGATGCGGTATAGGTCTGCATTGGGAAACGGGTTGGGATTTGGCGTTATTCCGGAAAAGCGCACTGAACATAAACTCGTCCTCGAATGTTACCGGATTATCTGCTGGATTCAAGGCGCGACAACAGGAGTCCGACCCCGCCACACACCGTCACCAACAGCGCCAGATACAGCAGGTGCTCAACGAAAAGGGAGGGGTTCCGAAAGGCATTGCCGGTGAGCAGCGGAACCAGCACCGTCAACAGCAGGTAGAGCAGCGCCGGGCCCGCGAGGGCAGCTCTGTAATCACTGCGGTCGCCCAGGGTCAACTGCAACGACAGCAACGGCGCGTAGGTCAACATCCCGATCAATCTGTGCACTCCGGCGTCTTCCGATTCCACCGCCATCGCGATGAGGATGCGCAGGGCGTTTGCCAGCAGGCAGGTTGCCCAGGCGGCGGCGATTGCGGCACTCAACAATACTGTCCGACCGGCGATCCATGACCACGGATCGGCGGCGGCGTGCTGCCCGGGCCTGATATTCCATGCGTAGGCAATGAAGGACATGAGCATGAAATTGATGCCGGCACAGGCTTTCACCAGGCGCACGTTCGCACTCTCGCTCACCCACTCGTAGCTGGCGTTGCTGTGGAATGCATGCCCGCTGAACCACTCCAGCAGCAGGGACAATGGACGCAACACCCATTCGAGGTCGGCTGCGGTGGCAACACTGTAGTGATGCTTCAGCAGCAGCGCGACAGACAGTACCGCCAGCCACCACGACAGTGGCCGCCAATGCCGGATTTCAAGCCGAAATTGCATGATACCGTCTCCACCTGCCGATGACACAGCTCAGCAGCAGAACCGCTATTCCGATCCACACCAGCTCCGGTTCCGGCATTGGCCGCCCGACTGCAAGGTTACTGACACCTTTGGGCAGCGGCAGGGGTTGTTTGACATTCGTCGTGTCGGCTGCCGTGTTGCGCACGGTCTCGTCCACAGCAACAAACGAGGTGTACCGGGTCAGCAACGAGTACTGCAGACCCAGTTCCACGATACTGCTGCGCTGCCTGGCTTCGTTTTCATCGGGAACAACGTCAAGCCGCTCCAGACGCTTGCGTGCCCACAGTTGCGGCAGCGTACTGTCGGACGAGAGCGCATCCTCCAGCAAAAAAGACCACTGCTGCTCGCCCAGCCCGCCCACACCCTGCAGCGTGATCCTTGCGTTGCCGGCGGCTTTGCGATATTTGCCAATCACCATCACGGGTCTTTGCGCCAGCATATCGGGCACTTTTGCCGGCTCCATGTCATACAGTTCCACACCCTCCGCGTGCACACGGATGTTGGTCAGCGCCGGCGTTGATATATATTTGTTGAACTGCTGCGATTTCTGCGCCGCATCCGCCGCGCTCGTCACCACGAACGCTTCCGCCCGGCCGGCCCGGGCGAGACCTTCGATCAGGAATCGATTGACGGAGGTGCCGATGCCAAAAGTAAACAGGTTGTTGCGCTGCAACTGCTCGTCCACCAGCTTGAACAGACGCGCTTCTGCACTGATATATCCGTCCGTCACCAGCACAATACTGCGCGATGCATTTTCATCGCCTCCCATTGCGAACGCCCGTTGCAGTGCCGTATACAGCTCTGTTCCCCCCCCACCGCGCTGGTTATTCATCATCGCCTCCGCCAGCGCGATGTTTTCAGGCGTTGCCGCCAGCGGCTGCGGTGAAAGTACCGATGAACCACCGGCAAAAAACAGCACATTAAACCGATCCGACGGCTTCAGGCTGCGCAGTAGATTCACCATCAGATGCCTGGCAGTCTCCAGCGGGAAACCGGACATTGAACCGGACACATCGACAATAAAGAAGTAGTCCCGCGCCGGGATCTGCTCCGGCACTACCCGCTTCGGCGGTTCCGACACCAGCAGAAAGTAGTTCTCACCCTGCGCCTCAAAGCGTGTCACGCCCGTCAGGATCCGATCATTCTGCAAACGATAGTGAAGAATGAAATCACGGTTCCCGGCGTTGGCTTCACGTTTGAGCGACAGCTGCACCGACTGCCTGTCAATCCAAACGCTGTCGAGTTCATGACTGCTGCACTCCAGGCTGCTGATCGGCAGCGGCGACGTCATCGTGATGTTGATGCCATAGGTCACCTGATCAACTGCACCCTCGGCCAGATAGGGATTCTGAATCCACGCCACGTCACCGGCTGCATGTTCCGCGTCGCCGCCATAGCGGGGACCGACAACACCGGGATAGACAAACTCATAGACCCCGTCTTCGGCGGTCAGGATTTCCGTGTAGGTCAATGCCACCGTCACTTCATCGCCCGGCATGATATTGGCCACCTCCATCGAGAATACGTTGGCTCTTTTCTGCGACAGCAGCGATGCCGACTTACCGGCCTGCCTGGCGGCATCGAACACCTGCCTGGCCTCCTCCTTCTCCTTGATTTTTGCCACAATCCTGCGCTCGCCTATCGTCATGGTCATGCCATTGACTGCGGCGCGGGTCGATCCCGGGAAAATATAGGTCGCGTTTATCGGCCGAGTGCCCTCATTGCGATACACCTGTGACATCTGCACACTGGCGATAAAACCGTTGAGCCGGACGTCGGCACGGGTTTGCTTCAACGGCAGCCGGTCGACTCCGGAGTCGCCCCCGGCAACAAAAAAGTACGGTGACAATGGTGCGGGCGGTTTTCCGTCAGCGTCAGCCGGCTGCCCGCGGACCAACGGCGATAGCGCAATCAGCGCGGCAAGCGTACAGAAAACTCTGGCGAAGGGAGCGCACATTATTTTTCTCCGAAGTAGCTGATGACCGCTTCAGTATGCGTCAGCTCCTTGCAGTTACCGCGAAGGTTGGATGGAGATTGTGTGAAGATTGTGTGGCGCAGCGCTCAGCGGTTGCCGACCGGCAGTATCAGGCGGGCACGGGTGCCGGGATTGCGGTTTTCGAGCAGCAGTCTGCCGTGGTGCAACTCGGCGACCTCACGGGCAAAATTGAGCCCAAGGCCGGTGCTTTTCTGACCGGTGTCCGGCCGCGGCAGGGAAAAAAAGCGCTCGAATACCCGCTCACCGACATAATCGGGGACACCGGGGCCCTGATCCGTGATATCGATAATGATATTGTTCTGCTGCGGATGGATGTCAACCGTGATTATCCCACCCACTGGCGAGAACTCCATCGCATTGCGAAACAGATTGTCAATCGCCTGGCGCAACAGGAACGGGTCGCCGTGAATCCGCCGGCCTGCAGTCGGGCTGAAGTTTACGGCCAGCTGGCGTGCATCGCATTCGGGCGCGTGTGCTTCAATAATATCTTTTACCAACGCTTCGGGCAGAAACGACTGCCGATGCTCGATATCCCGCCGCTTCTCCACTGCCGCCAGCTGCAGGAGTCGGCTGGCGAACACATTCAGGCGTTCCGTCTCCGTCAAAATGGTATGGATAAACTGCGCGCGCCGAGCGGCCGGCAGATCCCTGTCCAACAGTTCGGCCGCGGCATGGATCCCGGTCAGCGGACTCTTGATCTCGTGCGTCAACGTCTGCAGGTAACGTTCAACGTACTGCTTGTCCTCCAGCGCCTGCCGCATGCCCTCTATGGCTTCACCGACTCTGCCGATTTCGTTGTCTCCAAGTTGCGGCAGCTGCATGCGCTCTCCGCGGCCGATACTGTTGGCGTAATTTACCAGCGTCTGCAGCGGCCGGCTGACCCAGATATACAGCATCAGTCCGAGCAACAGCACGATGATCACCGAAATCAGCACCGCCAGTATCAAGTTGGATTTCGCATTGGCAACGAAACGGTCGATGTTGCTTTTGGGTTTCGCCACGGTAACAACGCCCATAATCTTCTGCTGTTGATAGATCGGTGCGGCGACATAGGCAATAGTCAATTTCTCCGCGGGGTCTCCTGCCGAGACCTGGTTGGGCACATGTGTGGCGCGGGCGCCGTATTCGCCGATCAGCGTCCGGTGCACATCGCGCCAAGTTGAATAATCCTCCCCCACAGCCCGGCCATTGTCGGTATCGAACACCACGATACCCTTGTCATCGGTAACATAAACGTGGATATCGACGCTGGTTTTCTCCAGTTCATAGATGCGCGCCGAAAAACGGCGCAGCCGTAGCCGCTTGAATGCATCATCCAATTGCCGCAGCCCGGTATCACCGTTGTTCAGGTCCGTCGTGATGATTTCCGCAAGCAGATTGGCCGTATCCACCATGATCTCTTCGAATGACTCGCTGTAACGATCCTTGACATCGCTGCTGATCCAGTAGGCAAGCAATGCAAACCCGGCAATTACCGAGGCTGCGAAGACAAAAAAAATGCGGGTGCGGATGCTCACGATTCCGGCATCAGGGAATATCCGACTCCACGATGGGTGCAGATCGGGTCTGCATCGGGCTTGATGTCGTGCAGCTTGCTGCGCAGGCTTTTTATGTGGCTGTCTATGGTGCGCTCCAGCCGATGGTCGGGATTATCCCAACCGCGCTGCAGCAGCTGGCTGCGCGTGAACACCCGTTCCGGATGGCTGAGCAGGGTTTCGAGCAAACGATATTCATGCAATGTCAGATCCAGCAGCTGTGCATGATAGTGGATCCGCCTGCGCACCGTATCGAGCTGGAAAACCTCGTTCGTGCCGGCGGACGCTGCTGCCCCAGTGTCCACACGTCGCAGTACCGCCCGCACGCGCGCCACCAGTTCCCGCAGGCTGAAGGGTTTTACGATGTAGTCGTCGGCACCCATCTCCAGCCCGACGACCCGGTCTATCTCGGCATCGCGGGCGGTCAAGTAGATAACCGGCGCTTCGGTCAACCGGCGGATCCGCCCAAAGAGTTCGAATCCATTGCCGTCAGCGAGACCGACATCCAGCAGAATGAGCGACGGCGCGGCAGCTTCAAGCGCCGCAAGGCAGCCGGCACCGGTGGAAAAATGTTGCGTCGCAAACCCCTCCGCCTCCAGTGTGAACTGCACGGTCTGCGCTATTGAGGGTTCGTCCTCGACGATAAATATGCGGATACTGTCCATTTGATACCGATGTCAGATAACCGTTTTTTCACATCCTGCAGGGCGTTCCGAATTTCCGGGTTTGCCGCGATGACGCAACAGCATGGAGTGGTTTGTATCAGAGTCTGAAATCAGCGGGGAGTTTTCTTCGCCAGGGTGCGGACAGCGCCAGGAAAAATCCAACCTGGCCACGAATCCGCTCCTGCACTGAATATCTGCCGCTCCCCAGGGCCTGTTAACACTATGCGAATGCCCAGCGTTGTCATACTTTATATTCCCGGTTGGTTAATCTGTGCCGTGTCGCCGCGGGGCTGGCGACACACGTTTTTTGACATTCAACTACGGGTCGAGCGTTGGATTTCAGTCGATTTTTGCGCGTATAAATCTTAATTTTCCGGCCGCCAGCGCAGGTCGAACAGCAACGTGCAGCTATGCTCGCTCCCCGGCAATATAGTCGATATTTTCAGATTGTGGAATAGCGCTGTCGGATCCGTGCACTGCAGTGGGAAAGGTCCTTAAATCAAGCGAATGTGACCCCACCGACTGGATCCGGCCAGGCAAAAAACGTGATCTGAACCCGATTCTGCCGCATCCGGTTAAAGGTACCGGACGACCGGTCGTTGTAATGAACACGATTGTTTTTTTGCGAGCCTGTCATGGAGAGAAATCAATCCGGTTTTACGCTAATCGAGCTGATGATCGTGGTGGCGATCATCGCCATTCTCACCGCCATCGCCGTTCCGGCCTACAACCAGTACACCAGGGAAGCCCAGATGGCGAAAGTTACCGCACACTATGACGGCGCTTATCGCTCCATCAAATCCGAGTTGGCAAAAATTACCGCGATCGAAGCGCGCGGTGAAACTTATAATTTCGATATCAACTCGACAAGCCATTGGCTCAATATCGTCAACCCGGAAGCCCGCCTGGCGCCGAAGGGCGGAGGATTGGCCTATGTCGATTCAGCCACGCCTTCGGCAACCAACGGTGAGATAGGCATACAGGCAGGTTCGGGGCAGATCACCATTTATCAGCCTGCATTTCTGCAACTGAGCGCGATCAACAACTCCTTCAACTATACCCAATAGGACCGTGGCAAGCCCTGAGTGGCAGGACTACCGGGGCGCAGCAGCCGGCAGCCAGATCAATCGATCAGTTCCAGGCCCACGGGAAGGGTGTCACCGATGACGCGACGTTCATCCGCGGCGTCCAGTTCGACGACCTCCCGCACCTGGGATACCCACCTTTCCGATCCCTTCAGCATCTGAAGTTTGGCGATTACCCGTTCGCCGGCCTCCAGGCTCAGGTCACGATCCCTGTCGCCGCACCGGCGGGCGAGCATCACCGCAGCAAACGCTGCGGGCGCGACGGTCCGCCAGTTCAGCGCGAGCACCGCGTCCAGCCAGCGGGTCGCCTCATCCGCCGGGACGACGCTGTGACTGCTCCCATGCACCGGCACACGCACACCGATACGGCCGACG
The DNA here is from genome assembly GCA_020445405.1 of Gammaproteobacteria bacterium. Lineage (GTDB taxonomy): Bacteria > Pseudomonadota > Gammaproteobacteria > Chromatiales > Chromatiaceae > HKST-UBA178. Next base: position 49,963 of record JAGRGQ010000002.1, on the reverse strand, counting down.
GCCCACCAGCTGTTGGCACTCTCGGTCGGCTTTTTCAACCGCTCCAGCAGCCAGCGCCCGATTTCGATCTTGCGTTCGACTGCCACCCGCTCCAGGGATGCCGCCAGTCGCACCATATCGTCGTAGCCCTGTAATTTCGGTCCCTTCGGTCGCTGGCGCACGCTCTTGCCCGGCGGTTGCAGATAGAAATCGATGCTGTCAAGGAGCCTGGCCTGTTGCTGCTCACCCAGACCGCCCGCGACGCGGCGCCACAGCGTCCACCACTCCGACCAGTTCTGTCCTGCCGAGGCGTACTGGATACCCTGCTCGTGGATGGACCAGAGCCGCTGCATCCGCCAGTCGTCCAGTGGATGTCCGAATCCCGGTCGCATGCAGAATCCGACCAGATTCAGCCACACCCTTTCATGGTCCTGCGAACGACGCCGGCGGTGCACGCCATCCCAGAGCAGGCTGAACAGTTCGCGCAGCAACGCGGTGGTCCATTCATCACGAGGCCCCAGCAGCTTTTCCAGTTTTCCCCGCAACAGCCTGATCTCTTTGATATCGACCTTTTTGGAGCGTTCTCCGTACATCAGTTCCAGCGCCTGACGGGCTTCCGGGAACTTCCGGGGGAGTTCAGCGACGACCGTCTGCGCAGTGCCCTGATCGGAGCCACCCCGGGTCTGGAACTCGAGCTTCCACTGCTCCTCCGGATTCTCTCTGCTGATGCAGCGTATCTCCAGGGTGCCGATTTCCGTCAGTTCAGTAACCAGCTGTACCGGAACTTCCCGTGCGATGTTCTCCTCCCGCGCACCTACGATGGTGGCCAGCGGCGGCAGGTGCAGAAAACAGGCGTCGCTGATATCCACCGCCTCGCCTGGCCGATAACTGGTATCCGCGGTTGAAGAGACCAGATGAAACCGCACCGGTTGACCGACGCTCAACGCGAAGGTTCGATCTCTCAGGGAGACCTCCCGGCCCGCTTCAGTCCCCTTCGGCAACAGGCAGATGCCGGAACGGCTCTTTTCATCTTCCAGCACCAGCAGAAAACTGCGCGCGGAGCCGCCACCAACCCCGGGGGCTCCACCCAGCCGGGAAAGACGGGAGGCGACCGCTCCGCGGGCAACTGCCGTGTCCGGCTGGTCGTTTACCAGAATTTTCAATGGACCTCCCCGCCATTCCGCCAGCACCCCGGCCAGCCTGGCGCGCAGCGAGGCCGCGTTGAATACCCCGCCGTTCAACAACAGCGTATCGGGTATCGGGGGCCGCCCGATCCGCCCCTCCTCCAGACCAAGCGCACTGCTGCAGGCTGCGGCGTGAAATGTCAGGAATTTCGCGAGGTGGCGGGTTATCGCAGGATCGGCGGCATAGGGCAGACCGAATTCGACAATGCCGCTGCGCATCCGTCTTGGACGATCGTCCACCGATGCCGGGGGGAAGAAACCGTCCACCACCAGTTCATCGACGGTGCTGCGATCCAGCTCCGTGGTGCGGGCCCCGCCAACCATGCGGCTGCCACCGCCCAACAGCGTCACCGGGACCTTGTCCGGCGCATCCGCCGCGAGCAGGCACTCCTTGGCCTGCCGGCACTGCTGGATCAGCTGCGACAGGCGTGCACCGCTCAACGGGGTGTCCGCGGGGGAGGCAAGCACCGCTTCGACCAGGTGGGCCAGTCCAAGGTCCATATTGTCGCCACCGAGCATCAGGTGGTCGCCCACCCCGATGCGGGTGAAGCGCGGCTTCCCTTCATCGAATTCGATCCTGATCAGGGTCAGGTCCGTGGTTCCGCCACCCACATCGCAGACCAGTGCGAGACGGGAACCCTCCAGGCTTTCCTGCAGACTGTCGCGGTTGCGGAATATCCAGTCATGGAATGCTGCCTGAGGCTCTTCAACCAGCCTCACCCCCCCTATTCCCGCGATCCTGGCGGCCTCCAGCGTCAATCCGCGCGCCGCTTCGTCGAAGGAGGCCGGGACCGTGAGCACGACATCCTGGTCTTCGAGATGATTTTCGGGAAATGCCCGATTCCAGCAGCAGCGCACATGGGCGAGATAATTGGCGCTGGCCGTGAGCGGCGAGACCCGGGCTGCAGTGTCGCCGCCTCCCCAGGGCAGAATCGGCGCGGTGCGGTCAACGCTGGGATGAGAGAGCCAGCTCTTGGCGCTGGCGACCAGCCTCCCCGGCACCTGCGAACCCAGCTGCAGCGCAAGCGTGCCGACGACCAGATTCTCTATACCGCCGAAATACCCCGTCTGGCAGGAGATCCGAACGTCATCCTCATTCAGTTCGCCGGGCCCCGGATGGTACTCCACGGAGGGCAGCATGGGACGCAGTGCAATTTGACCCGGTGCCACCAGCTGCTCTATCCGGAACAGCTCGATTGTGGTTTCCGCACCCTTCTCCTTATCTGCGAACGCCACCACGGTGTTGGTCGTGCCCAGATCGATACCTACGATGAAGCGGGACATTGAAGCCATAAATGAATCAACGGGATTATCTTACATCCAGCTCGACCTTCCAGCGTTCATCACCCTCTACCGGGGAGGCCTCCAGACGCAGTGTACCTGTCTCGGTAACGGCCGCCTGCAGCCTGACCGGAACCACTTCTCCAAGGTTTCTGCGTTCAGCGGAGAGCGAGACTTCGATCTCACCCAACTCCCGCAACTCCTCGCCGGACCAGGATTCCAGCATCATGCCCACCTCGTCGGTGCGCCGGACCGAGGATTCGAAAAAGCGGAATCTCACCGGTTCCCCGACCACCAGCCCGAACTCCTGCGGGAGCGGATTCGCCGCGCTGCCCTCCTCCATACCGAAAGGCGCGACACACAGCGCCATGACGGGAGGTTCCAGGCCGGGAACCGCCGGCATGCTCGTCTCGATGCCGACGTAGAATGACTGGGCGGTACCGCCACGGATGCGTACACCGCCGCCTCGCTTGACCCTGCCGTAGTAAGCTGCTCCCCTGGCTACCGCGAGATCCAGATCGGCGCCGCTGAGCAGGCGGGCGGGGGGGGCCTGTTCCTTCGCGAGCCAGTGATTGAGATTGTCCAGGATACGTTCACTGAGCAGCGGCGACTTGAAAATCCCGCCATTGAACAACACTGCGGTTGGGTGTATGAACGATGCCCCCTCGCGGCTCTCCCGGAACCCGGGAAGTTCGCTGGCAGCCATCGTCTGACGTCCGAGAAATGCAGCGAGATGCCGGGTAATCGCCGCGTCCTGGGCGTAGGGGAGACCCAGTTGCATCAGTCCCGTCCGGGGACGTGCAATGGGCCTGGCCGAGGCTTCGACCTGGGGGAAAAATCCTTCGATCAGCGTGCGCCGCACCTCGTCCCTGGTCAGTTCTGTGCGGATGGAGCCGCCTATCAATCTGGATCCCCGGCTGGGCACCACCAGCGGCACGGTATCCTGCCCGGTATCGATCAACAGGGTCTCCTTGGCCACCCGGCAACCGTGCGTAACCGCCCGCAGCTGCCAGGGATCCAGTTGTGTGCCCTGCTGCATCAGCTTCGCGCTGATCACATGAGCCAGGGCAAGGTCCATGTTATCCCCCCCCAGCAGAATGTGGTCACCGACCGCGATGCGGTGCGGTTCCATCTTTCCCTCCCGGTCTATTACTGCGATCAGTGAAAGGTCCGTGGTGCCGCCGCCCACATCCACCACCAGCACGATGTCACCCGGGCTCACCTGCTTGCGCCACTCGCCCATGGATCCCTGGATCCAGCTGTACAGGGCAGCCTGGGGTTCTTCCAGCAGATTGGCCTGATGGTACCCGGCCTGCTCTGCCGCCTCCGCGGTGAGCTCCCTTGCTGCCGGGTCGAAAGAGGCCGGAATGGTGATGGTCACATCCTGCCTGTTCAGAGGAGCGTCGGGAAACCGGTGGTTCCAGGCATCCCTCAGATGCTCGAGATAGCGTACGGAAGCCTGCAGCGGCGAGAGGCGGGCAACCTCTTCAGGTGCATCCTGGGGCAGAATGTCGGCGCGGCGGTCCACACCGCTGTGGGAGAGCCAGCTCTTGGCGCTGGATACCGTTCTGATCGGGGTTAACGCGCCGCGGGACCGGGCAAATTCCCCCAGCGCGTACGCCGTCTGTTCCGCCCAGGGCAGCGTGAGATCCCCGGGAGCGAGCTCGGTCGCGTGTGGCAGATAGATAAAAGAGGGAAGCAACGGCAGTGCATCCACGCTGCCGGGTGCGGTCAACTGCGGGATCGGAAGCACCTCCTGCAGCGCCTGCTCGCTCTCCGTATCCGCATCCAGCTCCACGTAGGAGAGTGCACAGTGTGTGGTACCCAGATCAATACCGACGGCATACTTCGCAGCGCTCATAACTCCACCTCGGCCGACGCCAGCACAGTCACATCGTGACCGACCGCCAGCTTGGGCAGGCGCACCCCGCCAGCGCGCCACCCGCGGTGGGTAACCACGCCATGAAACGGCGGTTCACCCACCACATTACCTGTCACGCGCACGGATGTCGCATCGAACCCCCGCTCCAGCGTAACCCGGCTGCCTTCGGTCTCCTCCCGCACCGGCTCAATGGTGAGGTGTTCACGCAGCACCCTGCGGCAGCCGTCGTGCACCAGCCGCGCAGCTGCCCCGATTTCCGCATCGGCATAACCGGCCACATCCTCTTCGATAAAATCGATGAAGCGCCCTTCCTGCTGCAAAAGCCCGAGCAGCTGCAGGGCGGCATCCGGCCCAGCCTCCTTCAACAGCGGCGGCGGTGGCGCCGGCTTTTCCGCGCCAGCCTGCACGGTCTCAGCGGAGATCGGTACACCACCCCGCCTGATCCGCTCTACAGCGCTGGCGAACTGCGGGTCGAACAACACCCGGAAGAGCGCCGACAACGCAAGCGCGATGCGGGTGGGAAATGAGGGTGTCTTGTGGTCCATGTTGACTGTTCCAGATAACTGATGTTTGAAAAGTGGGCTATGCTACCACGGCACCGGGTATATTCATGCTCCGGCGACAGCGGAAACAGAACAATCCGGCGGGAGAGTCGATGCGAGTCAGGTGAATACTCCACCGGCTGAAGCCGGTGGCTTCGGGTTACAGTCAGACAATATCGGAGTCGGCTGCAAGCCGACCCCCCTCTCCCATGAGGACGGTGTCGCAAAGGTTCTGTCCCTTCTCCCTGCGAGGGAGAAGGCCAGATGAGGGTGATTAAAATCAGAAGCTTATCTCTTGATACCCTCCTCCTGCCCTCTTCCTCACGGAGGGAGGGGTTCTCTCTTCCGGTCAAAACCGGGGGATGTACAGATCCCTGATTTGGGACTTTTTACCGATGCGGTCGGGGAAGCGGCTTGGCGGCCGTTTCGCCGCCACCAATCCTGGGATCAATCTGACGGCTGGGGCGCCGTTCCGGTCAGCACACGCAGATGCGTACCGATGGAGCGCGCCAATGCGCCCAGATCGTATCCGCCCTCCAGCAGCGCTATCAATTTTCCATCCGCGTGCCGATCCGCCACCTCCATCATGCGTTCCGTCATCCAGCCATAGCACTCTGTCGTCAGATTCACCTGGGCCAGCGGATCATCCCTATGGGCGTCGAAGCCTGCGGAAATCAGCACTATCTCCGGTTTAAACCTGTCCACATCGGGCAGTATCCGCTCGCTAAACGCCTGCTTATAGTCGCTGTCGCCCGCGCCCGCGGACATCGGACAGTTGATGGTGGCGCCCTTGCCTTTCCCACTGCCGGTTTCGGATGCTGCTCCGGTGCCGGGATAGTAGGGATACTGGTGCAGGCTGACGTAGAGGACGGAGGGATCCTGTTCGAATGTGTGCTGGGTACCGTTTCCATGGTGTACGTCCCAGTCCAGGATGAGAATTTTCTGCAGTCCATGCCGCTTCTGCAGATAGCGGGCCAGAATGGCGATATTGTTGAACAGGCAGAAACCGAGGGCCGTCTCATGCTCTGCATGGTGGCCGGGAGGGCGCACCAGTCCGAAGGCATTGCGCAGCGTCCCCGACATCACCCGGTCGCCCAGTTCCAGAGCACCTCCGGCTGCGAGTAGAGCCACGTCGTAGGATCTCCCCGAAATAGCCACGTCCATGCTGTCAAGATGCGAATAGTTTCTGCGGCAGGCCGTTTCGGCTCGCTGCATATAGCGGGCAGAGTGTATCTGCTCCACCCATTCCGGCTCTGCCACCCGGGGCGGAATATGCTCAAGTGCCGCGAAGAACGGCTGCTTTTCGATATAATTCATGACCGCGGGAAGCCGCTCGCTCCGCTCGGGATGCCCGAAACCGGTGTCATGTTCCAGGTAGACGGGATCGTAAAGCAGTCCGGTGGTCATGATTACACTCCTCTGTTGGTGGATCGACAGCCCGTTACCGACATTCCGGTGTTAACCGGCTGAGATCCTGCGGCTGCATTTCGTTGGACATATCTTTCGCCATTCCGCCGATTCCCCGCCCGCCGCCGACTGGAACGCGTGTCAGCCGCACGCATGCTTTTAGTCTGATCGATTTTGCTTGAAGTTGACAGTGCCTTTCCATACCCACATCCCGTGGGCCTGACATATTTAAGCAATCTTGCAGCGGTAACCTGTAAAAATTTATTTCCACCCGGTTACCTTCAGTGCACCGGCAAAGAGGTCCGACATGCAGCTCAAAGTTCTAGCATTTATTCTTGCAGGTGGTGAGGGTTCACGGCTCTATCCCCTGACCCGGGAACGTGCGAAACCGGCGGTGCCGTTTGGCGGCAAGTACAGAATTGTCGATTTTGTGCTCAGCAACCTGATCAATTCCGGCATCTACTCAATCTATGTCCTGATCCAGTTCCGCAGCCAATCTCTGCTGCAGCACTTGAGTGACGGCTGGCAGTTCGGGGGCATACTCAAAAGCGAGTTCCTTATTCCGGTGCCGGCCCAGATGCGCACCAAGGGCAAAGAGTGGTATCGGGGCACCGCTGACGCAATTCATCAGAATCTCCATCTGATTGAACAATCCGCGCCCGACATCGTTATCGTTTTCGGTGCAGACCATATCTATCGCATGAATATCCGTGAAATGATCGAATTTCACGAGCAGAAACGGGCCCATGTCACCATTGCGGCGCTGCCCACGGATAAAAAATTCGCCAAGGACTTCGGTGTGATCGAGACAACGAACAGCGGGCGCATCATAGGCTTCCATGAAAAACGGGCGGATGCCCCCACCATGCCCAAGGATCCAGACCGTGTCTATGCCTCGATGGGCAACTATGTATTCAGCACGGAAATGCTGCTGAAAATGATCGAGGAGGATGAGCGCGATCCCACCAGCTCACATGACTTCGGCAGGGACATCCTGCCAAAAGCCATCGGTCAGGCCGAAATGTTCGCTTATAACTTCAACAACAACCGGATTCCCGGAGAAGACCCCGGCAAGGTGCCGTACTGGCGCGATGTCGGCACGCTTGAAGCTTTTTACGAAGCCAATATGGATTTGAGAGCAATCTCACCCGAGCTCAATCTGTTCAACCGTCAGTGGCCCCTGCGTACTGCAAGCTACCCCGATCCGCCGGCCAAGTTCGCGTTCGACGAGGATGATCGCCGGGGACAGGCGATAGATTCGGTGGTATGCGGGGGCTGCATCGTCTCCGGTGGTCTGGTGAGGGATTCGGTCCTGGGCCGTCATATCTACGTCCACGCAGGAGCGGAGATAGATCAGTGCGTCATCTTCGACAACTGCGATATAGGCCGCAACGCAAAACTGCGCAAATGCATCCTGCAGAAGAATGTGCGTATTCCCGAAGGTGCAAAAATCGGTTACGACCATGAAGAGGACAGGAAGCATTACCATGTGACCGAAAGCGGTATCGTGGTCATCGAGGGCACGCGCACACCGATGCAGTTGTCGACGATAACCATCTAGAACCTTTCTCGTAATCCCCGGCGAGCCGCACTGCGGTCGCAGTCCCCCCTGGAGACCGGGCGATTCCGGCTCCCGGTCTTTTGCTTACCTGCGGTAACGGCCGGCGCCGGGTAATCGGTACGCTTTCACGGCACAGGTGCGGGCGCAGTTCATCGCTGGTGAAACCAAAACTGCAGCGCGGCAGCCGGGCATAGAGACAAGCGGGGTCAGATAATCTATTATTTCCGCGATCCTTAAGTAAAGAACATACATCAACTCATGAGATTTTATAGAGTCTGTTTAATCTTGGTATCGATGTTTGCTGGAGATGTTTTCGCGTACGACACTGCTTTTTCCTGCCCGTATGGGAAAGAGGGAGCCTGCCTGGCACCGGACGACATGATATGTTCATCGCCGGCAAAATGTGTAAGCAGCGATACGGTATGCTTTGATTCGAATACCTGCGACTCCAGTGGATTTATCTGTAATTCGCAATATAAAACGCTTGAAACAGAGTACAACGAAGTGGCGGGTATCTGCCGTACCATTGCTGCTGAATTTGACGATCTGGAGATCAAACATGGTGATTTAGTCAATGAGCACAACGATTTACTACGCAGGCAGAAAATAATCAAAATTTGCGTTGTTTACGCATCGACAATCGAAGAGGCACAATCGTGTTATTGATTGGGCTGACAAAACGCCGCTCAGCGAATTTCCGGAGCGGCGGCATTGCAAAATAGCAACAGACGAATAAAAGGCGTAAGGCTATAACCGGCGCTTCGCTTGAAATCCCTCTCTCCCGATTAACTATCGCCATTGCCGAAACGCAAAGAGCGACTCCGAATAATGCCTGGCCGCCAGGCAACCGCTGGCAGATTTGTACATTCCCGATGCCGGCTGCGGTGCCGGCATATGCTGCGGCAGTGTAAAACTCCAGGCCGTTAACGCCTGGAATAACAGAGAATTTGACGAAGATGTCCACAACCATCCTATGGCTGCGCCGGGATCTGCGACTGACCGACAATCCCGCGCTCGAGGCAGCGCGCCATTGCAGACGGCTCGTACCCGTCTATATCCACGATCCCGCGCTGAGCGGCCGCTGGGCGCCGGGTGCCGCATCCAACTGGTGGCTGCACCGGAGTCTCACGGCCCTGGACCGGGATCTCCGACAACTGGGATCGAGGCTCGTGCTGCGCGCCGGATCCACTGGTGAAGTGCTCCGGGAGTTGATCCGGGAGTGCAACGCGACAAGAATTTGTTGGAATCGACGCTACGAACCCGGCCTGGTGCTGGCCGATCGCGAACTGAAGCTTGGGCTGCAGGCCACAGGCGTTGAAGTGCAGTGCAGCAACGCCAGTCTGTTGTTCGAGCCCTGGGAGATAGCACGCAAACCAAGGGCCGACGCAACCGCACCCTACAAGGTATTCACCGCCTACTGGCGGGCCTGCCTCGAGCGGGGTTTGCCCGGGATGGAGGCGCACCCCCGCCCGGCAAAGCTCCCTGCATTGCCGGGAGGCGTAGCCAGCCTGCGCCCCACAGATCTTGGCTTGTTGCCGCGGGTCCGTTGGGACGCCGGTCTGCAGCAGCACTGGCAACCGGGAGAAACGGGGGCGTTGGCACGGCTGAACGCGTTCCTGGAAAACAACGCGCTCGATTACGCCGGCGCGCGGGAACGACCGGCCATTGCGGGAACTTCGGGACTGTCGCCGCACCTCCATTTTGGCGAAATCGGTCCGCGTCAGGTCGTCCACGCCGCGCAATGGCGGGCGCACAACCTTGCGGGTAACGGGGGACCGCAGATAGAGGCATTCATACGTGAAATCGGTTGGCGGGAATTCGCCCACCATCTCCTGTTTCATTTCCCCGACAGCGACCGGGAACCACTCAACCATCGTTTCAGGGGCTTTCCCTGGCGTAAAAAGTATGCAGACGACCTGAATGCCTGGCAACGGGGAAGAACCGGTATTCCGCTGGTGGATGCAGGCATGCGGCAACTCTGGCACAGCGGCTGGATGCATAACCGGGTGCGTATGATAGCAGCCTCTTTTCTGACCAAGAATCTGCTCATTCCCTGGCAGGAGGGTGCCGCCTGGTTCTGGGACACCCTGGTGGATGCAGACCTGGCGAACAATTCGCTGGGTTGGCAGTGGGTTGCCGGTTGTGGAGCCGATGCCGCACCCTATTTCCGTATCTTCAATCCGGTCCTCCAGGGTGAAAAATTTGATCCGGAAGGGCGCTACGTGCGCCGCTGGGTTCCGGAACTCAGCGCTGTGCCCGCCCGCTATATTCATAAACCCTGGTCCGCACCGCCATCCATGCAGGGGATCCGTGCAGACTATCCACCACCGATGATAGATCTCGGGCGGTCGCGGGAACGCGCATTGGCTGCATACCGCCAAGGCTGAAGCACCGAAAAACCGGCGGTTGCCGGGCATGCGGGACGGATTCGATTGCGCAGCACCCCGCTGAGCTCTGACAAGCGCGGCGGGCCGGACGAAATCCGGTTCCCGGAACAAGGTTGGGTTATACTCCGGCCGACCAATATTTCCGTTAACCTGTTCTGATCATGACTGGGCTGGAGCGGCAGACGAGACTCCTCGCTTCCCTCCCTATGATCGAAAATATCGAGGCTTCGATGCACGTTTCCACCAAACCCATCAAGGAGTATCCCTGGTTTATCCGCCTCTTCTTCTGGAATCAGAAGCGTCGTTATGGAGAGGTGCTGGAGCCTGGCATGTTGTGGGGCCGTTCGCCCTGGGTGTTCGCAACCCTGGCACTACTGTACGGGGCACTGGATCGAAAACGATCTCCGCTTTCACCAGTGCTGAGGTCCCTGATCACAGTCCGCGTCTCGCAGATCAACCACTGCGAATTTTGCGTCGACATCAACTCAGCAACACTGGAGAAACGGGGCGTCCCGGACGAAAAGATTGAAGCACTCTGGGAATGGCAGAACAGCCCGCTGTTCGATCCGATAGAGCGGGTCGCGTTGGAATACGCGGAGGCCGTCACCCACTCCGAACTGTATGTGGATGAAAACCTGATGGCACGGCTCAAGCGGCACTTCGATGAAGATGGCGTGGTTGAGCTCACCGGCCTCATCGCGTTCCAGAATCTCTCCAGCAAGTTCAACGCGGCGTTGAATGTTGCACCTCAGGGTTTTTGTCGTCTGCCGCCGACACCTCCCGGTCACGACTCCTGACAGCCGACAAATTCAATTACACTGGATCACTGCTGTCCCATTAGCATCGATCAGGGGATCAGTAACATCATCGATGAAAATTGCTATTGGAACTTCCGACCTCCATGGCAGATGAAATCTGACAACAATGGGTCCCTGCCCCCTTCGAGAGGGTGTCGCAAAGGCTCTGTCCCTTCTCCCTTCGAGAGGGTGTTGTAAAAGCGCGTCTCTTGGGCCGATCATTCCGTTTATCATGCTGTTGCCGCAGCGACGGAATAAAGCGCTGGTGTTAACGTGAGACGAGAAATAACCCGGACCAGCGCATTATTAACCGCCGAGACACTCATTCGTCTCCAATACCCGGCATAAAAAACATCCAGGGCCAGCATCCGGCTCAGGTTATAAGCCATGGCATGCAGGCTAAACTCTAAACGGACGGCCTTGAGCCCCTTGCGCCGGAAGCGGTTGAGCCCCTGCCGATAACGCAGGTGACTGAACACTGGCTCCACCATCCCCTGGCGTTTCAGATAACGGGATTGCACCTCCGGCTGCCGCATCTTTTCACGCAATGCATCTTTCGCCTCATCGGCCGCATAGCGTTTGATCTGCCTGCCCTTGGCGCTCTTGGTACAAGCATCCCGATCGGCACATTTTCCACACGCATCCGTGCCGTAGCGGACATAGCCCGGATAGCGTTCATTGCCTTGATAGCAATCCACAGGTTTCAGGATATGCCCCTGGGGGCAATAATAAACGTCCTGCGCAAGGTCATAGCGGAACCGGCTCTTCGGATAGTACTTTTCTGAATGCTTGCACCAGTCGTCTCCCTGGCTCTGGCCTTCCGGACACAGCAGTTCGATCTTCCGGGCAGCCGTGGCCTCGATGACACCTTCGCTGAAGTAGCCTGCATCAAACAGCGCCGTTTCAATGACGCCCAGGCGCTGTGCCTGTTGTAACATCCCCTCTACCATCCCGGTTTCACTGCCTGGATCCACCGCCTGACCCACAATCACGCGTATCTCGTTGGCCAGTACCGAGGGCTTGTAGGCGGCGGCAAAGTGTTTCGATCCTTTCTGCGGCTGGATAACGGCATCCGGTTCCTGGACGTTGATCTGCAGCTTATCGGCGGGCTTGCCCTTGGACTGGCGTTTTTGCTGGCGCTCATGTAACACCGTCTGCGCCTGCTGTAATTCGGCCAGCCGTCGTTGCTGCTTTTCTGCTTCCGCATCAGCGGCTGTAGACGCACTGCTTTCGCTTTTCTCGATGGCTTGATTCAATGCCTCTGCTTTCATCAGCTGGAAACGCGAGGCCGCCGCCTCAATAACACTGCCGTCACCCGCTACCGTTTGGGTACCCGACCGGGTCACTTTCAACACCCGGGCTGTCAATTGCTCAAAAAACTCGCCGCTGAGCAACTCCGCATGACGCTGGATGAAACGGCCGATAACCGAATGGTCCGGCAAAATACCTCCGCTGATCCACATGCCACCCAGATCGGTCCGCGCCAGTGCCTCCAGCGGGCGCAGACTGCTGATACCTTGCATGATCCCGTAGAGAATCAAACCCAGCATGGCGCGCGGAGCATAGGGACGCCGTCCCCCGACTTTGTATTCTCGCTCAAACTCTGTCCAATCCAGCCCTTCCAGCAGCTTGCGCACCCTCAAAGCCTGGCTCTGACCTGTCTGTTTCAGGTGTGCGTCCAATCGCACCTGGTTCAGCAAAATATCGCGAGGATCAGGGTCGATGAATTCAATCCCGGAAACCGGGGCTGCCGTCCCTTTCTCTGCTGTCGACGGCACTGGTGTCAACGCCTCTTCAAACAGGCTGCGTTGGTTGCTGGTATCGAGTTTCACTACGCGTCTTTTAATCTTCTTTGGCGGCATGGCGCTTTTTCTGGACTGTTTGTTGATTGACTGCTGTATTTTAGCCTCATAAAGATCACTCGCAGGACTTTTGCGACACCCTCTTCGAGGGAGAAGGCCAGGATGAGGGTGATTAAAACCAGAGGCTTATCTCTCGATACCCTCACCCCGGCCCTTTCCCTCACGGGGAGATGAGGCTTTTACGACACCCTCTGAGGGAGAGGGGATTAACGGGATATTAGCAGTGACACGGGATATTTTTTCCGCAGGCTGACCCGCTGCCGGGGGTTCTATCGGGCTTCCGTCGCAGGTCGAGCAATTCAGCATGCGCACGCCGGCCGCGGGGTTTCCCGGTTGCCGGTTCCTGCCGGAGGCCGAATTGGCGGTCTGGGCCTTTGCTCCCGGATTTTTAGCCTACACTAGAAGCTATCTCACAACCCCCCGCGAACCGCGTTGCTGTCAGAAATGCGTGCCTGCAGGGCGCGTTGCGCGACACGGTACGGGAAGTACGGGCAAGCGGCACAGCAGGCACGCATTTCGGACGCAACCCCCTGGAGAGCGGGCGATTTTGGCGCCTGGCGCAGTTCGGCCGGCTGATCCTGCATCGGCTGCACCAAGTTCCTCGCGTCCCGCCATGAACCAGAATGACCGCGCTCGCGGCCGCGGGGGATTGTGAGAAGGTGCCTGTACCACAACCCAGGTTTGATGCCCAAGTCAGACCTCGGGCGAACCCCATCAACGCACAGCGACCAGAATAAAGGGGATTCAGATGACAAGCGGCTTTAAAGACGGGCCGACCGCAGAGGACCCGGCCATACCAGTTCCATCGAAAAAGCGCAGGACAATGGAGTGGCCACCCCATGACAACCTGCAGATCCTGCAACAGATGCGCGACGAAGCCCGCCAGGGAGGCGGCGTCGAGCGGATACAGGAGCAGCACAGCAAGGGCAAGCTGACCGCCCGGGAACGACTGGAACTGCTGCTCGACGAAGGCTCTTTCGAGGAGTTCGACGCGCTCAAGTCGGGCCGCGGCGGACATCCCGGCGGGGGTCGGGAATATCTCAGCGACGGCGTTCTCAGCGGCCACGGTACCATCGACGGCCGGGAGGTCTGCGTCTTCAGCCAGGACTTTACCGTCCTCGGCGGCTCCCTGGGAGAAGCGCACTCGGAGAAGATACGTAAGGCGATGGACCACGCGGTACGGGTGGGAACACCGATAATCGGACTGAACGATTCGGGTGGCGCCCGCATCCAGGAGGGGGTCGATGCGCTTGCCGCCTACGGTGAAATCTTTGCGCGCAACGTGAGCGCCAGCGGTGTCGTGCCCCAGATCTCCTGCATCATGGGTCCTTGTGCCGGCGGCGCGGTCTACAGCCCCTCGATGACGGATTTCGTTTTCATGGTTGAGGAATCCTCCTACATGTTCGTCACCGGTCCGAACGTGGTGAAGAGCGTGATTCACAAGGAGATCAGCTCGGAGGAGCTGGGCGGGGCATTGGTCCATACCACAAAAAGCGGTGTCGCCCACTTTGCGCTGCCAAACGACATCCTGCTGCTGCGCGAGGTTCGCCGCCTCATCAACTACCTGCCGTCCAACAGCGGTCAGCGGCCGCCCATTCTGGACCTGCGCGATCCACCCGACCGCACCGATACCGCACTGGACTACCTGGTGCCTTCCAACCCCAACCAGGCGTACAACATGCGGGTGCTCATCGACAGCATTCTCGACGGAGAGGAATTTCTCGAGGTGCATGCCCGTTTCGCACCCAATCTGGTCGTGGGACTGGGCCGGCTCGGCGGCGAGACGGTGGGTTTGATTGCCAACCAGCCGGCGGTACTGGCTGGCGTGCTCGACAACAACGCTTCGGTCAAAGGCGCCCGCTTCGTGCGCTTCTGCGATGCCTTCAATATCCCCCTTGTCTGCCTGGTGGATGTTCCTGGCTTCATGCCCGGTCCCGAGCAGGAACATGGTGGGATCATCCGCCATGGGGCGAAACTCCTCTACGCCTTTGCCGAGGCCACGGTACCCCGGATAACCGTCACGGTGCGCAAATCCTACGGCGGGGCGCATGTGGTGATGAACTCCAAGCACATCGGCGCCGACATGCATTACGCCTGGCCAACCGCGGAGATCGCGGTGCTGGGACCCCGCGGCGCCGCCGAGGTGATCTACCGGCGTGAAATCCAATCCTCCGCTGACCCCGCGGCAACATTGTCCGAAAAGGAGGAGCAATATCGTAAAACCTTTGTTAACCCCTTTCTCGCCGCCAGGCGGGGCTACATCGACGATGTTATTTTCCCGCGCGACACGCGTGGGCGGCTGATCCGTACGTTGCAGTTCCTGGAGGAGAAGGAGACCACACGGCCAAACCGCAAGCACGGCAACATCCAGCTATGAGGTGCCATCATGTTTGACAAAATCCTGATTGCCAACCGGGGGGAGATCGCACGCCGGGTAATCCGCACCTGCCGGAAACTGGGTGTGGAGACGGTAGCCGTATACTCGGATGTGGATTTCCGGTCACCGCATGTACGCGAGGCGGACGAAGCCGCATATCTCGGTCCGGCGCCGGCTTCGCAATCCTATCTGGTCAAAGAAAAACTCATCGAAGCGGCATTGAGCCATGGCTGTCAGGCGATCCATCCGGGTTATGGCTTTCTCTCCGAAAACGCGGAATTCGCGCGTATGACCGCGAACGCGGGCATGGTGTTCATCGGGCCTTCGGCCGAGGCTATAGCCATGCTGGGGGACAAGATGGCCTCCAAGGCGCTGGCTATCCGCTCCGGGGTACCCGTGGTTCCCGGACACCATGAACCACTCTCGGATCTGGATGAGGCGCGGCGCATTGCGCGGGAAATCGGTTTTCCCCTGCTACTGAAGCCGGCCGCCGGCGGCGGCGGCCGCGGTATGCGCATTGTGAATGACGCGGAGGAACTCCCCGGCGCCTTGCTGGCCTGCCAGGACGAGACGCGGAAAAGTTTCTCCGACGACCGCATCTTCATTGAGCGTTACATCGCGCGGCCACGGCACATCGAAATCCAGATCATTGCCGACCAGCACGGCAAGGTATTGTTTCTGGGCGAGCGGGAGTGCTCGGTGCAGCGCCGTTATCAAAAGGTCATTGAAGAGTGCCCCTCAGTGGCGCTTGATGACGGGTTGCGTCAACAGATGGGGCAGGTTGCCTGCGCCCTGTCCCGGGAGGCCGGATACACCAACGCCGGCACCGTGGAGTTTATCCTGGATGAAGATCGAAGTTTCTACTTCCTGGAAATGAACACACGGCTGCAGGTCGAACACACAGTCACGGAGTGGGTGTTCGGGGTCGATCTGGTGGAGCTTCAGTTGCGCGTGGCAACCGGCGAGGCGCTGGCGCTGCAGCAGCAGGCGCTGCAACCGCGAGGCTGGGCCATTGAGGCGCGGATCTGTGCCGAGGATCCGTCCCGCGATTTTTTTCCAACCACCGGCATGATTACCCGCTACGCCCCGCCGCAGGGTCACAACATCCGCGTGGACGACGGCGTGGCTGCCGGCAGTGTCATCAACATCCACTACGACTCACTGCTGGCAAAGGTTATCGGCTACGGTGAAAACCGCGAACAGGCCAGGGAGACGCTGATCCGGGCATTGAACAGCTACCACGTTGCCGGCATTACCACCAACATCGACTTTGCCAATGCCATCATCACGCATCCCGCCTTTGCCGCCGGTGTCCTGTCGACACGCTTTATCGAGGAGCACTTCGACGGCGGTACTCCCAGGGAGCCGCCGTTACCGGAACACCTCCACTATATGGTCATCGCCGCCACGACGATCTACCATTTCCGCCAGCGACTGGTGCACGACTCGCTGCAGCCCATGATGCCCCAGGTGGGTAAAAAGCCGGCCGTGCGCGCACACTATGACTACGTCGTACAGGTCTCTGACGGTATCTTTCACACCCGGGTTGAGGGCACCGGAGAACCGCAGCAATGGAACATTGCGGTGGACGATGCCGTTTATCGGGTGAAAACGCCGCCATTCGAGTTCTACCGTCGCCGACTGAAGCTCGAGATTGATGGCCGCTATCATATGTTCAGAGCGCGCCACCAGGAACATCACATACAGGCCGCATACTGCGGTGTCGTGCGTAATTTTGAGATTTACTCCCCGCGCGAATGGGAGCTTGCGGTGCATATGCCTCGGCTCAAGGAAGAGGTGGAGGAGCATTTTCTGCGTTGCCCCATGCCCGGGCTGGTGGTGGCGGTGAATGTCGACGCGGGAAGCTATGTGCGCCTCGGACAGGAACTCCTGCGAATCGAGTCGATGAAGATGGAGAGCGCCGTTGCCTCACCGCTGGAAGGGCTCGTCAGGAGTGTCTCTGTGAGCGCCGGGCAAACGGTCGAGACAGGCGAACCGCTGCTGGAGTTCGAACTGCCCTCCGGCAGCGGTTAGACCGTGCTACAGCGCGAAAATTCAATGCAATACCCGGGTCTGCATCGAGCGGGGGCACCGGGTTGGGCATCAATTCGCACGGTCCATGTCTGAACTCGATCAAATTCTCGCCGCTATCAGATCCAGTGAAGCTGCCCAGGCCATCCGGCGTGACTGGAATCCCCATCACCGGGGCGATATCGATATCCGTATCACTGCCGACGGCAGTTGGTTTCATCAGGGACGCCGGTTCAGGCGCGATTCTCTGGTTAAACTGTTTGCCGGCATATTGCGCCGTGAACGGGATGAGTACTTCCTGGTCACCCCCGCCGAAAAGCTGCGCATCCAGGTGGATGATGCGCCGTTTGTTGCCACCCTGGTCGAGCGGATCGGGGATAACGGACAACAGGCGATCGTGTTTACAACAAACATCGGTGAACGGATCGTCGTCGATCATGAACATCCGATCCGTATCGCTATCGACGCGGAGACCGGAGAACCCAGGCCCTATGTTCGCTTGCGGGAAGGCCTGGACGCATTGATCAGCCGCAGTGCTTTTTACCACCTGGTCAATCTTGCGCAGGAAAGTGAGCGCGCAGGCGGCGCTTACCTGAGCATTACGAGTCTGGGCGAGGAATTCGAACTGGGAAGCATCGATGAGTAGCACCTGTCTGATAATCCCCCGCGAAGCGCGTTGGCGCGCGAAAAGCGCAGCTGCCGGGCGCGCTGCGCAGTACAGAATGCACGCGCAGGCGGCGCCGCGCGGCAGGGATGCATTTCGGACGCAACCCGTTGGGGAGCGGGCGATTTCGGCTCCTGGCTCTATTGCGGCCCGCTGCTGTAGCATCGGCTGCGCCAGCGGTCGCTGTTCCACCGGTGGATCGAGGTATCGGTGCATGCGGCGCCGCCCGGATTGGATACCCACCTGAGCTGGCGCATGTTATCCGTCGCAATATTTTTAATTCATGATATTCTGAATTGATGCAGAAACTTGTACGGATATTCTCTTCCCATCCCTGGTGGGTGATTTTAGTTCTCGTTGGCGTCTCTTTGTTGTCCGCGTTCCAGATTGGAAATGTCCGGATACAGATTTCAGCTGAAGAGCTGCTGGTCATGAATGATCCGGAACGGAAAATTTTCGAGGAGATGCAAAGCCGTTTTGGAGATGATGATATCGTCCTGGTGTTACTGCAGGATACAAAGCTGCTGACAAAGGAAAAACTGGCGGCAACAGAGCAGTTCATAAAAGAGGTTGAGGCACTGCCCTTTGTCAAAAAGACGGAGAGCCTGTTTACGGTGCCGTATTTGAAAACGGTTGATGGCTTCCTCAATAAGGAACCCTACCTGGCAAAACCTCCCGCATCGGATCAAGAGGCTCGCCAGATACTCGACAAAGCCCTTGACAACCCGTTTGTCAAGCAAGTTCTGCTCTCCGCCGACGCCGGCGTCATGGTGGTTGCCGTCATGCTGAATGAACAAAGCGGCGACGACCTGGCCATTACGACCCAGCTCGACCGGCTTGTACTGCCGCTGAAAAGCCAGTTCACCGATGCTTTCGCTATCGGATCGCCATATGTTCGCACGGAAATTACAGAAAAAATGCGTCAGGAGCAGGTGGATCTGTTCCCGTGGGCCGTGGCCGCGCTGCTGATCTCGCTGTTCCTGCTGCTGCGCCAGTTGATAGACATTCTCTCGCCGATCCTTACGTCGGGAATCAGCATTCTCTGGACGTTGGGCCTGATGGGTCTGCTGGATATCCCGCTTAATCTGATAACATCGACGGTACCGATACTGCTGATCATCGTCGGATCAACAGAGGATATTCATCTGTTGTCGGCCTTTCGCCATGGCCAGAAAGCCGGTCTCGAAACGCAGCAGGCACTGCGCCTTATGTCGCGCAAAATGGGGCGTACCGTTTTACTGACCTTTATCACCACCTACGTTGGATTTCTCAGCGTCGGCTTCAGCGGGATAGAGGCGCTGTGGCAGTTCGGTTTTCTGGCTTCGACCGGACTGTTGCTCAATTTTATCATAACCATCTCCCTGATTCCGGCGCTGCTTGCGCTCACCGGACAATGGCAACTGGATGGGAAGTCACAACTTTTCAGAAAGCGTAACCTTGCGCTGGTGACGGGATACTGGGACTGGCTGGAGCGAAACCGATGGAAGGTGTTCGCGCTGTTCGGGCTCTGTGCACTGGCTGCAGCTACCGGCTTTCCCGGTATTCATGTCAACCATCACGCGATCGACAGTCTGAGTGTCGACTCAAAGGTGCGCGCGCAGCTGGAGACGGCGAATGAAAATCTTGCCGGGCTGGAGTCATTCTCCATCATTCTCGACTCGGGCATAGAGGATACTTTTCTGAAAGTACGCTATCTGGAGGAGCTCAGAAAAATTCAGAATTATATCAGCAAGACCGGGTTATCCAGATCGACGACCTCGTTCGTGGACTATCTGGCGCTGTTAAACGGCGCTTTTCAGGAATTCGAACACCCGGAGATGCCGTATTCAGACGAGATCGTCGACGAGTTGATGATTTTTCTGAACTATGATCTTGTGCGTGCTTATGTGTCCAAGGATTACAGCAGTGCCCGCATTCTCGTGCGCCACGATATCTCATCGACGCGCAAGTTAAAGGCGTACATGGACGACCTGAAAGCGTTTATCGATTCCGGTCTGGACCCCGGACTGAAGGCAAAAATCACCGGGAATTCCGTACTTGCGCTATCGGCGACACGAGCCATGATCGATGGACAACTGCAGTCGATCCTGCTGTTGCTGATATTCTTCGTGATCATAATCTCGCTGATCTTCATGGACCTGAGAGTGGGTCTGCTGGCTTCCCTGCCGAATATCTTTCCCGTTATCGTACTATTCGGCGTGATGGGGTATGCCGATATCCCGCTGAACATCGGCACTGCCATGGCGGCGGCTATCGCTATCGGCATTGCAGTGGACGACACCATGCATTTCATGCTTCGCTACAATCAGGAAATCAGAGTGTCAAAAAGTCAATCCGGTGCGATGTATACAACCATCTACGAAGAGGCATTGCCGGTAATATCCACCTCTATCGCACTGATAGCCGGTTTTCTTGTATTCGCCCAGTCGGATTTCGAACCTCTGGCGCAATTCGGGATGCTGAGTGCGCTGGTTATCGGGACCGCCCTCGTCGCCGATTTCGTGATTACACCGCTGGCAATCTCCTCTCTGCGCCTGGTGACGCTTTGGGATCTGATGTCATCGACATTGCGCCATCAGATTATCCCGAGAAGCCAGTTATTTCAGGGCATGCGGCCCTGGCAGATCCGACGATTCATACTTTCAAGCATGGTCCTGGAGTTCGCTCCGGGTGAACTGGTGTTCAAAAAAGACGACGAGAGCGAAGCACTTTTTCTGGTCATGAAGGGTCTGGTTGAAGTCAGTGTGCCCATATCCGGCAAATCGAAAAAAGCGCTGCTGGTTGATCGATTCAGCGCAGGAGAGCTGTTTGGCGATGTGGCCATGCTCGCCAGGGAACACCGCCGCGCCAATGCCGTGGCAGTGACACCGACCAGCGTCCTGGTTTTGACAAGGGAGTCCATAAAAAGTACAACCACGCTGCATCCATTCATCGCATCCAGGCTCTTTCTGAATCTCGCTGTCGACGTCAGCAAACGTTGGGTAAGATTCATTGCCAGATTGCATGAAGAGGGGGAAACAGCCGATCCGGAAGAGGAGGAAACCGATGAGGTATGCTGAACGGCTCTCGATTTCAAGCCGGAACAGGGAGTCACCGTGCAACGATCTGAAGACCATGGCACGGTCGCTTGTAGACTGTGCAGCGGTGCGATCAGCGCTAAAACGCGTGCCCCAGATCTCGCTGTCGATAATGACGCTGGCGTTTTCCGGCGACGGCATGGCCAATCATACGCCGCTCTCTTTTGCTGAACCCTACAGCGGAAAAAAAGTGTCCGGCTATCAGGTCACGCTACCGGTCAAGCGCTCGGAGAAGCGTTTGTTCAATGTTCCCGAGGCCTGCGAAGAGGTGGTATCGGCCTTCACCTCTGGTGCGTCCCAGTGGGGAACGAGAATTGAACAGCGGATGTGGTGGAAAGTGTGGCGGGACTGCCAATATTACGGTTTCCTGCATCGGTTTCCGCAGAAAACGGTGGTGGATTATGTCAGCAACTACGATTTCATGAATGCCTATCTGCGCGACATACCCATGGGGGCGAGATGCGCCAATGTGGTGGATCCTGCCAATGTTCCGGGCTGCGAACCTTTTCCTCCAGGCATTCCCGATCCTTCCCGCTTTCTGCCATTTGTGGACAGGGGGCCGGAGACATCCGAACTGGACGTCGCTCCCTGCCGGATAAAAGACGGTATTTTTCGGGGACGGATCGTGCAGGATAAAGACGGCCTGCATTGCGAACCAGACGAATCCGCGCCGGGGTTCCGCGTGATCTCCGTGGATCACGCCGATGTGAACGGAGATGGCTACCTGGATGTTGTTCTCAGGTTGATCCCATTGGGCCATCACACGGGACGGGCGCCGCTGATACTGCCGCTCACCCGGACACAACCGGATGGGATATTTACCGTACCCAAGGGCACTGCGCTGCCGGAAGTACCGGGCAATCCCTGAACCGGCGGGTTTGTCCCGGCGATGTGACGGAAACCGGGAGAAAGGGATTACCCGCCCGGCGTCTGGTGATCAAAGATGTCGCTGTACATTTCGCGCAACTGGTTTTTCTGCACCTTGCCCATCGTGTTGCGCGGCAGTTCAGGCAGGAAAAAGACTCGTTTGGGCTGCTTGAATTTTGCCAGCCTGTCCGCCAGCAGCGCAATAACGTCGGCTTCACCAAGCTGTCGACCCCCGGTCGCGACCACTGCCGCCACCACCGCCTCGCCGAAGTCCGGGTGCGGCACACCCACCACCGCCGACTCCTTCACGCCCTCGATATCGTCGATCACCAATTCGACCTCTTTCGGGTAGATATTGAAGCCGCCCGAGATGATCAGGTCCTTGGCCCGCCCGACGATCGCGATGCGCCCGTCCTCCGCCATCGTGGCAATATCGCCGGTAATGAAATGGCCGTCCGGACGAAACTCCGAGGCGGTCTTATCGGGCATACGCCAGTAGCCTTTAAAGACATTGGGACCGGTGATCTCCAGGACACCCGGAGTCCCGCGCGGCACTTCCCGCCCCTGGTCGTCGGCCACCCGCCCGGAGACCCCGGGCAGGAAGTAACCCACGCTGCCCGGGATACGTTCGCCGTGCAGCGGATTGGAGGTGATCATACCGGCCTCGGTCATACCGTAGCGCTCCAGAATGCGCATCCCGGTGCGCTGTTCGAATGCGGTAAAAGTCTCCTCGAGCAGGGGGGCCGAACCCGAGATGAACAGGCGCATGCCGGCACACAGCGAGGGTGAGAGTTCGGGTCGCTCCAGTAAGCGCGTATAGAAGGTTGGCACCCCCATGAGCACCGATGCCCGCGGAATCCTTTCCAGTATCGCATCGGCGTCGAATCTTGGCAGGAAGAGCATGGGTGATGCGTTGAGCAGCGCACAGTGAATTGCCACGAACAAGCCGTGGACATGAAAAATCGGCAGTGCATGAATCAGTACGTCCCCCGCACACCAGCCCCAGATCTCGTGCAGCGCCAACGCATTGCTCGCCAGGTTTTCATGACTCAGCATCGCACCCTTGGAGCGGCCCGTGGTTCCCGATGTATAGAGGATCGCCGCCAGATCGTCACCTGCGCGTTCGGCAATCCGATCATCCACTGCGGTATGCGCAAAAGCATCCATCAGCGAACCGCTGCCATCACCACCCAGCGTAAGCAGCCGTGCTGCGAAACGGTCGTCCATCATGGCCTTCATGCCGGCGTGATTCCCGGGAGAGCAGACCACCAGCTTCGGTTCGGCATCTTCAAAAAAATATGCCACTTCGTGTTCGGTGTAAGCGGTATTGAGCGGCAGATAGACCGCTCCCACGCGCAGACACGCCAGATAGAGCAGCGCCGCCTCCACCGATTTTTCCACCTGTACCAGTACGCGGTCACCAGGTTCGACGCCGACAGCCCGCAAAATTCCGGCCATACGTCCGCTGTCGCGATCCACCGCCGCGTAACTGGTTTGTACGCCATCCGCATTCTCGAAGCAGCAGGCTTCGTAATCAAACGGAAACCGACTTTGGAAAAGCGTATACAAATTCGCGTTCATGGTTCTGCTCCTGTCGCTATCCAACAGCCGGACACAGACTAACCGGCAACCCGCTGGTCCAGTTCCGCGGAAAGACTGGCGATGAAATCGGTGAACGACCCGCCCTGCACAGTGACGTGAGCCTGTAACAGTTCGTCCACCAGCTGCTCATTCCCGTCCATAATGGCGTGAAGAATCCTGTCGTGCTCAGCAAAAGATTCGGCAAGCCGGTTGCGCCGACGCAGTTGCAGTCGACGGTAGGGAGCCAGCCGGTTGCGTATCCTGCGTGTCTGATCCGCGAGGAACCGGTTCTGCCCGCCCTGGTATATCGCTTCATGAAACGCAACATTCGCTTCGTAGTAACCATCACTGTCGCCGTCATCAACAAAAACTCTGCTCCGTTCGTGCAGTTGCCGCAGCTCGGTCCGGCCCCGTTCCGACAGACGCCGCGCCGCCAGCCGCCCGCACATTCCTTCCAGTTCCGCCATCACTTCGAACATCTCCAGCAGATCCTTGAGTCCTGGAGATGCGACGACGGCACCGCGGCGGGGACGCAGCTCCACCAGGCCGATCGAGGAGAGGTGGCGCAATGCCTCGCGAACCGGGGTGCGGGAAACATTGAAACGTTCCGCAATAGAGGTCTCATCGAGCCGCTCACCCGGACGCAACAGACCGACAATAATCTCCTGCTCCAGCGCCTTCGCCAGCGATGAAACGCGCTCGGTGACCAATGCCCAAACCTCCTGAAATCCATCACGCCCGCTACATTAGCCAGTTTATTTTGCACAGTAAAGCTATCATTGTATACAATATCGATTGACAGATATGCAGAATAACCCTACTGTCATCCACTCATTGCGCTGAAGCCTGCGGCCAGCGCGTCGCAGAGAATCATTAAAAAAGATGGAGGATACTTCGATGAATCTAGTCCGGAAAACGTTGCTTGCGGCTGGTCTGGCGGCGGCAGGCGTACTACTTGCGGGTCCATCCCTGGCAGTCCAGCTGAAAGCATCGCATCAATGGCCGGGCGGCAAAGGCGATGTGCGCGATGAGATGGTGCAGATCATCGCGCGCGAAGTCGCCGCCGCCAACGTCGACCTCGAACTGAAAGTCTACCCGGGGAAATCGCTGTTCAAACCCAAAGAGCAGTGGAGCGCGATGGTAAAGGGGCAACTCGACATTTCGGCCTTCCCGCTCGACTACGCCAGTGGGCGTCATCCGCAGTTCAGCGCCACTCTGATGCCGGGGCTGGTGAAAAACCATGACCATGCGCTGCGCCTGAATAACTCGCCGTTCATGCAGGACATCAAAAAAATCATCAACGATGCCGGCGTGGTCGTGCTTGCCGACGCCTGGCTGGCCGGCGGCTTTGCCTCGAAGAAAAACTGCATTCTGGAGCCGGAATCCATCAAAGGCCAGGTGACCCGAGCCGCCGGACCGGCTTTCGAGCAGATGATGGCCGGCGCCGGCGCCTCTATCTCCTCGATGCCCAGCTCTGCCATCTATCAAGCCATGCAGACCGGTGTTCTGGATGCAGCCAATACCAGTTCCGGCAGCTTCGTCTCCTACCGTCTCTACGAGCAGGTGAAGTGCCTGACCGCACCCGGCGATCACGCCTTGTGGTTCATGTATGAGCCGATCCTGATGTCCAAACGCAGCTGGGAAAAACTCAACAAAGCACAGCAGGATGCGCTGATGGCCGCAGGCAGGAAAGCGGAGGACTACATGACCGCCGAGGCCAAGGGGCTGGACAGTAAAATGGTCGATGTATTCAGGAAAGCCGGGGTCGAAGTGGTGACGATGAGTGCCGAGCAGGCACAGGCGTGGAAGGATATTGCCCAGGATACCTCCTATAAGCTCTTTTCCGAAAAGGTTCCGGGCGGTAAGGAGCTGATAGAGAAGGCGCTCGCTGTCGACTGACGGTGCAGGCTTTTTGGTCGGTCGTCACAGCGGGCGGTTGACCGAGCGTATCCGACATCTGCTTCGCGGAGACAATCCGGCATGCGGCTCTTCATCAAATCGGTTGCCACGGTATCCAAAGCGTGCGGTGTTGTTGCGGCCGTTCTGGTTCTGCTGGCCATCCTAGTTGTCTGCCAGATGGTGGTTATTCGCTACTTCCTCAATGACTCGACCATCTGGCAGACCGAGTTCGTCATCTTCTCCCTGGTTGCCGCCACCTTCATCGGCAGTCCGTACGTACTGCTGATCAAGGGCCACGTCAACGTGGACCTGCTGCCGCTGTATCTGGGCGAACGCGGGCGGCGCATGCTGGCCCTGATCGCCAGCACCGGCGGTCTGCTCTTTTGTGTTCTGCTGACCTGGAACGGGTTCGAACTGTTCGTCGAGGCGCTTGAAGGCGGATGGACAACCGACACTGTTTGGGCGCTACCGCTGTGGATTCCTTATCTGCCCATGCCGATCGGTATCGGTCTTTTGTCGCTGCAGTATGCAGCTGACATCCTGGCACTCGTAACCGGACACGCCATGCCATTCGCGATGGAAGCTCACAATCCTTACGAGGGCGAATAGCTTATGGATCCGTTGAACATTGGCATCCTGGTTTCGCTCGTTACCATCGTCGTACTCGCCTCGGGCATCCCGGTCGCATTCGGTCTGGGTCTGGTTTCGGTCGGTTTTCTGGTTGCGTTCGAAGGCATGGATGCACTGGGTGTTCTCGCCGAAACCTTTTTTGCCGGAATTGCCGAGTTCTCGCTGGTATCGATACCGATGTTTATCGTCATGGGCTCGGCCGTGGCCTCATCGCCGGCAGGCAAGGATCTTTACGAAGCGCTCGACCGCTGGCTGCACCGTCTGCCCGGCGGCCTGATCATCTCCAATATCGGCGCCTGTTCGGTTTTTGCGGCCCTCAGCGGTTCGTCCCCCGCCACCTGCGCGGCCATTGGTAAAATGGGTATTCCCGAGATGCGCAAGCGCGGTTATCCGGACGGGCTTGCGACCGGCGCCATCGCGGCCGGCGGCACATTGGGCATATTGATCCCCCCCTCCATCACCATGATCGTCTACGGCATCGCCACCGAAACCTCCATCGGGCGTCTGTTCATTGCCGGGCTGCTGCCGGGCGTCATGCTGACCATACTCTTCATGGGCTGGTCGCTGTTTGCCGCGCACAGAGGTGGCTACAGTTTTCGGGACGCCGCCATGGGCTTCTCCTTTGCCCAGAAGATGGAGGTGCTGCCACGGGTTCTTCCGTTTCTGGTTATCATCGCCGGGGTTCTGTTCGTACTCTACGGCGGCGTGGCAACCCCTTCCGAAGCGGCCGGCGTCGGTGCCCTCCTCTGCCTGATTCTGGTGGCAGTGATCTACCGTGTCTGGCAACCAAGGAAAATCTGGAAAATCGTCAGCGACTCGATGAAAGAGAGCGTCATGATCCTGATGATCATCGCCGCCTCTGCGCTGTTCGCCTACATGATGTCGTCGCTGTTCGTGACCCAGACGGTGGCCGAGTCCATCGCCGCCCTGGAGGTAAACCGCTGGGTGTTGATGGCGATCATCAACCTGTTTCTGCTGGTGGCCGGATTTTTCCTGCCGCCGGTCGCGGTCATCCTGATGACCGCGCCGATTCTGTTACCGATAATACAGGCGGCAGGATTCGATCCTTACTGGTTCGCGGTAGTACTGACCATCAACATGGAGATCGGCCTGATCACCCCGCCGGTCGGCCTGAACCTCTATGTTATCAACGGCATTGCACCCGAGATAAAACTGACCACCATTCTGCGCGGCGCGCTGCCATTCATGCTCTGCATGGTGGTGGGCATTATTCTGCTCTGCATCTTCCCTGAAATCGCCACCTGGCTGCCTGTCGCGTTAATGGGTATCGCACTGTGAGGAACGCGTGCGCCGCTGCACCGCGGGAACCTCCCCAAATCCCGCCGGCTGCTGCCCGGTCGCAGGTTTGCTTACTCCTCGATAAACCCCCGTGCCTTGAACATGGCGCGCACTTCAACGCTGCGCAGATAGGCAAGAAAGCGCCGTGACATCTCCTGCCGGGCCGAAGCGACCATCACCGCACCGCGATAGAGGGTTTCCCGGCCCAGAGGCGGCGGCAGGGGTCCAACCATTTTCACCCCTTCCACCGGCAGGATCTCGGTGATTTGATGAATCCCCACCTCCACTTCACCGCGCCCTACCGGCGCCACGACGTAGCCGCCTGTTCCAAGTACCGCCTTGGCGTTGACCTCTTCGGCAATCCCCAATCTCTCCAGCACCTTGGCGAAGTGACGCCCGCTGGTGCCTATACTGGGATCGATATAGACCACGGATCCGGCCTGCAGCAGCAGATCCCTGAATGCCTCCGGGGTGGAGATATCCGGGGTGGGTGCATCCTTGTGCACCGCCACGCCCATGGCAACCCGCCCCACGTCGACGACGGTGTCCGGTACAATCCAGCGCTTCTCCAGCGCAGTTTCCATACGCCCTTGCGCCAGCACCACGACATCCGGGACTTCGCCGTCCTCCAGCCGCTTCATCAGGGGCCCCATCGGTATGAACTCCACCGCGACCCCGATCCCCTCGCGTTCGCCGAATAGTTTCACCGCTTCGCTCAGGCCGGACTTGACAGCCCCGCCGCTGTATACCCTCAGATCCTCCGCCCGGATCGCGCCTGTCGCTGCGCTCCAAAGCAACACGCCGGACAAAATTGCCGCCCACCAGGTCCGTACATTCATCTCTTCCTCCTTTCCGCCGACAGAGAGATTCGGCAACTGTTCAGTTTCAGGGAGTCAACCGCAAACGATCGCCGGAAATTCGTGCTGAACGGGTGAATTCAAAACGCGCCGCCCGGGTGAGCCGGCAATGGTATTGTGCGTGCCCGATACAGCGATCGATCTCCGTTGGATTTCCGCTGGAGTGGCGCTAAACCAGCTTTTCGCGAAAGAATTCCACGGTGCGTTCCCAGGCCAGATTCGCCGCCACTTCGTTGTATCTGGGTGTTGTATTGTTGTGAAAACCGTGACGTGTTCCGGAATACAGATAGCGCATATATTGCTTCTGGTTCGCCTTCAGCGCGGCTTCAAACTCGGGCCACATGGCGTTGATCCTTGGATCGTCTTCGGCTGACTGAATCAGCAGCGGCGACTGAATTTTTGCAACGTCTTCGCTTTTTGGGGCAGCGCCATAAAAAGGGACGGCAGCCGAGAGATCGGCGCCCATTTCCACGGCAAGATAGTTCGCTGTGCCGCCACCCCAGCAAAAACCGACCGCGCCCAGGTTTCCGTTCGACAGTGCATGTGACTTGAGAAATTTCGCGCTGTTCAACATATCCGTCTTCAGCTCCGCCTGGTCCAGACTGCTTTGCAGTGTGCGTCCGTCGTCGTCATTGCCGGGATACCCCCCCACCGGAAACAACCCGTCCGGCGCCAGCACCAGAAATCCCTCCACCGCGAGCCGGCGTGCGACGTCTTCGATATAGGGGTTCAGACCGCGGTTCTCGTGGATGACAATGACCGCCGGAAAAGGAGCGGCGGCGGCCGGATGCACCAGATAACCGCGCATATCGCCCGAGGTGCCGCCCGGAGATTCGTACTCGACGTGGTTTGCGCTGATGCGCTCATCGGTGGAGGATATCGTCTGTGCTTGCGCATAACGCGGCAACAGCGCCTGGGCCATGGCAAGGCCAGACATTCCGGCGACCGATATCGCGCTGGCGCGATTCAGGAAATCCCGCCTGTTCATGTAACCATGGCAATACTCATCGTATAAATCGTAGATTTGCTTATCTATGGCGCTGCTGGTCACTGTTTATTCTCCTGAAAATTTTCAAACACGAGTCGGTATCCGGGTCATCGCGACCGGGCCTGAAACCGCACCAGATGGGGAAGGGTCTGTGGATGACCCGTGCCGGGCTCTTTCGGCCCTTTGCCCCATCTCTCCGATATGCCGGTTTACGCTATCGGATAGCCGGAATCTCAGCAAGGCGGTGTTGAATATACTGGCTTTTCAACCTCGCTCCAATCCCTAAAGTTTTGCCATCCACAGTCGACACTAGAGTGCATTGACAGCCAAACGGAATTGCATGGGTAAAAACCCCTAAAGAGGTTCATCAAGAGGGTTACACCCCGCAATCAACAGCAAATATGCGTAGATTGAGTATCGGTGTAAAAATAGGCGGCGGCTTCCTTTCCGTAGGTCTTATTCTGCTGATCACAGGCATAACCAGCCACTGGGTCATCAATACGCTCAACCGGGCGCTTGCCAATATCACCGGACCGGTACTGGATTCGATGGTGGCCGTGGAAACCGGTATTCAGAGCGTTCAGAAACAGTTGCTCAGCGTAGACGGTCTGTTGATCGGTGGCCGCAATGCCGATATCAGCGACGCAGTACAGCAGCTGGATGAATCGGCAACAAATGCGCTGAAGATGCTGACCTCCAGCGGCCGCACCGATTCACGGGATCTGGAAGAACTCTCGCAACGGATGCAGGCTTTTGTTGCAGCCAGGGAGACGCTTACCCGGTCACATGAAACCTTTGTCAGATACGAAGCGGATCTGTCGGCCAACAGTGCCTATTTCGAACAGCTGCTGATCGATGTGGAGCGTCTGGCCAGCGATCAGATGATGATTCAGGATCTGAACACCGCCAGTGAATATGACCTGCAAAGAGCGGCTGACAGCACAGGCGCCGGCATTGAAGCGGAACAACAGCGTTCAGAGCCTGCGGATGCGGCGCGTGACCTGCTGGTGATCATCAGCGCCGCGGGGGAGGCGAAGCTGGCCATATTGTCGAGACTGAACCTGTACCGGCAGTTCAAGGACAATACCGAAGATCCGGAACTGAAAACCCGGAGCGATACAATATTCGAGGATCTCAGCTACGCGATTGAGACCATCGTTGAAGACGAACTTTTTCAAAAGATCGTGAAACGAGGGCCTGCTACGGGCCGCAGTTACAGCCAGGCGCTGAAGGAACTTAAAGCGCAGCACAAATTGCTGCTGCAATCCGCGATGGATTCGTTTATCGCAATGAACAACGCACATACGCGCTACGCTGCAGTCGCCGATGAGCTGACGCTGCAGGGGGAATCCCTGCATAAAAGCATTCGCAGCGATATCAATACCGAACGGGAGACATTGAACACTCTGGTGCAGACCGGATTCAACGCGATCCTGATCGCCGTCGTGCTGGGTCTTCTGTTCGCGCTGCCGATCTACTGGGTGACAGTCAGGTCTATCGCGAAACCGGTTACCGAAATCCGGCACCAGTTGAACCACATTGCCGAGGGTGATGGCGACCTGACCGTGGAGCTGGCGGTAAAAAGCAATGACGAGATAGCGGATGTGGCAAGAGCGTTTAACGCCTTCAGCAGCAAACTGCGCGCAATGATCGTCACGCTGCAGTCCTCCGTTGACAAATTGGTGCATACCAGCCGCGCTATCGCGGCGGTTGCGGACCGAACCGGCGAAGAGGTCAATCATCAACAGCAGGAGATTGCATCGGTAGCGACCGCGGTGAATGAATTGACCGCCAGTTTTCAGGAGGTTGTCGGCAGCACTTCGCAGGCGGAGGAGCAGGCCAAGGCGGCAAATGACGAAACGACGAAAAGTCGGGATATCGTCCAGGCCACCGTAACCCGGATCAAAGAGGTGGTTGATGAGGTTCAGGACGCCACCGGCGTAGTGAACAGCCTGGAACAGAAGAGCGCCGAGATCAGCGTGGTACTGGATGTGATTCGCGGTATATCGGAACAGACCAATCTGCTGGCGCTGAACGCGGCAATCGAAGCGGCCAGAGCGGGAGAGCAGGGCCGGGGTTTCGCGGTAGTGGCGGATGAGGTTCGTGGACTGGCAGCCCGAACGCATGCCTCAATCAGTGAGATCAACGCGATAATCAGTAAAGTGCAGGAGGGCACGGCGCAGGCCAACAGCGTCATGAGTTCCGCAAGGAGCAAAACCGAGGCCAGTGTCGATCCCGCCAGTCAGGCAAGCAGGAGTCTGACCGAGGTTGCGAGTCTGGTGGCGGCAATCTCGGGGCTGAACCAGCAGATCGCGCGAACTGCGGAATCACAGCATATTACAGTCAACGGCGTGGACAAAAGCATCGTCATGATCAACGAGGTCTCCAGCAGAACATCGGCGGGCGCTCTGGAACTCAGTCGTTCCACGCAGGAACTTGCCAGTCTGGCGGGCGACTTGCAGGGGCTGGTAGGCCAGTTCAAAGTCTAGGGCGTGTCGCGCGGTTTTCCAGACGGTATTCCTCATTGATCGCCATCGGCAATACCGCTGGCGGCAGAGATGGGGAAACCGCCGACGGGTGCCGCTGAAACCCCATCGGAGCGAAGCATTACCGGGCAAACAGACCGGCTTCGGTTATCGTTACGCGGCCCTGTTGCTGCGGTGCACCCGGTAGCCGATAAAGGCCAGACCGAAGCCCAACAGCGCGAGCATTGCCGGTTCGGGAACCGAATCGATACGGACATTGTCCACCGCCAGGGATTCGAAACTGTCGGTTGACGTCAATTCGACTCTCACGTCCAGAATCGAGCCCACCGATGGGATCAGGAAAGTAAAATCCGAAAGCGCGATGGAGAGGCGTGCGGCGTCGCCTACGGCGTTGAAATCGGTATCCAGGTAAAGATCCCCGCTATTGCCGTTTGTGGCGGGCGGCGCGAATTGCCCGATGAGCGTATCCGCACCGCCGTCAAGCCTGACGAAAATCTTGATCCCATCTCCGTCCGCCTGTTCGAAGTTGTTGAAAGCAGGCTCGCTGTTCAGCGCGCCCAGAGAGATGGTCACCTGCAGCCCGGTGAATCCGGCGACATTTATCCCGGTCAGGCCAATCGCGCCGATCCTGGAACCGCCATCCCCGTCGATATCCTGTGCCTGAATTCCGAAACCACCATCCCAACCGGTCTGAAAATCATCCCTGGCTGCGTTGCCGTTGTCCGGCACGGCGTATCGATTGAAATAGTCGAAACCGCCATCGTCAAATGCGGTGGTCAGCGTGTATGTGCCTCCGGGTGCCTGTTCGAAGGATTCCTGATGCAGCAGTAGCGCGTGCGCAGGTGAGAATGAAAACAGCAGCAGAATCGGAAGTAGGATTTTTTTCATTTTTCGATTGTTTCCGGTCGGTTTCGCCAGTCTGAATCATCTGGGGGGGAGCACACCCTGCAAAAACCGGGTGTATCAGATAGATATGCAGAAAATAAGCCAAACCGGCTAACCCACTGAACAATATTACTAATAAGAAATTAATTATTATTTAAAATTTAAGTTATTGTAAAAAATCCTGACGAAATCACCCGGAAATCGCGATGCTGCCGCCTTCGCTCAGATCCCCCATCCGGCGCCCACCATCCTGCTGATGATCAGGGCAGGAGGCCTCTCCGGGCGGGAGGACATCCTCTGAACCGGTGCAGGGTTTATGGCGCCCTTATGGTCTGAGCGGAAGGAGTCAAGAAAACAGCAGCGGGCTTCTTTCCGGTCAGCCGGTCGAACGGCCCGGCCCCTCCGGTTTCGGCGCCTCCGGCTGATGCACGATCTGCCTGGCCTTGTAACCGCTCAACCGCTCGTAGTCACTCCTGCCAATCCGGAACGGCAGGCCGAATCCATCGCGGGAGACAAAGTGCGCCTTGTCTTCGGCGCCAGCAGCGGATGGGTTCTGGCGCTGAAGTGACCGCGTATCAGCAGCGGTTCGCGCAGCTGGCTGAGATAGTTGCGTGTTGCCTTCGAAATGGGATGGATATGGCCGCCGGTCAGATCGGCGCGCAATCCGCTCATCTGACCGAGCCAGAGGTTGCCGGCGATGGCATTGGCGATCAGCAGCATCGCTGCCAGCGACCAGGCGTTGTGGCGGCCGCGATTGGCGGTGGCCGCCCAGCGCCCGCGCTCCAGCGCATCGACGTTCAGCACCTGAAATACCGCGATGAGGCTGGCAAAGTAGAACAGATCGCGCAGATCATCACGCCGCGGGTAACCGACTCGAAGCCCGAACCGGTGCCGAGCAGCCGCCGCTGCACCCCTGTCCGATCCTCCGCCAGATCGATGCCGTCGACTCGAACAGTGCCGCCGTCCGGCTCCAGAAAACCGGTTATTATCTTCATGATGGCGGTCTTGCCCGCGCCGTTGTGGCCCAGCAGTCCGACGATCTCGCCGCGTTCAATCCCGAACGAGACATCGTCCACCGCCAGAAACCCGCCATAGGCGCGACTGATAAGCTGCACATCGATCATTGAGCGTCTCCCTTCTCTGTTGCATTGAGGATATCGATAACGCCCCCGGTTCCGGCCGTGCGCATCCGTGCACTCACGGCGCTAAAAAAACCAGACCGCACCGCGCAGCAAAAGATATCCGGTGAGCATGCCACCCAGGTGCGCGAAGTGCGCCATCCCGTTGGCCGTGCCTGTAATGCCGGCCACCAGTTCCACGACGCCGTAGCCGAGCACGAACCACCGTGCCTCGATCCGCACCGGCGGGAGCGGCAACAGCAACTGCCGCTCCGGGTACAACATGCCGAACGCGAGCAACAATCCGAATATGCCGCCGGAGGCACCCACCACCGGGTAGGCCGCGACACCGTGGGTCAGCGCGAACTCGGCGACGATCAGATGCATCAGCGCCGCGCCGATGATGCAGGTAAAATAGAAGGCGGTGAACCGCACCGCACCCCAGCGCCGTTCCAGCGGAGTGCCGAACAGCCACAGGGCGTAAAGGTTCAACACCAGGTGCAGAGTGCCGCCGTGCAGAAAACCGTAAGTGACGATTTGCCAGGGACGAAACTCCGATGCGGTGAGGGATCCCGCTTGCAGTAATCCCAAAGGCCACAGCGCGAGCGAATTGATCAGGATGTTTCCCGTACCCAGCTCGAACAGGAATATCAAACCGCACACGGCAAGCAGGGTACCGACCACAGGGGTGTCTCTCATCTGTCGACTCCCGCTGTCGGACCCTTTGCTCCGTATCTGCATACCCGCATCGCCATTCATCCTGTTTTTACCGGTCGCCAGCAGAACCGCCACCCATCACTGAAGGCACCCGGCCGGCACAATCGGCCTCGCCACGCGGGCGGTAAAGATCGGACGTCGCGGCGTTCGGGACCGGCGTGCCGATTTCGATGACCGCGCCCGTTTCATCTGTGCCTGGCCTGAGCCGCTTCTTCTGGCTCGCCAGAGTATTGAATGAATACTCCGGCGTTGTATAACTCCCTGTCAGCAGGGGTCGTGCCAATCTCGTACTTAGCTGATTAACAGGGCTTTTCCGTATATACCTGCGGTTGCGGAAAGCAAATTGGTGAATTTGAACCGGGGATTTTCAGCCACTGGGGAATACGACCCGGGGAGTGCGCCAACGGGCCGTTCAGTAATGGCGCTCAGTTTAAGACAGCAACATTGACTTTCCGGCGATAACCGGGATCCGCCATCACCAAAGGTGGTCGATTCCCCGGATGGTGGCGTGAGTCCGATCCACTCGCGCGCACGCCATTGCCGGCTCCGCACGCGCTCAATCGCTGGTCTTGAGCCCGTACTTCTGCACCCGATAGCGCAGCTTTTCCCGCGTGGTGCCCAGCACCCTGGCCGTCAGGCTTACATTGTCGCTGTTGCGCAGCAGGGTCTCCGTCAGGATTTTGCACTCCATTTCATCCAGAGTGACACTCCCGTCCAGCGGCAGGCAGATCAGATCGCCGTCGTCGTGCGCGGCGGGTGAAGCGACATTCCCTGTCGACGACCTGCTGCCCAGATGCAGCCAGCGCTCGGGAAATACCGGCCCGTCCGCCAGCAGCACGCAACGCTCGACGACGTTGCGCAGTTCACGCACGTTGCCTGGCCAGTCGTAGCCACCCAGGCGCCGCCACACCGCCGGCGGGACCGTCTCCACCCGCTGCCCGGAGCGGGCGTTGAATTCATTGATAAACTGCGGCACAAGCTCTTCCACATCCTCCCTGCGCTTGCGCAAAGGCGGGACAATCAGACGGAAAACCGCCAATCGATGGTAAAGATCGGCGCGGAAACCGCCGTTTGCAACACGCGCTTCAAGATTCTGATTGGTGGCGGCGATGACCTGCACGTCCACCTCGATCTCCCGCTCGGCGCCCACGCGCCGCACCCGCCGGTCCTCGATAGCCTTGAGCAGTTT
Source organism: Gammaproteobacteria bacterium (assembly GCA_020445405.1). Taxonomy (GTDB): domain Bacteria; phylum Pseudomonadota; class Gammaproteobacteria; order Chromatiales; family Chromatiaceae; genus HKST-UBA178. The sequence goes on along the minus strand of JAGRGQ010000002.1, from coordinate 14,416 downwards.
GGCCTGAAGCTCCAACTCCAGATCCCCGAGCTCGTCCAGAAACAGCGTGCCGCCATTGGCCTGTTCGATCAGTCCGCGGCGGCGGCCTTTGGCACCGGTAAAGGCACCGGCCTCGTGGCCAAACAGCTCGGCCTCCATCAATTCCCGCGGCAGCGCGGCGCAGTTGATCTCCACCAGCGGTCCCGACGCCCGCGGCCCGGCGTGGTGCAGAATGCGCGCTGTCAGCCCTTTGCCGGTACCTGTTTCACCGGTGATCAGCAGGGCTGAGAAGGGCACCCTGATCAAGCGTGTAAGCATTTCGCGCACCTCCTGCGCCGCCCTGCTGTGGCCCACGAAAGCCGCGGGTGAATAGCGGTTGCCGCGCATACGCTCCTCGTCCCGCAGTCGCCGTTGCGCACGTGCGCTGCGCGCGGCACCTGCCACCACGATCTGCAGCCGTCCCTGATCACAGGGCTTTTCCAGAAAATCGAAGGCACCGAGTTTGAGCGCCCGCACCGACTCGGGCACCCCACCGTAGGCGGTGAGAAAGATCCATTCACCGGACAGGCCACGGGCGCGCACCTTCTCCAGCAGATCCATTGCATTGCCGTCGGGCAGGTTCATATCCGACAGCACGACCAGGGGCTCCAGATTGCGCTCGAACAACAGTCGTTCGGCCGCCGCAAGATCGGCTGCGAGCACGCTATCCCAACCACTGCTGTCGAACTCATCGCACAGCTCCGTGCCGAGAAGCCGTTCGTCTTCGATAACCAGCAAAGTATCAGGCATCTGTCTCCTCCCCCGATCCACCCGCAGCCGCGCACGGCAGACGCAAAGTGACCTGCGCACCCCGCGGAGAGCGGTTTTCTATTTCAAGATCTCCATCGAGTTCGCGAACGAAGCGGCGCACCATGGCCAGCCCCAACCCCGTTCCACCGCTGCGACCCGTGGCAAACGGCCGAATACCGGCGCGTAACATCTCCTCCGGAAACCCGGGGCCATCATCGCTGACCCGGATAATCAGTTGGTCACGATCGCGGGCCGCGGCCACCTCTACCCAACCGGCTTCACCGATGATCTGGACCGCATTCAGCAGCAGATTAAGCAGCGTCTGACGCAGTCCCGCGGGCGGCAACAGACACTCCAGCTTCCGGTCTATCCGTGCCTCCAACGCGACATTGGGCGGTACCTGATAGCGCAGCAGCGCGAGAAGTTCGTCCACCGCGCTCCCGAGGCTGACCTTAACCATAGCCTCCGGTGCATGCCGGGCGGCATCGACCTGTTCTGTCAACAGATGATTGATGCGGTTGAGTTCGGCGATAACCAGCGCCATGCGTGCCGACTGTTCGCCATCGACCAGCGCCCGCTGCATTTTGGAACAGGCCAGCTGAACGCCGGCAAGCGGATTGCGCAACTCGTGCGCCAAACCCGCGGACACCGCTCCGACTGCGGCCAGACGCTCCGCGCGCGAGAGTTCGCGGCTTTGAGCCAGCAGTGCCTCGGTCGCTTCGCGCACCCGATTTTCCAGCGTACTTTCACGGTCCCGATGTTCGGCCTCCAGTTCCTGCAGTCGCGATACCAGTTCGTTGTAACTGTAATAGGCCGGCTTGGCGAGTCTGGCTGCGCCTTCCAGCACCTCGTCCGACACCAGCCGGTAATCGCGTTCAGACAGCCGGGTGAGCAGATCCTGCAGATCCTTCAGCGGCTGCTGCACGCGATGCTGCAGCAGGACCAGCGCCACACCGCCCACCAGCGGCAGCACCACCAGCAGCACCACTGCCAGACGCAACTCCATCCGGGTGCTCTCGGCGACATCCGACAGCAACACCTCGTGTCGTTCACGTTCATGGGTGAGCACCGCGCGCACCTGCGTCAACATCTGAAACAGGAGCTCGACCGAATCCGGAACGGGCTGCACGATCCGTTGCGCAATGCGGCCAAGCGCGCTGTTCGTATCGGGATGCATGGCCCCTTCGAGGGCCGCGATCCCGAGCATCTCCTCCCTGAGTCTCTCCAGTTCGGTCCGGTCGACCCGTGTACCGCGCAGACCCTTCAGCAGGGTTTGCTCCATGGACAACCCCAGGTCCTGAATGCGCGCGATGTGCACCAGATGGTTCTGCACCGGGTGCAGTCGATCCAGCCCGCGCCAGGACATCGCGACCAAACCCGCCAGCAGCACCAACACCACCACCGCGGACGCCCCGAGCGGCAGCCAGAAAAAACGGCGTATCGACACGCGGCCGGGGTATATTCGTTTCACCGGATCGACCATCACAATGCCGGGTCAGGAACCCGGGGTAAATCGGACTCACGCATCATTTTCACCACTGTATCGCCGAACGCCGCACCACACGGCCGCCATCTCCGTTGTTTAGGGTGCAAGCAACGTGCCGGGGCGTTAATCCGTTTATCCGCACGGATACGGCACGCCAATACGCCTTTCGCTGGTTCATTCCACCCATGGCTGGTTCAAATAAACCAGGACTCTCGATCGCTGTCCACCTCTGCAGTCGATACACGATGCCGCGCCCCCACCGGCGCTGCGTCCGCTTCGTGTACGGTAGAGCTGGTACCGCGTTCCTCAACTGCGGCTCCCGCCGAATAACCCGGGGTGGAATAGCGACGCCGTATTGAGTTCGGACACCGCCTGGGGGTCATGTCGGGGAGAACGCTGCGACAGCCTGACCTGGTGGCCCGGAGGTTGCCGCAAAGATTGACACCGGCACTGCAGGCGACGCATGGTGGTGCAAAATAGGCGGCTGAAGACACCGGAGGGAAAGTGATGAAGATCGAATCAAAGTCGTTTCGCGTGAAGCAGGGCGACAATGTCAAACTGAAGAGATGGCCGACGCTGGTGGAGCCGGTTTACCCGTCGAAGAAAATGTATCGCAAACTGCTGGAGGAGCAGGTGGATGAGCTGAGCGCGCTGCAGTATCTGCTCTACGCATCCGATCGTCATGCGCTGCTGCTGATTTTCCAGGCCATGGACGCTGCCGGCAAAGATGGCGCCATCCGTCACGTCATGTCCGGCGTCAACCCGCAGGGGTGCCAGGTGTTCAGTTTCAAAAAGCCAAGCGACACCGAACTGGATCACGATTTTCTTTGGCGCACGACCCGTTGTCTTCCCGAGCGCGGCCGGATAGGCATCTTTAACCGATCCTATTACGAGGAGGTGCTGGTCGTGCGCGTACATCCGGAGATTCTCCAGGGTCAGAAGCTGCCGGAGCGGCTGCTGGATAAGCATACGATCTGGCAGGATCGGTATCTCTCCATCGTGAATCTGGAGGACCATCTCCATAGAAACGGCACACAGATCGTAAAATTCTTTCTGCACGTCTCTCCGGAAGAGCAGTGCAGGCGGTTTCTGGCACGTATCGATGAACCGGAAAAAAACTGGAAGTTCAGCCTTGCCGACATTGAAGAGCGAAAATTCTGGAAACAGTACATGCAGGCCTATGAGGCGTGTCTGAGCGCGACGAGCACAGAGACGGCGCCTTGGTATGTGATCCCCGCCGACGATAAAAAGAACGCCCGGCTGATTATTTCGCAGATTGTAGTCGAAACGTTAAAGTCACTCGGGATGCGCTACCCGGAAACCGACGACAACCGCCGCCGGGAACTGCTGTCGATTCGGGAGCAGCTGGTGAAGTGAGGCATGGGCAAGCGCGCATCCAAGGGGTTTGAACCTGGATCGCGCCGTTTTGATGGGCAACCGGGCACGGTCGGGAGCGGCGTTTACTCTTCCCGCCCCCGCCACTTCCGCAACCCTGCACGCCTTCCCGTTCGTGCCCCGCTCCACTACGAAACGATCTTCGGAATGGTCACCGTCAGCACCCCATCCCGGAACTGCGTGTGCATGCCTGAAGCGTTCACCGGTCCCGGCAGCGTGAACGCCTGCTGGAAGCTGCCCGCGTAGCTTTCATGCCGGACCTCCTTGCCCTGATCGTCCGTCTGCTTCCGCTCTCCCTGGATCTGCGAAGCGATGCTCAGCAGACGCCCGTCCAGTTTGACGTTGATATCGTTCTCGCTGGCGCCCGGAATGTTGGCTTTGATCACGTAGTCGTTACCCTGCTCTTCGACGGTGATCCGGGCGTCTGCATTCCGACTGCCGAGACCTGCGGCAGGAAAATCCCCGAACGCGCCATTGAATGCGCGGTCCATCTGTGCCTGCATGCGCATCATATCGGCATGCAGCGCGGCCCAGGGATCCCCTGATTGCGGGTCGGGCACCGCTGTTGCCTGCAGCACCGGCGCCGCCTCCCGCGCCGCGATGCGCCCGGCCAGCTCGTGCGCATAGTAGGCTTGAGCCCCGACGGCACCGATGACGCCCAAAAAGCCGATCGCGATCAGTGTGGGTTTCAATATCTGCTTGTTCATGATGAATCTCCTTAATGATCATGGCGCTTTCGCGCCGTCGCCTTCGCTTCGTCCGAAGCGCGCGCAGCGAGCGCCGTTGCAGTGACATGGAACGCCCCGTAATCCGGCGCGCTCCGCCAATAAAAAGTTGATGTTGTCCATGTTCGCAGCAATCATCGAACCGGCTCGCCATTGCCCTACCCCGTATTCGAATGTCGCGATAGACGTTTGCCCCTCTCCCTCCGGAGAGTGTCGCAAAACGCTTTGTCCCTTCTCCCTTCGAGGGAGAAGGTCGGGATGAGGGTGACCCAAACTCAGCGTCCCGGTGCCCGATACCCTCCCCTTCACGCGGGAGAGGTGGCTTCTACAACACCCGCCGTGTCGCGGAGGGTTGCAGCAGCGGCGGCTCACAGCCGGTGGATCATTGCCGCCAAACGTGTTTCGATCTGATTGAATGCGGTCGCATCGCCGCGCGGGGCTGCGTCCGATTTCAGCGTCGTCTCCAAAGCCGCCACCATACTGGAGAGTGCCTTCACTTCGGTCTGTTTTTCCGGCTCCATCTGTTTCGCCGCGGCATCCAGGTAGCCATTCGCCTCTGCCAGGTCAACCCTGGCCGCCGCATCGTCCATGGAATTGACATGATCGATGCGGGCATAGGCCATGTGCAGTTTCGCTTCGATCAGATCCTTCTTTCCAGCACCCTCCGCGCGCAGCCGCTGCCAACCGGTGCTGAGGTACTCGACGGAACGCTCCGATACCGCCTTGACGCGATGCCAGGCACTCTCAAGCCTGGCAGTGACGCCTTTGTCACCGGAATCGATCAGGCCGTGCATGTCCCGCACCCGCGAGACCAGATCCGCCGCCGCTTCGCGCGTCACCTTGTCAGCACTCTGTGCGGCGCGTTCGAGATACTTCACCGCAGCGCTCAAATCAGCCTTGGTGAGGTCCTTATCGCCGAGTTCATACTCCTGCATGGCACGATACAGCGCGGCCTTGGCCTGCGTCAGCGGCGCCTGAAATGAGACGGATACGAACACCACATTATCTTCGGCGGCCTTGAGCGCCTGATCTGCGGCCTGGGTATCCCCCTTCGCCAACGCGGCGCTGGCCTGTTCAACGAGATGGCGCGTGCTGCTGAGCGGCAGGTCCGCTTCCATGTACAACATGGCATCATCGGCCGCCTGCAGCTGTTCGACGGCCTCCGGCTTGTCGCCCTTTTCCAATGCCTGTTTGGCTTTATCCAGATGGGTCCTGGCCCTGGCGCTGGGCACAAAGTCCACCAGCTCCTCGAGCGAGGCGTAGATCGGTACCAGATCCGGCAGCACCTCACGGGTGTCTTCGTACTCCAGATGCTTCTTGGCCACCCAGATCCGGTCCTTTATCTCGCTGGTCGGCAGCGCCGCCTGGATGATGTCCAACAGCTTTTCCGCCTGCCCCAGTTGTGCGCCGGCTTTTTCGCTGTCCGGTTTGTCGCCCAGCAGCGCGCCGCGTGCGTCCGCAATATGACGCAGCGCCTTCACCGCGGTCGATGAGATCGTCGCTTCGTCCTGCGGCGTAATCTGGCGCAGCGGAGACACGGTGACGTCTTCCTGGATTGCACGACCGGCATATGCCGGACCGCCGGCGATCAGCGTTGCCATCAGTGCAGCGGCGACGGGCTTTAACGGAAATCGAGTGTTCATGATCTGATTCTCCTTGCTTGTCAGTTCATCCCGTTGACCGGGACGCTCACCCATAGCTGAAGCATTGAACGTGCCATGCACTGTTCCTACCGTTATTTCAATAAGTTGGCGGGGAACTGTGGGAATTTGCACGGCCGATGGTGGAACTCCACCAGACGCCGTTGGGGAATTTAAACCAGCGCTGTCCCGGTCCCGGGTGGGAACCCGTCAGGCAGCGCATTCGGAGACACCCGCGATTTATTGAAATTCAGTACAGCGCGCGACGCTATTCCGCTGCCGGCGACTGAAAAGCCGGCTGAAACTTCAGGGTTCGAGCCGGACTCAGCCGGCGTGATTCGACGCTTCACGGGGTGGCCAGACCCTCATCCGGTACTCCACGCCCTGGGCCGCTTCATACCGGCAATCTTGCAAGCCTGCTTGACATAGCCGTACGGGAAAAGCCGGAACAGTACCCGCTTGGCATCCCTGCCCTCGCCCCCCTCTTTGGCCAGGTGCCGGATGACGAACCGGGCGTCCGCGGCGATCCGATGCTCGGCATAGTAGCCGCGCATGAAACGTATGACCCGCCAGTGCCCCTCCTCGAGCGTCAGCTGCTCGGCTTCCGCCAGCTTTAACGCCACCGACTCATCCCAGTCAGCGGGATCGATCAGGTAACCTTCGTCGTCGGTGGGAATCTGGGCGCTCTCGGTTGTAATCATCTCTGTTCACTCCTGAATAACCGGCAATATCATAAGGACCCGCGATCCGGCAGAACGCATGACAGTCGCTCGCTAACGGCGGCAGGCACTAAAATATTAGAGTTGTATAAAATTATCTAACGAAATTATGTGGCACTTGGTATCGGGTTTTTCGATATAATCCAGTCCAGTCCACTCCATCGAAAGACCGGCTTCAGTCATCATGGATATTCAACTTGCCCGCACCTTTCTCGCCGTTGCGGCAACCGGAAATTTCGTAGGGGCCGCCGACAGGCTGCACATTACCCAGTCCACCGTCAGTGCCCGCATCAAGACATTGGAGCAGCAACTGGGTACCGCGCTGTTTCGACGGGGCCGCGGCGGTGCCGAACTGACCGCTCCGGGGAGACGATTTCTACGTCATGCCAAGTCGCTGGTCCGGACATTTGAGCAGGCCATGCACGAGGTGGGGTTGTCCAGCGACTTCACGGCCGGTTTGACGCTGAGCGGTCGCATCGCATTGTGGGATGGATTTCTGCCCCTTTGGGTGGCGTGGATGCGCACGAACGCGCCGCATGTTTCGCTGCGCCTTGAGATCGGCTTCGAGGAGGAGATCACACAGGGACTGGTGCGGGACAATATCGATATCGGCGTGATGTATACGGCGGAGAGCCGTCCATCGCTGGCCACCGAGTACCTGTTCGGCGAAGAGCTGGTGCTGGTTACCAGTGATCCGAATGGCCGCTGGCAGGACGCGAGTTCAAGCTACGTGCACGTCGACTGGGGTCCCGAATTTCTCGCACAATTCGCCGCGCGGTTTCCCGCTGTCGATACCTCGGCGACAAGGGTCAATATCGGCTGGCTCGCGCTGCAGTTGATCGGCAACCACGGCGGCTCGGCCTACTGTCCGATTCGCCTGGTGCACCGCTTCATCGAAAACAGGCAGCTGTTTCCGGTGGATGACAGCCCGCTGATCACACTGCCGGTCTATATGGTTTACCCTCTCGACCGGCAGGAACCGCATATTGCCAAAGCATTGGAGGGATTGCGTGTACTGGGGGCGGAAGAGGATCGCTGCAGGCGGCTGTAGTGTCGAGGGCATCGGTCATCCGGTTTATCGCAGCGGATCGTTTACGCTGCACAGTCGCACCACTGGCGGCATTCGGTCAGGTGCGCCGATCCGCTCTTCGATTCGACGAATTTTGATATTAGAACCTGTCTTATAATCCCGTGCGGCCGCGAGCGTGGCGATTTCTGTTCGCGGGGTGGTGCCATCGCGAATCATCCGGCTGACAACCCGGCAGTGCTAAAGTTGCCGGCGTTCATCGATCAGCTGTTCGATATTCAGCGTCCGAATAGCCTGCATCGCCAGTTCCCAGCGTCCCTCCGCGCACAATCCACTGATCCCCGCGCTTTCATACGCCTCCAAAGCAGCACGCATACACGCGTCACGCACAGCTTCGGCAAGTTGCAGTTCGGACATTTCGACTCCTTGATCACATATGCTGAAACATGGCCCGGTGTAAATTCCGGTTGTTAAAACGACACGCCGTAAACTCCATTCCTGAAAGTAAAGCGCAACAACAAGCAACATTCAGGATGAATGTAATCGCCTGGCAGAGCGCTTGTTCCATCGATCTCATCGATATCAGTGTGCGAAAAAATTCGCTTGTCGCAGATTGGAGCAAAGCGATAGTCTGACATCAAGTTCCATGCAGCGAATAGATGCAGCGAACCGGATTGGCGCTCACCCGCAGCGCACGCAAAGCGGCATGCCGGAACGCGTTGGTTCCGGCTGACGCCCGGAAGATCGTTCGGGGGGGTTTTCCACGCGAGCCGGTAGCGCACTTGCAACAGGAGGAGCGCCATGCGCGAGATCAATATCCTTTACCCGCGACTCAGCGAGGCTGCAGCGCGATGAGCAGATACCCATACCCCGGACAGAACAAGGCGCGTGCGGACATGCGCCGGGATCTTGCACCGGAAGCGGAGGCTGCCTTTCACGCGTTCAGCAAGGCGGTGTTCAAGGACGGTGCGCTTTCGTACAAGACCAAACAACTCATTGCGGTTGCTGTCGCCCACGTGACGCAGTGTCCCTACTGCATTCAGGGGCACACTAAAAGTGCGGCCAGGGCAGGCGCGACAGCTGAAGAGATAATCGAAGCCATCTGGGTCGCCGCCGAGATGCGCGCGGGCGGAACCTACGCCCATGCCGCACTTGCGCTGGCGGCACTTGAAGTTAAAGGCGGACAGTAGACTGCGTATACCGGGGGCGGAAAAGGACAGACGCGGGAGACACTCATTTTCACATTGCTACACAAACTGAGGGCGGCGAATTGTCAGTTCGCGTTGCAAACCTGCCATTGACGCCTGTTACAGACGATAACACGCGTCACTGCCCAGCCCGGCCCTGAAGGATCCGCTTTTACAGCCGACACATCCATTGACCCTCCTCTTCAGGCTGCAGGGTCTGGGTACTCAGCGGGCCGCCCGGGGTCTGCGCGTCAGGCGCGCTTTCCACCTCCCTGCAGCTCCCGACCACACATCGACTATTGACAACTTGAGGAAGGAACCATGTCCCGGGATGCGCCGCGACGCTGTATACCAGACTGGCATCAGCACCGCAGAAATCATCGGGCGCTGCTGCGCCGAGTCCGGATATTGTATTGAACATTATTTGCTTATATACTAATTATGCATTGAAAGAGGTCGTAGTACGATGTGGATGTTTACTTGCAAAGTGATGCGGTTTGTTGTCGTTTTCGCCGCGGCGCTGTTTGTTTTCGGATTGGTTTTGCAGCTGCCGTTGATTTTCTCGTGGCTGCAGACACGGATTCCCACCGCATTTTTCTCTTATCTGGGACTGCTGGCGATGCTGTTGAGTCCTCTGTTTCTGCTGCTTGCCGCAGTGGTCTCCTCGATACCGACCGTGAGTCACAAGCTGGATTCCTGTCAGCACTGACCTGAGCGGGCCACCGGGCAGGCGTGACAAGCGCGAAGTTGCGGTCAGATCGGACCGACGCCGGCAGGTGAGCAATCATTGCCGCAACAGTTTGTCGGCTTCCCCGGGGGGCATATCGAACTCCCGCTCAATCATCCTGTTCCACTTGTCGCGCTTGAACGTCTTCCGGTCGGGTACGCGGCGGTGCACCAGGTTATAATGACAATCGATGCAACTCCCACCCCGGGCATCCTGTTGATGAATCATCAGTGTATCGGCCCTGGTACCATTGATGGCATCCAGCGTGTGGCAGCGTTTACAGGTTGCCGAGTCGCTCCTCCTGAACCACTGCCGGACCGCGAAAGCCGCTTCGGGCAGGTGCAGCGCATTGATTGCCGGATCGTCATAGTCGGGTCCGAACAGTTGCGCAAACAGATCTTTTCCACCCCTGATATGATCCCAGGTGGCAGCAAATACGCCTTCGGACACGTGGCAATCGCCGCAGCTTGCGCGCACCCCCGAGACAGGATTGTAGTGCGCCGACTCACGGTAGGGCACGGCCACCAGTTCCATCGAGTGGCAGCCCGTGCAGAACGCCTCGGTGCCGGTCAGACGATCGAATTCAATGAGAAACAGCGTAAACGCCATACCGGTGACTCCACCCAGCAGCAGCGCGATCAGCACATGGCGTGTGATAATTTCCGGTATTCTGATCATGGCTTGCCGGCGCCATAGCCAACCAGAGGGATCGGAGCCCGCGGATATCCCGTGTCGTTCCGCGCTTCCCGGTCAGAAGTGTATTTATCAATCAGCGATTTTGCCGTCTCTTCTCCGGCGACTTCCCGCAGCTGAGGCAGAAAGCTGCCATAATAAAGCTGTGCAATCCGATGTAAGCCCTGCCAGCCTGTCTGGCTCGGACCGGCCATCGCGGCACCATGGCGGAATCTGGTGCCTTCGTCATGCCAGAGTTTCCAGTAGGTGAATTCCAACGGTTCATCGAACGCGGTTGCGGTAAGCAGCCCCTTCTCATACAGCGCCCGCATGATGGATAGCGCGGGCTTGCCGAAGCTTTCATTGTAAAGGTCCATCGCGTTGTCAAACTGACGCATGAAACCACTGGTAAATCCCTTGCTATGGCACTCGACGCATACCCTGCTCATTGCCTGGCGGCGCTGTTTCGGGGTTGCCGCCGCCTTCACCGTGGCGGTACTGCCATCCAGTTTTGCCAGATCGCTTTTACGCCTGGGGACCGGTTGAGCGACCGGCAGTTCGCGGCGCTCACCATCCTCGAAAATCACCAGATACTGCTGCTCCGAAACAGGACCATTGAGGCTCCACGCCTCACGCATCCCCACGTCGTGGCTTGCATTCAGGCCGGGGGCCGCGCCCATGTGACAAGTGACACAGGTGGGTGCCGCGCTGTAGTCCCTGCCGGTTACCCACCGATCGCTGTCGAGGTTCATACGGTGCCGATTGGCGGTGAACAACAGGCCGTGTTTCGAGCCGGCATAAACTTCATCATCCGGCGAATCCGCACCGGAGTGGCAGCGGGTGCAGGCGCCGGGCGCTCTTGCCTGGGCCTTCGAGAACTGATGCCGGCCATGGCAGGCGCTGCAGGAACCCCTCGATCCATCAGGGTTGATACGGCCGATGCCGGTGTTCGGCCAGCTCTCGGGGGAGAGCGTGCCGTCCCCCCGCACTTCAACGACCGATCCGTGGCACTGCGTGCAGCCGGCCTGAAGCAGCGCTTTTTCGGAAACGCTCTCCGCCAGCGCGGGGATCCTGTTACCGATCAACGCAACCGCCTGCGAATGCACGGAGTTGTGCATCTCTTTCGACTCGGCCGTGTGGCACCTGCCGCAATCCCTCGGAGATACGATGGTGGCAATTACCGCGCCTTCATGTTCCACCGCGTCATCGTCCGCGGCCACCGCCTGGTGACAATCGAGGCAGTTGACACCCGCTTCGGCGTGCGCGCTCTCCTCCCACTGCCGGAAGAGCCCGGGTGAGGATTTTTTATGGCAATCGATACAGGCTTTGCCTTCGGCAACCCCCCAGTGGTCGGCGGAGAGCGTCACCTTCTCCGCCAGGGCGATGCCGAACGTTCCAAACCAGATTGCCGAGACCAACAGCAGCAGCCGGGTCGGCTTGTTGTAGTTTTCCGGATAGACCATGGATATCCCCATCGATGGAAATCAGCGCTGACAGTGTTATTAATGGCAACTGTGCAGAATTTTTACCTGCTCCATCCCCTGCTTTTTTCTCTGATTCTCTCCCAAAAACACGAACCGCCGGGTTAACTGTGTTTTCAGTGCAGGTTATGAATTCTATTTTCCAGGCTGTCTCTGCAACCGGAACCGCTACGACAGCGTCCGGCATGAATCAAATCTTCCGGCAGCATGACCTGGCAGCACGGCTGCCGCGACAACGGTTCCGGAAAATTAAAATACGCGAAGATTGATAATTTTCAATGTGAATTGTCATTGCCGCAGCCGATAATGATTTAAAACAAAGACAACAACAGATCCAGTTACAAAAAATTTAAATTTTCTTATCGATTTTTATAGATTTTTATATTTTGACGTGGATTTTGTCTGCCCGATCAGAATGTGAAAAACCGCTTTCCACCATCAACGTTCAATCTGAAAAAAGGGGGGGTGTATGGTAATGCGCAGCAGATGGATCTTTGGGATAGGGGCGGCAGCCGCATTCGGTTGGATGGGGGTTATACCAGCATCCATTGCGGAGGAACCGATCCATCATCTCTCTTCGGAAACCTGCAAGACCTGCCACACTGAGATATTCAAGCAGTGGAAAAGCTCGATGCACGCCAACAGCACTGCATTCAATGACCCGATACACGGCACGTTTTACCGCAACACGGTGGGTGATCCCGGCAAAGAGGGGGAGTTGCACAAGGCATCGCAGAAGTATCCGGTTTGTCTGCAGTGTCATGCACCAAACGCAGCGCGTGACATGAAAACCAAACTCGATGCCATACCCGCCTACAACGAGGGGGTCAACTGCATCGCCTGCCACACGCTGAAAAAGTACAAAGGGATACAGGCACCCGACGGAAAGCTGCAACTCGGCATCAAATCCTATGAACTTTCCGATACGCTGCAGGCGCCAGGCCGCTACTCCAACCGCAAGCTCGCATCGTTGACCGCATCGGGCGATATTTTCGGCGGCGACAAGGAGGACAAACCAAACCCGCATCTTGGTGAACCGGTCACCATGGACGGCAAGGAGATTCCTGCGCTGCCGATGGAGAGCAATCCCAGGCAGTTGAAGACGTCGGATGCCTGCATGGGATGCCATGATCAGCGCAACAATCCCCATGGCGTGCCGCTCTGCCAGACCGGCAACGAGTACTCGATGAGCCATTCACAGGTCAACTGCCTCTCCTGCCATATGCCGGTAAACGGCGGTATCGTGGACCATGGCATGGGTGGAGGGCACGATCTGGCGATACTGCAGCGCGCGGTCGTTTTCGATCTCTCGGCCGTAACCGGGGAGGACACCATCACAGCTTCGGTGTTGCTGAAGAATCAGCAGCCGCACAGCCTGCCGACGGGCGCACCCTTTCGTAATATCCAGATGATTCTGACCGCTTACGACAGCGAAGGCAACGCGCTATGGCGAAACGCGGAGGGCCATCCCGCCAAGTCGGATCCACAGGCTTATCTCGTGTATGAACTGGCCGATGACCAGGGCGGACCGGCAGGACCTCCGGTAGCGACGCGTCTGGGCAGGGATACGCGGCTCAAACCCCACGAAGAGCGCACGCTGGTTTATGAAATACCGGCCAAGGGCGTGGCGCTGATCAGAGGGGAACTGTACTACAACCTGTTGTGGCCCGGCCTGGTACAGAAGTTCACGCACCTGCCCGAAGAGGTTACCGCGGCAAAACTGATCGCCACCGCGGAAGTATCGCTGTAGCGCGATCGCACTTCCCGGGGAGTGGCTCCCCGGGAAGCGCGATGCCTGCACGCGGCGCCCGAAACCCGCACACCGTGGCAGCCCTGGCCGTAAACCGTTTATTCCCCGGTACTGCCGAAAACCGCGACCTCGCATCGCCGTCAACAATAAGCATTCTTTCTTACCCGGTTTTCGCGGTATAGTACGGCCCTGGATGGAGAGAGCCGGCATCCGCCCATGCAATTCGCAGCGTCCATGCCGGAAAGTAAGGATGCGCGTGTACCGATCGAGGCAAGGCAGAGGAATTCGCCGGATAGCGCCTGCTTTGCCGTCAGATCGCTGAAAGCTGAACGGAATCTCTGCCGCTCGACGGTCAATAACCTGCCGCGTTTCGGTACTCCCGCGGATAACGTTAAAATTATTCTGCGTGAAATCCCCCGGGGAATTGGGGTGTCAGAGGCGGCCGGACGGCACGCGATATAAATTTCGGCTGCAGAATCGATGTGTAGAACTTTTCGATATCAGAGAAAAAACCCACAATGACCAAGGCGCTTTCAAAATTGGAAATTATCGTGCTCGAATGGGTTTCCGCCGATTACGAGACGCTGTCGTCCATCGAAGAGAGTGCGACCAGATCCCTCGGTCGGGAAGTGCCGGGCGACGAGATACGGGAAGTGCTTGTCCAGCTCCAGCAACGGGGCCTGGTCGAATCGTACAGCTACGACCGGTCAACCGGGAGATACCTGGAGAAACCGGTTGACCCGAACGGACCGGCTGAAAGTTATTGCTGGCTGGCGACTCAGGCGGGACAACGGTTGGTCGGCATGGAGCCGGACGGACCTTGAGCAACCCAGGTAACG
>JAGRGQ010000029.1 GCA_020445405.1 Gammaproteobacteria bacterium | reverse complement strand
GCTGCTCCTGATTCTGGTCGGAAGCGGCTATATGCGTTTTTTGAGTGAAGCTGCGGCGGGCAATGTCGGCAACGACGTGATTCTGAAACTGGTTGGGGTGGAGGCACTCAGGGTAATGGGGGCGATTCTGCCACCAGCCTTTTTTCTTTCAATCCTGTTTACGCTTGGTCAAATGTACCGGCATAGCGAGATGACCGCGCTATTTGCCAGCGGTATCGGAATCGTGCGGATATTCCGCGCGGTGTTCCTGGCGGCCCTGCCGGTAACACTGCTGGTTCTCTGGCTTTCGCTGGATCTTCGCCCGTGGGCCAACAGTGTGAACGATTCGCTTTTCAGCAATCAGGATATCCAGTCTGAGTTCAATTCAGCCGTGGCCGGCCGTTTTAATGAATCCCGTCGTGGCGATCTGGTGTTTTACGTCGAGGGCATCAGTAAGGACAGAACGCGGCTGAAGCGGGTTTTTGTCCAGAATCGTCAGCATGGGGAGCTGGGGTTGATCGTTTCGGAGGAGGGATATCAGTATGTCGATGAAAAGACCGGGGAACATTTCGTCGTTCTGAAGAATGGGCGCCGGTATGAGGGAACGCCGGGATCCAGCAACTATACCATCGGCGAGTTCGAGGAGTACGGCGTCAAGCTGAATCTGGAACCGAAGGCACAGCAGCGGACCAAAGTGCGCTCTCTTCCCACCGCCGCTTTGCTCGGAAGCGACAACCTGGAGTACAGGGCGGAGCTGGAGTACCGCATAATGCTTCCCGCGGCGGTGCTCGTGTTTACCTTCATCAGCGTTCCGCTCAGCCAATCCCTGCCCCGAGAGGGCATGTATGGGCGACTGGTATTGGCCATTTTTTTCTATCTGCTGTTCGTGAATCTGATGGCGCTGTCAGGTGCCTGGCTGTTGTCCGGCTCGACCCCTGTCTGGATCGGACGATGGTGGGTGCATCCTTTGATGCTGGCACTGGGCGGTCTGCTACTGTTCTTCAGATCCTCCCGCTTCAGCCGCCTGCTGAATAGAGTCTCCAAGTGAAAAAACTCGACCGATATATCGGCAGAACCGTAGTGTTGGGTATCATGCTGTCGCTGCTGGTGCTGTTGACGCTGGTGGCCTTTATCACCCTGCTGAAAGAGATGGAGGATGTGGGCAGGGGGGCGTACCAGACGACGGATGCGCTTTTCTACATACTGCTGATTCTTCCCCGCGGCGCTTATGAAATTTTTCCGGTGGCGGTGCTGCTGGGCAGCCTGATCGGGCTCGGAGGGCTTGCCAGCCATTCGGAACTCACCGCCATGCGGGCAGCAGGCATCTCGCTTGCAAGAATTATATTTGCGGCCTTGAAAGGCGGCCTGCTGGTTATGCTTCTGATCGTGTTCATCGGTGAATTCGTTGCACCAAACAGCGAAAATCATGCGGAGGTGATGCGTGCGGAGAAAATTTCAAAACAGATAACGCTCAAGACAAAATATGGATTCTGGGCACGTGATGGCAACTCCTACATCAATATCCGCTATTTTCCCTCCAGTTCAGAATTGAAGGATATCTATATCTACGAATTCCTGGACAACCGGGAGTTGAAGGTGGCAACCCATGCCGGATCGGCGGTGTATCAGGGCGATCACTGGTTGCTGAAGGATATCAGGCAGAGTCGTTTTTCCGAGGATGCTGTGGTCAGCACGCAACTGGAGAGTGCCTCCTGGGAGTCCATGCTGAGCCCGAATTTGATCGATATCGTGGTAAGACCGACCCTGCTGCCGATATGGGGTCTGTATCAGTATATCGAGTTTATGCATGAAAACGGGCAGGAGGCTCGGGTGTACGAGGTGGCGTTCTGGGGCAAGGTGCTGACACCGCTGGTAACGCTGGTCATGGTTTTTTTGTCCGTGCCGATCGTTTTCGGCGTGCTGCGTTCGGTGGGCGTGGGCCAGCGGATTTTCGTTGGCGCTCTGCTTGGAACCCTGTTTCTGATGATGAGCAAGGCGTTCGCAAACATGGCGGTTGTATATCAGTTGAACCCCTTGTTTGCCAGCTCGTTTCCCGGACTTCTGTTGTTTGCCGTCGGGTTATGGTTCGCACGCAAACAGCACTAGGACCTGTCTCACAATCCCCCGGTCGCCAGGGGGTTGCGTCCGCAATGCGTCCCCCGCCCGTTATCCTGTACTGCGCAGCGCGCCTTGCGGGCACGCATTGGGGACAGCGGTGAGTTTCACGGTTTTTTTAAAACGATGATGAGCCTGGTTCGGGAGAGCCGGTCGTGCCAGGCCCGCTTCTCCGGATCAATGAGGATCCAGAGATAACCGAGTCCG
The DNA here is from genome assembly GCA_020445405.1 of Gammaproteobacteria bacterium. GTDB lineage: Bacteria > Pseudomonadota > Gammaproteobacteria > Chromatiales > Chromatiaceae > HKST-UBA178. The sequence continues at coordinate 44,719 of JAGRGQ010000029.1, read as the reverse complement.
AGCGCCCCCCAGGATATGACTGCCGCAAAATAGCGCACAGCTGCGCTTCTCCAGCTGATCCCACCTCCCTGCTCGTCGACAATACGGATGCGCCAGGTGCGCATGCCGAGCGTCTGCCCTGCAAGCTTCCAGAAGCAGACAAAGAACAGGAACGGGACGGAGAGCAGATAGGCGATATAGAAAGGATTGGAGCGCAGGCGCGCGGTATCAATGCTATCCCAACCGGAGACGATACCCAGCATGACAATGACCGGAATTATCGCCATGAACAGCAGTCCCGCGACCAGCATCGCATCGTACAGCATGGCACCCAGGCGCCGGAACAGGCCGGGTGCACTGTCGTTGCAGAATCCGGGGTGGGTTTGATCGTTCATTGCACTCTCACAGAAGGGGCGGCGTTGAACCGATGCCAATTCAGTTGCCATTCGGGCCTGAATCCGATTATACCCCGGGAATAAATGCCTGATAGTATGTTCGACTGAGATGGTTCATGGCCGGGGAAGTGGGCCGCCGCCGGGAGGGAAAGTTGAGAACTTTTGGAACCGCATCGTGGAGAAGAGATCAGCCGTCCTGAAAACGCTTAAGTCGTGGTTGATAGGCCACTTTCGGCGCATTCCATTGACGCTGCTTTCGATTCTCGTCGGACTGGCCTGCGGCGCACTGGTGTGGGCGGTCCTGGATCAGGTTCAGCCAAGAGCACTGCGCGGTATCTTCGCCGGGGAGCTGCAGACGCGGCTTGAGCAGCAGGCGCGCGAAACGCTGATTCGCTTCGAAAGCTATGTTGAAGCGCATACTTCCACCACCCGTCTACTGGCCAATCACCGCAGCCTGTCGACCTATCTGGACCCGATCTATTGGTTTGATCACGATGTCAACGAACCGGTCGTCTATTTCTCTCCACCTCCCTGGTTGCCGGCGACTTCGCTTTGGCGCACTTTGGTCGAGCCGGGCAAGATTTTGCTTATCGATCGAAAGGGGAGAACCCGGGAGGTCTACAATCTCGATCTGCGGCTCATGCCGCGGGAACTGCTTGTGCTCGACCGGCGGTTTCTCAGCGAGTCCCGGGCACAGGCATTTCTGACTACTCTGGAGGGCAGACCCTATCTGCTGATCTCCGAGATAGCGGAAGACGGGACCGGCACCAATATGGGTTACCTGATGATGGCGGTTCCGCTGGACAGCGAATTTTTGCTCGCTTCTCAGCAGGGCGTCTCGTCCAGCGGCGTGCTGGTGGGCCTGATCGATGCCGACGAACAGCGTTTTCTCTCCAGCAGTGATCCGGAGGCCGTGCCTGTCGGTACCAGAATGGAGCAGGCGTCGCAGGATTATGTCGTCACCGCCCAGTCTTTTTTTCAGTACGAAGGTTCGGTGCTGAATATGCAGTTTGCCACGCTGGTCCCGCGCAGCAGTCTGGAGGCGACGCGTCAACGGGTGGAAGCGGTGGAGCGGCGTCAGCGGCTGGTGGCCGCCACCACCTTCATCTCTGTTTTCACGCTGGTATTCTACCTCTTTTCCGAGCGGTTAAACCGGATTCTGCGCAGAATCTCCCTGTTTTCACGGCGTGCGCTGGGACGCAGGCAGCCGGTGCTTGAAAAGGGCAACCAGATCTATGTACTGGAGGATTGGATCAAGCAGTTTATCGGCAATGTCCTGACCGCGAGGGAAGAGATGCGGCGTGAGCACGAAACCGAGCTGAAACAGTCTGAAGCTATTCACCAGGCTATTCTGGAAGCGGCGCTTGACCCGATCATTACAATTGACCGTAAAGGGAAAATCATCGAGTTCAACTCAACTGCGGAAAAGGTGTTCGGCTACCGGCGTGACGACGTTATCGGCATTCTTTTCCCGTCGCTGATTATACGTGCCGAGGATAACAGGCAGTTTTTACAGATGATGAAGCGGTTCGAATCGGACGCACACTCTGAAGATCTGGAGGTGCGCAGCGAGATGGTCGGGCTGCGGGGAGATGGAACGCAGTTTCCGGTGGAGGTGGCGATAAAGTCGATTCAACTGCCGCTGAAAGAGGTGTTTACCGCCTATGTGCGCGATATCTCCAGCCGCAAACGGGCGGAAGAGATGATCACCAGCCTGGCAAAGTTCCCCACCGAAAGCCCGAACCCGATCCTGCGCGTGAACCGACCGGGCGTGATCATTTATGCAAATCCCGCAAGTGCGCCGCTGCTCTCATACTGGGAGTGCGAACAGGGTCAGAAACTACCGCTCTACTGGCGCAACCGGGTGGTCAATGTGTTCGATTCCGGGCACAACTGGGAGAGCGAAGTGATGGTCGGAGAGCAGATCTATTCATTACTCATTACGCCGGTCACGGATCTCAACTATGTCAATATCTACGGGCGCGATATTACCGAAGTGCGGCGTGCGGAGAGCGAGGCGCGGGAGCATCAGCAGGAGTTGATCCATGTATCCCGATTGAGCACCATGGGGGAGATGGCCACCGGGCTGGCGCATGAACTCAATCAACCGTTGTCTGCCATAGCCAACTACGCCAACGGTTGTGTGCGGCGGTTGCCCAGCGGAATCGATGGGGCCAAGGACCTGATCTACGCTCTGGGTCAGATCAACAGCCAGGCGGAGCGGGCGGGGGAGATTATTCGCCGCTTGCGGCGGCTGGTTGGCAAACAGCTGCCGGTGCGCAGCGAGGCGGATATCAACAGTCTGGTCAGGGAGGTTTGCTCGTTTGTTGAGTTCGAGGCGCGTAGAACCGGCGTCGTTATAGAGCAGGAGCTGAGCATGGAGCGGCTGCAGGTGAGGGTCGACGTGGTGCAGATCGAACAGGTGCTGTTAAATCTTGTCCGCAACGCGCTGGAGGCGCTGCTGGAGGTGCCGGAAAAGAACCGCAGCCTGGTCGTGCGGAGCGGTCGTCAGAGTGGAGGATATGTACGGGTGGAAGTGATAGATACCGGTCCCGGTATAAAACCCGAGGTTGCAAAAAATCTGTTCGAACCGTTTTTCACGACCAAGGAGAGCGGCATGGGAATGGGCCTGGTTATCAGTCAGACGATTGCGGAAGACCATGGGGGTAGAATTGAAGCCGACCCGGTGGCAGGGATCGGCAGCCGTTTCAGTTTGACTTTGCCCTGTTACGAAAAATCGGAGGAGAAGCCGTTATGAGTAAACTGCCCAACGTTTTCGTTGTGGACGATGATCAGGCAATGCGTAATTCACTCAAGTGGCTCATCGAATCGGTGGGAATGAAGGTGGAGACGTACTCGACTGCGGACGATTTTATTCAGAACTACTATCCCGGTCGCGCGGGCTGCCTGCTGCTGGATGTGCGGATGCCGGGAATGAGCGGACTGGAACTGCAGGAGCATTTCATCAAGCACCAGATCAATATTCCCATCATCATCATCACCGGCCATGGAGATGTTCCGATGGCGGTACGGGCGATGAAATCCGGTGCTGTCGACTTTATCGAAAAACCATTCAATGACGAACTGTTGCTGGAGAGCATCCGCAATGCCCTGAGTATGGATGTCGAACAGCGCGCGGCGCAGGCGGAGCGTGCGGAGATCGCAACCCGGCTGGCCAATCTGACGCCGCGCGAGCATGAGGTCATGGAGATGGTTACCGCCGGCAAGGCGAACAAAGAGATCGCGCAAACCCTGGGAGTCAGCGCCAAGACGGTGGAGGCACACCGCTCGCGGGTGATGGAGAAGATGGAGGCGAACTCCCTGGCCGATCTCGTGAAAATGGCGGTAGCGGCGAATATTGAAATCGATAATGACGATTCCTAGCCTGCACGCCGGGCCGAAACGCCGCTCAGTCGGCCACCGGCGGAATCGGCGATGTCGGGATCAGCGCAACTTCGTCACCGTCGTCTATGCGGGTAAAAGGTTCTGAGAACTGTTTATTGACGGTAACCCGGATGCTTCCCTCCCGGAACAGGTGGGCATGGTTTGGATCCCGTTTGCGAAGCCACTCCACCAGACCGCGGACATCGTTGACGGCGGCCGGCAGGTGCAGCTCCTCCGACTCTTTGCGCAACTGCTTCACCAGATAGGTGAAGTAAAGCATTCTGACCTTTTTGATTTGAGTTGTGGCTGCTTCACCGGTTTGACGGGAAAAGCCCAGCGCTGTCAGTTTCTGCAGATAACCTTTCCAGTTCTCCTGGTATCGCTCGCCCAGCTCATACAGGGTGTCCCACGAATAGATGCCGGTATCGTGACCGTCGTCGAATTTCAGTCTCACCGCGTACTGCCCCAGGGGTTCGATATCGGTTATGTTCACCTGTTCCTTTCCGGCAACCGGTTTGCCCAGGGTACGGACCTCCTTGGCCTTGGAGAAGACACGCAGATATTCGCACGGCAATTCAAAGCGTCTGCCATCCTGAAACACCACCACCAGCAGGTGGCTTTTGCTGTGCAGGCTTATCTCAACCGGCGTATTTTCGGGGACTGGATCGGTCATTGCTGTAATTTCATATGCTGCCATTACCCAGGCGGTTAGCGCGTCAGACGCCAATTGGATGACATCCGGTAAATCTCATCCGTCAATCCGGCAGAGGCCGGCGCGGCGGTGCATGGATGCGCCCGAAGGAAGTGCCCTTGGGGTGCGCCCGAAGGAAGTGCCCTTGGGGTGCGCCCGAAGGAAGTGCCCTTGGGGTGCGCCCGAAGCGAGTGCCTACAAGGAGCGCCGTTTACGGGGCTGCGGTGTCATCCAGGGAGTCGACCGCCGGCGGCGATGCTGGATCCCGCGCAGCGCAGGGATGACAGGATTCACCGGAATCATGCTCTCCGCTGGCATAACCTTACACCCGTCTTCGGAGCCCCGATTATACCCGTTTCGGTTTGCTGCGAACACATCATCGATGTCCGGGCATTAGGTCGGTGCTGATATCGGGCTTATCCAACCGCCTGGTTTTTGCGGGCGTTTGACAAATTCGCGCCGAGTTGTTGGGCCAGCTGTCTGAACTGGGTGAAGCTGTCACTATCGAGCTTTGCGGCGTCGCTGGAGTCGGCGTAGAGAATGCCCACCGGTTTGTCATCGATGAACAGGGAACTGACAAAGAATCCATGGTGGTTCAGCGAGTTGTGCAGGTGCGGAGGTATCATCGGCAGGTATTTGCTGCGGTTGTCGACGTTCAACCAGAGGCTTTGCGGCTTGAGCATCAAAACCGAGAAGAGATGGCGCTTGTCCAGATTCACCTGAAAAGTTTTGATCGCCGCATCCTTTTCCGCACCGATTATGAATCTGGCACGAAGCGTTTTCCGGTCCGGCGTCAACAGCGCGAACATGGCGCGCTCCAAACCGGCACCTTCGCGCATTTTTTTCATGATGTCGGTCAGCGCAGTCTGCAGCGGATCCCCGGTACGCCGCTGGACCGGCGCCGGCTCGCCGGTTCCCACCACGGGTGCGGTTTCGGTCGCAGGCGTTTCAATGACGCTGGTCTGTGCCCGGAACGCTTGCAGAGCGGGTTCGACCGTCGGGCGAGAGAGGCACTGTGCCTGGTCGACAGTCGACGATCCCTGCAGCGCAGACGCCAGGGCGGCATCGGATGCAGCCATTTTCACGGCGGAAGGGGGGGGTGCGGAGCGGGTAACGGATTCGGCGGTAAACTTTACCTGCCCGGCGGCATTTTGCGGCGCTGTTATCGTTCTGGGACGAAGTTGCAGCAGTGCCGCGGCCGGGGCAGGCAGGTTAAGTTCGTATAACCGGCGCGCCGTTTCCGCGCTCATGGAATGCAAAGCGGCGGCCGCATGATCCATCTTTTGCCGGCAGTACTCCGCCGCCAGCCCGATCAGTTCCAGGGTATCTTCCGAATCCCAGGCGGATGCCGAGCAACGTGCCAGTTCAACCGCCAGCATGACGCCCAGTGACCTTGGCCGGAACGCGCCATCCGCGGACATCGAGTCGCCGATCAGCGGCGGCAGCCTCCAGGTTTCAGCCAGCCTGAGGCTGAGTTCGTTCAGCGTGAAGCCGAATACCGCAAGCGATGCGTTTTCCCGGCTCCAGCCGCGCCCGACACGATTTTCAACCGCGTTCATCTGATCGGGCACCGCGCACCAGAGGGACATTTCACCGCAATTGTGCAGCAGCGCAGCCAGCATCAGCTCCTCCGGATTGTAATCCTGCCTGACCGCAGCCCACGCAGAGAGATAGATCGCCGCATGCACGGCGTTCGAGTAGCAGGCGCGCAGACCGCTTGCGGCGCCGGAGCCAGGTTCAATCACGGGCAGGTTTTTTACCCCGGCTTCCAGGGGTGCCACGCCTGACAGCGACAGTGCATGAGTGAGCGTGGTGATCGGTTCCCTGGGTGGTTTCGGGAGATTGCCCAGATGGCGGAAAATCGACAGCGCGAATCCAGGATCCCGTGCGATAATACTATGATAGTCGGTATGGGTACTGCTTGACCGCGCCATCAGTTCGGTAACGCGCTCTATGGTAAATGCCATCGCCGGCAGAGGCCGGCTCCTGAGTCGGTCTACCCATTCATGCAGACTGGCAGGCATAATGGTTCTGCATCCTCTGTTATCGTTTTCTTTAAGGCATGGATTCAGCTCTACTTAGCGACCGGCCTCGGGCCGATCTTTAAGCCGTGCCGAAAGGTTTGATATTTTGAACGAGGCGCTGTTGGCAAACCGGAAAACAGAAAAAAACAGCAAAGACGCGGACGGGAAACTGCCCGAGCGCGAAGTCGTGCTTCTGGTTCACGGGCTGTGGATGACCGGAATTGAGATGCACTGGCTGGGCGCCAGGCTCGGTGAGTGCGGCTACGATGTGCGCTATTTCCACTACCCATCGTTGACCAAATCGCCCAGCGAGTGCGCCGGGGAACTGGCCGAATTTATCGGGTGCCTTGTTTGCGGGAAGCTGAACATAGTCGCACACAGCATGGGCGGGATCGTCGTTCTGAATCTTTTCGACCAGTTCGACGGGCTGCCCGATGGCAGGGTGCTGTTGCTGGGTTCTCCGGTTCTGGGCAGCGGCATTGCCAGGGTGGCGGCTTCTCACATCGGATTGCGCATGTTCCTGGGCACTGCCTCATCGGATGGCCTGACCAAAGCCGCGCCGGCGTGGCGGGGTGGACGGGCGCTCGGCGTCATCGCGGGCACCAGTGCGTTGGGCGTGGGACGCATACTGGGCGGGTTGCAGGGTCCCAGCGACGGAACGGTTTCCGTATGCGAAACCCGGCTCCCGGGCGCCACGGATTTTGTGACACTGGATGTCAACCACATGGGCATGCTCTATTCCAGGGCGGTCGCCAGAGAGATCTGTTTCTTTTTGCACTACGGCAGGTTCGACCGCGGTGAGGGTGCGGTTCCTGAGGATATCGCGGAGTGTTAAGATGCCGCTGGCGCAGCCGGAAACAGATGCGTTGAATCAACCGCTTCAGCACGCCATGGCACGGTATCCGCCGGGATGACGGAAGCGGCCGTTTCCGGGCAAAGACTAAGATCGTTACCAAATGGGGAAAACAGATGGCCGGACACAGTAAATGGGCCAATATCAAGCACAAGAAGGCAGCCACCGACAAGAAGCGCGGCAAGATCTGGACCAAGCTGATCCGCGAAGTAACCGTGGCAGCGAAGGAAGGTGGTGGCAGTCCGGAGGCAAACCCGCGGCTGCGCTTGGCGCTGGACAAGGCTAACGGCGCCAATATGCCGAAAGATACTATCAAACGCGCCATCGAGCGCGGTGCCGGCGGTGCCGATGGCGAGAGCTACGATGAGATCCGCTACGAGGGCTATGGTCCCGGAGGAACTGCGGTCATTGTCGATTGCATGACCGATAACCGCAATCGCACCGCCTCCGAGGTTCGCCATGCGTTCAGCAAGCACGGCGGCAATCTCGGTACGGACGGGTCGGTCGCCTATCTGTTCAGCAAGCAGGGGATCATCAGTTTCGGACCGGGAGCTGATGAGGATGCCATTATTGAAGCCGCGCTGGAAGCCGGTGCGGAAGATGTGGTGACCAACGACGACGGATCTGTGGATGTCATTACCGCCCCTGAAGTGTTTCAGGAAGTGAAAGCGGCTGTGTTGCAGGCGGGGATCACGCCGGATAACGCGGAAGTGACGTTCAGTGCCTCCACATCCGCGGAACTGGATCAGGAAACGGCGGAAAAACTGTTGCGTCTGGTGGATGCCCTGGAGGATCTGGACGACGTCCAGGATGTGTACAACAATGCGGATATTTCGGATGAGATCCTGGATGCCATCAGCTAGCGTACGCGCTTCAGGAGTTTAAATGCGCCGCATTCTTGGCATAGATCCAGGTTCCCGGGTAACTGGCTACGGCATTATCGTCAGCGATGGCATCCGCAGCCGGCACATAGCCAGCGGCAGCATCCGTCTGGGCGGGGAAGAATTTCCCGTGCGCCTGGGGGAGATTTACCGCCGGGTCGCCGGTCTGGTAGCCGAGTACGCGCCCGAAGAGCTGGCCATCGAGCAGGTTTTCGTAGCCAGAAACCCCTCCTCCGCACTGAAACTGGGTCAGGCCAGGGGTGCCGCGATCTGTGCCGCGGTCGTGGCCGGTCTGACGGTCTCCGAGTATACTCCGCGCATGATCAAACAGTCGGTTGTGGGGATCGGCAGCGCGGACAAGGAACAGGTTCAGCACATGGTGCGACGCATACTCGGTCTGCAGGAGGAGCTGGCTTCGGATCGAGCCGATGCACTGGCTGTGGCCATCAGCCATGCGCACAGCAGCAGCATGAGATTCAGCGCCGGCAGCGTCACGGCGGGCCGGCGGTCATGATTGGCAGGTTGCGCGGAGAGATCGTCTACAAGCAACCACCGTATCTGATGGTGGAGGTTAACGGCGTTGGCTATGAACTCGAGTCGCCCATGTCCACCTTTTACAATCTGCCGGCGCCGGGGGAGCAGGTAATCCTGTTCACCCATCTTGCCGTACGCGAAGATGCCCATGTGCTCTACGGATTTTTCAACGATTCTGAGCGCACACTTTTCCGCACGCTGCTGCGGATCAGCGGCGTCGGCGCGAAGATGGCCCTTGCCATCCTTTCCGGCATGAGCGCGGAGGAGTTTGCCCGCTGCGTCCAGCGCGACGACACCGCTGCGCTGATGCGTCTGCCCGGCATCGGAAAGAAGACAGCGGAACGATTGGTGATAGAGATGCGCGATCGACTCGACAGGCTGGAAAGCGTCGCCGGCGTCCCTGCCAGGGGTGGAACCGTTGCCGCCAATGCTGGCGCGACACCGGTCTCGGATGCGGTCGGCGCACTGGTGGCGCTGGGGTACAAGCCGCTTGAGGCAAACCGCATGGTAGGCGCGGTGGCGAGCGAGGGACTGGCCAGCGAAGAGATCATCCGCGCCGCGCTCAAAGCGGTGGCATCCTATTCCTCATGACAGACAACCGCCGCATCATCAGCCCGCAGGCGGCCTCCGAAGACGCCGCAATGGATCGGGCGATCCGGCCGAAGCGGTTGCAGGATTACGCCGGGCAGCCGGTGGTGCGCGAGCAGATGGAGATATTCATCGATGCCGCGCGCGGCCGCAACGAAGCGCTGGACCACGTACTGATATTCGGTCCACCCGGACTCGGCAAGACGACACTGGCGCACATCATTGCCAATGAAATGGGAGTCAATCTGCGCCAGACCTCCGGACCGGTGCTGGAAAAGCAGGGGGATCTGGCGGCGATCCTTACCAATCTCGAGCCCTACGACGTGCTGTTCGTGGATGAGATACACCGCCTGAGTCCGGTCGTGGAGGAGGTGCTCTACCCCGCGATGGAGGATTATCAGCTCGATATTCTGATCGGCGAGGGACCCGCTGCGCGCTCCATCAGACTCGATCTTCCCCCATTTACCCTGGTCGGCGCCACCACCCGCGCCGGACTGCTTACCTCTCCGCTGCGTGATCGCTTCGGTATAGTGCAGCGGCTGGAATTTTACGATACAGCGGATCTGACCCGGATCGTCCGGCGTTCCGCCGATATCCTGAATATTGCCGCAGAAGAATCGGGCGCCAGGGAGATCGCACGGCGCTCACGCGGTACACCGCGCATCGCCAACCGGCTGTTGCGCCGGGTACGCGACTATGCTCAGGTGCGGGCCGATGGCCGGGTGACACCGGAGGTGGCGGACAGGGCGCTGGGTATGCTGAAAGTGGACAACAGCGGTTTCGATATCATGGACAGAAAGCTGCTTTTGGCGGTAATAGAGAAATTCGACGGCGGTCCTGTGGGGGTGGACAGCCTGGCAGCCGCGATCGGCGAGGAGCGCGGAACCATCGAGGACGTGCTCGAACCGTTTCTGATCCAGCAGGGCTTCCTGATGCGCACACCCCGGGGGCGGGTTGCAACCCGTTCCGCCTACCTCCATTTCGGCATGACCCCGAAGCCTGATATTGCAGATATCCCGGGTGCTCAAGATCTGTTTGAATCGTGATAAACGATGCGGAATTTTTCTGGCCGGTCAGAGTCTACTACGAGGATACGGATTCGGGTGGCGTAGTCTACTATGCCAACTACCTGAAATTCATGGAGCGGGCGCGTACCGAATGGCTGCGCAGCCTGGGGTTTGAGCAGGACGGACTGTTGCGTGAGGAGGGGATAGTGTTCGCGGTGCGCCGGGTATCGATTGACTTCAGGCGTCCCGCCCGCTTCAATGACGCGCTGCTGGTGAAATCGCAAATCGGGCAGCTGCAAAAAGCGAGTTTGACCTTTCATCAGCGGATAATCAGAGTGGCGGACGAACTTCTGCTCGTCCATGGCGATGTACAGGTTGTCTGTGTCGACCTGGAGAGCTTTCGGCCCACGCCCATTCCACAAAACATCCTATTGAGAATTTCCGATGTCGACTGATCTGTCGTTTGTCTCGCTGGTTGCCAGCGCGAGTCCCCTGGTTCAACTTGTCATGGCGGCCCTGATGCTGGCTTCCATTGTCTCCTGGACCATGATTTTCGATCGTGCCAAGGTGTTGAGAAGCGCGCGCCGGGCGGCGGCGCAGTTTGAACACCGCTTCTGGTCCGGCGGCGATCTGGGTGAACTTTTCCACGAAGTGGAGGGGGAGCGTGCCCGAAAGGACGGTATGGCAAGTATTTTTCACGCGGGTTTCCAAGAGTTCGCGCGTCTCAACAAGAACCGGGATATCGACCCGATGGCCGTTGTCGAAGGAGCCCGGCGCAGTATGCAGGTGGCGATGAGTCGTGAGATGGACCGGCTGGAGACCCATCTCTCCTTTCTCGCCACGGTGGGGTCAACCAGCCCGTATGTGGGCCTGTTCGGAACGGTCTGGGGAATCATGAACTCGTTTGTGGCGCTGGGCAGCGTCAAGCAGGCGACGCTCTCTTTGGTGGCGCCGGGTATCGCCGAGGCGCTTATCGCAACCGCGATGGGGCTGTTTGCCGCCATTCCCGCGGTGGTGGCGTATAACCGCTACTCAAACGATGTCGAACGGCTCTACGGCAATTACGAGGATTTTCTCGATGAGTTCACCACCATTCTGCAGCGCCAGGCCCATGTCTGATCGTCTACGGAGCGCAGGGTGAGCCGTCAGCGCCGTCAGCGCCGTCGTCCCATGTCGGAGATCAACGTCGTGCCCTACATCGACGTCATGCTGGTGCTGTTGATTATTTTTATGATTACCGCACCTTTGCTGACGCAGGGCGTCAACGTGGAACTGCCGCAGGCGGACTCGGCCCCGCTGCCTGCGGAGGCCGATGACCCGGTCGTGGTGTCGGTCAACCGGGATGGGGAGTTTTTTATCGATATCGGCGAGGGTAAGAATGAAGCGCTGGACGGGGAGACGCTGATGGCACGGGTGGCTGCAGTGATCAAATACAAGCCCAGAACCCCGATTCTGGTGCGCGGCGACCGTAGCGTCAACTATGGCCGGGTCGTGCAGGCGATGGTGCTGATCCAGGCTGCTGGTGTTGCCAATGTCGGGTTGATCACCGAGACGCCGGAACGCTGATGTTTCAGATTATACGGGACAACCCGAAAGCGGCTGCCAAGGCGCTGTTGATGCATCTCGCGATCATAGTGTTCCTGATCGTCGGTGTGGACTGGCTGGAGACACCGAAACCGGTAGAGTCCGGCGTGGAGGTGGTGCAGGCACATATGGTGGACCAGGCGCTGGTAACCGCCGAACTGGAGAAAATGCAGCAGGCCGAGACCCAGCGAATGGCGGCCGAGGCAGCCGCGCGTGAACAGCAGGAGCAACAGCTGGAGAAGATTAAAAACCAGCAGCAGGATGAACGAAAACGTCTGGAAGAGCTGCAGCAGCAGCGCAGGATAGAGGAGAAAAACCGCGCGGCCGACGCCGAAAAACAGCGGCAGATCGAGCAGCAACGCAAACTCGAGGAGCAGCGCCTGGCGGACGCCAGGGCGAAACGTCTGGAAGAGGAAGAGCAGCGCAAAAAGCTGGAAGCCACAGCACTGGCGGAGCAGAAAAAGCGCGAGGCCGAAAAGAGTGCACTTGCGGCGGAGCAGAAAAAGCGCGCAGCGGAGGAAGAGAAAAGGCGCAGGGCGGAAGAGGAGAAGAAGCGCAAAGAGGAGGCAGCCCGCAAGGCGGAGCAGGAGAAGAAGCGTAAAGAGGAGGCAGCCCGCAAGGCGGAAGAGGAGGCCAGGCGCAAAGCCGAAGCGGCGCGTAAGGCGCGTGAGGCGGAGTTGGAGTCGGCCATGCAGGCCGAGCACAATGCCAGAGTCAGGGACAGGTTCATGCTGCAGATCCAGCAGAAGGTGATTGCCAACTGGGTCAGGCTCGATGGCACCGGCGATGGTCTGAAATGCAAACTCAGGGTGCGCCTGGCGAAGGGCGGCAGCGTGCTGGCGGTGAGTGTCATTGAGAGTAGCGGCAGCGGGACGTTCGATCGTTCTGCGGAGGCGGCCGTCTACAAGGCCGACCCGCTGCCGGTACCGGAGGATGATCTTTTTGAGCAGTTTAGAGACATTATTTTTGTTTTTGATCCAAATAGATAGCGTAATTATATGATTAAGATTCTAGTTTTTTTCGTTACCCTTCTCTGGCACTTTCAGGCGACAGCAGCGCTAACTATTGAGATTACCGAGGGAGTTGAAGGGGCACTGCCGATAGCCGTTGTCCCGTTCGGCTGGGAAGGAACGGGTGCGCAACCCGGACAGGATATTGCGGCGATAGTCGACAGTGACCTGAGCCGCAGCGGTCGCTTCCGGACACTGCCCGCAAACGATATGCTGGCGCGGCCCCACAGCGATTCCGAGGTGGAGTACCGGGACTGGAAAGTGCTGGGTATGGAGAATCTTGTTGTGGGTCGGATACAGCCCAATGGTGCCGATGGATATCTGGTCAGATTTCAGTTGTTCGACGTGTTCAAGGGCGCCATGCTGACCGGCTACAGTATTCCGACCACCGAGGGAAACCTGCGCACTACGGCTCACCGGATCTCCGACATAATCTACGAAACGCTGACCGGGGAGAAGGGCGCATTCTCGACCCGGATTGCCTATGTTGAATCCGTCCCCGGCAGCGATGGTAAAAACCGGGTCGCACTCCGGGTGGCCGATGCGGACGGCTACAATCCGCAGACGATTCTCAGCTCTCCCGATCCGATCATGTCCCCGGCCTGGTCGCCGGATGGGCTCCGGCTGGCTTATGTCTCCTTTGTTCGCGGTAAGCCGGCAATTTATGTGCAGCAGGTATTTACCGGCACGCGCCAGCAGGTGGCCGCCTACAAGGGCATCAACGGTGCCCCCGCCTGGTCGCCTGATGGACGGCAGCTGGCACTGACACTCTCCAAGGACGGCAACCCTGAGATCTACGTGCTGAATCTGGCCAGCAAGGGACTGCGTCGTCTTACCGAACATTACGCCATCGATACCGAGCCATCCTGGTCGCCGGATGGGCGCCATATCGTGTTTACTTCGGACCGCGGCGGCAAACCGCAGATCTACCGGGTCCCGGTCGGCGGCGGCGGCGCGGAACGACTCACCTTCGAGGGCAGTTACAACTCCCGGGCCTCCTACTCCCCCGACGGGAAATCGCTGACACTGGTGACACAACGGGGGTCGGATTTCAGGATCGGTATCCTGCAGCTGGGAAGCCGTCGCCTGCAGGTCCTGAGCGCAGGTGTTCTGGATGAATCCCCCAGTTTCGCACCGAACGGCAACATGATAATTTACGCCACGAAGACCGGGGGCAGGCACGAACTCGCAGCGGTCTCCACAGACGGTAAAGTCCGTCAGCGTCTGGCACTTCAGGGCGGTGGCGACGTGCGCGAACCGGCCTGGTCACCCTATACCGATTTCGACAGGAGATATCCATGAAAGTTTGTGGTTTAAAAATCGCAGCGGCCGCTGTTTTGTCGCTGACATTGGCCGGCTGCTCGACCTTCGGCGGAAAAGCCGACGGGGGCTCGGGCGATGGCGCTGCGGTGAGCGAGGCGGGTGGATCTGCGACCTCCGCGGCGGATGCCGCCGGCGAATGGCGCGGCAATCCACTGGATAATCCAGGCAGCCCACTCTCTGTCCGCACCATCTTTTTCGACTATGACGAGAGTCAGATACGCGAAGACCTGCGCGATGTGGTGATAGCCCACGGCAAATATCTGGCGAACAATCCGACGGTGACCATAACCGTGGAAGGGCACGCTGATGAGCGCGGATCCAGGGAGTACAATATCGCGTTGGGAGAACGCCGCGCCAACGCGGTGCGCAGTCTGATGCTGGCTCAGGGAGCCGCGGACAATCAGATCCATACGGTCAGCTACGGCGAGGAACGGCCGCTGATGGTTGGCGCGGATGAGGCTGCCTGGTCCCAGAACCGGCGGGCGGAGCTGCTTTACTGAGTGGAAGACGATAATGCTGACCCGGAAAATTGCTGTCTGTTGCATGATCATGAGTCTGAGCGCACCTGCCTGGACGGCAGACTCCGCCACAGTGCTGGAACAGAGGATAGAGGTACTGGAGCGGCAGGTCAGCATATTGTCGGGACTGGTGCTGCGACTCGATGCGCTGCAGAACGAGGTGCGGCAGCTGCGCGGTGACGTCGAGTTGCAGGGCAATGCACTGGGCGCGATAAAAAAACAGCAGCGCGACCTTTATCTGGACCTGGATCAGCGATTGAGCCAGTCCCCGGGTGCGCCTGATGCAGGCTCAGGCAGCCCGGAAAGCGGTATGCAGGTGGAGACGCCCGTCGATACCGGTTCCGGCCGGCAGGGGCCGGCTATGGGCGGTGCCGCCGAAGAATCCGGCTCTAAGCCCGTAGTGGTCGCAACCAGCGCGTCGGCCAGGGAGGAGGGTGCATACCAGAAGGCATTCGAACTGCTTACCCAGCGCCGTTACGATGAGGCGGCGAAGTCGTTCCAGAGTTTCCTCAAGGCTTATCCCGCCGGCGTCTACTCGGACAACGCCCAATACTGGCTCGGTGAAACCAGTTACGTTACCCGGGATTTCGACAATGCGCTGGTGGAGTTCAATAAACTGCTCGATACTTTTCCAACCAGCCAGAAGGTATCCGGCGCGCTGCTGAAAATCGGATATATTCAATTCGAGAAGAAGGAGCTGTCCAAGTCGAGGACGACGCTCGAAACACTGATAGAGCGTTTCCCGGGATCCTCCGCGGCACGCTTGGCGGAGGAGTTTATGAGGAAGAAAAAACTATAGATAACAATGGGTAGAAAAGTATACTTTATGTTAATTTCAAGTTAATTCAGTGCGATGATCGATCGCTTTGAACAGTTCATCCCGACTGCGTATCACAGAAATTTTTCACTCGCTGCAGGGCGAGTCCAACACCGTGGGAGTGCCCACGGTGTTTATCCGTCTCACCGGCTGTCCCCTGCGTTGCGGCTACTGCGACACCAGTTACGCGTTCAAGGGCGGCGAGTGGATGTCGTTGCAGCAAATCAACACCACGGTGGACGGATTCAAAGCCCGTTACGTTACCGTCACCGGCGGTGAACCCCTCGCCCAGCAGGCCTGTCCGGAACTGTTGACACTGCTGTGCGACGGCGGTTATCGGGTCTCGCTGGAAACCAGCGGTGCGCTGGATATCTCCGGAGTCGATTCCCGGGTGGTACGGGTGATGGATATCAAGACGCCGGCTTCCGGTGAGGTGGAGAAAAACCTTTATCAGAATATCGAGCAGTTGAATCCGCACGACCAGGTGAAGTTCGTCATCTGTAACGAAGCGGATTACCAATGGTCCAGACAGCTTCTTCGGGATCTCGATCTGGAATCACGCTGCGAAATTCTGTTTTCACCGGTCAATGGTACGCAGGATCCCACTCAATTGGCGGAGTGGATTTTACGCGACCACCTGAACGTCCGCTTTCAGATACAACTGCATAAATATCTATGGGGCGACGTTGGCGGGAGATAGGTTCTACTGCCCAGGGGTGCGAAACTATCCGGTAATATCTCTCGCAGAGCCGCGCAACGACCGCAGGTGAGTAAATAGTCTGGACTCAAGGTTCCGGATTTGTAATCGGGTAATCGGGTAATTGGGTAATTACACGCGCTTGTCTTTGAAGGTCTCAAAACCGGGACCTGTAAACCCCCCGGCTTAAACCGGAAGAGAGAACTCCCTCTCCCCTCGGGGAAGAGGGTTGGGGTGAGGGGAGGCAGCGGTGGAGTGATTCAGTCCTCACCCTGACCCTCTCCCACTGATGCGGGTGTCGCAAAGGTTATATCCCTTCTCCCTTCGAGGGAGAAGGCCAGGATGAGGGTGATTGAAATCAAAAGCTTATCTCTTGATACTCTCACCCTGGCCCTCTCGCTCACGGGGAGAGGAGGCTTTTACGACACCCTCCTCATGGGAGAGGGGAGGGTCGGCTTTCAGCCGACTCTGTGATGGTCTGGCTGTAACTAGAAGCCACTGGCTTTAGTCGCTGGCGCATTCACTCCCTGCGTGCCCGGCGCCTTGGCGAGAGAGTGGTTTTGGTTTTAAATCAGGGATTGAAATGACGCATTCAACAAACTCCAATCGGGCCGTTGTGCTGCTCTCCGGGGGGCTCGATTCTGCCACTGTCCTTGCCATTGCCCGGGAACAGGGTTTCGCCTGCTACGCGCTGAGCATGGACTATGCGCAGCGCCACCACTCGGAGCTGGCCGCCGCGGGCAGGGTAGCACGCTCTCTGGGGGTGGAAAGACACCAGATAGTGCCAATCGCGCTGGATGCATTTGGCGGGTCGGCACTGACAGACCTCAGTATCCAGGTGCCTGAGGCGGGCGGAGAGGGCATACCGGTCACCTATGTGCCCGCGCGCAATACGATATTCCTGTCTTTGGCACTGGGCTGGGCCGAAGTGCTCGGTGCGCGGGATATCTTTATCGGTGTGAATGCGGTGGACTATTCCGGCTATCCCGACTGCCGTCCCGGATTCATTTCCGCTTTCGAAGCGCTGGCCAATCTGGCGACCAAGGCCGGCGTCGAAGGGGCGGGCTTTCGCATCCACGCGCCGCTTATCGAGCTGACCAAGGCTGAGATTATCCGCCGTGGCGTCGAACTTGGTGTGGATTACGCGTTGACCACCTCCTGCTACAACGCCGATGAGACCGGTGCCGCCTGCGGCCGATGCGACTCCTGCCGCCTGCGTGCCCAGGGCTTCAGAGAGGCGGGCATGGCCGATCCGACCAGATACCGGTAATGCTGTAAGGGCAGCAAAAGCCGGACCGGCGGAGCGCAGGGAGGCGTTGGGCAGGATTATGATGACTGGTGCAGCCGGCCTCCAGCCGTCGTCTCATTACCTGGGAGTGTTTTATCGTGCAGAAGAGTCTTTGACTGTCAGGCACCTTCCGGTATAATGCCGCGCTTCCCTCGGGGGCCGTTAGCTCAGTCGGTAGAGCAGTGGATTTTTAATCCATTGGTCGGGCGTTCGAGTCGCCCACGGCCCACCATTTAAACCAAAAGCTTACAGTGATTTTTTCCATTCAGCTTTTGTCTTCTGCGGGAGTTTCGCGGGACTTATCCGATCCTGAGCCACCGTAGAACTATCAACTCTGGTTTTCCCCCGCTTCGATGAGCTTTGTTGGCTCGGCGCCGGAATAATGTGCTGTGGAGTAGGAATAATTTGTAACAAATAGAAATATAACAATAAAAAATTCCAATCCATAATATGATCTGCATCATCAATGGTTTTTTCTGCGCCTGGCAAGGCAGAAAACATCGATACCACGAAAGGAGAATTGATGCTGGCATGGTATCGGAGCGCCTCAACAGCGTGCGCTCCGGACCAATCCGGAAACCGGCTGTTCTATTTCCGGAACCAGAGGCTTGGATTTTTTGCGTTGTACGCACGGATTCCCGCCTCGGGCCGTCAGCGCTGTCTATCGCGCGCCAACAGAGAATTGGATCTTGCCATGTCCTACCGTGAGTACTTACTGTTACTCTGTTGCGGCACTGCAAGACCTGATCCCTTATGCATGGAAGAGAGGAGGACCACTTATGGCAAATTCGTTTGTACGATCACTGATTACGCTTCTCATTGTCGTCGCTGCGCTGCCGGCTTGTGCACCTCTGATTCAGTACCGGACCAACTATGAACTCTGCGTAAGCGACAGGTTGCGGCCATCTGCGGAGTGCGAGACCCACGCGCTGCAGCAACTGCCCGCGCAGGACGTCGATTCGAACTTCCTGCTTGGTTTTATCGAATTCGACGACCAGGGCCAGATGTGGGATCGCAGGCAGATGTGGGCGGTGCTCGACAGGTTGTCGACCGAGTCCGCAGGCAGGGATCTGCTGATGGTGGTTTTTGTACACGGCTGGAAACACAGCGCAAAGCCGTACGATCCAAATATCGAAACGTTTCGCTCGGTGCTCGCGGAGCTCAGCCGCGCGGAAAAGCAGATAAGCGACGTTACCGGGGATCCACAGCGTCTGGTCGCCGGAGTCTATCTTGGTTGGCGCGGCGCTTCCGTCACCATGCCATTGGTCGAAAATGCGAGTTTCTGGGACCGCAAGAACACGGCGCAGAAGGTCGGCAAAGTCGGCGTTACCGAAGTGCTCGACCGGATCGAGCAGATACGCCGAACGAAAGACAGCATGGAGGAGAGCGCCAGCCGCACGCGGTTGGTCGTCGTCGGCCACAGTTTCGGCGGCGCGCTCGTTCACTCGGCGCTCGCAACGGCGCTGGAGAGCGGGTTCGTTCACAGTACCGGACCCGATGGAACGGTAAGCGACGTGGCGGGATTCGGAAATCTGGTGGTGCTGATCAATCCGGCGTTCGAGGCGTTGTTGTTTGCGCCGCTGAGCGACATGTCCACCGAGCGCAGCACCTATTTCGAACCGCAATTGCCGGTTCTGGCGGTGCTTACCTCGGAGGCGGATTACGCGACGCGTTATGCGTTTCCGGCCGGTCGGATTTTCTCGACCTTCTTCGAAAAAGAGCGCAGCATCACGCGCTATAACGCGGTCGCAAAAACCGATGAAATCGTGGACGAGGAGGACGCCAACCGCAGCGCGGTAGGCCATTTCAAGCCTTATCGCACTCATCGCCTCTACCCGACAGACAGCGGCTCCCGGGAGCGGGCATACACCCTCGAAAACACGGACAGTTTTACCCGGTTACAGCGATTCAGTCAGTCCTGGGTCAACGATAAGCCCGGCAGCAGGATTCCATTCGACAGCCTGATACTGGAGCGTACGACAAACTCCGCGGGCCGCAACCCCTACCTGGTGACATACGTCGACAAGGAACTGATCAGGGACCACAACGATATCGCGGACTGGCGGATCATCAACTTTCTCAAGCAGCTGATACTGCTGTCGAGTCAGCGGCCGCAGGATGTGCAGAATATTCTGAGGATGGGAAAAGTGCCGCTGCAGTCGAAATAGAGGCGGCCGGGCAATCCAATCCCGAGGCCGGGTTCGCGCGCCGTCCCCTTTTCACTTGCCGGCTTGCCTCGATCAGCCGGGATCGAGTGGCTGCGTCACGGGCAGCGCCGCGGCGGCAGGTGCCGCGGCCGTCTCTTTACTCCGGTCCTTGGCCATCAGTACATACAGCGATGGCAATGCAAACAGAGTGAAGAGCGTGCCTATGGCCATGCCGCCGACCAGCACCAGGCCGATCGAGTTTCGCGCCGCGGCACCGGCGCCGGTCACCAACACCAGCGGAAAATGACCGGCGATGGTGGCGACGCTGGTCATCAGAACGGGCCGCAGGCGGATCATCGCCGCCTCGTGCACGGCGTCCAGTTTGCTTGTGCCCTGTTGCTGCAGCTTGTTGGCGAACTCGACGATGAGAATGCCGTTTTTGGCGATCAGCCCGACCAGCGTGACCAGGCCGACCTCGGCGTAGATGTTCATGGTCGTGGTCCAGCCGTTGGTCCAGTACGGCATGCTGGGGTCGGGCATCTTCAACAGCGTGAAGATCAGCGCACCGAACATCGCCAGCGGCACCGAGCCCGCCAGAATTACGAACGGATCGCGGAACGAGTTGAACTGCACCGCGAGTACCAGAAAGATCATCAGCACCGCAAGCGAGAACGCGGGCAGGAACTTGTTGCCTTCGGTGCGCAGTTGGCGCGACTCGCCGGTATAGTCGAAGCTGTATCCCGGCGGCAGGATCTCCCGCGCGGTCTCCTCGAGAAAGCTGAGCGCGTCGTCCAGCGTGCGGCTGCTCACGCCGGATAGCTTCACCGCGTTGAGCTGCTGAAAACGGTTGAGCGAGCGGGCCACGACGGAGTGCTCGATATGCGCCACCGCCGACAGCGGCACCATTCGATTGTCGGTGCCGGCGACATGGATGTTGCGCAGCTGTTCGCTGTTGAGGCGGTCCACGCGCTGCACCAGGGGTATCACCTTGTAGCTGCGGCCGGCCATGTTGAAGCGGTTGACGAAATCGCCGCCGGTGGCGACGGCGAGATCCGCGCCGACCTGCGACAGGCGCAAGCCCAGCGCCGCCAGCTTGTCGCGGTCGAACACCACCGTCGCCAGCGGTTGATCGAGCTTCATGTCGATGTCCGGAGGAAAGCTGAACAGCCCGCTCTGCTGCGCCCGCTGTTGCAGCTCCCGGGCGAACTCGAGCAGCCGTTCGGCGTCTGCGGTGGAGGTGATGACAAACTCCACCGGGAAGTTGCTGCCGCCCGGCAGCGCCGGCGGTGTGGTCATGAACATCTGGATGCCCGGAATCTTCGATACCTGGGCCTGCACTTCGGGCAGGATCGCGGAGACGGTGCGGGTGCGCTCGCCCCAGGGCTTCACCACCACCCCGCTGAAACCGTCGGCCCCTATGGTCGCTCCGATCGACGGCGGGAACAGGAGCTGGAAGGTCAGTGCGGCCTCGGGGACGTCGAGCATGATCTGTTCCGCCGCTTTGGAATAGATCGCGTTCTGATCGGTGGTGACGTTGGCGGCGGTATTGATGATGCCGAAGAGGACGCTTTGATCCTCGGTCGGCGCCAGCTCCTTGGGCGAGAACAGATACATGGGTACGGTGCAGAGGCTTACAACGATCCACACCAGATAGACTGCGGGCCTGGCTTTGAGCGTACCGCCGAGCGCGCGGCCGTAGACCTCCCGCAAGCGATCGAAACGGTGGTTGAGCCAGCCGGTCAGTCCCCGCTCCTCATCCTGTGCGCTGCGCAGCAGATTCGCCGACATGGTCGGCGACAGGGTCAGCGCCACCACCCCGGAAATCGTCACGGCACCGGCCAGGGTAAACGCGAATTCGCGAAACAGCGCGCCGGTCAGCCCCCCCTGCAGGCCGATGGGGATGTAGACCGCGACCAGCGTGACCGTCATGGCAATAATCGGCGCGACCAGTTCGCGCGCACCGATCAGGGCGGCTTCGCGCGGGGTGCGGCCTTCGCGCAGATGCCGCTCGACATTTTCGACCACGACGATGGCGTCGTCGACCACCAGCCCGACCGATAACACGATGGCGAGCAGCGTGAGCAGATTCAGCGTGAAACCGAACATCTGCATCAGAAAGATGCCGCCGATCAGCGACACCGGGATCGCCATCACCGGCACCAGCACCGAGCGCACCGATCCGAGAAACAGAAAGATCACCACAACCACGATCGACAGTGTGTCGACCAGCGTGCCGGTCACCTCCTTGATGGCGTTGCTGACATACTCCGATGCGTCGTAGCCGATGCTGGCATCGAGCCCGGCGGGCATGTCGTGCTGGAGCTGCGACAGCTCCACGCGCACCCGGTCGATCACATCGACGATGTTGGCGTTGGGCTGCGGAAACACACCGGCGAACACCGCGGTCTGTCCGGAATAGCGCACCAGCGTGTCATAGTCTTCTGCGCCCAGTTCGACATCCGCGATGTCCTGCAGACGCACGATGGTGTCTTCGTTCTGGTAGATCACCAGTCGTCGGAAATCCTCCGGGTTGCGCAGGTCGGTGTTTGCCGCCAGGTTGGTCTGCACCAACGCACCCTTGGTGCTGCCGATGGCGGCGAGATAGTTGTTCTGCGCCAGCGCCTCGCGCACCTGCGACGGGCTGATGCCGAGCCCCGCCATGCGATCGGGTTTGAGCCAGATGCGCATGGCAAAGGTGCGCGCGCCGAAGATCTCGATCCGCTGTACGCCCGAGACCGACGCCAGCCGCGGTTGTACCACGCGGGTCAGGTAATCGGTGATCTGCTCCTGCGACAGGATGTCGGACCAGAAGCTGAGGTAGGCCGCGGCAAAATCGGAGTCGGCCGACTGCACGCTGATGGCGGGGACCTGCGCCTCGGCGGGCAGGTCGCCGCGTACCTGGTCGACTTTGGAGGAGATATCGGCCAGCGCCTTGGTCGAATCGTAATTGAGCTTGAGCCGTGCGGTGATGATGGAGATACCCTGCAGGCTTTTCGATTCCACGTAATCGATGCCTTCGGCCGCCCCGATGGCGCGCTCCAGCGGCGTTGTAATGAAACCGCGCACCAGTTCGGCGCTGGCACCGACGTACACTGTCGTAATCTGCACCGAGGCGTTTTCGCTGAGCGGGTACTGGCGCACGCTCAGCGAGTGCCAGGCGTTGAACCCGGCGATGATGATCACCAGGTTGACCACGATGGCGAGCACCGGGCGCCGAATGAAAAGATCGGTGAAGCTGTTCATCGGTGTCTGCTTCAGGACTCGTTCGGACGGGGATTGAGTTCGGCTTTGGGTGCGAGCGTATTGTCGATGACCACCTGCATGCCGCTGCGCAGCTTGAATACGCCGCTGGTCACCACGGTCTCACCGCTCTTCAGGCCATCGGTGACATCGACGAAGTCACCGCGCGTCTGCCCCAGACGGACGAACTGCTGGCGCAGTACCTGCTCGTTCTCGCCGGTCTGTTCGTTGCGGCGATTTTCCACCACGAACACCGAATCGCCGAAAGGCGCGTAGAGCACAGCGGTGGCGGCGACCGGCAGTACGGTTTTTTTCTCGGGCAGAATCACATCGACGTTGGCGAACATGCCCGCATGCAGCTGCTCCTTGGGATTGGAGACCAGCGCGCGTACCCGCACGCTGCGCGTTACCGGGTCGACTTCCGGATTCACGGCGATAATCCGGCCGTGAAACGTCTCTCCCTGCGCGGTGTCCGAACTGACGCGGACCTCCATGCCCTGCTGGAGGCGGCCGATCAGTTGCTGCGGGATCGAGAAATCGACATGGATCGGATTCAGCGTCTGCAGCGATACGATCGCGTCGCCTTCGCGCAGGACCTGGCCAAGGTTGACCAGGCGCAGGCCCAGGCGGCCGGCAAAGGGTGCGCGGATCGTTTTCTTCGCGATCAGTGCGCGCATGTTGCCGACCTGCGCGACGGTCTCCTTGACCTGAGCTTCGGCGCTGTCGACGGCGTCCCGCGATGCCAGCTCCCGCTTCGCCAGTGCGCGCACGCGCGCCAGGTCCGCCTTGGCCAGCGCGGCCGCCGCTTCGGCCGAGGCGAGCTGGGCGTCTTCACTCGCCGTTTCCATTCTCAGCAGCTCATCGCCGGCGTTCACCATCGCGCCGGATTCGAAACCGATCCAGGTCACTCTTCCCCCAACCTCGGCGCTGACCGTCACGCCCTGTACCGCAGACACCGAGGCGGTGGCGGCGATCGATTGCTCCCACTGCGTTTCGTCCACCTTCACGGCGGTGACGGTTTCCGCTGGCAGTACCATGTTCCCCGCGGCGTCGGTCATCGCCGCGAACTGACCCAGCTTGGCATAGACGATGGCGCCGACCACGATTGCAGCGCCGATCGCGGTTAAGATCACTCTCTTCAGCATGATGAATTCAACAGATCCCCGAACTCGATGCCCGCCATGATATTCACTTCTGATTCGGCCTGCCACCCAGAGCGCCGATTAGGGGAGTATACGGCCGGCGTCCCGCAGGAAACGCCTCTGCATGAGTCGCATTGTCACTCAGGCCGCTGCGGGCAGCGATGGTTTGCGCCAATGAGATGTTCACGGGATCAGGTTGAGATTGATGCGGCAGACTATGGTTTCGCCGCCGGATTCCCTGGTTTTTATCAAATTGATCAAGTGGACTGAATTCCAGTCTTTACAGCCCGTCAAGTCTGGTTGTCGCTGCACCCGATTGATGTCGTGTGAAACAGGTGTCGTCGGCGAAGACAGGTATTTGACATCACCGTCTGCGTGCTTCGAGACCGCGCAACCGGGCGTTCAAGCAGAACATCGATCACCTGAAGCACAAAGCCGAAACCAGGGCGCTACCCGAAAGCCGGAGATGTCAACGCTATCGGCGCTTCCCGGTATCTCCCGGCTTGAATGGGAGTTCGTTGGTCATAAGTTTTAAACCCAGTACAGCTTGCGCAAATAAACTTGATTATGAATGAGTCTGCGATCGTGTACCGAAAGATTGTATCCCGCCAGGGCAGACCGTAGCGGGCTCTCAATCGGCATGTGAATCAATCGCACCGATCAGCAATCCTTTACTCCTTACGATCCGATCGCACGGCTATCCCATGTCCGCCGCCCGCGTCGCGCGACGAACCAACATCGCCGCGGCCGTGGGGGATCAGCAGATGGGTTCCGGTGAGACGCAGTTGCGTGCGGAATGCAGGGAAAGCATTCATGTGTAGTGGTGGGTCGAGGTAAAGTGTTCCATCGCTGCGTGTACCTCCCGGGATGCATTGGAGTCGTTCCTCGCCTCAACCTGTTCGAGTCTCTCCTGCATGTATTTCAACAGCTGTCTACAACCTCGCGGATTATCCGCCAGCCCATGCGCCCGGATGCAGGCTTCCAGCGCCGGTACATTTTCACCCTCCTGCAGGGCGCGAACCTCCTCTTCGGTAAAGTTACAGAAATCAACACAATCTTCATAAGTCAACATGACTTCGCCCCTCGCGATTAATCCAGTTCAACTTGATGCAGTTACCATTCGACCGCACCAATAAAAAACATTAAAAATCAGCAGAAATTATCAAGATATCAGTGGTAACCGATTGAAAAACATAAATTTAACCACCCCGATAATATTCAATGCACGTTATGATCATTAATACGGCAAATTTCGTGCCCAGTTACATGCGGCGTCAGTGACAAACCCAGATGAAATCAGCAATCGCGTACAATCCGGTCGGTCAACAGGTGAATGTCGTTTTACCTGAAAGGTCGAACAGACAGGGGCATGCCGAACCATCCCTGGAGTACCAGGTTGCCAACCACCGGATAAGCTGATCAAATAAATCTGTTCCACATCGACAATCACCACTATTCAAGGAGCATAAGACATGACGCTTCAACGAATCTGGCCCTTGGTTTTGATTGTCCTGAACATACCGCATGCGGGATACGCTGCCTTTACCGGCGATCCTCTGGCTGACGGCTGGGCGTTTGGGGGGCACTCTCTCGCCCAGGGCAGCTATGTCCGCGGCAGCGGCAATATCGGCTTCGATATCTATACCACCGCTTTCACGGTTACCGACAGCGCTCCGTTCGCGCTGGTCGGGCATACCGATGCCGGCTTCGACGACTACTACGGTGCACCACGGACCTGGGATGCCTCGAGCGCGCGGAGTTGGGAGATCGGCGACGCCATTGTCGGCGTCGGCGGCGCGTTCGCCGGTGTCTCTGCGGCCGATGCGGGCTGGAGCATGTTCTCCGGCGCCGCTGTCAACTCGACGATAGATGGCGAGTATCGTTTCCGGCTGCAGGCCAAAATTGGTACGCCGGATGCGGCATGGAGTTCCAGCAGCATTGCGCCCGATGCCGGAGATGGCAGCGGCAGTTCGTCGGACGGTGGCAGCGGCGGCCTGTTCGTGCGCACTTCGGGCTGGCTCAGCCTGGACGTATGGAGTGAATATGCCGGTACGATGATGGGGCTGCAGGACCCGACACACCTGGAGCGCCCGGGTACCACAGTCGGCGTCGATGCCGCGCGTATCCTCTGGAAATGGGACGCGGTGCACCAGCGGCCGGACAGCTGGGAGCTGCTGGTCAACACGGCGCTGGTCGCGGCCGATGCCGCACCCGGTTTTTCCGGGTTTCTGCCGCAGTCCGGTGATCCCGTGATTGGCTCGGTACAGATTGCGAATGCCGCTTATACGGATGGGCTCAGCGCAATCATCGCTACGCCGATTCCAGGCGCCGCCTGGCTGTTCGGTTCCGGTATGATCGCGCTGTTCGGGCTCACGCGAAAACGGAAATGAGCAACCGGGAGCCGGGCCGGGGTTTATCTGTTTCTCACGATATTCAGGTTCCAATCCGAGGTTGTTGTGACCAGCGTCTGACCATCGCGGTGATCCGGTCAGCGACGTTGTCACTCCGCAAACGGTAATCTTTTAACCCACCGCTCCGTGCCATGTGCCGCGACCGGATCGCTGCGGCCAAGTTCAGCCGCGAACCGTATTCCGCTGCATCAGTACGATTGCGATGCCGCCTAAAATGGCGGCGGAGGAGATCAGGAGTCGCCAGGTGATCGCTTCGGATAACAGCATCACGCCGCCGAAGGCGGCGATTACCGGTACGGAGAGTTGCACGGTGGCGGCGCTGGTTGCCTTCAGTCGGCGCAGCGCGGCATACCAGATGACGTAACCGAGCCCGGAAGCGATGGCTCCAGAGGTGACGGAGAGTAACAGGCCCCGGGCAGTGATGAAAATCTGATCGAAGAAGAGCAGGCTCAACAGCAGCCCCAGGGGTACCGAGAGCAGAAAGTTGCGTGCAGTGGCGTGCAGCGGATTGGCGACGCCGCGTCCGCGCAGCGAGTAGACCCCCCAGCCGATACCCGCCATCGCCATCAATACCGCTCCGGTCGGTTCCGGTGCGGTTACCCCGGGAGAGACCAGGTAAACCAGTCCGGCCAGAGCCAGCAACAATCCGATCCAGGAGATGGCGGAGAACGGCTCACCGCTGCGCAGAGCGGCGAAAAACATCGTCAGTTGTACCAGCCCGAACAGAATCAATGCACCGGTACCCGCACTGAGCGTGACATAGGCGAAAGAGAAGGTGGCCGCGTAGAGAAACAGCATCGCCGCAGCCAGCCAGTTGCTTTTTTGGGATGTATCCGGGGCGCTGTTGTGGATACGCATGACTAGCCAAAGCATCAGAGCGCCCGAGGAGAGCCGTATGGTGGTGAAGCTCGCGGCATCGATGGTCTGTTCACCCAGCGCCATTCGGCACAGCAGTGAGTTGGCGGCAAATGCCACCATTGTCAGTGCTGTCAACGCCACTGTTTTGATATCGGTCATAGTCGTCCTTCGGGCTGCCGTCCGGATCCGTTAAAGCGGCTTGTCAGACGCTTTCGGCGCATCGTCCCGGATGAAGGTGATTATTCAGCGATGGTGGTCGCCGGGGGCAGCGGCTGGTGATGCTGCGCGGTAACTGACTGCCACGTTTCCGGGATGGAAGGGGCACGGTCGACAGCGCAGCGACGATACTCATCCGCCTGCGACTGATTCTGCACGGATGCTTTACCGGCGACAACCGCTGCAGGCTGCCGGGGTGGCTATGAAGGGTTCAGACCAGCAGGCAGGATCGTGCTGTGTACAGGGATTGATTACGGCTCACCCGTTGCAGGCATGGGAAGCGCTTACCACAACGAGACATCCGTAACCGGAGATCGACTCGATGGCGGGGTTCTGTCAACACTGTGCGGATGCCGGATACGGGGGACCCGGTTCCGGCATCCATGCCCGTCAGGACTGGAGACGAGCCGGATGCATGGCGAACCTGCGCCGCTGGCCCGATCTAAGCCGACGGATCTCCTGTACCTTGACTTTTCCGGGTTGCTGCGAACTGCGTGCTGGCCGAATGTCGGCGTTCAACCTTCTTTCTTCGTTCCTTCGGTTGTTTCTCCGGTTTTATCCGGCGCCTTCATAAAGGCATCCTTGGCCGCCTTGAGCCTGGCCTTCAGATCCCCCGCATCCACTTTCTGGGTTGGCAGTTCGGCATCCTCCTTAGGCGGCATTTCGATCCGATTGGCATTCATCTCGCGCCATTTCTCACCGACCTCGGATGTCTTGGCGGAAACCACTTCACCCACTTCCTTGGCCGCCTGCTTGGCGTGACCGGCTGCTTGTTCGAGCTTGGCCTTCGACTCATCGTCCATACTGCACGCTGACACCATCGCTGCCAGACAGGCAGCCACCAACGTCTTTTTCATATCAATATCCATCTTCTGTTGTAACCCGTAAAGTATAACCTCCCCGGCGGGAAAGAGAACATCTCCAGCTGCAGGCCCCGCAATCAGGGGTGGTATGCTGCGACAACAGGTCGGGCTTGTCGTGCAATGCGATTCGCAGATTGGAGAATATGGTAATATCCGATCCTCTCTACTCCCGGGCAATCCCGATCAGCGTGATTGCACCAGACGTAAAAGGCTATGATGGAAAACAGATCAACCCAGCACTTTTCCATTATCAATCTGCTTACCGGTACAGGGGCTCTTATCGGCCTCATATTGGCGCTGATTGGTGCATTGGTGGTGATCCACGCGGTATACATGGTATGGCAGCTGTACAATGATCCTGATGCAATCAACGCTTTCGCGCAATCACTCAAACTTGCCGCCTCAACCAGCGTGGAGATCGATCTGAACGGCCTTGATCCTTTGCGTCTGATCGCCTGGCCGTTGGTGATTCTGGTGTTGCTGCTGCAGGGAAAAATCGGCATGTGGGCGATTGAAGCCGGCGCACGTCTGCTCGGCACTGTTCGCAACAGATAACACCCGTCTCGTTGTACGCGAGGCGATTGCGTTGGTTGCCGCTTGCCTGTTGCGCCATCTTCTGTCCGGCTTATATGCCGCGGTCGCGCAGCAGTCAAAGCTATATTCCACAATTATTACGTGCCAATAGATGCCATTTTTGCAATGATAATCGCCTCGTGGGTTAAAGTGGAGGTGTCTGGATGAAACCAATTCTTCAGGGTTTGCGTATCGTCGAGGGATCTGCCTTCGTTGCGGTGCCGCTGGGGGGGATGACGCTGGCGCAGATGGGGGCTGACGTGATCCGTTTCGATCCGATTGGCGGTGGACTGGACTATACGCGCTGGCCGGTGACGCTGGATGGAAAGCGGAGTCTTTTCTGGGCGGGTCTCAATAAGGGAAAACGCTCGATCGCGGTTGATATTCGCAAGCCGCAGGGCCAGGAGTTATTGACTCAACTTATCTGTGCACCCGGCGAGGATGCCGGACTGTTCGTGACCAACTTTCCCGCCCGCGGCTGGCTGGACTACGAAACCCTGAAGTCTCACCGCGAGGATTTGATCATGGTGAATCTTCTGGGTCGGCGCGATGGGGGTTCCGAAGTCGACTACACGGTCAATCCCAAGGTCGGTTTCCCGCTGATTACCGGCCCGCGCCTGTGGCCCCGTCCGGTCAATCATCTGCTACCGGCATGGGACTGCATTGCCGGACAGATGACGCTTGTCGGGCTGCTCGGAGCCGAGCGGCACCGGCGTCTCACCGGTGAGGGGCAGTTGGTCAAACTGGCGCTGAAGGACGTTGCGCTGGCCATGCTCGGAAACCTCGGCACCATTGCCGAGGTCATGGTCAACGATGCCGATCGATCCAAAGACGGAAATTATCTTTACGGTGCTTTCGGGAGAGACTTCGGCACGCTGGATGACAAGCGTGTGATGGTGGTGGGCCTGACCAAATCCCAGTGGACCAATCTCTGCAAGGCGACTGAATTGGGCGAGGAACTCGATGCGCTGGCGAAAAAACTGTCGTTGAATTTTCAAACCGAAGGCGATCGATTCCGTGCCCGCCGGCAGATTGCGGAGGTATTCGAGCCCTGGTTCCGTACCCGCCTGCTCTCCGAAGTCCGCCAGGTGCTCGACGAGCACAGAGTGACCTGGGCGGAGTACCGCACGATTCGCCAGGTCATCGAACGCGACCCCGATTGCTCCGTCGAGAACGAGATGTTCAGCATGATCGACGACCCGGGTATCGGCTCCTATCTTGCGCCGGGTTCACCTCTTGACTTTGGCCGGGCAAGCCGTTGCCCTGTGCGCCGCGCGCCGATATGCGGTGAACACACCGATGAAATCCTGCTGGATATTCTTGGCCTGACCGAAGCGCAGGTGGGGCGGCTGCATGATGAGCGCGTGGTCAGCGGTCCCGGCGCGTAGACCGGGAACGGATAGCCAGGCCGGGTGCCGGGGAGTGACAACCCCGCCGAAGCGGGGCGGTGGCGAGGATCTTCAGCGGGTTGCGCAGCACGCTTACTGCGATGCCGCCTGAAGCCGACGCCGGGAATCGAACCCCATCAGACCGGTGTCAAGAGGTCGGATAGGTAGGCGCCGGCGTTTCGGTATGTTCCTCTGGTGCGGGTATCGCGTGGTGCTCACGCGCCAGCAGCAGATACACCGCCGGTACCACGAACAGGGTAAACAGGGTGCCGATGCCCAGCCCCGTGCTGATCACCAGGCCGATATGGAAGCGGCTGACCGCGCCGGGGCCGCTGGCGGTCAGCAGCGGCACCATGGCCACCAGCATCGCCACCGTCGTCATCAGGATCGGGCGCAGCCGGATCGCCGAAGCGCGTTCAATCGCGCTGCGTTTGTCCAGCCCGCTGGTGACCTGCAGCTGGTTGGCGAATTCGACAATCAGGATGCCGTTCTTGGCAATCAGACCGATCAATGTGATCAGGCCGACCTGGGTATAGATGTTGACCGTGGCAAATCCAAGGGTCAGAAATGCCAGCGCGCCGGCAATCGACATCGGTACCGAAACCAGAATGATCAGCGGATCGCGCCAGCTCTCGAACTGCGCCGCCAGTACCAGATAGATCACCAGCAGCGACATGAAGAACGTCACCACCAGCGCACTGCCCTGCTGGGCATACTGACGGGTCCCTCCGGTGTAGTCGTTGCTGAATCCGAGCGGGAACTCTTCGCGCGCCAGCTGCTCCATTGTCGCCATTGCCTCGCCCTCGGAGACGCCCGGTGCCATCAGTCCCTCGATAGTGAGCGCATTCAGCTGCTGGAACTGTGCCCGCTTGCTCGGTTCGACCGATTTCTCCAGCTTGATGATCGATGATAATGGCACCTGGTCGCCGTGGACGCTGCGCAGGTAGAGGTCGCCGAGCATCTCCGGAGTCAGACGGAATGCACGCTCCGCCTGCGGGATAACCTTGTAGCTGCGGCCCTCCAGACTGAAGCGGTTGACATAGTTACCACCCAGCAGCGTGGCGAGATTACGCCCGATATCGGCCATCGATATGCCCAGGTCGGCTGCGCGGTCGCGATCGATCACCAGCACGGCCTTGGGGCGGCTGAACTCGACCGACTTGCGCAGAAACATAAATTTGCCGCTGCCCATGCCGCGACCGACCAACTGACCGGCAACCCGGTCCAGCTCTTCATAGCTGCCGGCGCTCTGAATCACCATCTGGAATGGCAGTCCACTGCTGCCCGGCAGGCTGGGGCGCGGGAAAACCGCGAGCTGGAAGCCGGCGATTCGGTTTAAACTGCCCTGGATATCCGGCAGGACCTGCATCTGCGAACGTTCGCGGAACGCCGGCTGCCGCATTTTGAAGCCACCGAATACAACGTTGTCGTCGCCGCGGAATCCGAGCAGCAGGAAGCTCTCGTGGTATTCCGGCACCTGCTCGAAAGCTTCGACGATTTCGCGCGTATAGGCCTCGTTGTACTCCAGTGAAGCCGTCTGCGGGGCCACCGCCTGGAAGAACAGGATGCTTTGATCCTCGGTCGGAGCGAGTTCCCCCTTGGTGGTGGTGAACATGAAGTAGATGCTGCCCAGCACCACAGCGGCGAACAGCAGCGTGGCGGGTAGATAGGTCAACGCACTGCGCAACCGGCGCAGATAAAAGTCAGCCAGCCATTCGAAAAAATGCTCAACGGCGCGCTCGAAGCGGCCGGGATTGCCCACCGGCCGCAACACCTTGGATGACAGCATCGGGGAGAGCGTGAGTGCAACGATACCGGAGATCAGGACCGCTCCGGCCAGCGAGAACGCAAACTCGGTAAACAGCGTGCCGACCAGCCCGCCCATGAAGCCGATCGGCGCGTAGACCGCGATCAGCGTAGTGGTCATCGCGATGATCGGCAGGCCGAGCTCGCGCGCACCGTCGATCGCGGCCTGGAAACGCGACTTGCCCATCTCAATATGCCGGTGCACGTTTTCAACCACCACGATGGCGTCGTCGACCACCACACCGATGGCGAGGACCATCGCCAGCAGTGTCAGCAGGTTGATCGAGAACCCGGCCAGCAGCATCAGGAAGGCCGCACCAACCAGCGACAGCGGCACGGCGACCGCGGGTATGATAGCCGCGCGCAGCGATCCCAATGAGAGGAATATCACCACCAGTACGATCAGCACCGCCTCCACCAGGGTGGTGAACACTTCGTCGATGGAATCCTGGATAAAAGCGCTGGCATCGTAGGGGATATGCGCCTCCAGCCCGCTTGGAAGCTGACTGCGTATCTCCTTCATGGCATCGTGTACGTAGCCGGCAACGGTCAGTGGATTGGAGCCCGGGGCCTGTTCGACACCGACGAAGATGGCCGGCTTGCCCTTGTACCAGGTGGCGGTGTTGTAATCCTCCGAACCGAGTTCGGTGCGCGCCACGTCCCGCAGACGCACCAGCGATTCACCGCTGCTGCGCAACACCAGGTTGCGGAAATCCTCCACGCCGGCGACGTCGGTGGTTGCGGCCAGATCGATCACATGGTATTCGCCGCGCGCCTGCCCGATTCCGGAGAGATAGTTGTTGGTGCGCAGCACATCGGCCACATCCTGAGCCGTAACGCCGAGCGCCGCCATGCGCTTCGGATCGAGCCAGATGCGCATGGCGAATGTTTTGTCGCCGATCAGTCTCGCCGTCGCCACTCCGGGGAGCGCCTGCAGCTTGGGCTGCACCACCCGCAGCAGGTAGTCATTTATCTGAGCGGCCTGCATCTGCTCACTGTAGAATGCCAGGTACATCAACGCCGTGGCATCGCCGGTACGCGAAGAGATCACCGGGTCCTGTGCATCCTCGGGCAGGACATTGCGGCGGCTGGCGACCTTGGCCTGGATCTCGGCCACTGCCGCGTTCGGCGGATAGTTGAGGCGCATGTGGGCCTCTATCACGGACTGGCCCTGGGTGCTGGTCGAGGAGAGATAATCGATTCCCTGCGCCTCGGCGATCGCCTGTTGCAGCGGGGTGGTGATGAAGCCTTTGACCAGTTCGCTGCTGGCGCCCGGGTAGCTTGTGGATATGGTCACGACCGTATCCTGTGTCTCCGGGTATTGGCGTACCTCGAGCGATGCCATGGCGCGCAGCCCCACCACCAGTATCAGCAGACTTACCACGCTGGCCAGCACCGGTCTCTGCACATAGAGATCGGTTAACTTCATGAGCTGGCACCACGTTCGGCAGGCGCCGGTTTGGAGTCGATGATCACAGACTGCCCGTTGCGCAGTTTATTGTGACCTGCACTTACCACCTGCTCTCCCTCGGCCAGTCCGGCAACGACCGAAACCCGGCCGTTGCGCACGCTGCCGGTCTCGATCTGACGGCGGTTGACGATGTAACCCGTCTCTTTTTTCTCGATCACGAAAACCGAGTCGCCGTAAGGTGCGTAGCTGATCGCAGTGTCCGGTATCGTGATCACACCGTTGCGCTGCGGCAGCTGTACGCGGATGTCGGCGAACATGCCGGGCCGCAGCAGTTGATCCGGGTTGGCGAGTTCGGCACGCAGACGAAAACTGCGGGTTCCCGCGTTCACGCCGGGATCGATGGCGATGATGCGACCGCTGAAGATGCGGTCCGGGTAAGCCTGCACGCGGATATCCACCACCTGGCCATCCCGGACTCTGGCAAGGTCACGCTCCGGCAGCGTGAAGTCGGCGTACATCGGATCGAGCTGCTCCAGCGGGACGATTGCTGTGCCCGGGCTGAGATACTCGCCCAGATCGACGCGGCGTATGCCGAGCAGGCCGTCGAACGGCGCACGAATACGTTTCTTGTCGATCAGCGCCTGCTGTCCCGACACCCTGGCTTCGGCGGCGTCAAGGTTGGCGCGCGCCTCGTCGTAATCCGACTTCGAAACCGATCTCTCCTTGACCAGTTTGGCGACCCGCTCGAAATTAAGCCGTGCCAGCGTGCGTTCGGCCTCCAGGCCCTTCAGCTGTGCCTGGTCGGTCTGGCTGTCCAGCTCCAGCAGCAGGTCACCGCGCTTTACCCGTTCGCCGGAATTGAAATTAATCGTACTGACCTGACCTCCGACCTCGCTGTTGACCTCGATGCCGGCGACTGCCTCGAGGCTCCCCACGACCTGGATGTAGGGTTGCCAGCTTTCAGAGCGCACGCTGGCCGCGGCGATCACGGCTGGCGGTGGACCGCCGGCCTGGGCTGCCTCAGTCTGCCTGGCGGTATACTGCTTCCAGCCGAATATGCCGCCAAACAACACGGCGAGAAAAAAGGCTACCAGGATTACACGCGTGATCATGTTGAATTCCTTCGAATATCCTTGATTTGGATCTCAGCGCAGATCGTTTTCCGGATGCCGCCTCTCTTTTTCCGGTGCCGGTGAAGTGCAGTACATAATCAGGCGGGAAATGGCGGGTGGTCGGGTTGCTGCGACATAAATCCGGTAAATCACCGTTGCTATGGCTTATCGGGCATCAACTCCCGGCGCCTGCAGTGGTGATGCGAACGCAATAAAATATTTTATTCGACCCATTATATCCGGAAAAGTGTTGCGAGGATTTAAAATGATCCGACCCATATTGCCCCGCCACAACCCAACAGTCCAGGTAGCTGGAACAGCCGGTGCCGGGGAAATTCAACCCGCGTGCTTTCGCATGGTCTGCGGCTGACCGTGTTCGCGAATAGCTTGCTCTTCGATTGTTTCCTGAAAAAAAGTATGTATATTTTCTGAACGGGTACTTCAATTGGATCAGAACGGTCGCTGTGTGGAGTGACAATTTATGTTTCGGTATGCATTGCGTGCGACTTTTTTACTCTTTATCGCAGTAGCGGTTTCCGCAGCGGATCAGGAAATCGACAGCTCTGTCAGGCGGGTGGAAGAGGCCATTCATCTGAAACCCGATGTGGATAACGGGAGAAATGTTTACCGAATATGCGCCGTTTGTCATATGCCGGAAGGCTGGGGTACTCAGGACGGTTACTATCCGCAACTGGCGGGACAGCATGCTTCGGTGATCATAAAACAACTCGCCGATACGCTGGCCCGTAACCGTGACGCGCCCACCATGCTTCCTTTTGCTGCACTGAAAGATTTATCTCAGCAGGATATAGCGGATGTGGCGGCCTATCTGGCTTTGCAGCCTATGGTGCCGGATAACGGCGTTGGTCCCGGCAGGTACCTGGAGCACGGCAGGCGGCTGTATGAAGCGAACTGCCTCGATTGTCACGGTAAAAATGGAGAAGGTGACGAGCATAAGCATGTCCCGCTGATACAGGGGCAGCACTACAATTATCTGGTGCGCCAGTTTGAGTGGATAAGGGATGGAAAACGACGCAACGCCGATAAGGAGATGGTGGCGCAGATCAAACGCTTCACGGAAAGGGATATCAGCGCAGTCATGGATTACACGTCACGACTGAAACCGAGCGCTGAGAGAGTGGCGAAACCCGATTGGAGAAATCCCGATTTTCGCAACTATTATCGACCGCACTCTCCCGCCGAGTGGCGTTTACAGGATATGCGAAGCAGATAGCGCGACGCTGCCGACACTGTTCACGACAGCAATAACCGCGCTCTCTCTGCGGGCACGAAACCGCGGAAACCGTTTAATGGTCCGGCGGCTGCCTGCATTTAACACAAAACAGAAAAATAAAACCTGCACTCTGTCACGTCAGCGATTGCGGTAACCTTCTTTATGTAACATAATCGTATAAAAAGTGTACAATCAAGCCGCAAGGCGCCCGCGGCGGGCCATTGTGCCACGGCCGATTGGGTACAGTTATAAAAAGAGAGTCATAGGCAGGAATTAAGCTCCTATCGGAGATAACAGGCAGCTTCGGTAAAAATTCATGCGTGCTATCGTTGTCAGACACTACAAAACACTGATAAATGCATCCGATCAAATTCTGGGTTGGGGCGATGCACCGCGGGTCAGGGAGTGGGAAACCGATCTCGCCTATGTGGACAACATTCTGAATGAGCACAATATAAAATTCGGCGCTGTCTATACCAGTTATCTGGAAAGAGCCCGTCAGACCGGCATGTTCTATGCGCGCAAAAGGGGTATTCATCTGCTGCACGACACGATGAATCTGAACGAAATAAACTACGGTGAACTCTTCCGCAAAAGCAAGTCGTGGGTCGAGAAGTATATACCGCAGCACAAGCAGGACCCGGATTTTGTCTATCCGGGAGGTGAGAGCTTCACGCAGATGCAGGCGCGCAGCGTCAATTTTCTGAAGTCCGTCGCTTGCAAACGCAAGGATGAGACTATCCTGGTCGTGGTTCACGCGGGTGTCATAAGAGGATTCGTCAGCTATTTTCTCGGGCTGTCCTACGCTGAGAATCTGAAGCACAAAATCTCCCACTGCTACGTCGGCGATTTTCTGTTTGAGGGAACCCGCTGTGTGCGCTACGACGAACTCGGCGAACCTTCCGGGTTTGTGAAGGATAATGTCGTATTGGTTCCGTGGGAAATGGCGGCCGCGCAGATTGTCATCTGACTGTTTGTCGCTTGCGGTTCCGATATTGCGGATCCGGAATAAAGAGCCACTGCTGCGATAGTCGAATAGTGACAGCTCCGATTTGTTGATCTCCGCTTGTGGATTTTGTTATTTTGCCGGCAATCCCCCCCCTCAGGGAGGCTCGAAAAGCTTGAGCCGACAGCACCGGCAGCCCGACAGGTCTGGTGCGGTCAACGCTATACAGCGCAGATGGCAGCGCCGCCATGGCCTGCTTTCCGCGG
Organism: Gammaproteobacteria bacterium; assembly: GCA_020445405.1. Taxonomy (GTDB): domain Bacteria; phylum Pseudomonadota; class Gammaproteobacteria; order Chromatiales; family Chromatiaceae; genus HKST-UBA178. The sequence continues at coordinate 7,533 of JAGRGQ010000029.1, read as the reverse complement.
TTCGCGGGCAGCATCGACGGTTGCTGGACAGCAGCGAAGAGAAGGGGATAATGAAGCAGGCATTGGGTAATGCCCGTCAGGCTTTAATTGACTGTCGCGGTTGCTGCATTCCGGTTCGATTTCACATCAAGCTGCAGGTGCTTTTTCGTTTTGTCATGTCGAATGGAGATACTACTGATGGCATCCAATTCCGGCGATACTGGGATAAAGGCACTGCTGGACTCGCTGCAGGCTCTCTATGCGAAAATGTCCGCCCTGATTATCAATAAACGCATCAACTCGTACCGCAAGGAGGGTGGCGCCCAGTTGGATACGGAGATATTGTCAGCGCTATACGATATCGTTGAAAAAACCCCGGCAGCGCAGTCCCCCAGGGCTGATAATGGTGATGGCAGGCCCGCAACGGAGGCGGAGGGGGCGAGCACCGGGGAGTCGCACAGATCTCCGGAGGTCAGACAGCCCGGTACCGCACCCGCGACACAGCACAGTGATTTATCCAATCACCTGCATACGAATTTATCCAAAACCGCTGACTCTGAACATCTGGGTGCGAAACTCAAGACTTCAGCCTGGGATCATATCCACACCTCTTTGAGATATGTGCGTGAGGGAAACGCCGAACTCGCCCGGATGCATGCCGGGCTTGCCAACGAGGCGCTGCATCAGGCTTCACACCATATGTCAGACACAGAATATGTCGAACTGAAAACCGCGGTGCTTGAGGAGCTGCAAAAGCTGCGTGGGTATTGATTCGTGCCGGGTTTCAACTCGGCATCGGAAGTGCAATCGATCGGCGATTTCCCTGCTTCTACTGCCATACTGAACTTGGTTTTTTAATGCTTTATCGTGTATCCCGGTATATTGATATAACAACGCGATTAATTATTATTCAGGATCAGTGAAGTCCTATCAACAGTTCGGGGCTTCATATAAGTCCATGAATTCTTTATGTGAAATTGCCGCCAATCGTTTCATGGTCTTGAAATTCATCAAACTGCGCTCCCTTCTCCCTCAGGAGGGTGTCGTAAAAGCTCCCTCTCCCGGAGGGAGAGGGAGTTTGCGGGAAAGCACTGATTCAGGATGATTATCGGCCGGTTTGCGGATCGGGCAGGATTCGGGTTTCCGCGTATGTTCCGTTGAATGCCAGGTCGACGGTCCAGACTGTTGGTGTATCGATCTCCGGGGCTGAAACTGTTACAACGCGAACCCGGTTGCCAGGTCTGGAGTGCTGCGTACCAAACCCATGCAGCGTCCATTGCGCCATGGTTCAGCGCAGCGATGTCCGCGCCAGCGCGGTGTGATGCGGAACATCCCGCTGGTGAGCGGAACACCCGCTGCTTGACAAATGTCAATGTTGACCTGACTGACGGATGTTAGCTTCTGTCGCTACTTTCACACAGATATGCAGGAATTGCCATGTCAACCATCGCTACAGCAATGACGGCGGATCACAGGCGCTGCGATGAGATCTTCAGCAGAGCCGAGGAGTTGGTGTCATCCGGAGACTGGACCAGCGGCGAAGCCGAATTTACCGCGTTTCGCGAAGCGATGCTCAGCCATTTTTCGATGGAGGAGGAGAGGCTGTTTCCGGCTTTTGAACAGCATCTCGGACATGCGATGGGACCGACCCAGGTGATGCGGATGGAGCACATGCAGATGCGGCAGCTGTTTACGGAAATGGAGCAGGCGGTCGGGATCAGGGATGATGCCCGGTATCTGGGTTTGTCCGAAACGCTGATGATGATCATGCAGCAGCACAACATGAAGGAAGAGCAGATGCTTTATCCGATGATGGATCGGACGCTGGGACAGGCTGGTGGCGAAATAGCCCAACAGATCGGTCAGACCTGACTCGACGCGTCGGGGCACCTGAAAATATGGAACATCGCCTGGATGTCAGCAGTCTGGAACCTTGTGAACCTTTGGAGCGTACTCTCGAAGCGGTTACCCTGTTACGGTCCGGTGATTATCTGCGGGTTCTACACCGACGGGAGCCGCATCTGCTTTATCCGCTACTCGAAAAAGGCGGGTACTCCTGGACTACGCGGAGTGGTCAGGAAAGCCAATATGTCATACTGATCTGGCGTCAAGGTGACCGGCACGCGGAGTCGGCCGCACTCGGCAATTGAATTCCGGTTCATGATAAACACCGTCAGCCTCTCCCTTGATCAGGCACCGCCGATTTCCATTCCATTTCGCTTCTTCCTGACCGCACCGCTGTTTGCGATTGGTGCGGGTCTTGAACTTCTGATCCTGGGAGACGAAATGATTGCCACCCGCTGGTCTCCGTTGACGCTTGGATTGACGCATCTGCTGACGCTCGGGGTACTGGGCATGGTGATGTGCGGTGCGCTGCTGCAGATGCTGCCGGTTATTGCCGGTTCCCCGGTGCCACGTGTCATGCTGGTCGGTACACTGACCCATCTGCTGCTGATTCTCGGCACGCTGCTGCTGACAATCTCTTTCCTCTCCGGCAGCGTGGTTGTGACGCTTGCGGCGTTAACCTGTCTCGGTATCTGCTTTGGTCTGTTTGTTATCGCTGCGGGAATTGCCTTATGGAGACTGGTCGCCCCCGGCGTCACGATCCGGGGGATGAGGCTGACGCTCGTCGCGCTGGTTGTAACTGTGATCCTCGGAATGGCGGCCGCACTCGGTTACGTCGGTATCGCGCCAATCGGACATCTGTCTCTGGTAACCAATATCCACCTGGGCTGGGGGTTACTCGGCTGGGTGGGATTGTTGCTGGTCAGCGTCTCTTTTCAGTTGGTGCCGATGTTTCAAATTACACCCGAATATCCGTCTTGGGTAAAACGCTATCTCCCGTCTTCGGTGTTTATCGGCTTGTTCGCCTGGCTTTTGCTGAAGCTTGTGCCCGTAATGGCATGGAGCGATGCGCCGGCGCAGTTGGCGGTGGCTCTGGTTGTGTCGGGGTACATCCTTTTTTCAGTGACGACCCTCCGATTGCTGTCACAACGCAAGCGCAGGGTTCCGGATGTAACCCTGCTGTTCTGGCGCCTGGGTATGTATGCGCTGGTGTTGTGCGCACTGCTGTGGATCGGCGGGGCGCTTTTTCCGCCGCCGGACGCTGCCCACTATTTCTCTATGCTCCTGGGAATCGGGTTGATTCAGGGGGTGGCGTTATCTGTAATAAACGGGATGCTGTACAAGATCGTGCCGTTTCTCTGCTGGTTTCATCTGCAGAACCGCCAGATGGCGTTGATGTCGATGACGGTCAGAGTGCCCCATATGAAGGAGTTCGTGACCGATAGGTCGGCGAAGAGGCAGTTCCACCTGCACCTGTCGGGGCTGGTCTTTACGCTGGCGGCAGCGGTTGCGCCATTATGGTTTTTACGACCCGCAGCGTTGCTGTTCATTTTGAGCAATTCGCTGCTGCTCCTCAATCTTGCCGCTGCAGTCCAAAAGTATCGCGCCACGTTCAAACTGTTGACTCCACCCGCACCCGGCCCCACTGCAGGCGTTGGCGGCACGGGTTAACCGCTTTTCCGGCGCTACCGCCGATCTGCGGGATAGTACACGCTTTCATCCCTTTCCGATTTATTACCGGCCGGAAATCGAATCTGCGCCTCGCTGCCGGATGCGGATCCATTTGTATTGCTGCACATTTCCAACTATAGGTTAGTCGACCGCTTCTTTTCCAGAAGGTTTGCGACGGCTGGTTGTTACTGTACCATGCGCCCCAGAACCTCACCGGGCGGTGGACTGGTATAATGCATAAAAATCTGATTCCACTGGGATTTATGAGAAATGGCTTTTGATCTTAAAGATACTTATCTGTTTTCGCAGCTGAGCGATTCACAGTTGGAGCGGGTCAGATCCTTTAGTCAGAAAATTCGCCTGCAGGACGGCGGGGTCCTGTTCGAAGCGGGCGATGAGGCGCGCCGCTTTTTCGTGGTTATCGAAGGCCAGATAAAGCTCTCCAGGCTCTCTCTGAACGGCAACGAGAAGGTGATCGAAGTGGTTTCTGCGGGGCACAGCTTTGCCGAAGCTTTGCTGTTTGCAAATCACCCCAACTATCCGGTGCGCGCGGTTGCCATCACGGAAACCGTATTGATCGCGATTGAAAACAAGGCTTTTCTGGCGTTGTTGCGGGAGTCGGTGGAAACCTGTTTCCGGGTTATGGGCGATATGAGCATGCGTCTGCGACATCTGATCAAGGAGATAGACGATCTGACGCTGCAGAGTGCCAGCGGTCGCGTCGCAGGATATCTTTGTGGCAGATATCTTACCGGCGGCGGGGCGCGGGTGAAATTCGATCTGGATACGCCAAAAGGGGTTCTCGCGTCCAGATTGTCGGTGAAACCGGAGACTTTTTCCCGCATTCTGAACAATTTCACTTCACAGGGTCTGGTGAAAGTGAGGGGAGGCCGTATCGAGATTCTCAATCCCGATGGCCTGAAAAGACAGGCGCAGTCGGCGGGAATCTGCGGCCATAGCATGGGTCCGGCCAAAGAGGACGCCTGAACTGATAACCGCATAGTGCGATTGTGAAAAACCACCGTTATTCCGGTCCTGATCGGAATAACGAAAGCAATGGCCGTGCCGGGAAGTTCAGCTTATGTGGCGTTCACTGAAGAAATGTGGCTGGTTACCACCTGCAGCTGAATGCCGGGATGACAGTCGTTAAAAAAGAGATGCGTTTCCGGGCGGAGAGTGTACAAACGCCGTCAGTGGTCAGCGCAGCCGAACTGAGTTACCGGTTTTCGCATGAGACGGTCGTTCCCTGCGTCAGAGCGGGTATTCTACCGTTTATTCTTCTGGTATTTATCCGCAAAATCCAGCATTCGCTGTATCGGGATCACCGCTTTTTCCCTGACTTCCGCGTCGATCAATATCTCGTTTTCCCCGCTGTCTAAAACCTGCTCAAGGTTTTGCAGCGAATTCATACCCATCCAGGGGCAATGGGCACAGCTCTGGCAGGTTGCCCCTTCTCCCGCCGTGGGTGCTTCAATCAGCTGTTTGTCCGGCGCCAACTGTTTCATTTTATGAAAAATTCCACCGTCCGTGGCTACGATGAACGATTTGTTGTCCATCTGTTGAACGGCTCTGATCAACGCGGTGGTGGAGCCCACCACGTCGGCTTGTCCAATGACGGCTTCGGGGGACTCCGGGTGAACCAGAACCGCCGCCTCGGGATGAAGTTTGCGAATGCGTTCCAGAGCCACAGCCTTGAACTCCTCATGCACCACGCAGGAACCCTGCCAAAGCAGCATCTCAATCCCGGTGAGCTTCTGCACATAGCGGCCCAAATGCTTGTCCGGCGCCCACAGGACCTTCTCTCCCCGCTCGGACAGATACTTCACGATGGGCAGCGCAATACCCGATGTCACCACCCAGTCCGATCTCGCCTTGACCCGGGCGCTGGTGTTGGCATAGACCACGACAGTGTGGTCGGGATGCTGATCGCAGAACCGGGAAAATTCGTCCGCCGGACATCCCTCATCCAGCGAACAGGTGGCATTCAGATCCGGCATCAGTACATGCTTTTCAGGATTCAGTATCTTGGCGGTTTCGCCCATAAACCTGACCCCGCAGACGACCAGGGTTTTTGCATTCTGAACGCTGCCGAAGCGCGCCATCTCGAGGGAGTCGGCAACACAGCCGCCGCTCTCTTCCGCCAGTTCCTGCAGGTCCGGACTGGTGTAGTAGTGCGCTACCAGGACCGCGTCTCTCCGGGCGAGCAGTTTTTTGATGCGTGTTTTGGTTGCGCTCAACTCCACATCGGTCAATGTGGGCCATTGCGGATGAGGGGGAACCTTGACCTGCGGCCGCGTAAACGGGACGGGGGAAACCGATTTGCTCATGCCAATAAAATAACCTTTTGATTAAAGAACTAAAAGTATCTGACGCTAAACCAGTACATCCGGTTGATTGCCGTTTCGCCGCACTCCGTGGATATATGGGCAGAATACACTTATAACAAGAAGGTGGTGGAGAATGACCGAAGCTCAAACTGAACGGGTTAAGCATAAATTTAACCGAATAACGACACTTCCGCCACTCCCCAGGACAGCGACACAACTGTTGTCGGTTATCGGGGATCCCGAGGTCGAAATAGATCAGGTGGTTGAAATTATCGAACAGGATCCACCGCTTACCGCAAGAATTCTCGGACTGGCGAACTCCGCCTATTTTGGGCAGGTGCGTGAAATCAACACTGTACGCGAGGCAATCATCCGGGTGCTGGGCATGAATCTGGTGAAGAGTCTCTCCCTGAGCATTGCGATAGCCGGGACCTTCGATACCAGCGCCTGCCGTGAGTTCAACCTGGCAGAATATTGGTATACCTCTCTGGGCACGGCCACGTTGGCCCGTATGATTGCACAGCGCGCCTCTCTGCCGGATGCCTCGATTGCAGACAGCGTCTATCTGTGCGGCCTGCTGCATAAGCTGGGTCTCTTACTTCTGGCCAATCTGTTCCCCGAAGAACTATCGGCGGCGCTTGCGGAACACCGGCGGAATCCGGAAACGGATCCTTGTATGCTGCAACGAAGTTCGATCGGTGTGGACCAGATGGCTGCCGGAGAGTGGTTGTTGAGTCGCTGGCACCTGCCCGAAGCGGTAACCGCGGTAATCGGCTTCTTTGACGACAGCGGGTACGACGGTTTGTACAGATTCCATCTGGAGTCAGTCAGGGCGGCCAGCCATTGGATTGCAGCGGACATCTCCGGTGAGCCGGTTCCACTGGCGGCCAATGCAACTGTACAGAAGAGATTGGAACTGGATCAGAGCGCATGCTCGACAATTCAGGAGCTGTTCCTGAGTCAGCGAGAGGAACTGCACGCGGTTTCAAGATTGCTGGACTGAGGCATCAGATGGCGACTTAAATGAAAAATACCAGCCTGGCCGACAGCTATCTTTCTCTGGTGGATGCACTCTCCGCCGTTCACCAGTTATCCGAACTGGATTTGGAAGGCATACCGGAAACTGTGTTGTTGCAGCAGTCACTTTTCGCGCTGGTGAAGCATCAGGATCTGGAAAATTGCGCGCTGTTCCTGGTGCGAGATGAACGACTGGTCTGTGCCGCCGCAACTCAGAAGACCGGCCCTTTGCAGTCCAGTCCCAAGATGCTTGGAAAGGATGATCTGGCCGGCGTTAGCTTTCCGCTGGGGGAGGGCATCATCGGTGCCGCGTTCACCACCGGCACCATTCAGCATTGCAGCGACTGTATCAGCGATGAACGGTTTAAGATGTTACGCGATGCCGGGTTGTTTCCCGACGCCGGTTCGTTGATTGCTATTCCGGTCAAATCGGGCGAATCGGTGTTGGGGGTCCTGAATGTGGTACATCTGATCCCGGGGTATTTTGAGTACTGGCATGAGCATTTTCTCATGTTATATGGCAACTGCATGGGGCGTTTTCTGCACAATCACAGGTTGCTGCATAATCTCGAGGAGATGATTACTCAACGTACCGTGGAGTTGGAACACGCGTTGACGGAATCTGAGGATCTTCGGCAGCGGTATCAGCGGCTGTCGACCACGGACGATCTGACTGGACTGCACAATCGGCGAT
>JAGRGQ010000299.1 GCA_020445405.1 Gammaproteobacteria bacterium | reverse complement strand
TCCCGCAATCTGGGGCTGATGGCGCCAGACAGTGAACCCCGCGTTTCCACCTCTATCCCTGATATTCTCGAACTGATCGAACATCTGATTGAGCACGGCAATGCCTATGTACATGACGGCAATGTCTGGTTTGCTGTGGAGTCTTTTCCAGAGTATGGCAAGTTGTCGGGGCGCGTGGTGGAAGATATGCGGAGCGCAGACTCTGGCTCAGGCAAACAACATCATGCCGACTTTGCGCTGTGGAAAGCCGCCAAACCCGGTGAACCTTCTTGGGAAAGCCCCTGGGGACCCGGCCGTCCCGGCTGGCATATCGAGTGCTCTGCAATGTCGATCAATGCCTTGGGCAATACCTTTGATATTCACGGTGGTGGTCTGGACCTGGTCTTCCCCCACCATGAAAATGAAATTGCCCAATCAGAGTGCGGAACCCACGCCAGATATGTGAATTACTGGATGCACAATGGCCTGTTGGTGATCGAAGATGGCGCCAAAATGAAGGGCAGTGTGGACAGCGATCAGCCTGTCAAAATG
>JAGRGQ010000298.1 GCA_020445405.1 Gammaproteobacteria bacterium | reverse complement strand
CACCCGGATAGGTCTCACCGAAGTAGGCCAGCAGGCTGACGCGGCGGCATTGCAGGCTCTCACAGAATCCCAGCAGGGCATCGAGCTTGCTGCGCTCGATGCGCTTGCGCGCTTCACCCGATTCGGAACCGTCGATCAGCCGTCGCTGACCAACCACGTCGGCCAGTCCATAGAGCATCCAGGCCTGTGCCGGCTCACTGTCTCGACCGGCGCGACCGGTTTCCTGGTAGTAGCCCTCCAGCGAACGCGGTAGATCGAGATGGGCCACAAAGCGCACGTCCGGTTTGTCGATGCCCATGCCGAAGGCGATTGTGGCCACCATGATGATGCCGTCCTCGCGCAGAAAACGTTCCTGATGCTGTGCCCGCGTCGCTGCATCCAGACCGGCGTGATAGGGCAGGGCGGGAAAGCCCTCGGCCTGCAGCAAGGCGGCCGTCTCATCGACTCGCTTGCGCGACAGGGCATAGATGATCCCGCATTCGCCCGCATGCTCGCGCAGGTAGGCCAGTAGCTGACGACGTCCGTCGTGCTTGAGTTCGAT
>JAGRGQ010000297.1 GCA_020445405.1 Gammaproteobacteria bacterium | reverse complement strand
CAATACGCATCTTGCGCCTAGGGTGGTGCAGGCTTTCTTGCCACTCGACTGAGTAGCGTCAAATTGTTCTAGGCGGGCTTAGGCGAGATTTTGCTAATTTTTAAGTCAAATATAAAGATAGAAAAAACTCTAAATAAGCTCTCTATCTAATTGATTTTATTAATGTAGGCTGAGCCCGGAATCGAACCGAGGTACACGGCTTTGCAGGCCGCTGCACTGTTATATAATTCAATAGGTTAGAGGTTATGCCACTCGCTATGCCACTCAATTATGCATAAAAATCCTAGCCGATGAATTCCAACATGTCTTACTGCCTGATTTCTCAGCAATTTTAACAACATCATCTGAAGTTATCAGTGGCACACTCAGCTACCGAGCGGTGGAATAGATGATGGCGTCCGCAAAGGAAAGCTGATGCTCCAAAGCTAAATCAACGGCATATCATTCATCGTCCTGCCCTCAAATCCCAGGAAGGCACGATCGATAAGTTGCTTGGACCATTTATCTAGTCCATCCACGGAATACGCAGTATCAGGAGGCC
>JAGRGQ010000296.1 GCA_020445405.1 Gammaproteobacteria bacterium | reverse complement strand
TACCCGCACCCGCGGGGATGAACCGGTCGGATGTACTTTTATTCGGTTTTCGATAATGTGTTCCCCGCACCCGCGGGGATGAACCGAACACAGAATCCTTGCTCTTCAAGTTCGATCCGTGTTCCCCGCACCCGCGGGGATGAACCGGATCAACAGCAGACCAAAAAACGGACCTAAGCGTGTTCCCCGCACCCGCGGGGATGAACCGATGGTGCGCTGTTCCGGGTTGTCGATACTAGCGTGTTCCCCGCACCCGCGGGGATGAACCGTAGTTATAATTTTATTGCCAATTAGGGCACGAGTGTTCCCCGCACCCGCGGGGATGAACCGGCTGCTCGCCATTTTCAAACTTTATGATTGCGGTGTTCCCCGCACCCGCGGGGATGAACCGAAATTGCCACCGATATCGCGCGCAATAATTCCGTGTTCCCCGCACCCGCGGGGATGAACCGGCCTGTGAAAGGATGGAAAGCGCATCGAGGCCGTGTTCCCCGCACCCGCGGGGATGAACAGCACGCCAGAAACGCCAACTCTGTTTCGTCAG
>JAGRGQ010000295.1 GCA_020445405.1 Gammaproteobacteria bacterium | reverse complement strand
GCAAATACCGGCGCCATCAAGGGCGTGATCGCCATGGTCCGCAAGCTCATGGCCGACTACGAAGGCAGCCACATCGCGGTCGTCTTCGACGCGAAGGGCAAATCGTTCCGCAATGACATCTACCCTGACTACAAAGCCAATCGGGAGAAGATGCCAGACGATCTCCGTGAACAGATCGCACCCATCCAGGAAATCATCCGGATGATGGGACTGCCCCTGCTCATCGTCGACGGCGTCGAGGCGGACGATGTAATCGGCACGCTGGCGAACCAGGCCGCGGAACACGACATGAACGTGCTCATCTCTACCGGTGACAAGGATATGGCACAACTGGTCGGTGATCATGTGACCTTGATCAATACGATGACAGATACCGTGATGGACGAGGATGGTGTCGTCGAGAAGTTCGGTGTCCGCCCGGACCAGATCATCGACTACCTGGCACTCGTCGGCGACACCTCCGACAACATACCGGGTGTACCCAAATGCGGACCCAAGACCGCCGTGAAGTGGCTTACGCAATATGGGTCGCTCGATGAAGTCATGG
>JAGRGQ010000294.1 GCA_020445405.1 Gammaproteobacteria bacterium | reverse complement strand
TGCGTGCGTACTGATCGCCAACGGCAAACTATGACGCTCAACAATTGCCATAAATTTCTAATCCCTACCACGCTGCCACCCTTGGCCGATGCAAAGGTGGCATCGATAAAATATTCCGCTTCATAAAACGCATCTTCATACAGCGATGTATTCGCCAAGTCGGTCATCACACTGCGCAGCATTTTTTTTTTTTTTTTTTGCTGAAAACGGCGACGAACCGTTTTGTAATTCGGATAGCATTGCGGCAGCATGTTATTGACCACAATAGCGCGACGACCAGCACACCCTGGTATTGTGTAGAGTGGTTCTTTTATGTTTGCCAAATCCTTTAAAGGACTCATAACTTTTATCTCATTCAAAAGCTGTTCTTTTCGGGTTGTCGTGCAATTTTTTCGATGCCCTCTGTCTGTGATTGTCTTTTCTTAGAATAGACGTAGAAGCCTTAATGATTGCATTGGCGTATTATCGCTTAAATGCCGAACCGATCAGAGATGCCTCATATAGATGAACATAGGCGGACACGCCCCGTTCGATACTGTATAAACGCT
>JAGRGQ010000293.1 GCA_020445405.1 Gammaproteobacteria bacterium | reverse complement strand
GACGAACCGGAAAACCTCGGTGCCTGCATCGCTGGCATGAATCTGCGTTACGTGGTGATTACCTCGGTGGACCGCGATGATCTGCGTGATGGCGGTGCCGCACATTTCTCTGCATGCATCGAAGCCACCCGTCGGCACAGCCCGAAGATTCAGATTGAAGTCCTGGTCCCCGATTTTCGTGGTCGCATGGACCGCGCCCTGGAAGCCCTTACCCCCAATCCCCCGGATGTCTTCAACCACAACCTGGAAACCGTGCCGCGCCTCTACAAACAGGCTCGCCCCGGCTCCGACTACAACTGGTCATTGGACCTGCTCGAACGCTTCAAGGCCATTTATCCAGACATCCCAACCAAGTCCGGCCTGATGCTTGGTCTTGGCGAGGAAATCGACGAAGTTCTCGACGTGATGCGTGACCTGCGCGCCCACAAGGTCGACATGCTGACCTTGGGCCAGTATCTGCAACCCAGCCTCAATCACCTCCCCGTCGCCCGCTTCGTACACCCGGATGAATTCGAGGAACTGCGTATCAAAGGCGGGGAAATGGGCTTTT
>JAGRGQ010000292.1 GCA_020445405.1 Gammaproteobacteria bacterium | reverse complement strand
AGGTCGGCAATGGCCGCGGTGGATGCTGCCAGGCGCGCAATCAGCGCATGACTGTCGGCGGTCGGAAAATTCTGCAGGCGGTCACTTGCCGTGAAACGCCGGGGCAGGTCGGCAGCCAGCGCCGAAAGCGCCATACCCTGCCGCTGCGCCCCGACCAGCAGCGTCAGTGCCGGCAGTACGGCGTCGCGGGTCGGCAGTGGTCGCAGCGATCGTCCATCCCGGGTCAGGGCGCTGCCGAGCAGAAATCCGCCATTGGCCTCGAAGCCGGCGACAGTTCCGCCGGCCGTGGCAAGGGTCTGCATAGCCTCGATCACGTAGGGTGAGCCGATGCGCGTGCGGATCACGCGCTGGAATGCGCCGCAGGCTTCAATGGCGGTATTGCAGCTCACCGGCGCCGCCACGGCATCCGCGCCGAGGAGGCGCGCGCATAGCAGACCGACGATGTCGCCGCGCAGCCAGTTGCCGCGTTCGTCGCCGATGAGGGGACGGTCCGCGTCGCCGTCGGTGGACAGTATGGCGTCGAGCCGGTGCTCCGCCGACCAGGCGTGGCCA
>JAGRGQ010000291.1 GCA_020445405.1 Gammaproteobacteria bacterium | reverse complement strand
GCCGACGCGGCCAGCGGACCGCTGGCCGGCATCGCGGTCGGCGTGAAGGACATTTTCGACACCCACGACCTGCCCACCGCCTACGGGTCGCCCATCTATGCCGGTTACCGGCCGCTTGCGGATGCCGCGGTGGTCGCGATGGCGCGCAATGCGGGCGCGGCGATTGCCGGCAAGACGGTCACCACCGAGTTCGCCTATTTCCATCCCGGAAAGACGCGCAATCCCCACGATCCGCGCCATACGCCGGGCGGTTCTTCCTCGGGTTCCGCCGCGGCTGTCGCGGCCGGCATGATCCCTGCGGCGATCGGCACCCAGACCGGCGGTTCGGTGATCCGGCCGGCCTCCTTCTGCGGCGTCGCCGGCTACAAGCCCAGCTTCCGCCTGGTTCCCGCGACCGGCATGAAGACCTTTTCCTGGTCGCTCGACACGACGGGCTTCTTCGCCGCCTCGGTGGCCGACGTCGCGGTTTTCGCAGCCGGGCTGACCGGCCGCCCGCTCGAGGCGGAGCGGCTCGAGGCGCGCAAGCTGCGCCTCGGCCTCTACCGCACCCGTGA
>JAGRGQ010000290.1 GCA_020445405.1 Gammaproteobacteria bacterium | reverse complement strand
GTGACGGAAAGCGCAATCAGACCACCGCGTGACCAGGAGGTCAGTGCCGAGACGACACTTAGTGCGATAAGCGCCAGAATAAACAGCCTGATCCATCGGTCGCCGCACTGGCGCAGCCAGAGAAATAGCAGGGGGATGTTCATTGCAGTCAGGACGGCGAAGTGGTTGTTGTCGTGGAAGTGACTGTGGGGAGGGCCATAGACCCGGTTGAGGGAACCGGTCAGGAGCGCCCATATCCCCCCTGTCAAGGTCAGCAGCGCGATACTAAGCGCAATTGTAACCAGCAAATAGAAGAGTTTTTCACGGGTATCAATCAGCAGCAGCGTAAACAATAGTCCGATGAATACCTTGCTGACCTCAAGGAACTTGGGCCAGGCTACCACAGGGACCATCGAAAACGTCGAAGTCAAAAGAAAATCGAGCCACAATAGGCCCAACAGTATCAGACGCCAATCGCGCAGTATGCGCAAACGCTGTTTCAGATAAGCGGGCGAGCGCGTTGAGGGGGATATGAGAATTGAAGCAAGCAGACAGAAAACGAGGATATCGAAAGCCG
>JAGRGQ010000028.1 GCA_020445405.1 Gammaproteobacteria bacterium | reverse complement strand
TGCGATGGAAGAGGGTCTGCGATTTGCAATCCGCGAAGGTGGCCGTACGGTCGGCGCCGGCGTGGTTTCCAGGATTATCGAGTAAAAAATATGGCCAACCAGAGAATTCGTATTCGACTGAAGGCTTTCGATCATCGTTTGATCGATCAGTCAGCGCGTGAAATCGTGGATACCGCAAAGCGCACCGGCGCTCAGGTTCGCGGACCCATTCCGTTACCGACTAAAAAAGAGCGCTTCACGGTGTTGATTTCGCCGCACGTCAACAAGGACGCGCGGGACCAGTATGAGATTCGTACACACAAGCGGCTGATGGACATTGTCGATCCAACCGACAAGACTGTCGATGCGTTGATGAAGCTGGATCTCGCAGCTGGCGTTGATGTTCAGATCAAGCTGAACTGAGGTTAAAGAACAATGGCTATTGGAATTGTTGGACGTAAAGTCGGTATGACCCGCGTCTTCACCGAGAGCGGCGCTTCCGTCCCGGTGACGGTGATCGAGGTAGAGCCGAACCGTGTAACCCAGCTGCGTACACCGGAAAAAGACGGATACAGTGCAATCCAGGTTACCACCGGCAGTTGTAAGGCATCGCGCGTCAGCAAGCCGGTCGCGGGTCATCTGGCCAAGGCAAATGTCGAGGCTGGCCGGGGTTTCTGGGAATTTCGCGTCAGCGGGGATGAGGTCCAAGATATCGAAGTCGGGTCCGAGATCAAGGTCGATATATTTTCAGCCGGACAGATAGTCGATGTGCGTGGCAGGACCCAGGGCAAGGGTTTTCAGGGCGGCGTAAAGCGGCATGGTTTCAAAATGCAGGACGCCACCCACGGTAACTCCGTTTCGCATCGTGCTCCTGGCTCTATCGGTCAGTGTCAGACTCCGGGCCGCGTCTTTAAAGGCAAGAAGATGGCGGGACAGATGGGTAACGCAATACGTTCAAGTCAGAATCTGGAAGTGGTGCGGGTGGACGCAGAGAGAAATCTGATTCTGGTGAGAGGCTCCGTTGCGGGCTCCCGAGGTGGTGACGTAATAGTCACACCCGCTATCAAGATGTTGAATAAGGGGTAAGATCATGGACCTGAATATACAGGCGGGAAGCGCCGCTGGTTCAGAGACTCTCCAGGTTGGCGATACGGTTTTCGCTGTGGCTCTTAACGAGGCCCTGATTCACCAGGTGGTGACTGCCTATATGGCTGCGGCAAGGTCTGGCACCAAGGCACAGAAAAACCGTTCTGCGGTCAGCGGCGGCGGTTCCAAGCCGTTCCGTCAGAAGGGAATGGGGCGTGCCCGCGCGGGTACCTCACGCAGTCCTATCTGGCGTTCGGGTGGTGTCACCTTTGCGGCATCGCCAAGCAATTACGTCCAGAAAGTCAACCGTAAAATGTACCGGGGAGCGCTGCGCTCAATTCTTTCGGAGCTGGTTCGGCAGGAGCGTTTTATTGTTGTCTCAGATATCGGTGTAGATGCACCGAAGACCAAGGCTTTGACGTCCAGACTCAAGGAGTTCGGCCTGGACGAGGCGCTTATTGTCAGCGATCAGCCGGATGAGAATCTTTACCTGTCGGCGCGCAATCTGAAGAACGTCGATGTCTGTGACGTACTGGATGTCAATCCGGTGAGTCTGATCGGATTCAAGAATGTGCTGATCACTGCAGCGGCGGTCAGAAAACTGGAGGAGCGCCTGTCATGAATAACGATCGATTAATGCAGGTACTGGTAAGTCCGGTGGTTTCGGAAAAGAGTACGCTGGCGGCGGATGCCGTCCGGCAGTTCGTTTTTCGCGTACTCCCGGATGCCTCCAAGCCGGAGATCAGGAGGGCGGTCGAATTGATGTTCGATGTCAAGGTGGATGCCGTCAGGGTGGTAAACATCAAGGGTAAGCGCAAACGGTTCGGCAGGCTCATGGGGCGCCGCAACAACATCCGTAAGGCTTACGTGAGGTTGGCTGAGGGCAGCGATATCGATTTTGGCGGCATCGCCTGAACGGGTCAAACCGGGAAAACGAACTAAAGCGGAAGCATTGACATGGCTATTGTAAAGACAAAACCTACTTCTGCCGGGCGCCGTTTCGTCGTCAAGGTGGTGGACCCGGATCTGTATAAAGGGGCTCCGTACGCGCCGTTGCTCGAGAAGAAGAGTAAAAAAGGCGGCCGCAACAACAACGGCCACATTACGACCCGGCATACCGGTGGCGGGCATAAGCAGCGTTATCGTGTAATCGATTTCAAGCGCGACAAGGACGGTATTCCCGGCACCATTGAGCGTATAGAATACGATCCCAACCGCACGGCGAATATCGCGCTGGTAAAATATGCGGATGGCGAGCGGCGTTATATCATTGCGCCCAAGGGGGTTGGAGTAGGGCAGACGCTGGATTCCGGAGATGAGGCGGAAATCCGCAAAGGGAACTGCCTGCCGCTACGTAACATTCCCGTGGGTAGTATTATCCACTGCATCGAAATGAAGCCGGGCAAGGGTGCGCAGATTGCGCGTTCGGCAGGAGCGTCGGCCCAGTTGGTGGCACGCGAAGGGGAGTACGCCACCCTGCGTCTTCGCTCCGGCGAGATGCGAAAGGTGCGATATGAATGCCGCGCCGTTATCGGCGAAGTGAGCAACTCGGAGCACAGCCTGAGGAAACTGGGCAAAGCAGGCGCTACGCGCTGGCGCGGAGTCAGGCCTACGGTGCGGGGCGTCGTTATGAATCCGGTTGATCATCCGCACGGCGGTGGCGAGGGCAGGACTTCCGGTGGCCGGCATCCTGTCAGTCCCTGGGGCGTTCCCACCAAGGGGCATAAAACCCGTACAAACAAACGCACCGACAATATGATCGTGCGTCGTCGCAACCGTAAATAATCGAAGCTGAGGTAAGATAAGGTGGCACGTTCAATTAAAAAAGGCCCGTTTGTAGACCATCATCTTCTTAAGAAGGTCGACGACGCGGTAGCCAGCAATAGCAAGCGCCCGATCAAAACCTGGTCGCGCCGTTCCATGATATTACCGGAGATGATTGGATTGACGATTGCCGTTTACAACGGTCGTCAGCATGTTCCGGTTCTGATGACCGAGAACATGGTCGGTCACAAGCTGGGTGAGTTTGCGTTGACCAGGACTTACCGTGGTCACGCAGCGGACAAAAAAGCAACGAGATAGTCGGGGTTAGAACCATGCAGGCTGTGGCAAAGTTACGTTACGCGCACCTTGCGGCCCAAAAGGGCCGGCTGGTTGCCGATCAGATCCGGGGGCTGCCGGTTGAGCAGGCTTTGGACATCCTGACCTTCAGCAAGAAAAAGGGCGCTGTCCTGATGAAGAAGGTTCTGGATTCTGCGATCGCAAATGCGGAAAACAACGAGGGTGCGGATATTGACGAATTGAAGGTTGCCGCCGTCATGGTTGACGAAGGTCCTACAATGAAGCGAATTCGCGCCAGGGCAAAGGGCCGGGCGGCTCGAATTTTGAAGCGGACCAGCCACATTACTGTGTCTGTGTCGGATAAGTAAGGCATAGAGAGGCCATTATGGGTCAAAAAGTAAATCCAATTGGTTTGCGGCTGGGCATAGTTACAGAGTGGACGTCGAAATGGTATGCAGACTCCAAGGATTATGCGGATCTGCTGAACAACGACATTGAAATTCGGGATTACCTGCGAAAGCGACTTTCCCAGGCGTCTGTCAGCCGTATACAGATTGACCGTCCGGCCAAGAATGCACACATCACCATTCACACTGCGCGGCCGGGTATCGTAATCGGTAAGAAGGGCGAGGATATA
Source organism: Gammaproteobacteria bacterium (assembly GCA_020445405.1). Classification (GTDB taxonomy): domain Bacteria; phylum Pseudomonadota; class Gammaproteobacteria; order Chromatiales; family Chromatiaceae; genus HKST-UBA178. The sequence goes on along the minus strand of JAGRGQ010000028.1, from coordinate 44,083 downwards.
GACTCTCTGCGCGGAGAGTTGTCGCGCCGTATGGGAATCCCGGTACATGTCAGTGTCGAGGAGATCCGCAAACCAGAATTGGACGCGCGGCTTGTTGCAGAGAGTATAACGCAGCAGCTGGAGCGCCGTGTCATGTTCCGTCGGGCGATGAAGCGTGCGGTCCAGACTTCAATGAGGCTGGGGGCTGAAGGTGTAAAAGTGCACATTTCCGGCCGATTGAACGGTGCTGAGATCGCGCGCAGCGAGTGGTATCGAGAAGGCCGCGTGCCGCTTCATACATTGCGCGCGGATATCGATTACGGTCTGGCTGAGGCCAATACCACCTACGGTGTAATTGGCGTAAAAGTCTGGATATTCAAAGGTGAGGTGTTTGAAGGGGCTGAACCGCAGGTCGAAGCGGCGGCTGCTCCCTCGCGTAAGCCATCCGGAAAGAGGGCATAGAGATGTTGATGCCAAAACGGACTAAATTCCGTAAACAGATGAAAGGGCGCAACCGCGGTCTTGCGCAAAAGGGAGGCAAGGTCAGCTTCGGCGAATTCGGTTTGCAGGCCCTGGATCGTGGTCGTCTGACTTCGCGGCAGATTGAGGCGGCGCGCCGTACTATCTCGCGCCAGGTGAAGCGTACGGGCAAGCTGTGGATAAGAGTTTTCCCGGATAAGCCCATTACCAAAAAACCGCTGGAGGTTCGCCAGGGTAAGGGCAAGGGAAATGTCGAATACTGGGTTGCACAGATTCAGCCGGGGAGAATGCTTTATGAGATCGAAGGCGTATCCGAGGAGATCGCCCGCGAGGCATTCCAGTTGGCGGCGGCCAAACTGCCGTTTAAGACGGGTTTCACGAAACGGACGGTACTGTAATGAATGCAGCAGAACTTCGCAATAAAAGCGCAGAAGAGTTGGACGCGGCTCTCAGCGATCTGAGAAAAGAGCAATTTAACCTGAGAATGCAGAAAGGGACGGGCCAGCTGTCGCGTCCCTCTGAGATGAATCGGGTTCGAAAGGCAATAGCGCGGATCAAAACCGTCATGAACGAGAAGAGAGCAGGTGAAGCGAAATGAACGGCGAGACATCAGCCAATCGTACCCTACAGGGGCGTGTAGTAAGCGATAAGATGGATAAGACGATCACTGTATTGGTGGAGCGCCGCGTCAAGCATCCGCTTTACGGCAAGTTCGTGCGCAAGTCGACCAAGGTTCACGCCCATGACGAAGCCAACGAATGCGCTGTCGGGGATTTGGTGGTGGTTGAGCAGTGCCGGCCATTGGCGAAGAGCAAGAGCTGGCGTCTGATCAAGGTTTTAGCAAAGGCTTCTTGAAATTCGCCCCCGATGGCGGCTGAATTAGAGACGGGTAAATATATACATATTGGAACGTACCAATGATCCAGATGCAGACAATACTGAATGTCGCCGATAACAGCGGTGCCAGGCGTATCCAGTGCATAAAGGTGCTGGGTGGGTCGCATCGCCGCTATGCCGAAATAGGGGATATTATTAAGGTCAGTGTTAAGGACGCGATTCCCCGCGGCAAGGTTAAAAAAGGTGATGTGTACAACGCAGTGGTGGTTCGTACGAGAAACGGCGTACGCCGCCCGGATGGATCTCTGATCCGTTTCGATGGCAATGCCGCAGTACTGCTGAATAACCAGCTGCAACCGATCGGAACCCGGATTTTCGGTCCGGTTACCCGTGAACTGAGAAGCGAGCGCTTTATGAAAATAATTTCGCTCGCCCCTGAAGTACTCTGAGGGATCAATCATGCCCATGCGTAAGATTAAAAAGGGTGACCAGGTTGTTGTCCTTGCCGGTAAAGACAAAGGAAAGCAGGGTGTGGTCCTTAGCGTTCCAGGCAGCGACAAGGTCATTGTAGAAAACATCAATATCGTGAAAAAGCATGCAAAGGCAAACCCAATGAAGGGGGAGCCCGGCGGCATTGTCGACAAAGAGATGCCGATGCACGTTTCCAATGTTGCGATATTCAATCCGGTAACCGGCAAGGCCGATCGTGTCGGATTCAAATCGCTGGAGGACGGTCGCAAAGTGCGCTTTTTCAAGTCCAACGGCGAAGTCGTGGATATTTGAGGCGGATACGAGAGATGGCAAGATTACAACAGGTATATCGTGACGAGATCGTGGCCAAACTGACGCAGCAGTTCAGTTACAAAAGCGCTATGGAAGTACCGCGGATTACCAAAATCACACTCAACATGGGTGTTGGCGAAGCGCTGGGCGACAAGAAGATACTCGAGAACGCGGTCAGCGATATGACCAAGATCTCCGGGCAGAAGCCGGTGATAACCAAGGCGCGTAAGTCGATCGCGAACTTCAAGGTGCGTGACGGTTGGCCCATTGGGTGCAAGGTGACACTGCGGCGCGAGCGCATGTATGAGTTTCTGGATCGTCTGGTGAATATATCGATTCCTCGCGTTCGCGACTTCCGCGGGCTCAGCAGAAAGTCGTTCGACGGCAGGGGAAACTACAGTATGGGCGTGAAAGAGCAGATCGTTTTTCCTGAGATTGATTACGACAAGATAGACGCATTGCGCGGCATGGACATTACCATCACCACCACTGCAAAGACCGATGAAGAAGGGCGGGCGCTGTTGGAGGCGTTCAGTTTCCCATTCAAAAACTGAGACAGCTTATGGCCAAGAAGAGCATGATTGCCCGCGAACTCAAGCGGGAAAAGACGGTTAAAAGATACGCCGCCAGGCGCGCCGAACTGAAGGCGATTATTTACGACCCCAAGAGTACGCCGGAGCAGATTGACGCAGCGGTTCAGAAGTTGCAGCTGCAACCGCGCAATGCGAGCTCGACGCGCCAGCAGCGTCGCTGCCGGGCCAGTGGCAGACCCCACGGGGTCTACCGCAAATTTGGTTTGTGCCGCAACAAACTGCGTGAAGCCGCGATGCGCGGAGACGTGCCGGGTCTTGTAAAGGCGAGCTGGTAGTGTATACTTTGCGCCCCCTGATGGGGTAAGTGCCGCCGTTAAGTGGCTTTTTCTCTCAATCGTTTGGGTATCGCGCCGATTTTGGCGGTTTGACCCGGAGGGTTTTAAAAAATGAGTATGACTGATCCGGTTGCGGATATGTTGACGCGTATTCGAAATGGCCAGCAAGTCGGTAAGGCGGCAATTGCCATGCCCGCTTCGAAACAGAAAGCAGCAATTGCTCAACTGCTGCAGGACGAAGGATACATCAAGGGTTTCAGCATCTCCGGGGATTCATCGAAGTCGCTCCTCAATGTCGAACTCAAATACTTCCAGGGTAAACCGGTCATCGATATGATCCAGCGGGTAAGCCGTCCTGGATTGCGTATATATAAGCGCAGCACCGATCTACCCAAGGTCCGCGGTGGCCTGGGTGTCGCCATCATTTCCACATCCAAAGGACTTATGACCGATCGTGCGGCCCGTGCTGCAGGACACGGTGGCGAAGTCCTGGCCTACGTGGCTTAGGCAGGGGGGCGAAAGATGTCACGCATAGGAAAGAATCCGATAATGCTGCCCAGCGGTGTCAGCCTGAGCCAGTCGGGGGATCAGGTGTCGATCAAGGGTGCCAAAGGCACGCTGCAGTTGAAGCTCCACAAATCGGTCAGAATCGAGCAGGAAGCCGGTACCATCAAAGTGATGCCGGCGCTGGACGGAGACCATGATTGGACAATGGCCGGGACATTCCGGGCTCTTCTCAACAACATGGTCATTGGCGTCAGTGAAGGCTTCAGCAAAACCCTGAGGCTGATCGGTGTCGGCTACAGGGCCCAGATGAAGGGCCAGACTCTGAACCTGAACCTGGGTTTTTCCCATCCGATTGACTACGCCGTACCGGAGGGCATCAACGTCACAGTGCCGACTCAGACCGATGTCATTGTGTCCGGCACCGATAAACAGAAGGTTGGCCAGGTAGCCGCGGAGATCCGCGCTTTCCGTCCGCCAGAGCCGTATAAAGGCAAGGGTGTCCGTTATGCGGATGAGTATGTGATTCGTAAAGAAGCCAAGAAGAAATAAAGGGCAGCGACGATGGACAAGAAAATATCGCGTTTGCGTCGGGCTCGCCGTGCCCGCGCCAAGATTCGGGAATTGGGTGTTCACAGACTCACTATTTTCCGTACCCCGCGGCACATGTATGCCCAGGTCATTGCGGCTGACGGTGCAAAAGTGGTTGCCAGTGCATCCACGCTGGACAAAGGGGTGAAGTCGGCACTCAACGGTCATGGCGGCAATATCGCCGCCGCCGCCAGTGTGGGCCGTGAAATTGCGGAACGCGCCAAAGCTGCCGGGGTCGAGCGCGTGGCGTTCGACCGGGCAGGTTTCAAATATCATGGGAGGGTTAAAGCGCTTGCTGACGCCGCTCGTGAAAATGGCCTTCAGTTCTAAGGGGTAGAGAATGTCGAACTTTAACGTGAATCCGACCGGCGACGATCTGATTGAAAAACTCATTAACGTCAATCGTGTTGCCAAGGTGGTCAAGGGCGGGCGAGTTTTCGGCTTCACCGCATTGACCGTGGTGGGGGATGGCAACGGCAGCGTCGGATTTGGCACCGGCAAGGCGAGAGAGGTTCCGATAGCAATCCAGAAGGCGATGGAAGCGGCGCGCAGGAATATGCGGGAAGCCAAGCTGAACGCAGGTTCGCTCCATTACCCGATGATCGGACGTCACGGTGCCGCAAAAGTCTACATGCAGCCCGCTTCCGAAGGTACCGGTATCATTGCCGGAGGTGCTATGCGCGCGGTGTGCGAGGCGGTTGGTGTGCACAACGTACTGGCCAAATGCATTGGAACCAATAATCCGATTAACGTGGTCAGGGCGACGATCAATGCGCTGACCGGAATAAACGATCCCGAGCTGGTCGCCGCCAAGCGCGGGAAAACACTGGAAGAGATCCTGGGGTAAGTCATGTCCGAGAAAAAGATGATGAAGGTGACCCTGATCCGAAGCGTCACCGGCAGGCTGAAACAGCATCAGGCCTGCGTGCGTGGACTGGGCCTCCGGAGGATGCACCAGTCGGTGGTGTTGGAAGATACCCGGGCTACCCGGGGAATGGCCGACAAGGTGTCATACATGGTTAAGGTAGAGGAGGCTTAGCATGCGTCTCAATACCATCAGGCCTGCGACGGGCGCCAGCAAAAACGCCAAGCGTCTTGGTCGCGGCATCGGCAGCGGTTCCGGTAAAACAGGCGGTCGTGGCCACAAGGGACAGAAATCCCGCACGGGAGGATTTCACAAGGTCGGGTTCGAGGGCGGACAGATGCCGCTACAGCGCCGTTTGCCGAAAGTCGGGTTTATTTCGCGCAAGGGCGGTTTCAATGCCGAAGTTCGCCTGGGAGAGCTGGCGGCCGTTGATTCGATGCCGATAGATCTGAAAGCATTGCAGGATGCAGGGGTGTTGCCCCGCAGTGTGCGTCGAGCCAAAGTTATCCTTTCGGGAACGCTCGATAGTGCAGTAACGCTGCGCGGTCTGAAGGTCACAAAAGGTGCCCGCGCGGCTATCGAAGCGGCTGGCGGATCCATCGAGGAATAAATGATAAACCAGGCAAAAATGGGAGGCATGGCCGGGGCCGGTAAACTGACCGAATTGCGGCGGCGTCTTCTGTTTGTTATCGGGGCCTTGCTGGTATTCAGGATTGGCACTTTCATTCCCGTGCCCGGCGTCAATCCGGCCGCGCTGGCTGCGCTGTTCGATCAACAGCAGGGCTCCATTCTGGATATGTTCAATATGTTCTCCGGCGGTGCGCTGAAGCGTGCAAGCCTGTTTGCACTCGGCATCATGCCCTACATATCCGCCTCGATCATCATGCAGCTGATGAGTTCGGTGATTCCGAAACTGGAGCAGCTGAAGAAGGAGGGGGAGCAGGGTCGTCGGCAGATTACTCAGTACACCCGCTATGGAACGGTTATACTCGCCAGCTTTCAGGCGATCGGTATTGCGATAGCGCTGCAGAGCCAGCAGGTGGCCGGTATGAACGTGGTGATCAACAGCGGACCGGGCTTTGTGTTTACCGCCGCGGTTTCACTGGTGACCGGGACCATGTTCCTGATGTGGTTGGGAGAGCAGATTACCGAACGCGGCCTGGGCAACGGTATCTCCCTGATCATTTTTGCCGGTATCGTTGCCGGATTGCCGCAGGCAGTGGGCAGCACACTGGAACTGGTTCGAACCGGCGAAATGAACGCGCTGACGGTATTGACATTGTTCGTGCTGGCGGTCGCGGTAACCGCGTTCGTCGTATTCGTGGAGAGAGGACAGCGCCGGATTACAGTCAACTATGCCAAGCGTCAGCAGGGCCGAAAAATGTTCGCCGCCCAAAGCAGCCACCTGCCGCTTAAACTTAACATGGCGGGTGTTATTCCGCCCATTTTTGCGTCCAGCATTATTCTGTTTCCGTCGACGCTGGGGCAGTGGGTGGGGACGCAGGAGAACATGCGCTGGCTACAGGACATCGTAGCGAAGATATCCCCCGGTGAGCCGCTGTATGTGTTGTTGTACGCACTGGCGATTGTGTTTTTCTGCTTCTTTTATACCGCCCTGGTTTTCAATTCGAAGGAGACGGCGGATAACCTGAAACGCTCCGGTGCATTTATCCCGGGCTATCGCCCCGGTGAACAGACCGCGAAATACATCGATAACGTAATGACGCGTTTGACTTTTGCCGGCGCGATTTACATAACGTCCGTCTGCCTGCTGCCGGAGTTTCTGATAGTGGGTTGGAACGTACCTTTCTATTTCGGGGGAACCTCGCTTCTGATCATTGTGGTTGTTGTCATGGATTTTATGGCTCAGGTGCAGGCGCACATGATGTCGCACCAGTACGAAGGACTGATGAAGAAAGCAAATTTGAAAGGGACCGGCGGATCAGGACTGCTGCGTTGAGTCAGACCAAGAATCGGTAGTGAAAGTTTTGGAGAGATAGATCATGAAAGTGAGGGCATCCGTTAAAAAGATCTGCAGAAACTGCAAGATCATCCGTCGCAATGGTGTTGTCCGCGTGATCTGCAAAGAGCCGCGGCACAAGCAGCGCCAGGGTTGAGTTGGCGCCCTTCTGCTGCTTGATTTGTTGAATATTTCCAGATAAAGTTACGCGTTTTCCGCGCGTAACGTGGATGAGTTTGTTTTTTTAGGAGCAACCTGATGGCCCGAATTGCAGGCGTCAATATCCCCGATCGCAAGCACACTGTAATCGCGCTTACCTCGATCTATGGCATTGGCCGTGCCCGCGCCAACGACATTTGTACGGCGGCAGGGTTGGAGAAAGTAAAGCAGATCAAAGATCTTACCGAAGAGGAGATCGACAGGCTCCGCGCTGAGGTATCGAAGTTCGTCGTGGAAGGTGATCTGCGGCGTGAAGTGTCAATGAATATCAAGCGCCTGATGGACCTCGGCTGTAACCGCGGCATCCGCCATCGTCGCGGGCTTCCGGTAAGGGGTCAGCGTACCCAGACAAATGCCCGCACCCGGAAAGGTCCGCGTCGCCCGATTAAGAGATAGTGAGGCCGACCGGCATCGCCGGATCGCATCTGTAGATTACAAGTTCGCAGGAACAAGCCAATGGCAAAACCAAGTCCCGCACGGAAAAAGGTCAAAAGAACCGTTACAGACGGCGTGGTTCATATCCACGCCTCGTTCAATAACACCATCATCACGATTTCGGACCGCCAGGGAAATGTTCTCTCCTGGGCTACATCCGGAGGGTCGGGATTTCGCGGTTCGCGTAAAAGCACGCCATTCGCAGCACAGGTGGCGGCGGATCGGGCTGGTGAAAAAGCCAAGGACTACGGCGTGAAGAATCTCGACGTAAACGTGAAGGGGCCCGGTCCGGGACGGGAGTCCGCGGTGCGGGCGCTGAATAACGCCGGATTCAAGATCACCAGCATCGTCGATGTCACCCCGATACCTCACAATGGCTGCCGTCCGCCCAAAAAGCGTCGCGTCTGACTCGGAGTAATAGATCATGGCAAGGTATATCGGACCCAAGTGTAAGCTCAGCCGGCGTGAAGGAACTGACCTGTTTCTCAAAAGCCGTGTTCGCTCTCTTGAATCCAAATGCAATTTAGAGAAGCAGCCCGGTCAAACCACCGACCGTCGCAGACGTCTCTCCGATTATGGGCTGCAGTTGCGGGAAAAGCAGAAAATGCGCCGCATCTATGGCGTGATGGAAAAGCAGTTCCGCAACTATTACAAGACTGCGGCCCAGTCCAAAGGCGCTACAGGCGACAACCTTTTCAGCATGCTCGAACAGAGACTGGACAATGTGGTTTACCGCATGGGTTTCGGCAGTACGAGATCCGAGTCGCGCCAGTTGGTCAGCCACAAGGCAATCGAAGTGAATGGCCGTATTCTGAACATTCCCTCTTACCAGGTGCAGCCGAACGACGTCATCTCGGTTAGAGAGAAGGCGAAGAAACAGCTGCGTGTTCAGAGTGCGCTGGCGTTGGCGGAGCAGTATGGTTTTGCCGACTGGGTCGAAATGGATACCAAGGCGATGAAGGGAACATTTAAACGCGCCCCCGATCGTTCCGAGCTGCCGGCTGAAGTTAACGAGCAACTCGTGGTCGAGCTTTACTCCAAGTAAAGGATAGGATTAAGAGGTCGAAATGCCGGAATTCGTCACCGATTTTCTAAAACCGCGTCTGGTCAATGTTCAGACCATTACCGAGCGGCATGCCAAAGTTTCTCTGGAGCCCCTGGAGCGTGGTTTTGGGCATACCCTGGGAAACGCCCTGCGTCGTATTCTGCTCTCCTCCATGCCGGGTGCCGCGGTGGTGGAAGTGGAGATCGAGGGTGTGCTTCACGAATACACCACCATTGAAGGTGTGCAGGAGGACGTACTCGATATACTGCTGAACCTGAAGGATCTGGCCGTCGTAATGCACTCCAAGAGCGAGGATACGCTGAGTCTGAGCAAGAAAGGCCCGGGACCGGTGCTGGCGAGCGATATCACACTCAGCCACGACGTCGAAATAGCGAATCCCAACCATGTGATCGCGAATCTGACCAAAGAGGGACAGATCAGCATGACCATCAAGGTTGCGCGCGGACTGGGATACGAGCCGGCCAGCGTGAGGCAGAACGGGGACGACAGACCGATTGGCCGTCTCAGCCTGGATGCGACTTTTACGCCGGTCCGGCGGGTGGCCTACGCAGTTGAGGCTGCCCGTGTGGAGCAGCGTACCGATCTGGACCGGTTGGTTATTGATCTCGAGACCAACGGCACCATCGATCCTGAGGAGGCCATTCGACGGGCCGCAACGATCCTGCAGGATCAGCTCTCCTCATTCGTCGAACTTGATGATACCAGCAGCGCTGAACCACCCAAAGAGGATCGGTCCTCCACTATTGACCCGATTCTGCTGCGGCCGGTGGACGATCTCGAGTTGACCGTGAGGTCGGCAAATTGCTTGAAGGCTGAAAACATCTTTCTTATCGGTGACCTGATTCAGCGCACCGAGGTTGAGCTGCTGAAAACACCCAATCTGGGTAAAAAATCCTTGACGGAGATAAAGGACGTTCTGGCTACCCGTGGACTCTCTCTCGGCATGCGGCTGGAAGTCTGGCCACCGGAAGGGATGGATGACGGGATTTAACGGGTATCCGTCAAATTTTATAAAACAGACAAGGTTTTTACTAAATTTTTAAGGAAGTCGACCCATGCGTCACCGCAAATCCGGACGACAACTCAACCGCAACAGTTCACATCGCAAAGCGATGTTTCGTAACATGACCTGTTCTCTGTTGCAGCATGAGTTGATCAAAACCACCCTGCCAAAGGCGAAAGAGCTGCGCCGCGTGGCGGAGCCTATCATCACTATGGGCAAGTCCGACAGCGCTGCCAGACGCCGTCTTGCGTTTTCCCGCCTGCGGGATGACCGCGCTGTCGGCAAGCTGTTCAATGAAATCGGTCCGCGATATCAGGACCGGCCCGGCGGATACCTGCGGATTCTCAAGTGCGGTTATCGCGTTGGCGACAAGGCACCAATGGCATTCGTTGAGCTGATCGATCGCCCCGAGTCCGCTGCCGAAGCGGTTGATGCCGGCTAGTATCCGACGCTTGCAGATTGATGCACGAAACCGGGCCTGTGCCCGGTTTTTTGTCTTGGGGCGGCGCTCATTCGCATCCGGGATTCAGGCGCAATACAGATCATTTTCGTGGCGTGCGGAATAGTCTCGTTTTTCCATTCTGCAGCCGCTACACAATCGCGTCCCCTTCATGGGTAAACAGGTGTAACTGCCCGGTGTCAAATCCAAGTTCGATGTGCTGCCCGGGCTGCTCCGCCTGCGGACCGGGCAGGCGGGCCACCAGTGTCTCGCTTTTCGCTCCAGGCGTCGCTCCCGGCGGAACGAAATGGACGAGGCGTTCATGCCCCAGCGACTCGACCGATTCGATCAGGACTGCGGCAGCCGGGGTCTGCCAGGGTGAAAAGGCCTCCGGGCGGAGACCTGCCAGCAGCGGGTGTCCAACGTATTGCGCCAGTTTCGGCTTGCGCCTGAGCAACGGGCCCAACGGGATCTGCCAGCTGCCTCCGGCAAGCTGTAGCGCTGCCGTTCCGCTGCCTGCCCATGCATGGAAAATGTTCATGCCGGGATTTCCCAGAAAGGCTCCGACAAAAGTGTTGGCGGGCTGGTCGTAGAGCTCCTGTGGAGGTCCACACTGCTGCAGCCTGCCGTCTTTGAGTACTGCGATGCGGTCTCCCAGCGTCATTGCCTCCACCTGGTCATGGGTCACGTAGATGGTGGTGATCCCCAGGCGTTTTTGCAGCCCGGCGATCTCGCTGCGGATCCGGGTTCTGAGCTTCATGTCGAGGTTGGAGAGAGGCTCGTCCATCAGGAACACCCGGGGCTTGCGCACCAGCGCGCGGCCCATTGCCACCCTCTGGCGCTGGCCCCCGGAAAGCTGCCTGGGCCGTCGCTCCAGCAGATCGCTGATGCCGAGCATCCGGGAGGTCTCCTCGATGCGTCTTGACCGCTCTGGTCCGGGCAGCTTCATCATGCGTAAAGGAAACTCAAGGTTGCGTCTGACCGTCATGTGTGGATAGAGGGCGTAGTTCTGGAAAACCATGGCAATGTTCCGGTGTTGTGGCGCGCATTCGTTGACGCGCCTGCCATCGATTCGCAGTTCACCACCGCTCGACGGATCAAGTCCGGCCAGCAGTCGCAGGGCCGTGGATTTTCCGCAACCGGACGGGCCGACCAGTACCATCATTTCGCCGTCTTCCACGCTCAGATTGAGATCCTCAAGCGCCCGGGTGCCGTTCGGATAGGTCTTGGCGATATGCAGGTATTCCACTGTAGCCATGGCTCAACCTTTGATTCCGGTGGCAGCGACACCGCGAACGAACAGGCGTTGAAACAGCAGAAACACTGACAGAATCGGCAGCACCATCATCACGCCGAACGCGAACAGATCGCCCCACCGCAGCGGCGGCAGGCCGTGGAAGGTGGCGATAGCCAGAGGCAGTGGCCGCACGGCTTCACTGCTGGTCACCAGCAGCGGCCAGAGAAAGGCGCCCCACTGGGTCAGGAAGGTGAGAATCGCGACACTGGCGAACACCGGTTTGGCATTGGGTACGATAATGTCGATAAAGGTGCGCACTACGCCTGCCCCATCGATGCGCGCCGCCTCCTCCAGTTCACGCGGCAGACCGATGAAATAGGTGTAAAAAAGGTAGATCGAGAAGGCATTGGCGATAAAAGGCAGAATCTGCACCAGATAGGTATCGCGCCAGCCGAGCAGCGACACGATATAGAACAGGGGTACGGCAATGGCCTCAAGCGGGATGATCATAACTGCCAGCACCAGGTTGAATAGCAGACCGCGCCCGCGCCAGGGCAGGCGTGCAAAGGAGTAGCCTGCAATGGAGTTGACCAAAAGACCCGTTCCCAGAATCATTCCGTTGATAAACAGCGAATTGAGAAGGTAGCGGGTAAAGTCGACACGGGTAAACACGTCCCGGTAGTTTTCCAGCGACGCGGATGTCGGCCAGAGAGCCCGCCAACCTCCCGACTCAACCAGCACCAGGTCATCGGGTTTAAGGCTGCCGATCAGAAGGAAGCCGACGGGGCTGATGAACAGCAGGCCACAGAGCAGCAGGCACAGATAGGTCAACGGAGTGAGAAGACGCTTCATCACGACACTTCCCGCTGCTGGCGGGCAATGCGGCGTTGCAGCAGCGAAAGCAGCAGGACTACCAGAAACATAACCACGGTCATGGCAGCACCGCGGCCGATCTGTTGGCGTGAAAACGCGGTCTGTACCGCTTCGAACATTACCGTCGTGGTGGCGTCATGCGGGCCGCCCTGGGTCATAATCTGTACCTGGTCGAACAGGCGGAAGGCGAGAATAGTGGTAACCAGTACCACGAAAATCAGCGTGTTGCGGAGTTGGGGCAGGGTCACAAACCAGAAGCGCTGCCAGCAGCCGGCTCCGTCGATGGTGGCAGCCTCATTAAGCTCTGCGGATATTGCCTGCAGGCCTGCCAGAATAACGACCATCTGAAAGCCGGTACCCTGCCAGATGGAGGTCAACATTATTGCGGACAGTGCCAGCTGCTCATCGTGCAGAAAATCACGCGGAGTCCAGGCGCCGAAACTTATCAGCTCAAGCAACGCATTCATCGGGCCGTCCGGCCCCGGAGCAAAAATCAGAACCCAGATGACGGCGACCAGCGACAGCGGGAATACCACCGGCATGAAAAACAGCACACGAAACCAGGCGATGGCGCCAAGACGCTGGTTGAGCAGCACCGCCAACGCCAGTGCCAGTACGGTTTGCACCGGTACCACTGTCACTACGAACAGCAGGTTGTTGAGCAGTGCATGGCGGAAGGTCGGATCGTGAAGGATGCGCCGGTACTGCTCCAGGCCCATCCACTCCAGCGGCAGCGGCGAGCCGAGGCGAAGATTGGTGAGACTGAGCGCCGCTGCCAGCAGAAACGGCAGCAGCACGAACAGCAGTAAACCGAGCAGTGCAGGGGCGCTCAGCAAAAACGCAGTCAGACCGCGCCCCGCATGCGATGATGATTTTCTGTCCGGCATGATCTCAGTAGGCGCCGCCGTTCAGTCGGGCGGCGGATAACCCTTGTTGTCGCGAATATCCTGATCGATCAATCCAGCCGCCTTATCCAGCGCTGTCTGGATATCGCCATTGTTACGTATGTCCGCGACTGCCTGCTGAAACGCGGAAGTAATTACCGGGTAGGCCGGTGTCTGCGGCCTCGGTATGGAAAAACCACCCAGCAGCTGCCGGGTGAACAGGCGCAGCTTTCCCGCTACACCATACAGCGGCGAGCGCTCTACGGCCAGACGCGTGGCCGGCACCGCGCCGTTGGCCGAAGCCATGGCAAGTACCTCGTCGGGTTCGAGCAGAAATTCGAGGAAGCGGGCAGCTGCCTGCTGATTCCCGCTGCGTCTGGTGATACCCCAAACCCAGGAACCCTGGCCGGTGCGCGAACCTGCGCCAAGATCCGGCAGCGGCAGCAGTACCAGGTCGTCGCCGAGCGCGGCGGCGTAGCGTGGGTACTCCCAATGACCGGCCCAGGAGAGCGCCACACGGCCGCTGATAAACGCGGCATCATCCACATTGGGATCCACGTAGCCGGCAACGAACCAGTTCTGCAGTATCCGCATCGCTGTCACGGCATTCGGTCCGTTGAGCACACCCTCCGCAGTTCCACGGCCGCCACGGTCAATGAGATCGCCCCCGGCCGATTGCAACAGCGGTGAGAAGGCGTAGGTGAACCACTCGCCCGAATAGTTCAGTTTCAGGTCGAGCACCATGCCGTCCGGATCGCGTGAAGCCAGCGACTTCAGCACGCCGACGAATTCATCGCTCGTCCAGGCATTTTCCGGACCAGACGGAATGCGGGCACCGGCGGTCTCGAGCGCACTGCGCCGCGCGTACAGGCCCAGACCGGAGTCAAAGGTGCCCACACCATAAAAATGGCCGAGATATTCTCCCTGACTGACGATCGACGGCAACAGACCCTCCAGGGTGCGCGCAGCCAGCAATCCATCCAAAGGCTGTAAATGGCCCTGCCATGCATAGTTGAAGAGAAAGGGACCGTCAAATTCGAGCGCATCGGGAAGATCACCGGCGACCGCGGCAGCCTGAATCTGCGCGTTGTACGATCGCTCCGGGATAAACGTCAGCTGAACCCGCGTGGTTTTCCGGGCAGCGTTGAAACGCGCCACCTGCTGTTCGAGCACGCGGCGCTCAGACGCCTGTCCAGCGTGGGCCCAGACATCGATGACCGCCGCCGTGGAGGCTTGTTTGCCCGCTTGCTCGCCGCATGCTGCCAGCAGCACCGCCAGACCAATTAAAAGATATCTCAACATAGCCCCCAATTTGCCGCTTTGATATCACCGCTCTATTCTATCGTTTCAGGATAACCCTGCCAGAACCTGTCTCATAGTTCCACAGAGGATGAAGAGAGAGGTTCTACCCCGACGAACGGTTCCCGACTATTGGACGCGGCAATGAACAGTAAACAGAGACTCCCGCAGCGCATCGCGCTGTTCAGCGATTTCGGCGAGGCCGGGCCCTATACCGGGCAGATGGAGGCGGTATTGTTGAATCAGGGAGTCCGGGTGCCCATTATCCGGCTCATGTCGGATGCACCCAGCTGCGATCCACGCGCAGCGGCCTATCTTTTTGCACCGCTATCAAAGTATCTGCCGAACGACACACTTTTTCTCGCGGTTGTCGATCCCGGTGTGGGAGGGCCCCGGCTCCCTTTGCTGGTGCAGACCGGAGACCACTGGTTCGTAGGGCCGGATAACGGACTTTTTTCCCAGGTTCTGAAACAGGGCCCGAACGTCTCTGTCCAGGCCATCGACTGGCGGCCGGGCAGGCTATCCGCAAGTTTTCACGGGCGGGACCTGTTTGCGCCGGTCGCTGCCGCTGTAGCTCAGGGCCGGCGGGTACCGCTGCGACCGGTTGAGACCGCGGAGCTGATTGGAGACGGCTGGCCGGATCAGCTGTCCGAGGTGATTTACATTGATCACTACGGCAACGCTTATTCGGGCATCAGTGCCGGCAGCATAACCGATGATGCGGTCATTTTGCTGGATACCATCGAAATCGGCTACACCAGAACCTTCAGCGACATGGTTGAAGGTCAGCCCTTCTGGTACCGGAATTCGATTGGACTGGTAGAGATCGCGGTCAACCGGGGACGTGCCGACCGGCTGCTGGGGCTGGAGATCGGACAACCGTTCAGCGTGTCAGCACCGGTTTGAGATACTGACCGGTGTAGGAAGCCCGATTCCGGGCGATCTGCTCGGGCGTGCCTTCGGCGATGATTTCACCGCCGCGGTTTCCCCCCTCCGGTCCCAGGTCCACAACCCAATCAGCGGTTTTGATAACATCCAGATTATGCTCGATCACCACCACCGTATTGCCGTGGTCTCGCAGGCGGTGCAGTACCTCCAGCAGGTGCCTGACATCGTGAAAGTGCAGGCCGGTGGTCGGTTCATCCAGGATATACAGGGTTTTTCCCGTATCGCGCTTGGAGAGTTCCCTGGAAAGCTTGACCCGTTGTGCCTCGCCACCGGATAGCGTGGTGGCGTTCTGCCCCAGCTTGATATAGGAGAGACCGACGTCCATCAGTGTCTGCAGTTTACGTTTCACTGCCGGGATGGCATCGAAAAAATCCAGCGCCTCCTCGATCGTGAGTTCGAGCACCTGATCGATGCTTTTTCCTTTGTAGCGGATGTCCAGGGTTTCCCGGTTGTAACGCTTGCCCTTGCAGATGTCGCACTGCACGTAGATATCGGGCAGGAAGTGCATTTCCACTTTAATCACACCGTCTCCGCTGCAGGCTTCGCAGCGTCCCCCCTTGACGTTGAAACTGAAACGGCCGGGTGTGTATCCCCGGGACCTGGCCTCGTGCGTTCCGGCAAAGAGCTCCCGAATCGGCGTGAAAAGTCCGGTATAGGTGGCGGGGTTGGAGCGTGGCGTACGCCCGATGGGGCTTTGATCGATGTCGACGACCTTGTCGAAATTTTCCATTCCCACGACCTCGCTATAGGGTGCCGCGGTGCGGTGCGCGGCATTGAGCATGGTGGCGGCCAGGGGGTACAGCGTATCGTTTATCAGCGTCGATTTACCGGAACCGGAGACGCCCGTCACGCAGGTGAAAAGTCCCACCGGCAGCGTCAGATTGACCTGCTTCAGGTTGTTGCCGGACGCACCCCGGATGCAGAGGCTGCTTCCGTTTGGATCCCGGGCTGTGCGTTGGGGAATCCCGATGCGTTGTCTGCCGGAGAGATACTGTCCCGTGAGCGATGCCGCCACCTGTTCGATGTCGGCAGCCGATCCGCTGGCCACCACGGTGCCGCCGTGCACACCCGCACCGGGGCCGATATCCAGTACGAAATCGGCGCTGCGTATCGCCTCTTCGTCGTGTTCCACCACGATCACCGTGTTGCCCAGGTCGCGCAGGTAGGTAAGCGTATTCAGCAGTCTGGCATTATCGCGCTGGTGCAGACCGATGGACGGTTCGTCGAGCACGTACATCACGCCGACGAGACCGGCGCCGATCTGACTGGCGAGCCGGATACGCTGCGCCTCGCCGCCGGAGAGTGTTTCGGCACTGCGTTCCAGCGTCAGATAGTCCAGTCCGACGTTTACCAGGAACTCCAGTCGCTGGGAGATCTCCTTGACCACCTTGTCGGCAATTTTTCCCCTTTTGCCCGGCAGTTTAAGATTGCGGAAAAAAACGAGCGCATCACCAATGGGCAGCGCCGTCAGCTCAGGCAGATTGCGGTTGGTTATAAAGACATGCCGCGCGGCGGTATTGAGTCGGGCGCCGTTGCAGGAGGGGCAGGCGTGGGTGGATATGTAGCGGGACAGCTCTTCGCGTACGGCGTTGGACTCGGTATCGCGGTAGCGCCGCTCCATGTTGGTTATGATACCTTCGAATGCATGGGTTTTGCTGCTGCGCCCACCCCGTTCATTGTAGTAACTGAACCTGATCTGGTCCCTTCCACTCCCATAAAGAACGATTTTTCTGATCTTCGCGGGCAGCTCCTGCCAGGCGGTCTCAGTATCGAATTGATAGTGCGCGGCGAGAGAGCGGATCAGCTGAAAATAGTAAGCGTTGCGTCTGTCCCAGCCACGAACGGCGCCGGCGGCCAGGCTCAGGTGAGGGTGTGCGATTACTCTTTCCGGATCGAAGAACTGTTCCACCCCCAGCCCGTCGCATTTCGAACAGGCGCCAACCGGGTTATTGAACGAAAACAGACGCGGCTCCAGTTCAGGCAGACTGTAGCCACAGATGGGACAGGCGAAATTGGCCGAAAACACCAGCTCTTTCCTGTCCGGTTCATCCATCCACGCCACCCTTACGAGTCCGCCGGAGAGATTAAGCGCGGTCTCCAGCGATTCCGCCAGACGCAGACCCAGGTCGTCCCGCACCCTGATCCGGTCAACCACGGCTTCAATGGTGTGTTTCTTGTGAAGTTCCAGTTCCGGCGGCTGCTCCAGCTCATGGACTTCGCCGTCGATGCGCGCGCGGATAAACCCCTGGGTATGAAGTTCGGTCAGCAGCTTGTGGTGTTCGCCTTTGCGTTCGGAGATCACCGGTGCCAGCAGCATCAGCTTTTCACCCTGGGGCAGCGCCATGATCTGATCGACCATCTGGCCGATGGTGCGTGCCTCCAGCGGTTCGTCGTGCTCCGGGCAGCGCGGTGTACCCGCACGCGCGAACAGCAGGCGCATATAGTCGTAGATTTCGGTAATGGTACCCACCGTGGAACGGGGATTGTGGGATGTGGTTTTCTGCTCGATGGAGATCGCCGGCGACAACCCCTCAATGTGATCGACGTCCGGTTTTTCCATCACCGAGAGAAACTGGCGGGCGTAAGCGGAGAGCGACTCCACGTAGCGCCGCTGGCCTTCGGCGTAGATGGTATCGAAGGCAAGGGATGACTTGCCGGAACCCGAGAGTCCGGTGATGACGATCAGCTTGTTCCGGGGAAGATCCAGGTCGATGTTCTTGAGATTGTGGGTGCGTGCACCCCGGATGTGAATACTTTCCATCTGCATACCAGTTGTTGGGCGAACCTGATACTATACGCGGTCTTCTAAGTGCAAACCAAATGTCAGTGAAGCAAAAAGAGATGTATGCAAAAGGGATTACACCGGTGGAGAGTCGTGCGGCTTTCTCACTGGCCGGCATCTATTCGCTCCGCATGATGGGCCTGTTTCTGATTCTTCCGGTATTCGCGCTCTACGCGCAGCATCTGATTGGGGTTACGCCGCTACTGGTGGGTCTGGCCATCGGCGCCTACGGTCTAACCCAGGCGTTGCTGCAGATTCCGTTCGGTATACTCTCCGACCATATTGGGCGCAAACCGGTGATCATTGCCGGGCTGTTGATATTTGCACTCGGCAGCGCGGTGGCGGCACAGGCCGACACCATCTGGGGCGTGATCATCGGCCGGGCGATACAGGGCAGCGGTGCCATCGCGGCGGCGGTCATGGCGCTGGCCGCGGATCTCACGCAGGAGCATAACCGGCTCAAGGTGATGGCCGTGATCGGCATGAGTATCGGTATGGCATTTGCGCTGTCGCTTATCCTGGGTCCGATCATCAATCTCTGGATCGGTGTGCCGGGCATTTTCTGGCTGACCGCGGTGCTTGCGCTGGCCGGGGTGGTCATTGCCGTTTTTCTGGTACCGGACCCAAAGAGAAGCGTTTTTCATCGGGATACGGAAGCTGTTCCCGGCCAGTTTGGCCGGGTGCTGGCGGACCTCGATCTGCTCCGGCTGAATCTCGGTATACTGGTGCTGCACATGGGCCTGACTTCGGTATTCCTGGTGCTGCCGCTGGCACTGCGCGACACCGCGGGTCTGGACACTGCTCATCACTGGAAAATCTACTTCCCGGTATTGATGCTGTCCGTACTGCTGATGGTCCCTTTCGTGGTGGCTGCAGAGAGCCGCCGCAAGTTAAAGCAGGTATTTTTACTCTCGATCACCATCATGATGGTCGCAGAGTTTGCATTCTATATATTTTTCCAGTCGCTCTGGGGGCTGGCGCTTGCGCTGCTGCTCTATTTCACCGCATTCAACGTACTGGAGGCGACGCTGCCATCCCTGGTAGCCAAGATGGCGCCGGCGGAGAGTAAAGGGACGGCGATGGGCGTCTATTCCACTTCCCAATTCGGAGGTGCCTTCCTGGGCGGAGTCCTTGGTGGGTGGATACATACCCACTTTGGTCTGAATGGCGTGTTTCTGTTTGCAGGCATGGCGATGGGAGTCTGGCTGCTTGCGGCGTTCGGCATGTCAGAGCCGAGATATCTCAGCAGCTATCTGTTGCGGGTTGGTGCGCTCGAGACTGCGCAGGCTGAAGCGCTGGAAGCTCGGCTGCTGGCACTGGACGGCGTGGGCGAGGCCGTAGTGGTAGTGGAGGACGAGATCGCCTATCTCAAGATCGATCCCAAGACGATCGATATGGCTGCACTGGATGAATTTTCCGTCGCGCGCGGGTAGACTTGCGGCAGTATAAACTCAATCCCCTTTCATGGAAGAGACGGTAGATACAGGAGGAGATATGGCCAGTAGAGGTGTTAACAAAGTAATTCTTATCGGCAATGCGGGAAAAGACCCCGAGGTTCGCTACATGCCGAATGGCAATGCGGTCGCCAATCTCACGCTTGCCACATCAGAGAGCTGGAAGGACAAGAACACCGGCGAGACCCAGGAGCGGACCGAGTGGCACCGGGTGGTATTTTTCCGCCGGCTGGGAGAGGTGGTCGGCGAGTATGTAAAGAAAGGCTCGAAGATCTATGTTGAGGGCCGGCTGCAGACCCGCAAGTGGCAGGGGCAGGACGGCCAGGACCGATACACCACCGAGATCATTGCGGATCAGATGCAGATGCTCGACAGCCGTGGAGGCGGCGGGGGTGACTTTGGGTCGGGTCGCTCCGCGGAAACCGATATGGCGTCTTCCCCACCCCCTGACGACGGGGGTTTCGATGACGATATTCCATTCTGAATCTCCAGCTGAGACAAAAGCGTAAAGACGCCTCATTAACGCCCCGCACCGCGGGGCTTTTTTATCGGGTTCGAGGGGGATCAGAATCAGGCTGGTGTGCGTGCCTTGCCGACCACCAGGTAAACACCGGCAGCGGTTAGCGCAATGCCGCCGATTGCCCAAAGCGTCAGCGTTTCGCCGAACAGTATCCAGGCAATCAGCGCGGTGACCGGCGGAGTCAGATAAAAATAACTGGCCACTCTGGCCGCTTCACCCTCCCGGATCATCCGCATCAACAGCAGTACGGCGCCAACCGACAGTCCCATGACCAGCCACGCCAGGGCCGCGATGAAAACCGGCTCCCACTGCACCTGCCGGGTTTCCAACAGGAACGAGAGTGCGGTCGTTGCCAGCGCGGTCGCCAGATACTGATAGAAAGTGCCGGTCAACAGGTTCACGCCCGCGCAGAACCGTTTCTGGTAGAGCGTGCCGACGGTGATGCCCAGCAAAGCGATCATCGTATAGCCGAGTGTCTGCGGCGTGTAGGCGATAGCCCCCGGGCCGGGTTTTCCGAGAATCAGTACCATCGCCACCCCGAGCAGACCCATTACCAGGCCGGTTTTCTGTCGGTGGGAGACCCGCTCTCCCAGCCAGCCCCAGGCAAGGAGCGCGGTCAGTATCGGCTGCAGTCCGACCAGCAACGATGCAAGTCCCGCGGTCATGCCGGCTGAGATGGCGGAGAATACCCCGCCCAGGTAGCAGGTGTGCACCAGCGCGCCAACGACAAGGGAGTGCATCGTTCCGGAAAAATCGGGCCAGTGCGCCCGGTACAGACGAATGAGTACGAGAAATGCGCCCAGCGTGAGGTACATGCGGATGCTGAGGAGCGTAAACGGTTCAGCGTAGGGGAGCCCGAACTTGGCACCGATGAAGCCGGTTGACCAGAGCAGGATAAAAATGAAGGGAATCCACCGCAGCGCGCTGTTTCTGTCGATCATCTGCTTGTTTGTCCGTGAGTTTCCGATCGCCTCCGGGACGCTCCCCGTTTGCGCGGGGCGCGCCTGCAGCGGCCGGCGGCCGACGCTCCATGTTAAGGGATTCCTGCTTGCCTGGATACGTTTCAGAAGGGAGTCAAACGACCGACGTCCGGGGCACCTGGAACTGCCTGCGGAGGGACAACGGGCGCCGACCCGTCAGCGCCGCTCGCGCTGGTCCCCGTGTCCCCGGGATGCCGGAATTCTCGCCACGCCGGAAGTCGGCGCACTCCCCAAAGTGACCCGCGCTGCGGTGGAACGGATTCGCAGCAGTGTCGGTCGCCAGCAGGGGATTGCACACGCCTGCCGGTGAACGAAGGCTTTTTCGGCGGGTCCTATGGAGGTGACGGTGGCAACATCGATGGTCGCGGTCTGCTGCTATACCTGCGACCCGATAATGCTTTATGGCGGATACCGCGGGGGACCGCTGTACCAGACCAGTTCCCTGCTCTCCTTAATTTCGGTTTTTCCGACCGGGGGAGCGCGACGGTAACGGCGGAGGCGGGTTTGCGGGGTATAATACGATCTGGAAACAGGCATCGGATCCCGTCCTTGCAGCTGAAAGCGAAGAGGCGACGCGCAGTCGAACCCCGGCCGGTCACACGCAGAAAGCGCACTGCAGGGCCTTTCAGCGACGCAACGTGGATAAGCCGATAGGTCGCAGGGAGATGCTGCGGGGGCCGATACCGGGTGATTCCGTTGGATGTTGCGCGGACTTCGGAGTGGAGGTGAGGTATGCACGAAATGTCGCTGTGTGAATCCATCCTCCAGGTGCTGGAGCAGAGCGCTGCAGACCGGGGCTTTGCGCGGGTAAGAACCGTCTGGCTGGAGATCGGCCAGTTATCCGCGGTGGAACCGGAGGCGATGCGCTTCGGTTTCGAGGTCGTGACGCGTGGCTCGCTGGCGGAGGGCGCCCGGCTGGAGATCGTGGAACTGCCGGGGCAGGCCTGGTGCATGCAGTGCGCAAAAACGGTTCGGGTGCAACAACGGTTCCATGCGTGTCCCGATTGCGGCGGCCGTCAGCTGCAGGTGACCGGCGGCGAAGAGATGCGCATTAAAGAGCTTGAAGTGGATTGAGAGGAGATTGCCATGTGCACAGTTTGCGGATGCGGTGAAGGCGAGACCAGGATCGAAGATGATGATCAGAAGCGCGATCATCCTCATCATCATGATCACGATCATCATCACCAACCCCATGGCCACGAACACCATCACTATGGCGGGGGGCCGGCGCACGCGCACGCACCAGGCATGAGCCAGGGCCGCATGGTTCAGATTGAGCAGGATATTCTCAGCAAAAACAACGAGTACGCCGCCGCCAACCGGCGTTTCTTCTCCGAGCACGGCATACTGGCACTAAACCTTGTCTCCAGTCCCGGCTCAGGCAAGACGATGCTGTTGACGCGCACCATAGAGGATCTGAAGGGGGAGCTCGCTGTCACTGTCATCGAGGGTGACCAACAGACCGACAACGACGCGGAGCGCATCCGCGCCACCGGGGTGAAGGCGTTGCAGATCAATACCGGAAAAGGGTGTCATCTGGACGGGCACATGGTGGGTCACGCGCTGCAGCGCCTGAAGCCGGCTGACGGCGGTGTGTTGTTTATCGAAAACGTCGGCAACCTGGTCTGCCCGGCGGCGTTCGATCTCGGTGAAGCGCACAAGGTGACGATTCTTTCTGTCACCGAGGGCGAGGATAAACCAATCAAGTATCCCGACATGTTCCACGCATCGGATCTGATGATCCTGAACAAGACGGACCTGCTACCCTACCTCGATTTCGATGTGGAGAAGTGCATCGATAACGCCCGCCGGGTCAATCCCGGTATCCGTGTGCTGCAGCTGTCGGCACGCACCGGCGAGGGCATGGCGGGCTGGTGCCGGTGGATCAGGGCGGCCAGGCAGCTGGCGCTGGTGGAACATCCGGAACTGGCGGCGTCCGCCTGAGGAGTGGAGGATATGTGTCTGGCCCTGCCTGCCCGGGTGGTCGCCGTCGAACCCGCCACTGATATGGCCGTGGTGGAGCTCGATGGCGTGCGTAAGGAGGTGTCGCTGGCGCTGGTGGAAGATGTCGTGGTGAATGATTTCGTGCTCATCCATGTCGGTTATGCGCTCAATAAGGTGAGCGAGGAGGAGGCGCAGCTGACCCTGGCGCTCTTTGCCCAGGCTGGTCTGAACGGTAAGCCTGCATGAGATATGTGGACGAATTCAGGCAGCAGTCGCTGGCGAAAAGATTGTCTGCAGCCATTGCCGCGGAGGTGGAGCCGCGGCGCCGGTACAATCTGATGGAGTTCTGCGGCGGCCACACCCATGCCATTTTTCGCTATGGCGTGCAGGACCTGATGCCGGACAACGTCAGCTTCGTGCATGGTCCCGGGTGCCCGGTCTGTGTGCTGCCGATAGGCCGGATAGAGAGCGCGATTGAGCTGGTGAAAACGCAGCATGTCACGCTCTGCACCTACGCCGATCTACTGCGGGTGCCGGCCGGCGGCGGCAGGAGTCTGCTCAAGGTGAAAGCGGCGGGTGCGGATGTGCGTATGATCTACTCGACGCTGGATGCGCTCAGAATTGCGCGCGAGAATCCCAACCGGCAGGTGGTCTTTTTCGCCATCGGTTTCGAGACCACCACGCCGCCGACCGCGGTGGCTATCAGGCAGGCGCAGGCGGAGGGTTTGGATAATTTCAGCGTATTCTGCAACCATGTGCTGACACCGGCGGCGATACAGAATATTCTGGAATCGCCCGAGGTGCGTGAGCTGGCCGGCGTCTCCATCGACGGTTTTTTCGGGCCCTCGCACGTCAGTTCGGTGATCGGCAGCCGGCCCTTCGAGTTTTTTGCCGAGGAGTATCAGAAACCGGTGGTGATCGCAGGTTTCGAACCGCTGGATGTGATGCAGTCTGCACTGATGCTGGTGCGCCAGATCAACAGCGGAAGGCACGAGGTCGAGAATGAGTACACCCGCGTAGTCACCCGGGAGGGCAACGTCAAGGCGCAGAACCTTGTGGCCGAAGTGATGGAGCTGCGGCGCAGCTTTGAGTGGCGGGGGTTGGGTGTGGTGCCCTACAGCGCACTCAGGATCAAACAGTCATACGCGGATTTCGACGCCGAACGGCGCTTTGAACTGCCCGTCTCCAGCGCGGCAGAGGTCAAGGGGTGCGAATGTCCGTCTATATTGCGCGGCGCCAGGCGTCCCACAGACTGCAGACTTTTTGGCACGGTCTGTACGCCGGAGAATCCCATGGGCTCCTGCATGGTCTCATCCGAGGGGGCCTGCGCCGCCTATTGGAGTTACGGCCGCTTTCGTGATCCGGAGGAATCCCCGGACGCGGTTGCCTGATCTGCACTCCCCGACCGTCACCCGCACGCGCAGGTGGTAATGAAAAATGTCAAAAAGATTTCCTCTACGACTGAATATCAGGCAGGGTGCGGTGGATATGACCCACGGCAGCGGCGGACGGGCGATGGCCCAGTTGATCGAGGAGTTGTTCGTCAAGCACCTCGACAATGACCTGCTGCGCCAGGCTAACGACCAGGCAATGTTCGAAGTGCCCGCCGGCCGCATGGTGATAAGTACCGACGGGCACGTCATCTCCCCGCTGTTTTTTCCCGGTGGCGATATCGGTTCGCTCGCCATTCATGGCACGTTAAATGACGTCGCCATGTCTGGCGCCAGACCGCTCTATCTGTCGGCGGGTTTCATTCTGGAGGAGGGTTTTCCGCTGATCGATCTGGAACGCGTGGTGGTGAGTATGAGCGCCGCCGCAGAGAGCGCAGGCGTGGCGGTGGTCACTGGCGACACCAAAGTGGTCGAGAGGGGCAAGGGTGATGGCATCTTCATCACCACGACGGGTATCGGCCTGGTGCCTGCCGGGGTGAACATCTCGGGGGACAGGGCAAGGCCCGGAGATGCCATTCTGGTCAGTGGTACCATTGGGGATCATGGTGTGGCGATCATGTCGAGTCGCGAGAACCTGGTGTTCGAGACCAGTATCGAATCCGACTCAGCCGCACTGCATACCCTGGTCGCCGATCTGGTTGCCGCGGTACCGGAGATTCACTGTCTGCGCGATCCCACCCGCGGCGGACTGGCCACCACGCTGAACGAACTGGCCCGCCAGTCGGCGGTCGGTATGAGACTTAGGGAAGAGGATATTCCGGTCAAACCCCAGGTAAACGCAGCCTGTGAGTTGCTGGGACTGGATCCGCTCTATGTTGCCAATGAAGGCAAGCTGGTCTGCATCTGCGAACGGCGGCATGCGGCGCAGCTGTTACGGGTAATGCGGGCTCATCCGCTGGGAAGCAGTGCCGCGCTCATCGGTGAGGTGGTCGAGGACCGCCACGGGTTTGTACAGATGGAGACCCGCTTCGGCGGCAGCCGGATAGTGGACTGGCTGGCAGGGGAGCAGCTGCCGAGAATCTGCTGATAATCCAAAGCATGAAAATCCTGCTCCTCACCCAAGCGTTCAACAGCCTGAGCCAACGTCTGTACGTTGAGCTGTGTCAGCGTGGACACCAGGTTTCGGTCGAGTTCGATATCAACGACCGGGTCAGCATCGAGGCGGTGGCGCTGTTCCGGCCGGATCTGATCGTCGCGCCGTTTTTAAAGCGCGCCATAGCGCGTGAAATCTGGGCCAATCATATCTGCCTGGTGGTTCATCCCGGAATCAAGGGCGACCGGGGGCCTTCAGCGCTGGACTGGGCGATACTGAACGGTGAGCGCCATTGGGGCGTCACGCTGCTGCAGGCAAATGCGGAAATGGACGCAGGGGATATCTGGGCCACCGAAACGTTTCCGATGCGCCAGGCGACCAAGGCCAGTCTGTACCGCAATGAGGTGACCGAGGCGGCGGTGCGCACGGTACTCACTGCGATCGGGCATTTGCAGCAGGGGGGTTTTGAGCCCGAACCGCTGGATTATGCCAATCACGATGTCCGCGGCACGCCGCGACCACTGGTTCGCCAGGCTGACCGTGCGATCGACTGGCGGCGGGACGATAGCCAGACCGTACTGCGAAAAATCCGCAGCGGCGATGGATTTCCCGGGGTCGCCGACCGGCTGTTCGGACGCGACTGTTTTCTTCATGATGCCCACCACGAACCGTCGTTGGGCGGCAGGCCGGGAGAGGTGATCGCCCGCTCCGGTCCAGCCATCTGTCGCGCCACGGTCGATGGTTCGATCTGGATCGGTCATCTGCGCGACAGCCAGGGCGCCCATCCGTTTAAACTGCCTGCCACCCGGGTGCTGGCCGATGAAACCGCGCATCTTCCCGAAGCCGGGGGTTATCCGGAAATAAGCTACCGCGAGCGCAGTGGCGTCGGCTATCTCCATTTCCATTTCTACAACGGCGCCATGAGCAGACACCAGTGCGAACGTTTGCGTGAAGCCTTTGCCAGTGCCCGGAGCAGGGATACCCGGGTCATTGTGCTGATGGGTGGTTCCGACTTCTGGTCCAACGGCCTGCATCTGAACCTGATCGAGGCGGCGGCGAGCCCGGCCGACGAGTCCTGGCTCAATATCAACGCCATCAATGACCTGGCGCGCGACATTATCACCACGCAGAGCCATGTCACGATATCGGCGCTGCAGGGCAACGCCGGAGCCGGCGGCGTCTTCCTGGCGCGCGCGGCGGATCTGGTCTGGGCCCGCTCCGGCGTCATCCTCAATCCGCATTACAAAGACATGGGGAATCTCTATGGTTCGGAGTACTGGACCTATCTGCTGCCGAAACGGGTGGGGGACGAACGCGCTGTCCGCATCACCCAGGGGCGCCTGCCCATGGGCTGCGGGGAGGCGTTTGAGTTGGGCCTGGTCGATGCCTGCTTCGCGTGCGGTCACGGGGAATTTGTGTCGGTGTTGGAGAGAGAGGCGGAATTGCTGGCTGTCGATCCGGGGTGGGAGGAGATGCTGGCGGAAAAAATCCGGCGCCGCGCCATGGACGAACTGGAGCGGCCGCTGGAGCGCTACCGGGAACAGGAACTGAGCAGGATGAAGCGGAATTTCTACGGTTTCGATCCGAGCTATCATGTGGCCCGCTATAATTTTGTCTATAAGGTACCGAAGTCGCGCACTCCCGTCACCATTGCCCGTCACCGGGATCTGCGGCGTGCGTCCGACCGGATCGGGAAGAAGCGTTCCTGAGTCTCCTGCAACACCGTTGATCGCTGCGGACGAACTACCGGGGCTGAGGCGGCTTGATATCCTTTCCGCACCGCCTCAACGGCTTAAAGCTTACTGGCTGCACGCTTAGGGTTGCGGCGGATACGCTCAGGATAAATTTTGAGGCGCCGCTCTCGCTGCGGGTTTGCTATTAAATTAGCGCTAATGTAATTTGACCCGATGACGCAAAAACTGAAACCGGGACTGGGTGAACTGCTCCGGCATCTGGGCGAACTGGTCGAGCGTGGGTCGGAGAAAGCTTACGGCGTTGACGCATTGAATTATCGGCCGCGCTACACGCCGGTGATGCGCGCACTGGCCGACGGCGGGTGCGCCATCAACGAGATCACCGCGCGCCTGTCGATCACGCAGGGGGCAGTCAGCCAGACGGTCAAACTGATGATCGCCGATGGTCTGGTAAGGCGCACCCACGGGTCCGATGCCCGCCGGTCGATCGTCTGTCTGACCGGCAGGGGGCAAGGCGTATTGCGGGATCTGCAGCCGCGATGGCGGGCGATATTCGACGCGATTCAGGGGTTGGAGGACGAGATCGATGTACCGTTGAGAGGCAATTTGTCGGCTGCGATTGCCGCGCTTCAACGTCTGGATTTCGCGCAAAGAATAGCAGTTGCCAAGCGGTGCGATGAGCGCGCTCCGGGAACGAGCGAGGAGGGGTTGCCGACCGCCAGCCACGGATATTTTCAACAGGGTGGAGAGGCTTATGCGCTAAGTCGACCGACCTATCCGCCGGAACTCGCGCAACAGCTGGCCGGATCCTGCGCGGAGCGGCGGCTGGCGCTGGATGTCGGATGCGGGAGCGGACAGCTCTCCACGCTGCTGGCGGGTCACTTCGATCAGGTGATCGCCACCGATGTAAGCGCGGACCAGTTGGATCATGCGCAACAGCGCCCGAATATTCTCTACCGGCGGGAAGCGGCGGAAAACATGAGCGCGGCAAGCGACTCCGCCGATCTTATTGTCGCCGCGCAGGCCGCCCACTGGTTCGATCTTCCCCGGTTCTATCGGGAGTGCCGCCGGGTCGGGAAGCCCGGAGCCGTCATTGCGCTGGCCAGTTACGGCGTGCCTTACCTGGAGGGGCCGCTCAATGCCAGGCTGCAGCAATTTTACTGGCAGCAGACGGCGCAGTTCTGGCCTGCGGGGCGCCATCATGTCGAGACTGGATACGCGGAGCTGCCGTTTCCGTTTTCACATTGGCCCTCGCCGGCGCTTTTCATACACCGGGACTGGAACATCGATCAGCTGCTCGGCTATATGCAGACCTGGTCCGCCTATCGCCGTGCGTTGGACGCGGGCCGCCGGGAGATCTTCGAGCGTTTCGGCGAGCAGTTGACGGCTGTCTGGGGAGAGCCCGGTAGTCTGCAGCGAATCACCTGGCCGATCTCCATGAGGATCGGCCGGGTGTAAGCGCAGGCATCGGGCCGACTGCGCCACCGGTGGTCCGCCGCCCTATTTTTACATTGTCGAATGGATCAATGACGGCTATCGTGCAGTGATGGACATTTCGCTGTTCAAAACCTTTCTCTGCGTTGCCCGGGTGCGCCATTTCGGCAAGGCAGCGGATACGCTGTTCGTCACTCAGGCTGCGGTCAGCGCCAGAATCAAACTGCTGGAAGGTGCGCTGGGCGTTCAGCTGTTCAAGCGTGAGCGCAACAATATTCAGCTTACTGCCGCGGGGGAGCGACTGCGCAAGCATGCAGAAACCATTGTTTCAGGATGGGAGCGGGCGCGGCTGGAAGTTGCGCTCGAATCCGGATATCGGCGCTCACTGGCCGTCGGCACGACCAACGATCTGTGGGATATTTACGCGTCGGGCTGGCTGCAGCGGGTCTATATGGCGCGCGCGGAACTGGCGCTGCGTCTCGAGGTGAACAACGCGGAGACCCTGGTCACCCGGGTAATCGACAACCTGCTGGATCTGGCATTTGTCTACGAGCCTCCGGCGACGGCGGAACTGGTTGCCAAACCATTGACCAAAATTCCGCTTGTGCTGGTCACAACGCGCGCCTCGATAACGCCCGAGGCGGCGATGAGTGGCAACTACCTGCTGGTCGATTGGGGCAGCAGCTTTTCCATAGCGCATGCGGCGTTCGCCGGCGAGCGCTGTCTACCCAGAGTGCACTGCACTTCCGGCGGCGTCGCGCTCGACTTGCTGCTAACCGCCGGTGGCTCTTGCTATCTCGCCCGCCAGATGGTTCAACCGCACCTGGACAGCGGCGCGTTGCACCTGGTGGACGAAGCCCCGGTGATAGAGCGTTATTCGTATGCGGTATTCAGAGTGGAAAATGAGAGTAACGCACTGCTGCTGGATGTACTGACAGAAATATGAATGTTCTTCATGTCCGTCTTGCGCATCAGCGCGGCGCACAATCGCTCCCAGGCTGAGCGGTCCTGCGACTGCAACTTGATCCGCTTGCGGTGAATGCGGGAACAGCTCCCGTATTTGGGCGGCAACACATATTGCGAGGGATTTCAAGATAGGTTGAAAACCTTTCAGGTTGCATTTGTCGTGATTCCAGCGGTAATGCGATGCCAATATCCGATCTCCGTTGAGTACCCTCCCGCTTAGGTTACCGCTCCCATTGGTAAGGTATCCGGAAACACCGTCCACCGGGATTCAAAGACTTTGCTGAAACAGTTCGGAACCGGGTTAATAGCGGTATTGCCGGCATGGTGGAGAGGGAAACCGCCCGAGTCGAAGGTGAGTGCACGTTATCCGCCACCCGGCAGGGGGTGGTTTGTCAACATCTCCGCATTCGCAGAATTGCCCGCACGCCGGAAGTGACCGGAATTTGTTAACATTGACCCCGTCCTTTGATTTGCAATTAGTCTTGCTGGCCGGGTGAAATTGGATGCAGGATCCCCATCATTGTGCATATACCGGTTATTTAGTGAATGGAAAAAAAGATGAGCGACTCTCCATTTGTATTCGAGGTTGACGAGGCCAATTTTAAGACGGTGGTGATCGATGGATCGCAGAATCAACCTGTGCTGGTGGATTTCTGGGCAGAGTGGTGTGCACCGTGCAGGTCGCTGATGCCCATGCTGGCAAGACTGGCAGGCGCGTATCAGGGTAAATTCATACTGGCGAAAGTCAACTCCGACGAAAACCAGGCGTTGGCCGCACAGTTTGGCGTGCGCAGCCTGCCAACGGTAAAGGCTTTTAAAAACGGCGTGGCGGTTGATGAATTTATGGGGGCGCTGCCGGAGAGCGCCGTGCGCGAATTCATTGAACACCACATCGAACATGAAAGCGATAAACTTCACGCGGCGGCCATGCAGGCCTGCCGGCGGGATGATCTTGAAGCGGCCGTTGAGCTGCTCAAGAGAGCGCACGAATTGGAGCCGGGGAAAAGCCGGATCACGATCGATCTGGCCTCGGTTCTCGCAGCCAGCGGCAATCCGGCAGAGGCGGAGAGTCTGTTGAACGACCTCCCCGAGTATGAGCGTGACAGCGGTGATGCGGCGAGCCTGCTGGCCAGGCTCGAGTTTGCCCGCGCGGCCGCTGACCTACCCGATGAAGCGACGCTTGAGGCGGGCGCCGAGGGGGGGGATCCCGATTCGCTCTACCAGCTGGCGCTGCTGGAAATATCGCGCAACGAGTTCGCTGCCGCGATGGAAAAACTGCTGGTGATTATCCGCCGGGATCGCGCTTATAAGGATGACCTTGGACGTAAAACCCTGTTGAAGGTGTTTGACATGCTCGGCGACGATCCCCTGGTGGACAAGTACCGCAGAAAAATGACAAGCCTGCTGTTCTGAAGCGGTTTTGTGCCGCTGTAATATACCGGGAGTCGACGTTACTCATCGCTGTGCCGGGCTATCGCCCGGCGTGCACTGTCAATCAGGTGGGCGCCATCGATTCGCTGCCGTTGCCGCTCCCGCAGCCAACGACCGGTCACGCCTTCGAGCAGGATCCGGGTCTTTGCGCGTTCCGCTTCCCGCAGCACATTGATTTTGTTGCCCCTGGTTCTGGCGGCGGAGATTCCGGCGTTTCCTGCATTCATCCAGACATCGCCCATTTCCCGCGCGAATGCCTGGCCCGAATTGTTGTCGATCACCTGGCGCAGATCTGCCGGAAGTGAACGGTAACGCCTGTCGTTCATCAGGAAAAGAAACAGGCTGGTGCCGAAAAACTCGCGCTCGCCTAACAGTGTGTGCGATTTCGCCGCTTCTATAACCCCCATCGACTGCGCCAGATTGAAGGACATCAATGCGCCGTCGAGATCTCCCGCCGTCATCGCTTTCGGCAGTTTGGGGTGGCGCTTTTTCGTAGTCTTCGCGCCCAGCGCCTCGATGGTCCAGCTGCCGATACCGCGACCGGGCGGGCGCAGTGTCAGTCCGCGAAACTGTTCCAGGCTGGCGACCTGCCCGCCCGACATATGGAAGGCGTGCCCCTGGTGTACGTGCACCAGCAGTGGATGGAGACCGGGATAATCCGGTTTGAGCTCAGGCTGCAACAGTTCCATGATGGCCAGATTGGTGGCTGCTGGATCCCCCCGGTGAACCAGCGGAAGCGTAAACACCTCGCTGCGCGGAAAACGCCCGGGTGTGTAGGCCGCGGCGGTCCAGACAATGTCCACCACCCCGTTCTGCACCTGATCCACCAGTTCATCGGCTTTGCCGCCCAGCGTCATTGCCGGATGGATCTCCACACTGATACGGCCTTTTGATTCTGCTTCGACCCTTTGTGCCCAAGGCTCGACCAGCGCAGTATGCGGGATGGAGTCCTCGCCCAGAAAATGCTGCAGCTTCAGCGTAATCGTTTCAGCATTGACGTCGTATGCCAGCAGCGACATGAGCAAAGATACCCATCCGGCGGCAACCCGGTGAGGTCGTGGAAGTTTGATCATCGGTTATCTTCAGGCATGGACTCGCCGGAAATCTGACTGCAGAGCAATATAGAGCTACATGATACCGCAACTTGTGGGGAGAGCCGCAAACGGCAACAACTGGCGCGACAGCGCGCTTCAAGTAGCGGGCCGATTGGAGTTATGATAACCCTTGCATACACAGGGCAATAGCGCTGAGGATCGGGCCGGCACCCGGCCCGTCTGTGCAAGGGCATGGCGGGGGCATCATACATAACCCAGGCAGGTGTTCCGGTAGTCGGAGTGAGGCTTCGCAAGCTGCTTGGGGTGGTTTTTGTCCTTTTCACGCTGCTGGCGGTCAATTCACTCTATTTGGGAGCGGTTACGCTGCTTGAGAGCGTATCCGGCGCCCTCTATCAGGATTATTTCTATCTCCTGATGTTTCTGCTGCACCTGCTGATCGGTCTGCTGCTGATTCCTCCTTTCATGATTTTCGGGATACTGCATCAGTCCCGGGCGCGGCTCAAATCCAACCGCTACGCGATTCGTGCGGGCTATCTGCTGTTTGCCAGCGGACTGGTGTTGCTGTTTTCCGGCGTCGTTCTTACCCGCTTCGGATTTCTGGAGATAAACAACCCCGGGGTACGTGCATTTGCCTATTGGATGCACGTCGGCACACCCCTGCTTGCGCTCTGGCTTTTTGTCGTGCACCGGATGGCGGGCAGACCCATCAATTGGCGAATGGGTATGCGCTGGGGTGCGGCGGCGGTGCTGTGTGCGCTGGGATTGACACTACTGCAGCTACAGCGTGGAGAAGGTTCGGGGTCGGTTGCCGGGGAGTTCCCCTTTTCCCCGGCTCAGGTGAGGTTGAGCGGTACCCGTCCGCATATTCCCGAAAGCCACATAATGCAGGACGAATTTTGCGCCGAATGCCATGGGGACATCGCCAGTCAGTTCGCCATGAGCATGCATAAATTCAGCTCGTTCAATAACCCGGCCTACCGCTTCAGTGTGGAGGAGGCGAGGGATGCGCTCTGGCAGCGGGATAAAAAACTGGATGCTGCAAGGCTTTGCGCCTCCTGCCACGACCAGGTTCCACTGTTCTCGGGCCGATTCGACGACCCGGGATATGACCCGGACAGCGATCCGGGTGCCGGGGCCGGAATCACCTGTATCGGCTGTCATGCGATAACCGCGATCAACAGCCCCAAAGGCAACGGCGCCTATGATTTCAGGGATCCGCCGCGCTATCCCTTTGCGTTCAGCGACAATGGCTTTTTGCAGGCGCTGAACCGGCAGCTGATCAAAGCCAAACCGGCGTACCACAAGACCAGTTTCCTCAAACCGGTGCACAAATCGGCGCTGTTCTGCTCGGCCTGCCACAAAGTGAGTCTGCCGTACGAACTGAATCACTATAAGTGGTTGCGTGGTCAGAACCACTACGACAGTTTCCTGCTGAGCGGCGTTTCCGGCCACCGGGTGGACAGCTTTTATTACCCGGAACGGGCCATCCCCAATTGCGCCCATTGCCATATGCCACTGCATGCCTCCGCAGATCCGGCCGCACGGATTTCAGAATCGAAAGGCGTTCCCAGTGTTCACAATCACCTGTTCGCAGCGGCCAATACCGGCGTACCCCATCTTCTGGGTCAAGCCTCTCAGGCTATCGAGTCGCGCCGTGATTTCATGCAGCGGGCGGCGCGGCTGGATATTTTCGGTTTGCGCGAGCAGGGGGATATTGACGGCAAGCTGAGCGCTCCTCTCCGTCCGCAGCTGCCTGTGCTGCAGCCGGGAAACCGCTATCTGCTGGAGCTGGTCGTGCGCACCCAGGGAATAGGCCACCAGCTTACCCAGGGGACTACGGACTCAAACGAACTCTGGCTGGATCTGACGGTCCGCGACGGCAGCCGCGTCATCGGCCGCAGTGGTGCGCTGGGAGAGGATGGCGACGTGGATCCCTGGTCTTACTTTATCAACAGCTATCTGCTCGACCGGCAAGGCAGGCGCATCGAGCGGCGTGATGCGCAGAATATCTTTGTCGCGCTCTACGATCATCAGATACCGCCTGGTGCCGCTGCCACCGTCCATTATGCGCTGCAGGTGCCTGATGACGCTGTCGGTCCCATCTCAGTGGAGGCGAGTCTGAAATACCGCAAATTCGATACACGTTTCTTGCGGCATGTCGCCGGCGGTAATTTCAAGCGCAACGATCTGCCTGTCGTCACAATCGCAGAAGACCGCGTGGCGTTGCCGGTAACGGGCGGTGTTGAAGCGGTTCCGGCACAGGCTATCGAAGTCGACGCCTGGGAGCGTTGGAACAACTACGGTATCGGCCTGCTGCGAAAAGGTAAAAGGGAGCTGCGCCAGGCGGGTGAGGCTTTCCGGCGGGTCGAGGCGATACGGCCGGATCACGGTGCTGTCAATCTGGCACGGGCGCTCTACGAGGAGGGGCGCCTAGAGCCGGCGGCAGCTGCATTGGGGCGGGCTGAAACTGCCGGAGCAGCTCCCTGGACGCTGGCCTGGTACTCTGCCCTGGTGGAAAGGGAGTTCGGCCATCTCGACCGGGCCATCGAGTACCTGGAGGCACTGGTTGAAACCCGGTTTGTCGAGGCAAGAAGGCGCGGCTTCGATTTTTCCAGTGACTACCGGGTGCTTGTCCAGCTGGGCCGGACCCTGTTTGAACGGGCGCGCCAGGCACGCGGAGAGGCTCGCGCAGCTGACAAAAAGCGCTATCTGCAACGTGCCAGAAGCTGGCTTGAGAAAGCGCTGGAGATCGATCCGGAAAACGCCGCGGCGCATTACAATCTGGCGCTGGTTTTCAGCGAAATGGGCGTGACTGCCGAGAGCGACCGGCATCGCGCGCTGCACGATAAATACCGTTCCGACGATCAGGCCGTGGAGCAGGCGGTCAGCACCCACAGGCGGCACAACCCGGCGGCGGATCATGCTGCCGAGGAGACGGCGCTCTATGACCTCCAGCGCCGCGACGCCTTCGGTCTGGAGCTGCGGCAGCGAATCGCCGCCGCCGGTTCCGACTGACCCGACCCACGGAGCAAAAAAAGTGTTCGGAAAAAAAGTGTTGACCGACGGTGAGCGAAAGATCCGCAACGCGCTGATCGGTTCCGCGCTGGCGCTTACCGTTTCCGCGTTGCTCGTCTGGGGCGGCATCGACTGGTACCGGTCATACAATAACCGGATAGAGCCAATCCAGGAGGCGGCGATCAGCGCGCCAACGCACCAGGAGGCCGCTGGTGAGCAGCCGGTGCCGGCTATTCCGTTTACCGACATCACCGGTGAAGCGGGTATCGACTTCATCCACGTCAACGGCGCCTACGGCGAACGACTGATGCCGGAAACAATCGGCAGTGGCGCTGCGTTCCTGGACTACGACAATGACGGCGACCAGGATCTGTTTCTAGTCAATTTCAAATACTGGCCCGGTCACGAGGGCGAGGGGCGGCCGCGCCACGCGCTCTACGCCAACGATGGACGGGGAGGGTTCCGGGATGTCACCGTGTCGGCCGGTGTGGGTTTCAGCGACTATGGCATGGGCGTTGCCGTAGGCGATTACAACGGAGACGGACGACAGGATCTGTATATTACCTGTCTTGGCAGAAACCGGCTTTTGCTGAATGAAGGCGGACATTTCCGGGAGACCACGGAGAGCGCCGGGGTTGCCGGTGGCGAAAATGACTGGAGTACCAGTGCCGCTTTTTTCGACTACGATCGGGATGGCGACCTGGATCTGTTCGTTGCCAACTACGTGCAGTGGTCGCGCAAAGACGATCTGGAGATTGACTTCAGATTGACCGGTCTGGGAAGGGCATATGGGGCGCCCAATCATTTTATTGGCACCCACAACCGGCTCTACCGAAATGAGGGCGGGGGCCGCTTTTCCGATGTCTCGCGGAGTGCGGGAATACAGATCAATGACGGGACGGGTGCAAAACCGGCAGGCAAGGGGTTGGGCGTATCGCCGGTGGATTATGACCGGGACGGCTGGATCGACCTGGTCATCGCCAACGATACCGTGCGCAATTTTCTCTACCACAACCGTGGGGATGGCACTTTCGAGGAGATCGGCGCCCGGGAGGGGGTTGCCTATGACCGAAACGGCAAGGCGACCGGCGCAATGGGCATCGACAGTGCCTACTTCCGCAACAATCTGGATCTGGGCATCGGTATCGGAAATTTCGCCAATGAAATGACCTCGCTGTTCGTAGCCGCGGATGGGCGCCCTCCCCTGGCCGACGAGTCCGTACTGCTCGGCCTCGGCTCCGCCACCCGGCTGGCACTGACTTTCGGAATCGTTTTTTTTGATGCCGATCTGGATGGACGTCTGGATCTGCTTCAGGTTAACGGCCATTTGGAGCATGAGATCAACAAGGTACAGTCCGGCCAGCACTATGCCCAGCCGGCACAGCTGTTCTGGAATTGCGGAGATGGCTGCCGCAATCTGTTCAATCTGGTGGAAGATTCCGGCGATCTCTCAGCACCAATGGTGGCGCGCGGCGCCGCTTACGCAGACATTGATGCGGACGGTGATCTGGATCTGGTGGTAACCCAGAACGGCAGGAGCGCCCGGCTGTTTCGCAATGACCGGCAAAACGGAAACCATTGGTTGCGATTGCGGTTGATCGGCAGTGGTGACAGCAACACGGATGCGATCGGTGCACGCGTAGAGTTGACTGCCGGGGGTGTCACGCAGTATCGGTTTGTAATGCCCACACGCAGTTTCATGTCTCAGGTGGAGATGCCGGTAACATTCGGCCTGGGGCAGTTGGATGCGGTGGAGAGGCTGACGATAATCTGGCCGGACGCCACCCGCCAGGAGATTCTCTCTCCGCGAGTCGATCAGTTGATTGAACTGAGCAAAAGCCCTTGAGAGACGATCAATGAAGGGTGTATTGCGTTTCCGCGGAGTGCGCAGAAGGACGTTGGGTCTGTTTATTGCGTTGTGCACCGGGTTTATCCCTGCCGGTGTATGCGAGGATGCACTTTCGCAGCTGCCTGAACAGTGGAAAAATCGACTGCAGCAGATACCTGAAGCGGATTTGACCGGCGCGGAGCCATACGCCCGGGAGACTATCCATGAGACCCGCGCCGGACTCGCTCGCCTGTTATCCGCTGAACTGGCCGATAGCCGGGAAATTGCGGAAGGCTATGGTAGTCTGGGCGCCCTCTATCAGATCTATGGCCTCGCATCGTCGGCGCAGACCGGGTATAGCAATGCAATGGCGCTGGACCCGGAAAATTTCCGCTGGGTATATTACGCCGGCTACCTCGCCGCCCAGTCGGGCCAACACGAAGAGGCGGTCGGACTTTTTCAAGGCGCGGCGCGCCTGAACCCGGAATACCCGGCCCTTGGATTGCGGCTGGGTGAGAGCCTGCTCGAATTGAGCCGCATCGATGCGGCTTCCGAACTGTTGCGGGCTGCTGCGGAAAAACCCGGGCTGCGCGCGCGGGCGCTCTACCATCTGGCGCAGATCGATCTGTTTCGGCGCCGTTACGACGAGGCGATAGAGAAACTGGAGGAACTGCTCCGGCTCGATCCCAACGCGGATCAGGCCCACTACCCGCTGGCGCGTGCCCTGCGGGCGAAAAACGATATCGAAGGATCTGCGCAACACATGGCGGCAAGGGGTAATCGGCTGCCCGATGTGGACGATCCGATGATCAAGGAGCTGCAGAGCCTCAATCAGGGCGCCAGGCGATTCTTCTCCGAGGGATTGAGGGCGAGCCTGCAGCAGGATTTCAGCGCTGCTGCGGCGGGTTTCAGGCACGGCCTGGAGATTGAGCCGGAAAACAGCAGTGCGCGCGTCAGCCTGGCCCGCGCGCTATATCTTTCCGGGGAGGCGGAACCCGCGGCAACGCAGTTGGAACAGGTTTTGGCAAAAGAGCCGGAGCATAGCCTGGCCCGGTTTCTGTTGGGTGTGCTGGCGGCTGACGCGAATCGGCTTGATCAGGCCGAAGAGAATTTTAAGGTGGTGCTCAAACGGGAGCCTAACCATTTTGGCGCCCATTTTTGTCTGGCCACGCTGCGGTTCAACGCAGCCGATTTCGACATAGCGGCGGATCATTACCGCCTGGCGCTGCTGGCCAACCCGGATATCCCTCCGGCCCGTCTCTTTCTTTTGCTTGCGTTAAAACTGTCCGGTGTGTCGGATTCTGAAATAGTCGGTCAACTGGAGTCTCTGTATGCAGCGCACCCGGAACAGCAGATATTGCGCTATCTCCTGATCCGGCTGTTGACATTGAGCGACAATCCGGCGGTGCGGCAGCCGGAGCGCGCCCGCGGTCTGGTAAACGAGCTGGTGCAGGAGGCTTTTATACCGCCTCATGTCGAACTGCAGGCGCTTGTCGCCGCCGCCGTCGGCAATTTCGAACAGGCGGCAGCACTGCAGCGTCAGGTGTTGCCAGTGTCGATTTGGATGGGGGACGACGTTTATCGTCGCGCCGAAGCGGCGCTCGCCGCATACCAGCGGAGCGAGATGCCGGATGTGACCTGGTACCGGGAAGAGAGCATGCTGCAGCCGCCTAAAATCGATGCGCAGCTACTGTTCCGGGAGTATCCGACACCTGTCCCTTATTAAAGCGGAAATGAAACGGGGTCAGAGTCAAATGTCATTCCAGATCCTATTTGACTCCGACCCCAAACAGATTACCGTGCTATTTCTCTTTGCTGGCCGGCGCCTGAGGCTGCACTGCGGTGGGGACACCCCAACCCGGGTAACCCCAGCCACCATATGGATAGCCCCAACCACCGCCATAGGGGTAGCCATAACCACCATAAGGATAGCCTCCCCAGTAGGGGTACCCACCCCAGCCCCCGTACGGGTAGCCGTAGCCGCCATAGTAGGGGTAGCCGCCGCCATACCAGGGGCCACCGCCCCAGGGGCCGTAGTATCCGTCTCCCCAGTTGCCCCACCAGGCGTTTACGGAAGTGGAGAAAAAAGCAACTGTGCCGAGCATGAAAGCACCGGCGAAAATAGTCGCAAGCCTTTTCATATGAATACCTCTCTCGTCAATATTCCCTCTCACCAGGATCTCCAATTACCCGGATATTTACCAGGTAACCTTTATTATATTCAGAGTCTACTAATTTTCTACTTTTTTAGAGCTCAGGTCGTCAGAGGTGCTGCGCTGGCAAATCCCCGTCTCCGGTGCAGTCCTGCCGTTTTGCCGAGCCGTCAGCGTCCACTGCGGAAGCTGTCGCACCGCGGGTGCATGGCCGTCCATGGATCCAGTCGCGCTGCTAAGGTGCCAGCCGTTCTATCAGCCAGGATTTGTCGGATTGCCGAAAATACATGAAGCGGTCATGCAGCCGGTTGACGCGCCCCTGCCAGAATTCGATGGTCGAAGGCTCGACACGGTACCCCCCCCAAAAAGAGGGCAACGGGATCTCCCCACCGGCGAACTTCCGTTTCATCTCCTCGAATTTCTGCTCCAGCAATGCACGTGAGGAGATCACGCTGCTCTGGGCGGATACCCAGGCACCCACCCGGCTCTCCCGCGGTCGGGTGAGAAAGTATTTCAGCGATTCGCCGGCCGAGACCTTCACCGCGTTTCCGGTGATTATCACCTGCCGGTCGAACTCCCTCCAGTGGAACAGCAGCGCCACTTTCGGATTCTGCGCCATCTCCTTCGCTTTCCGGCTTTCCAGGTTGGTGTAGAAGACGAAGCCGCCGGCATCGTAGAATTTGAGCAGCACCGTACGCAGACTGGGCTGTCCACTGGCGGAGACGGTGGCCAGACTCATCGCCGTGGCATCGCGCACATCCGCGGACATCGCTTCCTGCAGCCAGTGATCGAACTGAGCAATCGGGTCGCTATCGAGGTCGCGACGGGAGAGGCCGGCGTGCATATATTCGCGCCGGTCATTTTCGATTTTTGGGTTCACATGTCCTCGCTCTGTTTGGTCGGTAACCGTCCGGAAAGTGCATTTCCTCCAGCAGCGGAGAGGGGGTTTCTGACAGAAACCGTTTGACTCCGGGTTGGGGATAGCCGGGAGATTCTAATGTGTTAGCGCGCCTCAAACCAGCCTGCCCGGGCCGGGCGCGTACGGTTGCGGGACGCCCGAGCGGGATGGCACCAGACGACCCGGTCGACAGTTGGTCACTCAACTTTGCATGACGCCCCGCCGTCACGGGCGTCGTACACCGCCATCACCGCCTTCAGTTCATCCAGAACCGCCCGGCGTGTCGCATCGTCGACAGTGGCAACCTCGGCGACCTCCTCGCCGGCCTCGATCCGCTCGATCGTGCGGTAAACCATGGCGCAACCGAGATCGCAGATACGCGCGACGCAGGCGTCGACCTGATTGATAAGGCTATGGTCGCTGTTCATACACTCTCCGACGTAGCGCACAGGTAGCAAAAAATATCATAATTTGACGACCGATTCGGTTGGTTGCCGTTAAACTGGTGGCGATACATGGTTGCGCCGCTGCGCGGAGGGGGGAAAAGTGCACCAAATCCTGGTCTATTCGGATTCGCTTACCTGGGGAATCATTCCCGACACGCGCCGGCGTCTCAGTTTCGACGCACGTTGGCCGGGCGTTATGGAGAACAGGCTGAACGCGAGAAGACGCGTTGTCAGGGTCATAGAGAACTGCCTCAACGGACGGCGCACGGCGTGGGATGATCCGTTCAAACCTGGAAGAAACGGGCTGTCTGGCCTGGCGCAGTGCATCGAGATCAACTCACCGCTGTCCCTGGCTATTCTGATGCTGGGAACCAACGATTTTCAATCGATGCACCCGCACAACGCCTGGCATGCGACTCAGGGCATGGCCGCTCTCGTCTCTGCTCTCCGTAGCGCACCTATAGAACCGGGCATGCCCGTTCCTCCGGTGCTGATTGTCGCGCCACCCCCGATTGATGTACCCAAAGGGGCTATTGCCCCTAAATTCACTGGTGCCGAAAAGAAATGCCAGGGACTGGCGGAGGCCTATAGCACACTGGCCCGGGAGCTCGACTGCCATTTTCTGGATGCCGGATCGATCACGCCCGCAAGCCGTGTGGACGGCATTCATCTGGATGCGGATCAGCATCTGCTGCTGGGTGAAGCGGTGGCAGGTCGGGTGGCGTCGATTCTTGCTCAAGCGACAGCAGACGAGTCCGCTGCCGGGTGACCTGTGGCGTGAAACTGACCGCAATCAAAAGGCACGGCGATCCGTTCCGTCCTCGACCAGCATTCGAAGTTGACCGGGATCGTCGTGCCAATGGCAGACAGCCGGCAGGTGCCTGTTTGCCGGTGTGCAGCAGAGTGATCCCCCCCTACTGGCGAATACCCTCAACGTCCAGAATCAACTCCACCTGTGTCGAAGAGGGCCCAAGATTCTTGGTGATGCCGAAATCGCTGAGAGTCAGTCTGGTGGCGCCCGAGAAGCCGCTGCGGTATTTACCCCAGGGATCCTGGCCAGCACCCACGGGCACGACCTCTATACTGATGGGTCTGGTGACGCCATGTAGCGTCAGATTGCCGTTCAATAAGCCTTTGCCGTTGCCCTGATCCTCGAAGCCGGTGCTGACAAAGCTCGCTTTCGGGAATTGGGCGACGTCCAGAAAATCCTCGCTGCGCAGGTGCTTGTCCCGTTTTGCGTGGCTGGTATCGACACTGGCGGTATCAATCTCCACAGACGCCCTGGAGGCCGCCGGGTTGTTTTCATCGTAACTGTAACTGCCGTTGAAGTCGTTGAAACGGCCAAACAGCCAACTGTAACCGAGATGGGATATTTTGAACTTTATCGACGAATGAGCGCTATCCATCAGATAGTCGGAGGCATAACTCTGACCGCTGGCGATCAGGGCCAGCGCGGTAACAGCGGTTACGATAATTTTATTGAACATTTGC
The DNA here is from genome assembly GCA_020445405.1 of Gammaproteobacteria bacterium. GTDB lineage: Bacteria > Pseudomonadota > Gammaproteobacteria > Chromatiales > Chromatiaceae > HKST-UBA178. The sequence continues at coordinate 2,238 of JAGRGQ010000028.1, read as the reverse complement.
TACTCCTCTGTTGGTGTTGTCAGTTGATTTTTCTGGTCCGCAGCATGCGTGTCAGGGTTTCGTCCTTGTCGATGATGTGGTGTTTCAGCGCGCCGGCTGCGTGCAGTCCGACAATGCTCATCAGCGTTAGTGCAAGATACCAGTGAATGGTTCCTGCAATATCCGCCTGCTTTTCGATGCCGAGTTGATAGGCGGGCAGTTCAAACCAGCCGAAAACCGCGACCGCATGTTCATCGGCGGCGGATGTCAGGTAGCCGCTTAACACGATGGCGAACAGCAGCAGATAAAGCAGCCGATGTACCACATGTGCAAGCCGCGTTTCCCACTTGGCGTGGGTTGGCAGTGCTGCGGGGTTTGTGTTGAACAGCCGCCAGCCGAACCGGAAAAGCAGGACGCCGAACAGGATCACACCGACGCTTCTATGGATTTCCGGTGCCCGGACGTACCAGGCATGGTAATAGTCGAGGCCCGTCATCCAGAACCCCAGCCCGAACAGCCCGAATACGGTCAGGGCCACCAGCCAGTGAAGAGCGATGCTGAGTGCACCCCAGCTGTAATCGTCGTTTAATATCCGCATCTCTTCTCAGGTATAATCTCTGCTCCGAATGCCATAAAAATGGTGGAAAGTTAAACCGGATTGGAATATTGATCAATTGCAATCAGACGGTTGCATAAGAGCGACACTTCTGTTTATAGAGCGTTGACAGCGCCACCAGTTCCATCGGCCTGAGCGAGCGGGTGGATCGCGGCACCAATCCGGCCCCGAATTGCCAATCCACCTCCGTTACCCTCAGGAAGGTTGAAGAAAAATCCGGTGAACCGTACCATGCCACGGAATTCAGCATTGGGTCCCGTGTCAGCCCAAACCGGGGATTTTGCGGATCCTGTAACCTGCAACTGGTATGATCTGGTAGGATTGCCGCCATAATCCGATGCAAAGGGGAATAAGTGTCCGTCATCGAAGATCCACTTTTGGCGCTGATCATCCGGTTCGTGATGAAGGATGAGCGGCATCAGCGCGCCGACGATGAGTTTGTTCAGCGCCAGCTTGACACACTGAAAGCGTACGTCGACCGCTATCCTGCGGAGGAGAGGCAGCCGCGGGCGATGCAGTGGATAGAGCGGCATGCGGCAAACTACCGCCGGGAGTGGCAAAAAAAAGTGCTGCCCCGCCAGGCTGCCGAAAACCGCTGCCACGATTGTCCGCTGGACTCGGGCAACCATAAACAGCACTGCACCATACATGGAGAGTGGCTTGGTCTGTTGCAGGCTTATCTGCGCGATGAGATTGATTCTTCCGACTATGTGCGAAATGCACTCGAACTGCTCAGAGAGCACAAGAATGAACTACGGATTCAGCGGCGTGGACTGACGCGAGAGAGCAGCTGAAACGGGCCTTGGAGATGAGCGCGTCCGCCTTTCGGCCCTCTCCCGCGTCCCGGTGTCGGACGCTTGCGACAGGGAGACCCGGTTTGCCACCTACCGGACGGAGGCGGGGCCTTGGTCAGGCGTCGCGCATCTCATGGAGCCGCTGGTTGTAGGTCGCTTCATCGATTTCGCCCCGTGCAAACCTGCGTTCCAGTTCCCTGATCTGCTCCTCCACCCACTGCTCGGGTGAACCTGTTTTTCTGGTCAGGTACCAGCGCACCAGCAATATACCCGGGATAATAAAGGCCAGCCCTGTGGCTGCCTTCTCTAAAGTTGGTTCCAGCATGGCGGATGATGACTCTGGGCAGCTGTCTGATTGCACCGATTGTATGCCCAGGGTACATCCAACCACAACCGGTTTGCGGGGGGAGACAGGACGCGATTCCGCGAACCTCTCCCGGGTGTGTCAATTGCGGCGCACAATAATCAGGGTTAAACTGCAACAGTAAAGTGGTCCACAACGGAGGAGCGGAGATCATGCGCCGAGTGGTGTTCAATCAGAAAGGGGGCGTGGGCAAATCCACGATTACCTGTAATCTGGCTGCTATCAGCGCCGCCACGGGTAAAAGGACGCTGGTCATCGATCTCGATCCCCAGGGAAATTCGACCCGCTATCTTCTGGGTGAAAACCCGATCGATCCGAAAGAGACGCTGGCAGGATTTTTCAAGGATATCCTGACCTACAGTTTCCACAGCAGAGGGGCTGCAGGTTATATCCACCAGACACCGTTTGAGAATCTGGCACTGATGCCGGCCCACCGGGAGTTGGAGGAGCAGCAGAGCAAGCTGGAGTCGCGGTACAAGATGTTC
>JAGRGQ010000289.1 GCA_020445405.1 Gammaproteobacteria bacterium | reverse complement strand
AGGGAAACGCCGCCTATTTTCGCACCAAAAGTAATGGGCGCCCCTGGTTTCCTGTATTGTATGGCCTATATCCCAGCCGCAGTGCAGCGGTAGCGGCGCGCGCCAAACTACCGGGAAAACTTGCAACTAAGGATGTCTGGCCAAGGTCGATGGCATCCGTTCATCAGGCTATCAAAGGCAAGTAAATGTCTGACCCGGCATTTTCTACTGGTTTCGATTAGGGTTGCAGCTCTATTTGAATTTGATATGCTCTCCTTAATTGCAAGCGAGCCGCGAAATAAAATTGGCTGTTTTTTCGAGAGCGCCTCGCTTTTTAACCGAGACATCAAATTATATGACTGATATACAAGGCATTATTCTTCTTTTACCAGTGACTCGCCTGTAACCGGGAAGAGAAAACAGCCTACGCCGATTAGCTGATAACGCACTTCCATAATTGGCCAGTAGATAGAATCTCAAGTATCCTACGCTGTTCTGTGTGTCTGGAAACGACGCCAATTAACGGTTGTCGTAGGGATTTAGTGGGCCAGGATAACTTACCCTCCTGGGTCTTAAA
>JAGRGQ010000288.1 GCA_020445405.1 Gammaproteobacteria bacterium | reverse complement strand
GTCCCGGCAATTGTGCTTTTCCTGATCTTTTCTCCCCCTTCAGCGGAAAAGCAAACGGCACCGTTGACCGGGCTGCCGCCCCAACCCGGGAATCAACCGGCAGCCGCTATTGCCGTTCCCGAGCAGGCCCAATCGGAGCGCGCGGAGAAGCTTATCCCTGCCGTTCAGCCATCTCCCGACAGTACGAAAAGCCCCCCTGCCCCTTCAACCCGAGCAGCGGACGATGAGAAACCGGCCCGATTTCAGGTAAAAGCAGATTCCAGGGCTCCATCTTCTAAAACACCCAGGCCGAGAACGCAGATTAAGAAAACCGAGCCGGCTTCGGTTGCAGGATTGGATGTATCGGAGGAGGAGATCAGGCGCCGGCGCATGCGGGAAGAAGAGCTTCTGGAGATTAAAAAGCAAATCGAAATGGAGCGGGCAAAAGCCAATAAAACGGAGTTTCCGCAAGTAATGATAATACCGGAATCTCCTACATGGACAGGGAGCAGGGGGGAGAGCGGCGGGCGTGAAACTGTTCCGGAGTCAGAAGCTGCGGGTCAGAAAACCGTCATCG
>JAGRGQ010000287.1 GCA_020445405.1 Gammaproteobacteria bacterium | reverse complement strand
GACAACATTGAATATTAAGTGTGCACCGGCCAGTCGCTTGCCTTGTACATTGGCACTCAGTGCGCCCAAGATCGCCGTGATTGTCGTGCCGATGTTCGCTCCGATGGCCAATGCCAGTGCGTTCTCATAAGTGATCTGCTGAGCTGCCAGTGCGGTAATAATTATGACCAGCGTGGCATGACTCGACTGCATGATGACAGTTGCCACGATGCCAAGAAAAGCAAACAGAAAAACCCCCGGATAGCCGGCAACGGCAAACTTAGTGAGATCAATGGTGTCCTTGAACGCATCGAACCCTTCTTTCATGTGATGGATGCCGAGAAACAGAAAACCAAGGCCGGCTAGAATGTAGCCAACCCCTTTCAGGCTTCTTGACTTCTGAAATATCAGGATAATGCCAAACACCAGCATGGGCATCGCGTAAGCCGAGATCTTCACCTTGAGACCGAAGCCTGCGATTAGCCATGCACCTGTCGTGGTACCCAAAAAAAAAAAAAAAATGATACCTATACCGGCCGCTAGTCCCAGCAAGCCGGCGCTGAGGAACGAAATCGTGATA
>JAGRGQ010000286.1 GCA_020445405.1 Gammaproteobacteria bacterium | reverse complement strand
CACCCTGCCCTCGCTGGTCGGCTCCGGCACCAGCAAGCCGGTCGAGGACGTCATCGACCTGGACGCCGCCAAGGTTGAATGAGCCGATCATGAGTGACCTGATCCACATCACCTGCCCGGCCTGTCAGGCCAAGAACCGCATTCCCGCGGCCAAGCTCGGCGCCCGGCCCACCTGCGGCGTCTGCAAGGCGCAGCTGCTGCCCGAAGCACCGTTCGAGCTCGACGAGGCAAAACTCGACAAGCACCTGAAGAACGACGAACTTCCGTTGCTGGTGGATTTCTGGGCGCCCTGGTGCGGGCCCTGCCGGATGATGGCGCCGATGTTTGCAGAAGCCGCCAAGCAGATGTCGCCCAGGGTGCGCTTCGCCAAGCTCGACACCGAGCAGCACCAGGCCGTGGGCTCCCGCTTCCAGATCCGCGGCATCCCGCTGATCATCCTGTTTGACAAGGGCCGCGAGGTGGCCCGCCAGCCCGGCGCCATGGATGCGAGATCGATCGTCGGCTGGGTCAGCCAGCACCTGCCGCGCTGAAGCGCAGCGCTTCAAATCTCCCAGCCCGA
>JAGRGQ010000285.1:453-562 GCA_020445405.1 Gammaproteobacteria bacterium | reverse complement strand
CAGGTGCATGCCGCCACGCTGAAGATTGCCACCCTGCTTCCCGACGGCACCAGTTGGATGAAAGCGATGCGGGATGCCGCCGGAGAGATAAACGAACAGACTCAGGGCA
>JAGRGQ010000285.1:0-443 GCA_020445405.1 Gammaproteobacteria bacterium | reverse complement strand
TTGAAATCCAATTCTATCCCGGCGGTGTAATGGGCAACGATAAGAGCGTACTCCGTAAAATCCGCGCAGGACAACTGCAAGGCGGCGTACTCACTGCCGGTGGTTTGGTTGCGTTGACTCCGGATATCCAGCTTTACAGCCTACCCTTCCTGTTTCGTTCATTCGATGAGGTGGATTATGTACGTGAACGGATGGATTCGCTGCTGATCAACAGTCTGAAGCGTGAGGGCTTTGTCAGTTATGGTTTGATGGAGGGAGGCTTTGTCTACCTGATGACCCAGACGCCTGTAACCCGGGTGGAGGAGTTACGACAGAGTAAGGTTTGGGCTCCAGAGGGGGACAGCATCAGTCAGGTCGCTTTCGAGGCGCTGGGAGTCTCCCCTATTTTACTGCCCCTGAGCGATGTACTGACAGGCCTGCAGACCGGGATGATCGAAACCATT
>JAGRGQ010000284.1 GCA_020445405.1 Gammaproteobacteria bacterium | reverse complement strand
AAAAGACAGTCCAACTTTGTAGCAAGGTCACAGATCTCCCCGGTATTAACCGCTGTCGCAGACGAGAGAGCCCGGTAAGGGGCTGGTATTGCAGCGGATCGACCGGTGAGACCTGCGGGAACCGATTGTTCTCAGCTTCCAAGTTACCGAGTGGATCTTAATTTTTCGCAGGACACTTTTGTCGGTGCTAAGCATTCTCGGGATGACATTACACGAGGCGGTTTGCCCACAACAAAATATTGTCACCGACTGCGTTACCCCGGTAGACGTGTGTCCGAAAGCGTCGTCACAAAGTTTTTTAGAAAGATAAGGCAGGAGACCACCATGAAAGAAGTCAACAACCCGGACGGTTCCCGTGGTGCAGATGATCCAACCAACATATTCGAACTGATCGGGTCGCAGTGCGATCTGGCTGTGCGTGCGACCGATGCGCTGGCAGTTTACCTTTCCAAAGGCAACAGGGAAGCAGCAGATCTGGTGGGCGAAATCGGGCTTGAAGCCGAACTGCAGCGCTCGGGAAATCTGGATGTTCTACGCAGGGAATTTTCCGACTCGCCGTTGCG
>JAGRGQ010000283.1 GCA_020445405.1 Gammaproteobacteria bacterium | reverse complement strand
TCGATCCAAGAGACGACCGCGTGGCTCGAAGAGATGGCCGTGCAGATCGATCAGAACGCAGATGCCGCGCAGAACGCCGACGGTCTCATGAAGGAGACGCTCGGAGTCGTCGGGACCGCGAACGGCTCGATGCTCGAACTCCAGAAGTCGATGGTCCATATGGAGAAGACGAGCGAAGAGATCCAGAAGATCATCAAGGCGATCGACGATATCGCGTTCCAGACCAATCTGCTGGCTCTGAACGCCGCTGTCGAAGCGGCGCGAGCGGGTGATGCCGGAGCAGGGTTCGCCGTCGTGGCCGATGAAGTTCGGAAGCTCGCGATGCGGTCCACGGAAGCGGCCCAGGATACCTCGAATCTGATCGAGGAAACTGTGAGCCAGATCCGGTCCGGTGTCCGCCTGGCAGAGAGGAGTCGCTCCGACTTCGAGAACGCGAGCACGAGCGCAAGTCACGTCGGAACGTTGATCGGGCAGATCACGGACGCGTCGAGAGATCAGGCCCACGGAGTGAAGCGGGTGACGAGCGCGCTCTCCGGAATCGACCATGTCGTGCAGCAGAATGCG
>JAGRGQ010000282.1 GCA_020445405.1 Gammaproteobacteria bacterium | reverse complement strand
AGATGAGTGCCCCGTTGTCGCTGATCGTCTCGGCGTTTGCGCCGGTGGTCGATGTGCGCCGTACCCTGACACCGCAGTTGCGTACCGATAAGGGCGATACCGATCTCGTGCTGATCGACCTGGGGCGGGGCAGGAACCGGCTTGGCGGTTCGGCACTGGCACAGGTGTATCGGCAGATCGGCGACATGCCGCCTGATGTCGATGATGCGACACGGCTCAAGGCGATGTTTGTTGCGCTGCAGGATCTCAATCGTGATGGGTTGATCCTCGCCTACCACGACAGGTCCGATGGTGGCCTGCTGGTGACGCTGTGCGAAATGGCATTTGCCGGTCGCTGCGGCCTCGATATCGATCTGTCCGGATTGGCCCAGGACGACCTGTCCGTGCTGTTCAATGAAGAGCTCGGTGTCGTGCTGCAGGTGCGCCACAGCGACAGCGACGATGTACTGAACCTGCTGGAACACGCCGGGCTGGGCGCCTGTTGCCAACTCATTGGTACGGTGAACGAAGGGTCCGAAATCCGCATCCGGCATGGTGAGCGGCTTGTGTATGCGGAGCAGCGCG
>JAGRGQ010000281.1 GCA_020445405.1 Gammaproteobacteria bacterium | reverse complement strand
AGGCGGACGCACCGGAGCCCTCAGGTCTCGCTGGTCCGGACGCCTCGCGCTCCGCATGAGCGAACGCTGCGATGGCCGCAGCTGCCATCATCGCCAAGGGCTCATCCCCTTCCAAGAGCTCGGGCCGATAATGGTCACGCACGAAATGCGTATCGTACTTACCGGAGCGGAACGCCTCATGGCCCATCACGAAATGGCAGAACGGGAGCGTGGTCTCCACACCGGTGATCGTGTACTCATCGATGGCCCGCTGCATGCGCGCGATGGCCTCCTTTCGATCACCGCCGTGAACGATCAATTTGGCGATCATCGGATCGTAATGGATCGGTATTTCCATGCCCTCCTCGAAGCCATCATCGACACGCACCCCAGGGCCCTGAGGCGCCCGGTACGCATGGAGCCTGCCAATGTCGGGTAGGAAGTCATTGGTCGGGTCCTCGGCGTAGACCCGGATCTCGATAGCGTGACCATCGATCCGCAGATCGTCCTGCTCCATGACCAAGGGCTCACCCATGGCCACGCGCAACTGTTCCTTGACGAGGTCCAGGCCGGTGATCATCTCCGT
>JAGRGQ010000280.1 GCA_020445405.1 Gammaproteobacteria bacterium | reverse complement strand
TGAGCGTCTACGGGCAATCCAAATGGGAGGGCGAGCAGAGGGTACTGGAGATTCTGGAGGACACTCTGGTGTTGAGAACCGCCTGGGTATATGGAAATTACGGCCACAACTTTGTCAAGACCATGCTGAAGCTCGCCTCTGAACGGGAGAAGCTCAGCGTCGTTGACGACCAGATCGGCACGCCCAGCTGGACCTACGATATCGCTCGCGCAGTATTGACTCTGATCGAAGCGGAGGCAAAGGGCATCTATCACTTCACCAATGAAGGGGTTGCCTCCTGGTACGATCTCGCCCAGCAGACGGTAGAGATCGCCAGGGAGCTTGGTTTTTCTCTCCGGGTCGACAGGGTGCGGCCAATACCCTCCAGCGACTATCCAACCCCGGCGGTACGTCCTGCTTACTCTGTGCTGAGCAAGAAGCGAGTGCGTGAGCTACTCGGCTACGCAATTCCACACTGGCGCAGCAGTCTGCGCCGTATGCTCGAGCAGGAGTATTCACAGCAGCAGCCAGCCGTCTGACCGGCGGTTAAAGAAGCGCGCGCAGAGGACGTTGTTAAGAATTGGAG
>JAGRGQ010000027.1 GCA_020445405.1 Gammaproteobacteria bacterium | reverse complement strand
TGAACTGTTACTGGCGGGAGGACGGCAGACCCATCTGGCAAAAACCCGAGCTGCTGGCCGATCCATCCCGGCGCGGCAGCGCCAATGAAGTCTCCGCGGAGCGGTTCATCAACCGGCTCGCCATACGGCTGGGCGTCGCCGCCAGAAACGTTGAGGCCGGTTACGAAGATGGCTGGTACTATCTTTGGAAAGAGGGGATTCTGCCGGACAACGTGGATGTACTCGACAGCAGGCTGAAGGACAAGCTGGAGCGGGAGCGGCTGCGCCGGATCTATGAGCAGGGACTCGACAAGGTGGTGGGCTACAGCCTGCCCCTGGGTTGGGATCCGGTCAGGGAGACCTGGGTCTCCAACCCGTGGAAATTCCGTCGGGGGCATATGTTTCTGCTGCCCGGGGACTCTCCGATGGGTCTGCGGCTGCCGCTCGATTCCCTGGTCTGGGAGCCGGACGATGTGCGCCAGCCGCTCAATCCGCGTGATCCATTCGCGCCCAGGGACGCAATCCCGGAGGAGTTCGGCGAAGTGCACACGCGTTACACGGCGTTTTTGACGCCCCTGCCCGAGCATTTCGGCATTCATGAGCAGGAACCGGCCGACGCTCATGACGAAGTGCACGATTTTTTTGTTCGGACCGCCATTTGCGCTGAACCGCGCGAGGGTGTGCTGCACCTGTTCCTGCCGCCGCTGACCCATCTGAGCCATTGGCTGGAATTGATCGCCGCCATTGAAGCGAATGCTGCCGAACTTGGCCAGGAGGTGGTACTGGAGGGCTACCAGGCGCCCGAAGACGAGCGCCTGCGGCGCTTTTCGGTCACGCCGGATCCCGGTGTCATCGAGGTCAATGTACAGCCCGAAAGCAGCTGGGAGGGACTGACCAGACTCACGGGAGAACTCTACGAGGAGGCGCGTCTTTCACGGCTGGGCACCGAAAAGTTCATGCTGGACGGACGTCACACCGGTACCGGGGGTGGTAACCATGTCACGCTGGGCGCCAGAAGCCCGGCGGACAGTCCTGTGCTGCGTCGTCCTCATCTGCTGGGAAGTCTGGTGCGCTACTGGCAGAACCACCCCAGCCTCTCCTATCTGTTTTCCGGACTTTTTATCGGCCCCACATCTCAGGCCCCCCGGGTGGATGAAGCCCGGGACGAAAGCCTGTATGAGCTGGAGATCGCGCTGCAGCAACTTCCCGACGGCGACTCACTTTCGCCGTGGCTGGTCGACCGTGTCATGCGCAATCTGCTGGTCGATATCACCGGCAACACCCATCGCGCCGAGTTTTGCATCGATAAGCTCTACTCGCCCGATTCATCCTCGGGTCGGCGCGGCCTGGTGGAGTTTCGTGGTTTCGAAATGCCGCCCCACGAACGCATGAGTTTGGTGCAGATGTTGCTGCTGCGCTCTCTAATAGTGCAATTCTGGGACCAGCCCTACCAGCAGAAACCGGTTCGCTGGGGTACCGAACTGCATGACCGGTTCATGCTGCCGCATTATGTGGAGCGTGATCTCGTCGATGTCGCCAGCGACCTGAGGCGCTGGGGCTACGATTTCGACAAACAGTGGTTTGACCCATTCATCGAGTTCCGTTTTCCGCGCTATGGCACCATCAATATCGACGACATTGAGCTGGAGTTGCGTTTCGCCATCGAGCCCTGGAATGTGCTGGGCGAGGAGGTCACCGCACAGGGAACGGCCCGTTTTGTCGACTCCTCCGTCGAGCGGTTGCAGGTTAAAGTGCGCGGAATGACCGATTCCCGCCACCTCGTGACCTGCAACGGCCGCCGTCTGCCGCTGCGCAATACCGGTGTGCGCGGAGACTTCGTGGCAGGCGTGCGTTTCAAGGCCTGGCAGCTGCCGTCGGGTCTGCATCCGAAGATTGCAACCCAGGCACCTTTGGTGTTTGATATCGTCGACGGCTGGAACCGGCACTCCCTGGGAGGCTGCACCTATCACGTCGAACATCCCGGCGGCCGCAATCCGGAAACTTTTCCTGTCAATGCCTATGAAGCAGAATCGAGACGTTTGGCACGATTCTGGCAACACGGACACACACCGGGCACTATAGATCCACCGGTTGAGGAGCCGAATCCAGACTGTCCCTTTACCCTGGATCTCCGGCGCCGTCCGGAATAAGTGCAGATGATTCTGTCGCAGCCCAAAAGAAGATGACAACGACATGCCAATCGAATTCAAGACGTATGAGATACCGACCTACGACGAAGTGATGTCACGTGCCAACCGGGCCCGTAACCATGCGATACCGCTGTTGCGCACCTTGCGCGAATTCGACGACGAGGATCTCGAGACACGCCAGCGAGCCGCGGAGATGGCTATCAAGGAGATGGGCATCACTTTCACGGTATATACGGAGGGTGCTGCCATCGATCGTGCCTGGCCTTTCGATATCGTTCCGCGAATTATTCCCAAGAGTGAATGGGATGTTGTCGAGGCCGGACTGAAACAGCGGGTGAAGGCGCTCAATCTGTTCATCGACGATCTATACCATGACCAGAAAATCGTCAAAGACGGGGTGTTCCCCCGTGAGGTGCTGGCCAAATCAAAGAATTTTCGACCGCAGTGCGTCGGCATCGATCCACCGCTTGGTATCTGGGCGCATATCTGCGGCTCCGACCTGGTGCGTGACAGCGACGGCAAGATCTATGTGCTGGAAGACAATCTGCGGGTGCCCTCCGGGGTCTCTTACATGTTGGAGAACCGGCTGATAACCAAGCGGGTGTTTCCCGAGCTTTTCAACGAGTACTCCCCGTTGCCGGTGGATGGGTATCCTTCGCAGCTGTTCGATACTCTCTGCGATCTGGCCCCAGAAAAGAGATCCAACCCGGAAGTGGTTGTGCTGACGCCCGGCATCTATAACTCCGCCTATTTCGAACACGCCTATCTGGCGCAACAGATGGGATGCGAACTGGTGGAAGGGCGGGATCTGTTTGTCGACAAGCACGATACCGTGCATATGCACACCGTTGCCGGTCCGCAGCAGGTCGATGTCATCTACCGGCGGATCGACGATGAGTTCATGGATCCCGAGGTGTTCAACAAGCAGTCGGTACTGGGGGTCCCCGGACTCATGCGGGCCTGGAAGGCGGGTAACGTGGCCCTGGCAAACGCCCCCGGCGCGGGGGTCGCCGACGATAAGGTGGTTTACGCTTTCGTACCGGACATCATCCGATATTATCTTGACCAGGCGCCGCTTATCCCGAATGTACGCACTTATCGTTGCATGTTCGAGGAGGAGCGGCGTTATGTTCTCGACCACCTGCAGGAACTAGTGGTCAAACCCGCCAATGAGTCCGGCGGCTACGGCATGCTGATGGGCCCCAGTGCAACCAAAAGTGAGCGGGAGACGTTCGCCAAACTGATCGAGCAGGACCCGCGCAACTATATCGCGCAACCCGTGGTCGGAATCTCGACCGTGCCGACAGTGGTTGGGCGCAGCCTGGAGGCGCGGCACGTGGACCTGAGACCGTTTATCCTGAGCGGTAGAGAGATTCAGGTCACCGCAGGGGGATTGACCAGGGTGGCATTGCGCAAGGGATCGCTGGTGGTCAACTCGTCCCAGGGCGGCGGCAGCAAGGATACCTGGATTGTCGACATGGGAGTGCAATAAGATGTTGTCCAGAGTGGCGGAAAACCTTTACTGGATGTCGCGCTATGTGGAGCGCGCCGAAAACACCGCGCGCCTGATCAGCGTCAATTCCAACCTGCTGCTGGATCTCCCCAGCGGTATCGCACCGGGATGGGCGCCGCTGGTGGACATCCTGGGGCTCCGGGGTGACTTCGACAGCCGGATCAAGGAGTCCGACGAGCGCCATGTGCTGAAGTTTCTTATCGCCGACCGAAGCAATACCGGATCGATTCTCAGCTCGCTCCATCACGCACGCGAAAACTGCCGCACGGTACGCGATATCCTGCCCCGTGAAATCTGGGAAGAGCTCAATGAGCTTTATCTTTATGCGCAGGAGAACGTGAACTCGGGGCTGACCAAACGTGGCCGCTTTGCGTTTCTCAAGCGGGTAATTTTCGGCTCTGAGCTGTTTATCGGCATTCTCGCCAGCGTGCAGAGCCGCGACGAGGCTTTTGATTTCCTGCGCATCGGCCGCTATATGGAGCGGGCCGACATGACCACCCGCATTATCGATGTGCGCTCTGCCGATCTGCTGCCCGATAACGTCGCCGATTTACGCCCGTTCGACACCATCCAGTGGGTCAGTGTGCTGCATTCGCTGTCGGCGTATCAGATGTACCGGCGGCATATGCAGACGCAGGTGAGGCGCGATGCCGTGCTGCGGTTTCTGTTCAAGGACACGCTTTTTCCGCGTGCGGTTCGCCATTGTCTGGACAGCGTGGAAGAGTGTCTGGGCGACCTGAAGAACAACCAGCAATCATTGAAAAGGGTGCGTGCGCTGGTTCGAAAAGTTGATCGGACCAAAATCGAAACCCTGGACCAGGTCACGCTGCACAGTTATGTAGATGACCTGCAGCTCAATATCACCAAATTGCACAATTCACTGGCGGACGCCTATTTCCCGAAGACTTTTCAGCAGCAACAGGCATAATACGACGGGTAAGGCGCACGAACGGTTCACGTCAACGGACACAGTGCGCAGCGCTTTATAAATCGAGTGTCAGATGCACTCTTCAAATATTTGCACTTCACACTTCTCGCAGATGTCCGGACTCAGGCGCTTCTGGATGCTGTTGATGGCGTCTTTCTTCTTGTCGAAGAAGTACTGGTTACCCACTTTTTTGACGAAGCCGTGGCGGCTGACAGCTTCATATACCCTGGATTTCAACTCGGAAAAATAGAGACCGCCACCGAGCTGTTTCAACCGGTTTGCCGCTGCCAACAGCATCTCTTCACCGCTTAAATCGATCAGGTTTATGCCCGTGGCGACGATCAGTATGTGGACAATTCTCTCTTTTTCCGCAATCTGGTCAATCCGGTTCTGTATGAAATCGAGCGAGCCGAAATAGACCGACATATCGATACGGATTATTTTCAGCTGAGGGCATTGATTTACCGGTCGTTTGTTAACATTGATCAGTTTTCTTTTCCCGTTGCTGGGATCGCTGTCGATAGACAGTGTGGCAATCTCCGGCGTTGCGGTGCGTGCGAGAAAAATAACCAAAGAGAGCAGAACACCGAGATAAATTGCAAATTCAAGCTCGAGCAACAGGGTCGCGAAGAACGTGGTCAACAATATGGTGGTTTCAGATTTACTGTTTTTTATGATCTCGACGATGCGATGAAAGTCGATCAGGTTATAGGCGACAATAAGAATCACGCCTCCCATCGCGGCTACCGGAAGATAGGCTGTCAGCGGCGCAATGAACAGAATGATCGCCATCAGGACGACAGCGGCGAAAATCGCCGACAGGGGCGTTTTTGCGCCGGCGGAATAATTCACGCCCGAGCGCGTGAATGAGCCGGATCCGGCATAACTGGAGAAGAAGCTGCCCGCGATATTGGATAATCCCTGACCGATAAACTCCTGGTTTGCATTGATGCGCTGGTTGGATTTGTTCGCGATGGCCCGGCTTATGGATACCGCTTCGATGAGGCCCAGCAATGCAACGGCAAAGGCCTCGGGGGCAAGCAATTTGATAGATGCATATGAGAAATCCGGCATCGAGAGTGGAGGCAGGTGGGCCGGGATTTCACCGACAAGTTCGACCTCATGTCCGGATAACGCGATCCAATGGGCAAGAAAGCTGCCGGCAATCAGGCCGATCAACAGGTTCGGAAGACTAGGGAAAAGTCGTTTGAATAACAGGGCCGTCACCAGCGTACATGATGCAATAGCGAGCACGTAGTAATTGATATCGGAAAACTGTTGCCAGATCACGATCCAGGTATGCATAAACGTTTCGCCTTTCGGCAGCGCGAGACCCAGCACATGTTTCATCTGGCTGGTGGCAATCAGAATGGCGGCCCCGGCCGTGAAACCTATCACTACCGTGTGCGAGACAAAATTCACCAGTTTCCCCAGTCGGGCCAACCCAAACATCAATTGATAGACGCCAGCGAGAAAAGTGATGGTCAAAGCCAATGAAATAAATTCCGGCGTTCCAGGCTCCGTGTGGTGGCTGACCGATGAGAATATCACGATGGATATGGCAGTAGTGGGTCCGGAGATGAGGTGGAGTGATGAACCGAACAGTGCCGCGACAATGGGTGTGATCATTGCCGTGTAGAGACCATATTCCGGCGGCAGACCGGCAATTGTGGCAAAGGCGACGCCTTGAGGGAGAACGATCACCGCGCCGGTGAAGCCGGCGATCATATCGGCCTTCAGCGTTTGTTTGGTTACCAGCTTGAACCATCTGATAAACGGAAAAATAGCAATTAGATCCATACTCACTCTCTAATTAGCGTCCGTCCGGAATCTCCGTTTCCTGCCGGGGATGGGATCCCCATTGTGAAAAAAAAACGATCGTATCCAGCTGTTGTCGAATTTCGTCGAATCCGCGTGCGACGGCATATTTGCAAAAAACGATGTATTATAACAAAGAATATGCGAATACTCTAATAGATTGACCTGTGCTAACAACAAAACATAACGACAGTGCACCGGGAGTGGCGCAGAGCGCACAATATTAGTGCAAATTTGTCGTTGCTGGCGGCGAGTGGAAATATCAATTCATTGATAAATAATGTTTTTTGTTTTATGGCATCAAAAGTGCTCACAGCTTTATAGAATTGACAAAGCTGGCGGAGGCGCGAGATGGCCGTTCAGTATTCATACGATCACCACAACGTTCGGAAAATCTTCAATCACGATATTCTTCCCAGTATCCGCGAAGATGCAGCTGGAAATCATCTGTATTCAGGGCGGGCGCTGGGTTTGACAGAACCGAACGACATTATTCAGATACATCCGTTTCTCAAACGGGAGTGGGAGGCGATCACCAGTCACTATGACAGAGTCGGACTGCCGCACTCCAAAAATGTGGTCTGGGATGTCACTCTCGACAGGCTTGAAGACTTTCCTGATCTACAGGCGTCGGTATTTTTTTTCGGACCGTCAGAAAACCGGGTTCGCAGTCACCGTTCCTGGCAGCAGGTGGTTGCCCATGTAAACGATAAAAACAATTTCGTCGCACTGGCGACGCATTTGCGGCTGGATGTTCCCTACACGCTCTGTTTCCAGGGGAAGCAGTGGTTTACGGGTATCGATAATTTTCCCTATCCCTGCTACCTCAAACCTGCGGTGTCATTGGGTGGCAAGGGTATTCACCGTTGTGAGAACGCATCTGAACTGATCAAGGCGCTGGCCTACTTCGATGACGGGGTTCCGCTACAGGTGCAGGAAGAGGTCCGTGCCAGTATCTTTCTGAATCTTCAGTATGAAGCCACTGATCAGGGTGTGGAGCGCGTTTTGGCGACGCAGCAGGTGCTGAAGGGGTTCACTCACCAGGGCAGCAGATTTCCCGCCAGGTGCGAGCCATGGGGCTCGGTCGAGCCGATTGCGCTATGGCTTTGGCGCAAAGGCATCCGCGACGTTTTCTCCTTCGACGTGGGGGTAATCGAGGAGATAGATGGTCTCCGGTTTGTGCCTATAGAGTGCAATCCGCGCTATAACGCAGCATCTTATCCCTCGAAGATTGCACGCCGTCTGCAGATCCCCCAATGGATTGCAAAGGATTTAAGCGGCCACTACGATAGGCTGGCCGACGTCGACCTGAAGGGGATCGAGTACAACCCGGAACTTCGCTCCGGCATCATCCTGGTGAACTGGGGCACGATATTGATCGGCAAACTTGGCGTGCTCTTTGCCGGTACGCTGATACAACAGAAGCAGTTGGAGGCGGCATTGCGCGAACGTCTGCAATAACCCGACTCAGCGGAGTACACAGAATCTGGACACTTATTCACTAATGGTTCATGGCGGGGCCGGTGACTTCGGGAGCCTAAAAACCGACAGGGATACGCTTCGCTACCTGGAGGGGATGCGCAGTACGTTGGAACATGGCCGCCAAATACTTCAGTCCGGCGGCAGTGCCCTTGAGACCGTCGAACAGTGCGCTTCGTTGCTGGAGGACGATCCGGTTTTCAACGCCGGCGCTGGTTCGGTTCTCAACGAGGATGGAAAGGTCGAAATGGATGCGGCGATCATGTGCGGTGAAACCCTCCATGCGGGGGCCGTCGCCGGCATAGGCAACATAGCCAATCCGATTCAGTTGGCGAGAGTGGTGCTCGCCGAAGGCGAACACGTGATGCTGATCGGCGCGGGCGCGCAGCGCTTCGCGGCCAGCAGGAATTTCGAATATATGCCGGATCGCTATTTTCTGACGCCGATGCGGTTGGCAGAGTGGGAACAGGCGCGCCTCATTCAAGGCAATGGATTGGAAGGCGCTGATGCCGCCTCTCTCAGTGGCAGCGAGAATAAATACGGGACTGTCGGAGCGGTGGCGCGAGACCGGTTGGGTAATCTGGCAGCAGCCACCTCCACCGGGGGGATTGCCAACAAACGTTATGGGCGGGTAGGGGATTCACCGATCCTGGGCGCCGGCGTCTACGCGGATAATGAAACCTGCGCGGTCTCCTGCACCGGCGTCGGCGAGGATTTTATGCGTACAGTTTTGGCCAAAACGCTATCGGATATGATTGAGTTCAAATCACTGGATGGACCCGCAGCCGCACGCGAGGGTATCGACTACCTGATGCGCAAGGTGAAGGGGAGGGGTGGCTTTATACTCATCGATAAACAGGGTCGCTGTGCCAGCGCTTTTACCACCCGAAAAATGATACGCGGCTGGATAGAGCAGGGCGGCGAAACCCTGTGCCAGTTCTAGTTCCGTTGTCATCAGCGCAGGTATTCCGATAACCTGACAAATCAATCCCGAAAAGTCTCTCTCTGATACTGGTTCATGTCCACCGGCCGGGGCGCTATGGAATTGGTTGCACGGTGGCGCTGCCCCCACCATCACGCTTTCATACTGACAGGAAAAGCGTGTGATTCATCGACCGGATTCCAGGCTGGTGAGTCAACGGAGGCATCCAGGTCACCCCGGTTTTTTATTGACAATAAATAGAAATAGAATAGAATCAAATTCTAATATACCTCGTAGTAATCGAAGGAGAAGTCGTATGCAGTACACCTTTGGAGGTTTGGTTCTTGCCACAGTTTTCGGCATGTTTTTCGGTTCCGAAGGAGAGATGGATCCACCTCGTTTTGCCACAATTTTCTGGGGCCTGATAGGGTCCGGCATGCTTTTGCATCTTTTCGTCATCCTGAAAGATATGCTCTGTAGAAAGCGGCATACCGGGATCGCCGGCAGAAGCCGGATTTTTCAACGTTTCCTGCATTGTTGAAAAGAGCATCGGAAAAGTGAAAACCGATCAGCCGATGAGTGGTTTAAAGGAATTATCAATACTGCCGATTATCCCCATAGACATCACTGTGGGTAAAAGGCATGACAAAGAAATCGACTGATATACAGGAAGGCACCGGCGGGCTGATGCAAGATGGCCCGCCAGCGGTAAAATTTTCACCGGATTGGCCGGAAGATAAAGTTTTGAATCTGGAGGCAGAAGGTCTGATAAGCAGCCTGCCCGAGGAGATTCGCCCTGTTCAGTTGCCTGAACAGTTTCCGCGTATCTGTAATCGGATAGCCGAACTTTGGGCTGAACCGGAGCTCGCAATTCCTTTTTTTGACGACCTTTTGATTGATAATCGCGGCGGTCGTAACGGTTTTCCACTGATGATTATTATGGAGATTTCCAAACTGAAGGAACATTTCGTAGCGACATACGCACCACATAAACTGGACGTCTGGAAAATCAACAACAACCTTCTGTAAGCAAGGGCGGCGGTTCCATTTACGTTCCCGCCGGTTCCGGTGTTTTACCCGGCGAAGCCGCCGTAATATTTATAATCCTTCAGACGGAGCGGCAGCGTACTGCATTTGGAGCAAATTCCCCCTACGGGTGAAAAGTTTCTCAAACAGTTCCGGTTAACGTTGAGTGTTCGGAGATGGAGGATGGATTCCCGGTGGTGTCCCCGTCCGGATATAGAATCAGCGGCTGCCGGCGCTATGCGTGCGGGTCGGATACTGCCACTGCCGCGGACGCCTCGACCGGTCTGGCCTGTTTGACATAAGCCAACAGACGTTTTCTATCTGCTAACAGACTCACGTTCTCCACTACAGGTCCGAGGCCCCAAGCCTTTTTTTCCGATGCACTGTACATCGCGGTCTCCTTCTTATCATAGACTCTCCAGACCCTCTTACCCTGGTAGGTCTGACCCGTGTAATACTCCAGGGACTTGTGTCCATCGCAGACGGTTACCTGGGCGCAAATCTTGCGGTACTTTTTTTTGTTGGGAAATTGACCTAGGAAGTGCTCGATGAGTTTACTGCCAATACCCTGTCTGCGATGTCCCTGCTTGACGTGAAAGTGGTATTCCGGGCAGGCAGGGGCCCTGGGCATCTCTTTGGAGTTATTGATTTTAGCGTGCAACAGGAATTGTACCGCACGGCCGCCAAGACTTAATGTATAGAGAAACTTTCTACTCTCCAGATAGCCCAGCATCGGCAGGTAGAGTTTGAAGGAGATTTCACCAAACTCCTTTTCAGCAATCTGTTGTGCGCATTCATCCCGCCATTGCATCCAGGGAACAGCTCCCTTTTTGGTTTGCACATCGC
The DNA here is from genome assembly GCA_020445405.1 of Gammaproteobacteria bacterium. GTDB lineage: Bacteria > Pseudomonadota > Gammaproteobacteria > Chromatiales > Chromatiaceae > HKST-UBA178. The sequence continues at coordinate 38,238 of JAGRGQ010000027.1, read as the reverse complement.
TGCCTTCAGCGCCGGTCAGGTAGCCGACAACCTCCTTCGTGGACACTGCGTCGACCACATAGAAGTATTCACCGGCGTACTGGGCGAATGGTCCGGTGACGATTCTTCCGAAGCTGACGGCACCCGCTTCGGGGATCAGAGGAAAGGGTCTGCCGCCGGGCAGCGCGTTGCTCCAACAAAGTTTGCAAACAGCCTCCTCATCTCTAACCTGGTCGTAGGCACGAAAACCGTAATTCCCCATCTTGAACAGATACTGTTTGTCTGCAGGGTCCATTTGATCAGTGATTTCAGGTAGTCTGTCAGCGGTCAGCATATGCGATTACCCAAGTGTAGTAAAATTAAGGTTATATACAGACTGAGTCTGTCCGAAGAGTCGCCCGGAACGTGGAAGTGTGCTGGGCATATTAACGACTGATTAACTCACAAATTAAATAGGGTTGGATGCCTTTCCGCTTTCCCGGCTCTAGTTGCGGCCGCTTGTTGCACTCGCCGCGATCCCGGAACGACATGAGGCCCACCTGATGACCGGTTTTCAATCTGATAGCAGAAAGGGAGAGGGTGAACACAGCCGCACACTGAATTATGATTTCGATGCTGAAACTGAAGGCGTACGCTGTAGCAACTTTCTTCAACCTCTGGGGGCGGCTGGGGGGCGTTGTTCTGAATATCGGCTGCACGAAGGATTTGGATCTGTTTCGTGACTTGCGCTATGGGCCGGAATCCGGCCAAAGTCTGGATATCCTTAGACCGCGTTCGGTTGAACCGGGGGCGCTTCCGGTTCTGATCTATTTTCACGGCGGAGGGTGGATCAGCGCCGATAAACGAATCTACGATGGGGTAGCCGCGACGCTTTCGAAAAACGGTTTTCTCATTTTTAACGTGAATTACCGGTTGGCGCCCGGCAACCGATTTCCGGCAGCGCTGCAGGACGCTGTCCGTTCCATCGCGTGGATAGAACGTAACCTGTCGCAGTACGGCGGCGATCGCTCAACAATTTTTTTGGCAGGTGATTCCGCAGGTGCCCAGATTGCATCGTGGTACGCCTGTGCCTTGCAAAAGCGCTCTCTGTTTACGCAGGTCGGGATCGACAGCGCCGCGAACAGAATACGGCTCAAAGGTTTACTGCTGTTTTACGGGGTATACGATTTCGACTCGGTACTGGATGCGCACTTCCCGTTTATTCAGCTATACGCTAAAAGTTTTCTTGGGTGTGACAGTAAATCCTACGCCGAAAACGCCGAAACCGCCTCTCCGATCAGGCATGTTTCATCGGCACTTCCGCCGGTATTTCTTTGTGCCGGAGAGAGAGACGGTCTTTATGCCCAATCGACCGCTTTCGCGGCAAGTCTGGAAAGAACCGGCGTCAGCTGCCGAAAGCTGTTTTTATCCCGCGAGTATCGCGCAGATCACGGGTTTCTGTTTTTCCGCTGGCTGCCGGCGTCACGCCTGGCTTATACCGAGGCAGGTGATTTTCTGCGTGGTCTATCCGGATCAGTTTGACCGGCTTTTAAATGATTTCAGGCAATCCTGCCAGATACCCAGACAGTAAGCAGCGGCGGTATTGGGGGAAGTGGCCCAGATTGTCAGCAGGTCCACATTGGACAAGTGGGTTCCGAATGCGCGAGAACCGGGAGCTGCAATGAGCCGAGCGGGGACTTCACCGCAGAATCTGCGCAGCCCGGCGGCCAGCATAACCTGATCAACCGAGCTGTTTTCCGCGACATCCTCGATCACGGCTGTAAGCGTGAGAAGTGCCTTGCGAAACAGAATGAGGTTTTCCGGAAAACCCATGATGTTGGAAAGAGCGATGTTATCCAGTAAGCCCTGTGACCAGCCGAATCCGGGAAACTGGCCTTGCCTGACCGCTCTCATCGCAACAGAAACGGCGGAGCGCAGGCGTGACTCATCCGGTCGGGTGCGACCCAGATTTTCCAATGCCCGACAAATACCTGCTTCGCTATGCAACAACCCTCCCAGAACGATCTGCACCATGTTGACGCGCTGCTCCTTGTCCAGCCGGCCCGCCAGTGTCCAGTCCAGAATCGCCAGTTGCCCCTCATCGGTACAGAAGATATTCCCGGCATGGGGATCGGCATGATAAAGCGTCTCTTGCGCCGGATTCCAGAACGGCATCGCGATCATCGCATCGATCAGTTTGCCAGCCAGTTGTCTGCGTTCGCGCAGGGGCAATGCGGTATCCGTGATCTTTCCTCCATAGATGCGCTCCATCGCGGTTACCTGGTTCGAGCAGAAGGGAAGCAGTCTGGGAATGACTATGTCCACTTCTTCATGGTAGAAAGCAGCGGCTTCGATCAAATGCCGCTGCTCAAGCTCAAAACAGATCTCCCGCCGCAACAACCGGCACATGTTTTCAAGCGTTTCCCGGTAGTCCAACGGCGGCAGACCATGGTGTTCGCATCTCTCTTCGAGAAAAACCCCCAGCTTTCCCCAGATGTCCAGCTCCTGGTGCAGACGCTCGGTAATTCCCGTTTTCAGCAGCTTGAATACGCCATGATGAATGTCATCGGAGGCCGGTTCCCTCCAGGTAAAGGGCAGAATAACAGCCACGCTCGCTTCGGCCAGGGCGTGATCGGCCACGACAATACCGGGAATCCTCCGCAGTTGTCGCTTTACCTCGTCGGGTATTTTTTCAAATGCGCTACCGAAACCTATAAACTCGAGTTGCTGCAGGCTCCGCCTCAGTTCAATCGAAAGCCTGCGGTCACGAGCGACGATCTGACCCAGCTTGTGCAGTGTAGGGCACTGATGGAGCAGGTTGAGGACTCTGTCGGAATAGCTGGTTTCGGAATCGAGCCGGTACTGTTCGAGGAGTATTTCGGCCAGGCGGTGTTCCGGTAATCGCTCTAGAAAAAAGCATACGCCATCAATCAGCAGCGGGCGGTACTCAGCATATGCCTGCGGCAGGATCTGTCCGATATCGAGATTGACAACCAACTCATTGATCTGGCGGGAAGTCATTGGTTGCCGCCGGGAACAGGCTGACTAAAACAAAGCATTGGCTCTTGGTACCGGGAAATCACCGGCGTCGGGTCCTGTCAGCCGTTGAATATACGCCTGGTATCGGGCGGGCATCAGGGGTCCTGAAGTCGGCGTTTCCATGGAACATCCAGTGTTACTCGAAAGAATATACCACCCCCATCTCATTCCTGCTATGGAAAACGCACCGAATGTGCGAGCGCAGCCAGGTGACTATTTTCGCCGTTGACTCCCATCAACGCAGACCGCCGCCTCCGGGAACAGAAAGTGGATTCGGACTTTCGCCGGGTTCTCAGCCTGTCGGCCGTGCGCCGGGAAAGACAACCTGCTTGCCGCCGACGTGCAGCACGCCTGCGGTCCATGAATATTTAGATGGCTTCTTTGCGGTTTGCGTTATACCCGCGCGATATCAAACTGCTCCTGCGGGGAATTTTGGCAAGATGTCGGTATACAGACAGTCATCGCGCTGAACTGTATCACTGAGCGTAATTTCAATTCGTTCTCTAAACATTGGTCCATCGAAAACGAAGCTGTGGAACTCCCCGTTTTCACCGCAAGGGTCTACGCTTTCCGGTAACGCATCCAGAAAACTCCGGTTTATTTCACGGCCGGCAAACGCTTCAGGAATCTGCTTTGGATTTATGCAGGTAGTCACCATTCTCAAGCCGTTCGCGATCATTTCGCTTAACAGTTTGTCGGTGGCCAGGCCCCATAAAGGAAAAATGGCTTTTATACCGGTGCCGGCTAATTTTTCTTCCCTGTAGTTGCGCACATCTTCGAGAAACAGATCACCAAAAGCAAAATAGTCGACCGCTTTTCGCTTTACGCTTGCAACGAATCGGCCCATTATTTTTCCGTACTCCTCACTGCTGCACGGATTCGGTAATTCAATGATCTCCAGCGGCAGGCCGATGCTATCCGCCTGTTTCCGCAGCAGTTCCACTCTCACACCGTGCATGGCAACGCGATCGAACGCTTTATTGACGGTACAGAAGAGGCCGACCAGATCAATTTCCGGATTCTGTTGTAATTTATGCAAAGCCCATGCGCTGTCTTTTCCGCTGCTCCAGGAGACAAGGGTTTTTCTTTTCATTTCCTGTTTAACTCTCCAGGTACAATTTCTGATTCGGTTGATCAGTAATTTTATCGGCTAAAGTGTACTCCGTCGCACCACTTAAACAGCCATACATTTTGGGGTACATTACCGAGACTTGTGTCAAAATCCCGCGCGGTCGCGACCGTCGATTCTGTTTCATGACGCGACGCGGTAAGGGTGGTACAGCCGCTGCTGTATCACCCGGCCGCAACAAGGCGAGGAGCCAAAATTGCGCGGTCCCCAGTGCGGAATGCATCCCTGCTGTGTTGCGCCGCCTGCCGCTACATCCGGTATTATGCCGCGCAGCGCGCCTTGCAGGCTCGCATTTCGGACAGCAGTATGGTTCGCGGGGGATTATGAGACAGGTTCTGTTATTCTTTACGTAATCTGTATAACCGCGCTTCGTCCGGAGACTGTGACCTGGTCGTTCCGCCACGGTCCGGCATGTCGAGGCTTCATTTGATCAAGTGTTTCCGGCCGGAGAACGGGTAGAGACGATAAATGGGTGAGGTGCAAACGATGGAGACCGAAGTTCGCAACACACAGCTTCTATCATTGGAGGAGGCCCGCGTTATCGCTTCCCTGATGGAAAAAGAGCTGACGACACCCAACAATTATCCACTGACCCTGAACTCCTTGCTGGCGGCATGCAATCAGAAGTCGAATCGCGAGCCGGTGATGGCATTGAGCGAGGGTCAGCTGGGAAATGTGGTAAACCGGATGGCGGACAGAGAATTGCTGTTTGTGGAGTATGGAGAACGTTCGATTCGCATCTCCCACAAGGCCCGCAGCAGTTTCAGATTGGATCACAAACAACAGGCGGTTCTGGCTGTGCTGATGTTGCGTTTGCCGCAGACTCTGAACGATATTTTGACACGTACCGCGCGCATGGCCGATTTTTCCGGTACGGACGAAATCCTGCGGATTGTAGAGGAGTTTATTGCGCGCGTGCCGCCGTTGGTTGTGCGTTTTACAAAAGGAGAGGGCCGCAGAGAGGATCGTTACTCCCATCTCTTATGTGGAGCGGTGAAGATGCCGGCAGGTATGGATACTGCGCGCACCCCTGCCCGTGAGTCATCTGCCGTCGAAAGCGACCGATTGAGCAGGTTGGAAACGCGGGTTTTGGAATTGGAGGAAAAAATCAGATCCCTTGAAGAGCGGAGCTAGTGATCCATGGACTGATATTCAGTCGGGATCAGACGTCGGTTCAGATCTTCTCCTCCACCATCGTGACCAGCTCGCGTATCTGGTGAGATACGCCAACCGCGTCTTCCACGTCGGCCTGGAAGGCAATGCCGGTCCCCTTCTCTTTCATATTGCCGGCCTTCTCCAGTGCTTCCAGTATGAAGCGGCTTTGGTGCTCTTCCACCAGCAGCAAGATAATGTCAATAGCGTTTTCGAGCGACAGTCCGAGGAAGGTTTTTGTCGCCTCCACCCCTGTTCCCTTGGCACTTCGGATGATGGTTGACCCTTTTGCACCGGCAGCGCGGGCAGCATCCATCAGTGCGTTGGTCCACTGTTCCTCCGCCATTGCTATTATCAGCTTGAATCTCATATTGACTGCCCTGTGTTTACAAACCGGAAAGTCGCCGGAACTGAATAAAGTATATCAGCCACCGCTGCCGGCAACGCGCTTTCAGATGAGGCGCGATGTGCTTGCAGGGAGATGCCGGTAAAGCCATCCTGAAGCCGTCAGCTCCGGTAGCGGGCATGGCTTCAATCGAACGTCAGAACTCTCCGGATGCGGCCCCTTTCATAATTTCCCGCATTGTCTGCCTTACACGCAATGCCTTTCGCTTGAGTTCGGGGGGTAACTCTTTTGCGCCATGGATCATAAAATCCATATTCAGCGCATATAGCCATAACTTTCCATGCGAGTCTTCCACCACGCTGACTCCGCAGGGCATAAACGCCGAGTATGCGTTATTGTGGTCAAGCATCTCTATCCCCACCTGCACATCGCAGAACTGCATGAAGGAAACATGCCGGAAATCCTTTCCGGTGACCGCGGCCGCTTGCTTGTAGAACGGTGATTCGTTGACGAAAAGAAAATTTCTCTCCACGGCAAGGCTCTTCATCGACTCTTTTACGTCTTTTGCACTCAGACCCTCGGCAACAGGTTCAGCCCAGACGAAAGCATCGGCGAGATCGCCGGTCTCCAGCAGTCTGACGGCAAAGTCCCGGTATACGCCATAGGCAGCCGGATCGAAGTCACGTGTGGCATACAACAGATAACCTGCCGCCAGAATGGTCGCCAGACCAACGATGGCCAGTAAGTTTCTAATCGTACGCATATTTTCGCTCTCCCCGGAATAATTCAACCGCAAAATCACAGTAATTTTCCGAATCAGTATAAGCTATCATCTGTTGGCTGTGTAGAGTTTGCAGCCAAGGGTCAGCAACTTCAATTACTCTTAAATAACAAAGGCACCAAATTGATGGCAAAGAATTCAAATGATATTTTCGACTATCTTCCCAAGTGCGAATCCTCCACGCCACAGGGTACCCAGGCACGGTTAAAACTCAGTCAACTCCGACCTACGCAGAATGCAGTAGGCATGGACGAGGTCAATGTCAAAACGAAAAAAATTGCCGAAAAGAGCGGGAAGAAACTGGAGGATTATCTGCTGCAACGGACCATACCCATCATTATCGGTAATGGCGGTCAATTTTACCTGATAGACCACCATCATCTGGCTATTTCGCTGTGGCGTGCGAAGGGCGATATGGAAGTGCCGGTGGAGGTCACCAAGAACTGGAGCCCCATCACAGGCGGCCGCTTCTGGCGCGGGATGGCAATGAACAACTGGGTATATCCGTTCGATGCCCTGGGTGGGGGACCAACGAATCCGACAAGCCTGAAGCAGCACGTCAAAGATCTGGATAACGATATTTACCGCAGCCTCTCCTGGTTGGTCAGGCAGGACTACGGATACGTCAAGGATCCCAGCAATGCAATATTCGCGGAGTTCAAATGGGGCAGCTTTTTTCGGACCAGAGTGATCTTTCATGCACAACTCGCCTGCGAAAAGCGGTGTATGGAGATGACACTCGCGGATATAGAGAAAAGCGATCCTGACGATTACCACGAGAAGGTGTCGTACGCGCTGTATCTGGCGAGTTCTCCCGAGGCAAGTGGATTGCCCGGATTCGTCGGCAGGTCCGGTTGACATCCCCCGGATTTCGATATACGCGGCTTTCGTTGCTCATGAAAATCCAACCGGTGTTCGCCAACAGGTTGGATTTTCAGCTATCGATAGTGCACCGCCAGCCAGATGGTCTCATGCTCTGAACTGGTCCTGCTGACCTTGTGCCGCTTGCGGGATGGAATTTCCAGATAGTCGCCTTTTCCGAGATGGAGCGACTCCCCCTCTTCAAACTCTAAAACGGCCTCTCCCTTTAGCACGGTGACCCATTCATTCTGTTCCTGATCGTACCAACCCGACTCCGGCGATGTGTGACCGTTCGAGATGATGCGTTCAATCCTGATGTTGTCGTTTTCGATCAGGACTTCAAACACTTCCTTTTCCAGATCCGCTGGAATCGCTTCAAACAGGTTTCCTTTGTTCAATGTCTATCCCAGCCCCCGATGTGCGCGCTATCACCGCCGTATAGCGCATAGCCAAGCCTCCTCTCCGTGTAATTAAATTTAACACAATGCGCCGGATTTTTAGATAAAAAATAGATCAAGTTGTTGATTAATATATTTAATTTAAAAAAGGCACAAAGTGTGCATTGTTTTTGGAAAACAGCAGAACAACTGTCAGCAATAGCGTCACGTTTTATTTGAGGGTAGCACCATGCAGACAAGTCGCAAATTTATCGCCGCGCATTATATGCGTCTTTTCTACGAAGGATCGATTCTGTTCTTCTGTGTGCTGGGCCTGGTTCTGGCGGTTGCGCTGGGCGCTTACCTGCTGGATCTGATTTTTTCCCCACGTTGATAAACCGCTAATCCCTCCGGAAAACCGACAGACCCCGGTTGGCCGGCACGGTCAACCGTCCGCAATACCAGATTGCTGGTCAGTACCTCTCGCATCATCCCCCGCCGCTGTTACCTTGGGGATTCCTTTGCGTGTCCCGAAGCGATGAGTGCAGTCGATGCCAATTAATCGAGCCGCAACAAATCCAGCAGCCGAGTCGCCCCGGACCCCAGGGGATTGCGCCCGCAATAGTGCCCGTTCTGTTGCATCGCTTGCCGGTACATAGTTTACTGTGCGGCGCGGTGCGCGAGGGATTGTCAGTCAGATTCCAGCCAAGGCGGATGGTTCATTGTGAATGAAGCGATTTCCAGAGCAGCCACGCTGTTGTCCGAAGCGGACGCGATTCTGATCTCGGCAGGCGCGGGAATGTCGGTAGATTCGGGATTACCAGATTTTCGTGGTCCTGAGGGGTTCTGGAAAGCATATCCAAAACTTGCGAATAGCGGCCTTCGTTTCGAAGAGATGGCTAATCCAGCCAGTTTTTTGCGCGCGCCCGCGCTTGCCTGGGCTTTCTACGGGCATCGCCTGGAACGCTATCGCAACACCGAGCCGCACTCCGGCTACACTCGACTGCTGAATCTGATCGGTAAGAAGACCGGCAGCGGATTTGTCGTGACCAGTAACGTCGACGGCGCGTTCGAGAAATCCGGATTTCCGGATTCACAGATTTACGAGATTCACGGCTCTATTCATCGATTGCAGTGCTGCCGGCCATGTACCGATGCGATATGGCCGGCGACCGAAGTGAATGTTGAAATAGAACAGGAGAGTTTTCGCGCACTCGGGGAATTGCCGGCCTGTCCGCGCTGCGGTTCGCTGGCGCGCCCGAATATTCTGCTGTTTTCCGACGGCACTTGGATTGCGCGGCGAAGTGAAGCGCAGGGCCGTCGTTTCAGTCAGTGGCTTGCAAACGTCGAGAGATCCGGGATGCGCATGGTTATTATCGAAATTGGCGCAGGCACGGCTGTGCCCTCGATTCGCCGCTTGTCCGAGGATATGTCGCTCCGGTTCAGTGCACCGCTTATCCGCATCAACCCGGCGGAGTCTCAGTGCGAACTGACCGGTTCGGTAAGCCTCTCCATGGGAGGGCAGGACGCTCTTAAACGGGTGATTTAACGCGCGGGTCAAACAGCAAAAGCGACAGCGGGCTCTGTAAAGAGCCCGCTGAAATGGGTGGTGAATCAGCCCTTGTTGCGCTTGCCAAACCTGTGCAGCAACAACAGACTGGAGGCCATCAGCAGCATCAGTGGTCCCGGTTCCGGCACCGTGGCGAGGCTGACTCTGGGGTTGTCGTCTGTGGGCTCGGTAAAATCCACCGGAGTGAATTCCTGATCGGGACCCTGAATTTTTTCGCCTTCCTGATCCATGTAGGCAATGCGCATCAACCGATCGAACGTCAATATACCGTTGTTATTGGTTGCTGTGCCGTTCTCCTCATAGAGTTTGACGTCGTCTGCCGGGTCGCCGTCCTTATAGTCGAGCGCGGTGTAGAGTCCCAGATTGTGCGGAGCATGCAGGTTGTAGCTGGGGTCATTGGCCGGATCGAACAGGCCGTAGTAGAAATTTACCTTCTCCAGGTCCACGAGGATCTCCTGGCCAAGTATCAGGTCGTAAAGGTCGCTTGATTCAGGCACGTATCCGTTGATGAATGCGAAGACGACATTTCCTTCATTCAGATTGGCGATACCCTCTACCTGAAGCTGATCATACTCGGTGCCTGCTTCGGTACCCAGAATTTCAAACAGAATGGTTTGTCCGTTCAGATTGAAGTCGCCGGCCACGGTGGCGATGCCGGGGGAGTGGCCCGGAGAGAACCAGCCATCCGTCGGATTCGATGCATCGGCGATCTGGGGGCTGTCCAGTTCTTCGGGAAGATCTGTTGGATTGGCCGCAGGCGTGTGATCCGATGGTACGTAGCCAGGCGTGTCGTCTCCGAACCCGGTTGAGTCGTTCCCGGGTCCACTGGAGGCGATGCGCGGAGCAGGGGTTGCGCCGGGAGCGCCGCCGCCACCTGCTCCGGGGAACGAACTCGGCGTCCAGGGCGTATCTGACGGTGAATCGTGTTCCGGTTTCCGGGGAGAGCCAGCCACTTGCGGAAAAGGCTGTCCGCTGGGGGCTGCGCTATTGGGCTGTAAGCCGGGGTGGGCTGGCGCCAGGGGTCCGGAGAATGGGCCGGAGGGACCGTTATCCAGCTGCGGCTGGTCAGCCGGTTCCTGTGCCAGAATCTCTTCCCCGGGTTCGGCGACGCCCGGACTGGTTTTCGGTGCAGCCTGATCGGACGCGCCGCCGGCGACCATCGGATCCGGTGTCGGCTCATCAGCGGTGCCGGGATACTCTATCTCTGAATCGCAGGTATCGTACTCTTCTTCAACCGTGGAACTTTTCCGGGTGTTCAGCTGGGCGAGTGTCTGATCCAGGAGGCGCTGCTGCTTATTCCTATTTGATACCTTTGACTGCAGTTGTGGCAGGTCGGGGATTGCGGCATAGCCGGGGCTGGCGTCATAACCACCGGGCAGGTTGGCCATGACCAGACTGAGTACTGCCAGCGAAATTACTACCAATCCTGACAGAATGGCGAATCCGGATCTCGCCCAGCGCCGCATGCGCGAGCGGCGGAGTGACCTGCGTTTTGAACGACCGTGCTCTGAAAAAATCATGGACTCACCTGCTGTAATTTATGCCAGCCAAAACACTGTATAGTCTGATTTATGCAAACAAGGTGCCAAACAAAAAATATATATATATTTCAGAAGCCTATATTACAAACTTAATTCGCATCCGTTGTAAGTGTAAAATAGCTCGACACCTCTGGATAATGCGATTCCCACTATGCTTGACGGAGCAGTACCCGCTTTTATTGATAGCGGCTGAAACAGGGAAAAATTGGGCTCGGCTGAGCAGCAAATATGCTTTCCGTGGTCGGTCCGGTGATGCGTCAAACCGATGTATAAGCGGGGATGCGGGACTGAACCGGCACTGTTTTACGTTCAGAAATCGAAGGCGATTTTGTGCCTTGCAAGCGTTTCCCGGACAAATGTCAACCAGTGGGGTGTAGGAATCCAAACCTGCGTCAGCTTCTCGTAGGCGGCGTCGGGGTCCGCACCTTCATGGATTACGCGGTAGAGGAAGGCAAAGACCGAGGAGCGGTAGTTGGATCTGCAGTGCACCCATACCCGGCCTTTTTCCACCGATTGGAGAACGTTGCTGAAAAGGACGAATTCCCGGTAATCAGGCCGCTCTGCCTCAACCGGGATGGCTACGTAGGCGATGCCTTTACCGGCCAACAAACCAGCCTCATACTGCATGCCGTCAACATCGCCGGGCGCAAGATTGATGACTACCGGGTATTCAGCCGGATCCAGTGCCGAAATCTGGTCAGCAGTGAGCTGACCGGAGGTAACCAGACGCGCGGATACCTCCAGGTAATTGACCGGCACTGCCTGCCCGGTCGCTACAGGATTGGTTGCGGTGCATGCCGGAATGCCCGCCACGGCAAAAAACCCGAGCAGGAATTTGGCGACGGTTACCGCAGCGCGTTTTTCCGGCCTGGAATGCCGCCCGTCCCGCCGTCCGGCGGTGGTGCCAACACGCGGGCTGCAGTCAGCCGGCAAGATAGTTCTCCAGGCTGCGCACCTGAGAGTTTCGCAGCAGGTAACTGTACGGATTGCTGCGGCGCGAGTGCTGGCCGTCCATCGAGACAGAAACCGGCTGCCGTTCCAGAATGGTGAGGCGCCGGCTGAGACAGTCGGCACGCCAGCGTCTGGACGCTTTTTTTGCCCGCTCCTCCAACAGTATGCGCGTCAGTGCAAACTGGTCTTTCGGCTGTTCCGCCGCTACCCGTCGTTTGATCTGACTGTGTGCCTTCTGCAGGTTGCCCTGCTGCACACCCATATCGTAGAGCGCGGCAAGACAGCGCAGATTGTCGATAGGTATCGGGGAAATACCCCGCGCAAAAGCGAGGGTTGACAGCAGCAACTTCCCGTATTTGTCGTACGCGTATCTCAGCATGACTCTCCGGAACAGCGCATCTCTGCCAACTGCCTGCAGGTAGCCTGTCCAGGGTTGCGAGAAACGGTGTTTGTAGCGTCCTCTGCTGAGTTGGTCGGCCCAATGCACAGCCGCGCGACGGGAGCCGTCCAGAATCCGCCAGAAGCTACGATAATCCAGATCGCTACCGAAACATCGCCGCAGGCGATCCGCATCCTCGCCACGCATGCGCCGGAACAACTCCTGCAGGGTTCCCGTTTTCAGGTTGCACTGAATCGGACCGAACGACAGTCCGGCGCCGTCGAAATTCCCGGTCACCTGCTGATAGGGGTCACCACTGGTTTCGAACGCTGCGGTGACCCTGACACCGCAGTCAAAAGCGAGTTTAGGCGCAATTGCGGGCAGGTTGTCCGGGTCGGGGATTTCCAGATAAAGCTGATCTCCCCGCTGTTCCACCCGCTGAAAGTAGCCCGCTTTCTGCAGTTGCCGCGCGTTGTTCAACAGCACTTCTGGATCTGTCGCTGAAATCAGGACGGCTGTACCCTCTGCTGCCGGTTTGAACTGCAACGGCGGCTCGACGCTGGCGACGCTGATCGGAGCGTCATGGCTTTCCCGCAGCAGCTGCAATCCGGAAACCAGTTCCCGATGAATGCATACCCTTCCATCGGACCGGACAAACTCCCGCAGTCGGAAATGGGGCGTCAGCTGCGTATCGGTAGCGCCTCCCACGATAAAATCGTTCTCGAGCTTGACGGAAACGGCCATACAATTCTCCATACTGATTGCCCGTGAGCACAATGGAGTATGGCACGGCATGGGGTGGAGTCAAAGCGAGCCGAACCGGTTTATCGAAAGCGGAATTTGCCCGACAGATCAATTTTACTGACTCCCCTGTAGAATACGACTGCTGGAAATAAAATTCGGGAGTGCTATGCGGCCAATCGATCTGCTTCAGGTGCTTGCGGTGGTACTGATTTGGGGCTTGAATTTTGTCGCGATCAAAACCGCTGTGACAGAAATTCCGCCCTTGGCGTTGACGGTGCTCCGGTTTCTGCTGGTGGGCATCATACTGACGCCTTTTTTTCGACCGGAAAAAACGCAGTTCAAACAGCTGCTGCTTCTCTCAGGCACCATGGGGGTGGGACATTTTGGCCTGCTGTTTATGGGATTACGCGGCGCTGATGCAGCAACAGCAGCACTGCTGATCCAGCTCGGTGTTCCTTTCAGTTCGATACTGGCAGCCTTCTTCTTTGGTGACAGGCTGGGTTGGATACGCGCTGCGGGTATGGGCATGGCGTTCGCCGGAGCCGGATTGCTGGCGGGCGAGCCGGAGGGCGGTACACCCGTTGCGATAGCTGCGCTGCTGGTTTCGGCGATGTGCTGGGCCGGATCGAATATTCTTATCAAACGAATTCCGCAGGTGCATCCGCTGACGTTGATCGGCTGGCTGAGTCTGCTGGCCGTTCCTCCTTTAATCCTGATGTCCCTGTTGGTGGAAACGGATCAACTGATTGCCATTCGAAGCGCCGACTGGAAAACATGGACTGCGCTGGTGTATATCGTCCTGGCCTCGTCCATCGTCGCTTACTACCTCTGGTACCGGTTGATCGGCAGGCTGCAGGTGAACCAGGTGGTTCCGTTTACACTGCTTGCGCCGGTGATAGGTGTCGCCGCCGGTGTATGGATTCTCGGCGAGGATTTTACCCAGTATAAAGCTGTCGGCGGCGGACTTACCGTTGCCGGCGTAGCGGTGATTCAGTTTCGACAGATGCGGGTCACACAATCGAAGTATTAAATACAGCCGTTTCGCGTCCGCATTTTGCTTTCAATTCAGCCTGGAATCGCTGACGCCTCTGTTCCGGTGATCAGAACCACCCTTGGGTCGGGAAGCAATGAGGGAGCAGGCGTCCCCGCTATCATTGAGCTTTATTCAGTGCAGATCACCCGCCAGCGAGTCGCGTATTTCAGCAGAGAGGATGGTCTCCTCGGTATAGGCAGGGTGCTCGATACCGGCCTTGATTCGCGTGCCCTGTTTAACTGCAGCTGCCATCTCCGGGGTTAATTCGAAACGGACGAAATGGACCGACGACGTTTTGTCCCCGGTCTCGCGCTCCAGGTCCTCGTTGGCGATAGCGCTGACTTTGGCGAAGCCCTCGACCTGTACCCACAGACCCCGTTCGATACCGATCATCCGGGCCAGTGCCTGCTTGCGCTCGTCCACATCGTCGTACTCGATCATGAAAGTGGCTTTCCAGTTCATGCCGTCAGGTATCAGCGGATTATAAACGTCCAGCTCATCCTGGATGCCTTCCGCTTCGAAAATGCGCTCGATGCGCAGCATCTCCTGCACCTGGTACTGCATGGTCAGCTGGTCTTCGAAGTAGAGCGCGGCGTGCTTCCCGATGGCAACGCGCCGGTTCTTCTTGTGCTCCATGACCTTGGCGCGAAATTCGTTGCGGATAGCTGAATATTTTTCCAGGCTGTAGAGATTTTCGCGCGTGAGTTTATTCATTCGGGATCACCTTGCAGGTTTCCCTCTTCCCCAAGGGGAGAGGAGTGAGTTGCTGGACGGTCTCCTCCCGGAAACCATCTTTTCCGTCATTCCGGTCTTCTCCGGGATGACGGGGATTTAAAACAGCATGCGTTCGAGAGGCGCACTAACCGTGCGCAATCTCTTTTTCGGTAAACAGATAGTCGCGCAGCTCCTTATCGAAACTGGGATCCTGCCGGCGTATCCATTCCAGTACCATGGAAGCATGCTCTTTCTCTTCATCGCGGTTGTGGGCGAGAATCGCCTTCAATTCCGGATTGGAGCAGGCGTCGACCCGCTGGTTATACCAGTCCACGGCTTCCAACTCTTCCATCAGCGAGACGATGGCTCTGTGCATGTCACGGGTTTCGCTGCTGAGCTCTTCGATGGGTTCATGGTAGCCTTCGTTAGCCATTGTCTCTCTCCCGGGGGTTGTAAACACGGTGCAGATGCCCGGCATTGGTTCTCCAGAGGAGCGGAGCGGGGCGTGCAGAGCGCAGTTTGGTTTTTTCAGATACGCGATGCGCAGCGCAGTTTGGCTCCTGCGAAGAGCCAACCCTTTGGGTTGGGGTCAGTGTGCCCCACGACTGCATTGCACTTTCGCCGGTGTAGTGCAAGTCCAGTGCGCTCAATGCGCCTGGTCCTGCGAAAAAATGACTCCCGTCGATGGATATCCGCATAGCGTTTGCAGCCCCTAGATGCCGTAAGCCTTGCGCAGCAGGCTCATCGGGTGACGGGTCTTGCTGCCATCTGCCATGCCGTGTTCGATGTGGTGTCCCGCCATCGGACAGTCGCTGCCGTAATGGTCGGCTTTTGCTTTTTTTACCCGGCTGACCACCGGCTGCACAATCTTCATTGCGGAATCGTGGAACTCCTTTTTGACTGCGTAGGTTCCGTCGTGACCGGAACAGCGCTCGATTGCCTCCACCGTTGTGTCAGGAATCAGCGACAGCAGCTCTTTGGTTTTGGAGCCAACGTTTTGTACCCGCTGGTGGCAGGCAGCGTGATATGCCACTTTGCCCAGGGAGGTTTTGAAATCCGTATTCAGCCTGCCGTCCTTGTAACGCAGCATCAGATATTCGAACGGGTCGAATATGGCTTCGCTCACTTTGATTACCTGCGGGTCGTCCGGAAAGATCAATGGCAGTTCCTGTTTGAACATCAGCGCGCAGGAGGGAATCGGCGCGACAATGTCCCAGCCCTGATCGACCAGCCGCGCCAGTACCGGGATATTGGCGTTTTTAGCCTTCTCGACCGATTCCAGGTCGCCCAGCTCCAGCTTGGGCATACCGCAGCACTGCTCCTTCTCTGCCAGGGTCACCGGGATGCCGTTATGTTCAAAAACCGCGACCAGGTCTTCGCCGATAACAGGCTCGTTGCGGTTGCCGTAACAGGTTGCGAACAGCACCACTCGGCCCCTGGTGGAGCCGCTTGCCTCGCCCTCCTTCACGGCGCCGATTTTCGAGGAGAGGTGCGAACGCATGGTCTTGGCGTGGTACTCGGGCAGCTTTGCGTCCGCATGTACTCCGAGTACTGACTGCAGAATTTTTCGGGTTGGTTTCGCTTTGTTGGCCGCGTTCACTATGCCGGCCACAACGGGTATACCCGCCAGGTTGCCCACCGCATCCGTGCTGGTAAGAATTTTATCGCGCAGTCTCACCTCGCCCTGTTTGAATTTCACCGCCTTCGCCCGCAGCATCAGGTGGGGAAAATCGAGATTCCATTCGTGTGGCGGCGTGTATGGACATTTGGTCATGAAACAGAGGTCACACAGGTAGCAGTGGTCCACCACCTTCCAGTAATCCGCCTTCTTCACCCCGTCCACTTCCATGGTCGCGGATTCGTCCACCAGATCGAACAACGTGGGAAAAGCGTTGCAAAGGCTGACGCAGCGGCGGCAGCCGTGGCAGTGGTCGTAAACTCTCTCAAGCTCCTTGTAGAGCGACTCCTCGCTGTAGAAATCGGGATTCTTCCAGTCTAGGGGATGCCGGGTCGGTGCTTCCAGATTGCCTTCTCTTACTGCCATGACTATTGCCTCTGATTATCGAACACCGGGGCCGGAGCGGCCCCGGCTACGATCCATTAATCCATTTCATTCAATGCTTTCTGATAACGGTTGGCATGGGAACGCTCGGCCTTGGCCAGGGTTTCGAACCAATCGGCGATTTCATCGAATCCCTCTTCGCGGGCCGCTTTTGCCATACCCGGATACATATCGGTGTATTCGTGGGTCTCGCCGGCTACCGCCGCCTTGAGATTATCGGCGGTCGGGCCGATAGGCAGTCCGGTGGCCGGGTCTCCGGCCTCTTCCAGGTACTCCAGATGACCGTGGGCGTGCCCGGTCTCGCCTTCCGCGGTGGAGCGGAACAGGGCTGCGACGTCATTATAACCTTCGATATCCGCCTTGGACGCGAAATAGAGATAGCGGCGATTAGCCTGGGATTCGCCCGCGAAAGCGTCTTTGAGATTCTGTTCGGTTTTACTTCCTTTGAGGTCCATTGTCTTCTCCTGGTGCTGGAAATTGCATGATGCGCACTTGCCTCAGTACGTGCCACTAGACTAATCAAAATAGATAAATTCCTCCAATTGAATTGTCCAATTACAATGATTGATATTTTCTATCGATGGCGCATGTATATTAGTTAAATCCATAGATCCGGTTTGCATTTCGAATCAGCATCGTCCGTCACAAAAATTTACCGTCGGTGGTGCCTTCGGCACCGCAAGTTATGCTAGGCTGCGCGTCTTGGCGTTCGACCCGGCGCCGTACTCGGGTCTATTTAGTCTTTAACCCGCTGTTATTATTGAAGGATTGTAGAGATGGATAAAATCAACATACAGGAGATTATCTCGGGCTACGTTATCCCCTGGGCGATCAATATCGCATTGGCGCTGGTGATTTTCTATATCGGCCGTCTTGTGATCAATGTGGTGGTCAAGGTTCTGGGCAAGCTGCTGGTCCGGGCCAAAATGGACCAGATTCTGGTCAATTTCATCAGCTCCATCATCAGAAGTCTGCTGCTGCTGTTTGTCATCGTTGCCGCGCTGGATCAACTGGGGGTTGACACCACCTCTCTCATCGCACTGCTCGGTGCAGCCGGTCTGGCCGTCGGTCTGGCACTGCAGGGATCGCTGCAGAATTTCGCCGCAGGCGTAATGATGATCGTCTTCCGGCCGTTCAAAGCCGGCGATTTTATCGAGGCGGGTGGTACCGCGGGCGTGGTCGAGGCAATCAATATTTTCAGCACCACAATGCGTACCGGCGATAACCGCGAAATCATCGTCCCCAACGGCAGCATCTACGGCGGGGCGATTACCAATTTCTCGGCCAGGGCGACCAGGCGCATCGATATGGTTTTCGGCATCGGCTACGGCGACGATCTGCGCAAAGCGCGGGAGATCATGCAACAGGTGATGGATGCTGACGAACGTGTGCTGAAAGATCCAGCCTACACCGTTGCAGTGTCGGAGCTGGGCGACAGCAGTGTTAATTTTGTCGTTCGCCCCTGGGTAAAAAGCGGCGACTACTGGGCGGTCAAATTCGACCTCACCGAAAAGATCAAGCTCGCATTCGACGAAAACGGCATCTCGATACCGTTCCCGCAGATGGATGTGCACCTGCAGAAAGAGGGGTGAAGGTCGGCCGGCCTGGAATCTTCGCTGCAATACCTTGCAGTTGCAAATGCGCATTGCGGTCACTTTGGGCTTAAGGCCGAGGTTTAATGAAAAAATCAACAGCTGCTCAGGTTGATACCTGACCCCCCGGCCCGTTCCTAAAACAGTGGCCGGCTGCCAGATTTTCTTCTTAAGTTCAATCAGATGGCTTCCTCTCAGGATAGAGCGGTATCCTGAGGCGGAAGCACGCTCCCTGGCCCGGGGTGCTCGTAACGCTGATCGATCCATGATGTTTCTCCGCCACCACCTTCACAAAGGAGAGACCAAGGCCTGTCCCTCCCTTATGCTGGCTGCTTGATTCCCGTGTCCGCTGAAAGGGATCGAAAATGCGCTGCTGATCCTCGCTGCGTATACCTTCGCCCCGATCCTGGATGCTGCACTCGATGCTGCCTTCATATATCCGGAGAGAGAGCTCAACGTCGGAACCGGCAGGGCTGTAGCGGATCGCATTTTCCAGCAGGTTGGTAAGCGCTCTTTCGAGCAGCCCTGCGTCCCCGTTTATCCAGGCTTCGTCAACCTGAATGCTGCGAACCAGACGTATCTGTTTGCTGTGTGCTTCAACATAAGCCTCATCCATCGCATTGTGCGCGATGCTGACGAAATCGGTTTCGTGAAACCCGGACAGATCGGCGTTTTCCGCTCTGGCCAGCTGCAGAAAACTGTCAGCCAGATTCAATGCCTTGCGCGCATAGCGCTCCACGCGCCTGGACATCTCCTCACGACTGAGCGCGTCGGCACCGTCTTTCCACTGTGTCAGGGAGAGCAGCGAAGTGATCGGCGAGCGCAGATCGTGGGAGAGGAAGTTGATCGCCTGCGTTCTTTTCCGCTCACTCTGCTTGAGTCGGCTGATATCCGACAAAATGATAATCATGCCATGCAGATTACCCTGGGTAAGCGAGAGCGGCGACATCTGAATCAGCAGCTCCCGGCCTGCGGGCATCCGTCCCTCCAGCGAAAGCGTCTGCTTTTCCACCAGCACACTGCGCAGTGCCCGTTCCCAACTGCTGCCATACAGATGCAGATTTACCGTATCCTGCAGGATATTGGAGCCGGCTATCGATTGCTCGGAGTCAAACCCGAGCAGGCGGGCCGCCCGTCCATTCGCGATGACTACCTGCCCGCCGAGGTTGATGACCAGAACGCCGTCAACCATCTGTCGCAGCGTATCCGAGAGAAGAGCACGTATCGAGCGCATTTCCGCTAGCGCGAATTGAACCTGCTGTATCTGTTTTTCTATCAACTCGGCGGTGTTTCTCGGCTCCGTCCGAAGCGGTGCGGCTGATTGATGGAGGAATTCGTTCAGCAGTGTCAACGCTTCGCCGGATGGGGATTGCCGGCAGTCGTGAGGAAATCGCAGTTCCAGCGTGCCTTGAATGCCCGGGATTGGCAGGCGGAGCGATTCGCGCCTGGCCGAGTCCCGTTCACCGGCTGCGCAGGACGCTGCACTGTTTGACGCTGTTTCGGGGGCAGCGCCGGTTATTCTGCCCGCCGCATTATGCACGGTCCAGTCGCCGAAAGGGATGATGCGTTGCAGAAATGAGAGGCCGTTGGCGACATCCGGGGATCCATCGTAGAAAGGTATCGCCCTGGGTTCGGCGTGCAACCGTTCCAACTCCTGCTCAAAGTAGCGCACGGTATGCTCCAGCCGCAGCAGACTCCAGATGGGATAACCCAGCAGCAACCCGACCAGCGCGGGGAGCGGTGGAAACCAGAGTTGAAAGCGGTGCAGCAACAGCGCGCAGATGGCGAGTGTCACCAGCAGCAGGGATGCACTGGTCATCAGAACATACCTGGGTTTCAGCCGCGGATAGAGTAGATAGGGCAGTAACAGCAGAAGCAGGGTCAACACAATTTTCCAGCGCTTTTCGACGGGTTCGATGGCAATTCCCCGCCTGAGCGAGTCGATCAGATTGGCGTTGACCTCCACTCCTGCCATAGGTTGATTCCATCCGGATACCGGGGTCGGCAGCGCGTCCCCGAGTCCTGTTGCGGTGGCGCCAACCAGCACGATCTTGTCGCGAAAATGCTCAGTACCTGCTTTTTCGTTGAGCACGTCGACATAAGATATGCGGTTGAAATGGCCCGGGGGGCCGGCAAACGGAAGCAGGATCTGATAATCACGGACGATTTTTCCATCCGCAACCGGCACCGTGTGCGGATTGCGCATTCCCGGTAGATGGTTCCATCCGCCGGAATCGAGCAGGCGCAGAACCGCTACACCCAGGCTCGGCCAGCGTGGCGTGCCCAGGCCTTCCAGCAGATGGACCCGGCGCGCAATACCGTCCGGGTCCAGATCGATATGGACATGGCCGAGAGCAGCTGCGGCCTGGGAGAGAGCCGGCATCGGCAGGGTTTCCACCAGCAGGCCATCCGGACCGGACTGTTCGAACACGATGGGAAGAACCACCCGGCCGCTGGCCGCCACCGCGTCGATCAGGCTGTTATCCGCGTCCGGTGAGTGCTGCTCGGCCTCTGTAAACAGGATATCCAAAACGATTGCTTTTGCACCGGCCTCCGTCAGGCGCTGCAACAGTTGTACGTGTAGCCGCCTGCTCCAGGGCCAGCGGCCGATCCGGGACAGGCTCTGTGCGTCGATGGCGACAATGACAATGTCATCCGGAGCAGGACGCGACCATAGATTGAGCTGGCTGTCGTACAGCAGTTGATCCCAGCGCCACAGCCAGTCCGTGTGGATCAAAGAGAGTGACAGGCCGGCCAGCAGTATCGAGATGAAGGCCCAGCTGGTAGGCAGCCGGATGAGCCTGCGCTTTACAGGGGCCTTATCAATAGTTTTGGCAACATTGGTGGCATCCATAGACAGGGCATTTTGTTCTGCTGGCGCTGCCTAGTGTAACCAATTTACTCCGCGTTTGGATCGGCAACCCTCTCCAGCCGGTATCCGTGTTGATAAACTGCTTTCAGGCGCCAGCCGTTTTCCGGCAACAAAGCCAGTTTTCGGCGCAGGCGGCTGATGTGGGTGTCAACGGTACGGGTGGCGAGTTCGGGGCCGATGCCCCAGACGGTCTCGAGCATGTGGTTTCTGGAAAGCAGCCGGCCAATGTTGGCGAAAAGCATTGCAGCGAGCTGGTACTCTTTCTCGGTCAGATCGATGAGCAGACCGTTTCTGGTCAAGCTCTTATCAGTGGTGACAAATTGATAGTCGCCGTACTCCAGTACTTGCTCATTCTGGCCATTCTGCTGACTGCGTCTGCCCAGAGCGTTGATTCGCGCCAGCGTTATGTCGCGGGAGACGGGCTTGGTCATGTAGTCGTCCGCCCCTTCCGCCAGCGCCTGCACGATATCGCTCTCGCTGTCGCGGTTGGTCATGAACAGAACGGGCACACGCCAATCGCTGCTCTCCCGAACGCGGCGCAGTACTTCGATACCGGACGATTCAGGCAACTCCCAGTCCAGTATCAGCAGGTCGAAACTCTCGCGACGGACCTCCTTCAAAAACAGGCTTGCTTTGGTGAAGTGACGGCAACTGTGGTCAGTTGCACTCAGCCAGCCCTTGATGACTTCGGCCTGTGGTTGGTCATCTTCCAGAAAAGCAATTCTCATGGTCGTCCTCTGCTGTGTCGATGGGCCAGCAATCCGGTGCAGGCGTTTCCGCCACGCTGACAGCAATATACCAGCTCTCGCGCAATCTGCAGCGTTGTGACAAATGTTAACAGTCGCATCCGGGTATGCGCGGCTGGTATCAAGCTTCTCCAACCGGGTTTTCCAAAAAGCGTATGGGGCGCTTTAACAATTGTTGACAGTCAATCGGTAAAAACCTGTTTAGAATTTAAAACCACGAGCATCGCGTCTACGGAGAGAGGCTATGAGAACGTGACCGAAAAGGTATTGGTGAAGCCCGCCTACACGACCTGGAAGAGCGGGCGCGGCCGGATAGAGAGAGTCGACAATGCCAGCGGTGAAATCATGTGCCCGGTTGAGGTGCCGGCTGAGTACAGGACGGTAACGAAGAGGGTCATGAAGAGCGGCCCTTCCACACGCAAAGAGACGATTCCCGCTGCGTTGAAGTGGTCAAGAGACGCGTGATGGTGGATCCGCCGGAGGTGGAGAAGGTCACCGTCCCTGCCGAGTACAAGACCGTTCGCGTGAAGAAGCTGGTTCAGGCTCCGAAAGAGGAGTGGATAACCATCCCGGCGGTATATCAGACAGTGGACAAGCGTGAGAAAGTCACGGATGGAATGATGGTGTGGCGCCCGATTCTGTGTGAAACCAATGCCGTTGCCGATCTCATCAGCCGGGTACAAACCGCGCTGGCGGCGGCCGGTCATAATCCAGGTGCAATTGACGGCGTCCTTGGGCGCTCCACGATGGCAGCAGTCAATGCGTACCAGCGGCAGAAAGGATTGGCGAGCGGGCAGTTGACGATCGAGACCATCAGGTTTCTCGGACTCAACCCCAAGTAGTGGAAATTATGTGAGTCGTTAAAACCATTTGCTTGGTAAGGCAACGCCCCACGCCCTGTGGGGCGCTTTTTTTGTGCCTAAGCTGGTTCAGCAGTTCAAACCCTGCGTTGAATACCCTGGGATGCGAGCATGGGATCAATCTCCGCCACCGGAACCGGTTTGCTGAACAGATATCCCTGGTATTGATCGCAACCGATTCCGGTAAGAAATTTCAGCTGAGCCGCATCCTCAACCCCTTCCGCAACCACCTTAAGGTCAAATTCGTGGGCCAGGTAGACAATAGCTGAGACCAGCGCCTGATCCTGACGGCTGGCATTGAGACCGGTGAGGAAAGAGCGGTCTATTTTCAGCTCGTTCAGCGGAAACGATTTCAGATAGCCGAGCGAAGAGTAGCCGGTGCCGAAGTCGTCCATCGATATCTTTGAACCCAATCCCATCAGACCGCCCAGAGTACCCACCGCGAGGGTGGTGTCATCCATGAACAGGCTTTCGGTTAATTCCAGGGTCAGATAGCTGGGGTCGATACTGCTCTCGTTGATGACGCGGGAGACGCTCTCAACCAGATTTCCCGCATAAAACTGCTTGGCCGAAAGGTTTACGGCAACGCTGATCCAGTTACCCTGGGCCTGCCAAAGGGCGAGTTGAGCGCAGGCCGTTTTGAGCACCCATTCGCCGAGGGGAATGATCAGACCGGACTCTTCTGCGAGCGGAATGAACTGGTCGGGAAAAACCATCTCTCCATCCGGTTTCCGCCAGCGGATGAGCGCCTCGACGCCGACGATGAGGCCGCTTTTTATGTTCACTTTGGGTTGGTAATAGAGCAGCAGTTCGTTGTTTTCGACGGCATGCCGAAGATTTGCCTCCATATGTATCCGCTGCAATGAGTTGATATTCATCTGGCTGGAATAGAACTCGAAGCCGGAACCACCCTTTTCCTCGGCCTGGGCGCAGGCAATCACCGCTTTCTGAGTCAATGACTCTATGTCATGCGCATCGCCCGGATAACCGGCGATACCGATGCTGGCAGGCATAAGCACCTCGGTAACCTCTGCATCGAAGGACGACTGCATCGCTTCAAGTATGCGGGCGGCCACCTTCGCGGAACTTTCAGTCTGCTGCAACTGGGTGCAGAGCACGGAAAATTCATTGGCGCCCAGCCGGTAGAGCATATATCTGTCGCTCTCGCCGGTGCTGTCGTGTCCGACCAGATCGCTGCTGCGCACGCAATTCTGGATTCGGATCGCAGCCTGCTTGATCACCTGGTCGCTGACCCTGGGCCCGAAGTTGTCGTACACGCGTTTGAACTGATTCAGCGCCACATGCAGGACAGCCAGATGGGAATTCTGCCGGTCCGCCTGCTGCATCGACCACTCCAGACGGTCGAGAAAAAGTCTCCGGTTGGGCAGGTTGGTCAGCGGGTCGTAGTAGGCGAGCTGGTCCTGGTAGGCTTTTGCCGCCAATGTATTGCGCACGCGCAGCGCCAGTTCGCTGGGATCCACAGGTTTGGCCAGAAAGTCGGTCGCGCCTTTGTCCAGTGCCTGAAGCTTGGTTTCCGCCTCGGACGATGAGGTGAGCATGATTACCGGCAAATGCTTGATGTGCGGGTGTGTGCGGATTTTTTCGAGGATTTCAAAGCCGCTCACATGCGGCATCATCAGATCCAGCAGCAGAATATCGGGCCGCTCTTCAAGTATTTTGTCGAAAGCAATTCTGGAGTCTTCGATCAGTTGAAAACGTTCATAGCCGGCGTCTTCGAGAAAGGTCTGAACCACCTCCATGGTTATAGGCTCATCGTCCACCATCATGATGGTGGCATTGGCCAGCGATGCCAGGTTATCGTCCCTTTTTCCGGCACCCGGATTGGATGACTCCCGTGCCGTCTGTGCTGACGGCGGTGGAAAATGCTGATTTCTTTGCTCAATGAACATATTCAGTCGTCAGACCTGCATTTGATTTACAGCCGGTTGTTTTTCGCTGGAAACTTGTTCCGCCCGACCCCGGGTCTGTTCCGTGCCGGGAAGTTGCACCGCCGCTACCAGCGTGCCGATGTGTTGAATGACTCTTTCTATACCCTCCCGCTGTCCGGCCCTGGCTAACTGCTCCAGTTCCATCGCCGGCTCGGTGAACGCGTCGTAACCGACCGTACCCCCGGCGCCTTTCAGCCAGTGTGCCAGCCTGGATATCTCCTCCAGCTCGCCGGCGTTACAGGCTGCCAGCATGGCTTGATGCTGCTGCTGTAAGCGGAGTACGAACTTTCCGATAGCGGAGTGCAGACGGAGGTTGCCGGCCAGTCGGGAGACGATCGGAGGGTGCACGGCAGCGGCTGCCGTCCCTTCCGCAGCGCTTTCGACCAGCTGTCCGGCCGCGTCCCCGACAGCTATTCTCTCCGACAGCGAATGCAGCTCGCCCAGCCTGGTCCCGGCGGCTTCGAAATTACCTTCCCTGGCTGCCGCTTCAAGTTCCCTGGCCGGTTCAGTGAACTGTCCGAAACCCACGGTGCCGCCGGCACCCTTCAGCCAGTGTGCCAGCTTCGCGAGTGCATCCATATTACGGTCCGACCAGGCCGCATCCATCAATGCAAGCTGGGCCGCGAGGCGTGCTCTGAAACGGACAATCAGTTCGGTGAAGCGCGGATCGGCATTCAGGGTCGAGATGAGCGGGAAGCGCTCTTCAACCGACGCGGTCAGCACCGCGGGAATGGTTTCGGTGCCGTCATCGGATACTTTGCCTGACACTTCGGCCCCCAGCATCTCGGCCACGGCTGCGACGAACCCATCGATATCGATAGGTTTGGTGAAGTATCCGCTGTAGCCGCCGTCCAGACATTGCTGTTCGAATCCCTTCATCGCATTAGCGGTTAACGCCACGATCGGGGTTTTCATGCCGCCTTCGCGGAGTATTCGTGTTGCAGTAAATCCGTCCATCTCCGGCATCTGAATATCCATCAGTATCAGGTCGTAGCGGTTGCACGTCGCCATCTCAACTCCGCTGCGCCCGTTACCGGCTTCGTCGACTGTCAGGCCGTACTCCTCCAGCACCAGCCTGACCAGCTCGCGGTTTTCCGGTCCATCGTCCACCACCAGCACGCTTGCCTGCGGGAATTTCCAAATAATCTGGCCAGCGGCTTCAGAGGCAACGCCGGCGGCGAGTGCCGCTTCGGCGGATATCCAGCGGACGCCGCTGATGTTCCCCGCATCCAGTGTCACCTTGAAAACGCTGCCGTTGCCTGGTTGACTCTCAACGCTGATATCGCCACCCAGCGCACGCGCGAATTTACGGCTGATGGAGAGACCGAGCCCGGTACCGCCAAACTTGCGCGTCACCGTGTTGTCGGCCTGCACAAAGTCCTCGAATATTCGCCGGGTCGCCTCCGGACTCATACCGACGCCGGTGTCCGCCACATCGATGCAGAACACCAGCTTTCCATCCGCCAGACGGCGACCGTGGGCGCTGACGGTAACGCCGCCGTGTTCGGTGAACTTAATGGCGTTGCCCACCAGGTTGGTCACGATCTGTCGAATCCTGCCGGGATCGCCCTCGATGGTTTCGGGAACTTCTCCATCCAGCCTGAATTCGCAGCTGATCCCTTTTTCCGCAGCTTTTACACCCAATACCTTCACCACTTCCTGAATTATCGGGTAGGGGTTGGTGGATATACGCTCCACCTCCAGACGACCTGCCTCAACTTTGGAGAGATCGAGAATATCGTTGATCAGCTCCAGCAGATGCCTGCCGCTGGAGTAGATGGTCTCGAGATGTTTGCGGGTGGCACGGGGGTCGCTGCCGTTGCTCCGTTTGAGCAGTTCGGTAAAGCCGAGAATCGCATTCATCGGCGTGCGGATCTCATGGCTCATGTTGGCCAGAAAGACGCTCTTGGCCTGATTGGCGGCTTCTGCGTCCTCCTTGGACTTGAGCAGCTCGATCTCAGCCTCCTCCAGTTGCGTCACATCATCGAAACTGACCAGCACGCCGGCATACTTGCCGCCGCTGCCGAGCACGGGGGAGCAGTTGATCAGAAAGGTGAGGCGGCCGCCGTTGGGCAGCGTCAAACGCACCCGGCGGTTTTTCTGTGCCTCGCCGCTGGTCAGCGCCAGATGCCAGGGCCGGGTCTCCGCCTCGAGCGCCACGCCATCCGCGTCGGACCAGGGAAACTCACCAACCCGGCGACCGAGCAGTGCGTCCGGATCCTCGCCCAGCGTGCGGGCGAATGCACGGTTGGCGAGCACAATCTGCTCCTTGTTGTCGAGCACCAAAAGGCCTTCCGCCATGGTATCCAGTGCCGAACGCACCCTCCCCGGAATCGCCTGCGAGGGGTCCAGCTGTTTCAACATTTTGCCCAGATAGAAATAGAAGCCGATAAAACCGGTCACGGATAGGAAGGCGAGGGTCTGCACCAGCGGGTCATCGGCGAGACCGCGCCAGCCTTCCGCCTTCAACTCGTTGAAGCGTAGTTCGATTCGCCCCCAGCGGGTCTGACCGGCCCAGATTGGAACCTGAATATGGGAATCGGTCGAATATGTCGAGTCGGTCTCTTTCCAGAGATCTTCATGCGGCCCGACGGTGGCCACCAGAAAGCCGGACTCGGTGCGCAGCGCAGCCGAAAGCAGGTCTTTATTGCGTTTGACCACCAGCTGCAGCACAGCCTCAAGCCGTTTGATATCGTCCTTGGTGACTATCAGCGAGCTGTTGGCGGCGATCGCCTCAGCCATCGCTGAACGCCCCTCGCGCGCGGTTTTAGCCTGATCGGGGAATATTCCGAAAAAGCTCGCGGTCAGCAACAGACTGATCAAAATCCCCACTTGACCCACGGCGATACGCGATTTTGCGGAAAGAAAATTCATTGTATTTACCGTTTATGCTCGGACAGATCGCCGTGGCTCCCATCGGTATCGGCGTGCGAATCCCTTCCGCTCCCTGTGTTATCGGCAGGCGGTGTCTGATCTTTGAACATCGACTCGACGGAATCCTCCTCTTCATCCTGTGCTGACCGCTTCGTTCCGGTGGCGGCGATGGTGCCGAGCACCGGCAGCGGATCGACAAAGTGCCAGGCGGGTAGAGAGGAGAGCACCGTGCTTAACAGCACGCCGCTGCGGATCAGCCAGGCCACGTAGCCGATGGAGAGGCCGGTGGAGACGGCGATGGTGGAGGCCACGCGCTGCTGCTCAAAATCGGTCGTCTGGTTTGTGTTATCCCGGATGCGGTCCAGATCGCCAAGGAATCCGGCAGTGGTTAGCACCGTATTGATCTCGCTCGCGAGGAGTTTTGGCACTGCCGGGATATCCGGGGAGGCCAGCGCACCGAGCAGCATGTTCACAAACGGGTTGCGCAGTGCATTGTCGTTTAGAATCGACTGAAAACCCAATCCTGATTCGGTTGTGGAATAGGTGTGATCACTCGAATCGCGTGTGACATCGGCTGCGGTGACCGGTTCATCGACGACCTCGGATCCGGCCGTCTCCTCGCCTTCGGATGCAGTCTCTTCCGGCGCAGCGGCCGCCGCATCGCCTTCCGCATCGTCAATCTCGTCTTCGCCTTCGATTTCGGCTTCAGCGGTGACGATGACCGGACTGACCGCTGCGACGGGTACCGGTCCGGTGATAGTGCCAACAGCAGATCTATTCTTCAGACTGGGATCCGGAACGAAATCGATGGTGGGTCGGGAAGCTACGCCGACCAGGCCGTCACTGACTTCAAGGGTATAGTCCGGCGCGTTAACGTCACCGTCGTCCACGAAACGCACCTGGCCGGCGCTTACCTGTGCCTGGGTGAAACTAGTGATGGCCACGCCCGGATTGGAAACCAGTTCGAAGCGGCCGCCGTCAATAGCGGTAACGGTGAACAGCAGGCCAGTGTCGGCATTGTCCTGATCCGTGGCTGCCAGCATGGCACCGTTGAGAACGATGCTGTCGCCGGCCGACAGTGTAAGCTGATTGCGTACGACAATAGGTGCGTCGTTCACCGCACTGACCACTGCGGTCTGGGCGCTCGTCAGGGTCTCGGTGGTGCCGTCGCCGTCAACATAGCTTATGCTCACACTCATCCGTGCACCGACGTCTATATCGTCCAGCTTGTAGCTGCCGCCTGTGGCGCCGTAGACCGCAATGCTGTCGCGCAGCCACTGATATTTGAATGTGCCGAGTCCGTCCACATCGCTGATACCGGTGGTATCGGCGGTGAGGGTGATGTGCTCCCGCGCGGCGCCGTTTATTGCGGGTAAACCACCCGGCGCGTCGTTTACCGCGCGTACGATGACCTGTCCGGTGGCACTGCCAGTGGACTCAACACCACTGTTGTCGAATGCGGCGGCGACGAAGGCGTTCAGAATCCCGTTGGCGTTTGCGGCCGGGGTCCAGTAGGCGTTGTGGGTGGCATCTATGCTGGCGTTGGTTGCCGGGTTCCAGGGTGTTGCAGCGGCGGCATTGGCACCGATGCGCAGCGTGCCGCTGGCGATTGATTTCACGATGAAGCCGTCGACGCTGCCACCAATGTCGATATCGTCCTCGTCGCCGACCGCCAGCATGGTGGCGAGCGTGATCTCCACTTCGGTATCTTCGTCGGTACTGCCGAGTGCATCGTTGAACAGGCTGAATGTGGGGGCATCATTGACGTCGGTCACAGCAGCGGTGGCGCCGGAGATCGGGTTCTCGGCGACAGAATCGTCGTCGGTATAGGTGGCGGAGACGGTCAACACCTTGCCCACGTCAGCCTGACTGGTGGTGTAAGTGCTGCCCGTCGCGCCGGAAATGGCGATGCCGTCGCGGTACCACTGGTAGCTTATTGTCCCGGGAATGCCGTCGTCATCGGTGACGCCGGCGGTCAGAATCTGGTTCTGGACGGGAGTCGTGTCATCTATGGTCACCGTTCCCGCGACATTGCCATTGGCAACCGGCGCGGTAGCCGAACTGACCGGGGATTCAACCCTCGCCAGGTCGTCGGTGTAGCTGGCGCCGACGGTCAGCACCATGCCGACGTCGGCCTGTACCGTGGTATAGATGTTCGAGGTTGCGCCGCTGATCGCGATGCCATTGCGGTACCACTGGTAGTCTATGGCGCCAGTGGCGCCGTCCGCATCTGTTACCGACGCGGTCAGGGTCTGCCCCTGCTCCGGGGTGGTGTCGCCGATGGCGATGGAGCCGGCGTCGTTGACGTTGGCCACGACGGCGGTGACGCTGCTGACTGGCGTCTCGACAGCGCCGAAGTCGTCGGTGTAACTGGCGGCTACGAAAAGCGCCTTGCCCACATCGACTTGTACCGGCGTGTAGACACTGGTTGTCTGGCCTGGAATGACGACGCCGTTGCGGAACCACAGGTAGTTGATGACGCCACTGGCACCATCCGCATCGGTTACCGTCGCGATCAGGGTCTGCCCCTGATCCGGGGTGGCGTCGCTGATGGCGATGGAACCGGCGTCGTTGACGTTGGCCACGCTGGCGGTGGCAGCACTCACCGGATTCTCGGCACTCGACAGGTCGTCGGTGTAGCTGGCTGAGACTGTCAGTGTCTTGCCCACGTCAGTCTGGGTGGTGGTGTAGAAGCTGGCCGTCGCGCCGGAAATGGCGATACCGTTGCGATACCACTGGTAGCCGATGACGCCGCTGGCGCCGTCCGCATCGGTTACCGTCGCGATCAGTGTCTGCCCCTGGTCCGGCGTGGTGTCGTCGATGGCAATGGCGCCGGCGTCGTTGACGTTGGAAAAATTGACCACCCCGGCGACCGGCGCGGTACTGGCGCTGCCGTCGGAGACGCTGATGTTGAAGGAGGGCGCAATCTGGTCCCCGTTGTCGACGAAGACCACCGCGCCGTCGCTGATCTGCTGCTGGCTGAAGCTGGTGACCGCGTTGCCCGGATCCCCGGTCAGTTCGAACTGGCCGCCGCTGACCCCACTGAAGTTGAAGCGCAGCCCGCTGTCTAGGTTGTCGCTATCGCTGGCGGAGAGCATGGTATTGGTTACCGTGACGGTCTCGCCTTCGTTCAGCGTCAGTGCGTTGTTTACCAGTGAGGGTGTGGTGTTGGACGCGGAGGGTGCAATGGTCAGGGTCAGTGCGTCTATCTCCTCGTTGCTCGAATCGAAATTGACGTCGTTGCCGCTCGAGTCATCTCCATCGAACATCACGCTGGCGCTCACCCGGGCAGAGCCTGCGCCCGACCCCAGGCTGGTCTTGATGACCTCCAATGCAACGATGTCCTGCCTGTCGACCTGCTGATTGGTAACGCCGACACTGCTGTCGGTGCTATCGAGGGAAACCAGGAGGGTACCGGGATTATAGGATTTTCCGCCGATGGCGGTGGCACTCTCCAGCACATCGAGGCCGTAGATTTTGCCATCCAGATCAACCCCAACGTCGTCCCCCTCGATCAGCTTTTCTGCGATGGACTGGTAGGTGGCTTCGTTCAGGCTGTCCAGCGTGTCGGTGCGCATCACCCAGATGTCGTTATCCTCAGCACCACCCGAGCGACTCATCAGTAAGTCACCCTCGTGAAGCCAGTAGTCGCCCATCCAGACGTCTTTCTCTACCAGGGAGAGTCCACGGACTTCTGTATTGGAGCCGAACGGATCGGTGAGCAGCATGTAGAAGTTGCCGCTGCTGTAGTCTCCGGCCATATCGGGGCGGAAGTAGAAGATGTCCTCAGGCTTGATATTCAGGTCGGCGGGTGGGGAGCTGCCATTGCTGGTGAAACTGTTGTTGTCAGCAGTGGTCAACAGCAGATCGCCGGCCTGCAGATTGATCGGGTTGATGCCGCCGACAGTGACACTGCTGGAGACGAAGTGAATGCCGTTGATGTTGGGGTTGGAAGAGAAGTCGCTGGCATCGAAAGCGACGCTGAAAGTGCCGTTGGTGGCCGCTTCACCAAAGCTGAGGTTGGGGTTGGCCTGCTGTAAAAGGTCTCCCTGCTGCCATCCGCCGGCGTCCAGACCGGGCACACCATTGGCGCCACTCACATGGCTGTCCGTGGAGAGCCAAAGCACACCTTCGTTGGTGCCGCTGAAACTGATGGTAGCAGCAGCCGGACCGTCGCTAAGCGGCTCCGCGTCCGCCACCGAAACCAGATAGTCCGGCGCCAGCTCACCGCCGTCGTGGACGAAGACCACATCGCTGTCGCTGATCTGCTGCTGCGTGAAGCTGGTGATCGGTGTGGCGGTATCGGCGGCTAACGCAAACCAGCCGTTGCTGACGCCGGATACGCTAAACTGCAGGCTGTTGGCCACATTGTCTGCATCGGTTGCCGACAGCATGGTGCTGTCCAGCAGCACCGTCTCACCCTGGTTCAGGCTCAGTGTGTTGTTGACCAGAACGGGCGCCGCATTGGCCAGGGTGTGAATCCACTCGGCGCGCAGTTCCGGGAAGCTTAGCTGGGAAGCGGTGATTGCGCCCTGCTGATATTCCAGTTCCCAGTCGCCGCCCAGGGAGTGGTGTCCGGTCATATCGTCCGAGGCGGCGACATCGGCGGAGGTCAGTTCGGCGATGGCATCCACCAGCGCCCTGCCATCCGCGTCTGCCGCCAGGTCACAGCCGTAGAGCAGCAGGTCGGCATCGTCGGTGAGGCAGGCGGACCATTGGCTGAACTGCCCCGAGTAGGCATTGACATTGTCGCCGTTCAGCCAGGTAGTGCCCAGTTGCAGTCCATCGGCACTGCCGTGGGAGATGATTTGGACCGCGTCTACGCCGTTGTGATTCGCCAGTGCGTCGGTGATCTGGACCACACCGTCCTGACTGGCATCGATAAGGTATATCCGCAATCCGTCACCCGCATGCGATTGGCGGATCTGGTCGATCAGTGCTGCGTAATCGGGCACCCGGGTGTCGACGAACAGCAGCTGGCTGATTGTCTCCGATTGACCGCTGTCGCTCAACAGCGTCAGCGGATGATCGTTTTCTGCACCGGAGGAGTCGTACCCATCGATTGTGCTGTTGAAGACAGAGAGGGCGAGCGGGGAGGGCGGATTGCTGCCGATGGCGGGGTTGTCTCCAAGCGGCTCCGATGGATCTGACGGAAACTGATCCCAGGGCGTGTCGTCTTCGCTGTGGTCGGCTCCGGGCAGACCGGCGAGCGCCATTAGATCCGCCGACAGCAGCATGCGCGGCTCCATCACCTCCATGCGCATGGTCTCTTGCTCGCGTCTCAGGCGCTTATCAGCGGACATGCCGTTTGCGATCCTCAGTGCGCTGTCGCTATGGGGTTCGGTCAGCTGTCGCCGGGGGTTCCATCACCAGTTCGGGATCGGAGGGTGGTCCCGTTTCCAGTGTGACCCTGGCACCCTCCAGGCGCATCTGGCACTTCACTCCAGCGGGAATTCGGTAGTCCGGGTTGGGTAGTGCAAGGCGTACGCCGAAGGTGCCGCTGGCGGCGTCGCCCATGCCATCGACCACAACCACGTCGGCGGAAAGTTCCAGGTTGGGATCGATCTCAGAGACTACGCTGGCGCGCATGCCCGGTTTGATGCTGCCAAACTCGGTCATTGGTACGATCGCCTCGATGTAGAGTGGATCGAGTTGGGCGATGCGCAGGATGGGTTCATCCTCGACGTACTCCCCGGGGTGGTGCAGTCGCTGGACGATGATGCCGTCGATCGGGCTGTGCACCTTGCGCCGGGTCAGCACCTGTTCGCTGCGCTGCAGCTCGAGCTCGCGCTGGCGCAGCAGATCCTTGGCATCCTGCAGACGCCACACCGCCAGTTTTTCCTCGCGTTCGGCCTTGTCCCGCTCATCGATCGAGACCACTTTGTCCCGTGCCAGCGAATTGACCCGTTTCAGGCTGCGCTTGTCGAACGCCAGGCTCACTTCGCGCAGTCTCACCGCAGCCTCCGTCTCTGCCCTGACTCGCGCCAGGTCCCGCTCCACCAGCTCCACGTCCGATTCCAGCGCGGCCAACAGCTGTCCCTTCTTCACCCGGTCGCTGCGTTCCACCGAGACGCTCTCCAGTACGCCCGGCACGGCTGTACTGACGCCGACGACGGCGGAGGGGACGATGACGCAGTCGTGCGTCTGCAGCTCGTCTGCTGCTAAGCTCAATGACAGGCCTGCCAGTACGAGGAGAAGCCCAAGTTTTCCCGATAGCTGCTGTTTTTCGTGGTGTGTCATAGCGAATGATCTGTTTTCTCAATGTTGTCGGAGCCCTATGGCTATCTGTTCGGCAAAAAAGGGCAAAACTGGAGGTGTTAAAGGGTGCGAATGGAGAGTAGGCGTGTTGCGGCGCCGGATCCGGGATCCGTAATCAAAACAAGCCGACGCGCAGTGGCACAAATTCCTGCAAAAAAACGTTAAGAACCCAACCGCGCCAGCAGCAGCTGACGCAGGGAGCGATACCAGCGACTGGCCAGTGTTTCGGGAGCATGCTCGAAGCGGACCTGGATACGGGTGCCGGGAACATGGCGGAAACCCGCGTCCGGCAGGCGGATGTCATATTGGAATATCGGTTCCATCGCGGTGATGCCCCGCTTGTCACGGGTATCGACGCTGATGCGTCCACCGCTCAGAGATCCCAACACCGGGCTCGGCAGCAGGTAGGAACCGGAAGGGACGTCGGCCAACAGCTGCACGCTGGTTTCACTCTGCGGCCTTCCGGGAAAGCGTACCGAGAGGCCGCGGGTGTCGCGCCGCACCAGTCCGGCATCCGCCTGAGGTATCGC
Organism: Gammaproteobacteria bacterium; assembly: GCA_020445405.1. Lineage (GTDB taxonomy): Bacteria > Pseudomonadota > Gammaproteobacteria > Chromatiales > Chromatiaceae > HKST-UBA178. The sequence continues at coordinate 3,920 of JAGRGQ010000027.1, read as the reverse complement.
CACGCTGGCTATTCCACCGCCATCGCTGTGCACCAGGCCAACTACGCTTCCCTTCTGCAGGTAACGTCCGGATAGATCGGCAGGCCCAATCAGCTCCAGCTCACCCCGGACTGGACTGGTCAGCGTCAGCGCTGCAAGGCGTTGTTTGAGCCGGTCCAGTTCGTCGGTCAGTTCGGCCAGCTGTTCGCGTTGGATGGCAGCCTCGACCTGGTCCTGCATCCGTTCCCGCTCGATACGCGCCCGCAGTTCCTGCGCCCGGGCGGCGAGTACCCTGGCCCTGGTGGCCATTTGCGGCTCCTCCAGCCGGATCAGCGGTTCGCCTGGGGCAACTTCATCGCCGTCGCGTCGCAGCAGCGCGGCCACTTCGCCGGATTCGCCGGCGCGGATGATGGCGCTCTCCGGCATTAGGACGACCCCTTCGGCAAGCGTGTTGGAGGGCAGCGGCACCAGGAGCAGGAAAGCGGCGGCGCTGGAACCAGATGCCGCAGCGAGAATTAACGCCCGGCTTCGCCTGCCTTGCAGCTCTGCTGCGGCGAATAGAAATTTTATCAGGCGAAAAACCGGCTGTAGCAGCTGAGAGAGCAACACCCAGAGTGCGAGCAGCGTGCCGATCAAAAAGAATTTTCCAGCCACGTAGAGCGCAATGGCCAGGCTGATAAAGACCCGGTAGGCGTATGCGGCGGCGCCGTAAAACAGAAACCAGCCGCGCTCGCCGCGGGCTACGACCGGCGACGCGCAACCGGCAATTCCGAGCAGATAACGTTTACCCAGATAGCGGTAGTACTGTTGCGAACGGCTGGCCAGATTAGGTATCTCCAGCAGGTCCGAAAAAACGTAGTAGCCGTCGAATCGTAGCAGCGGATTGCCGTTGAACAGCAGCGCTGAGACGCCGCCAACGACGGTGATGTCGAATGCCAGGTCGCGTATCACGCCGGGCTCGACCGATAGCCAGACCAGCAGTGCAAGCGCGGCGAGCAGCAGCTCCACCATCACCCCGGCCGCGCTTACCAGTATGCGCTGGTATTTACCTGGGAAGGTGGTTGACGCAGATGCCTCCACATAGGGGACCGGAACGAATACCAGCAGCATCAGACCGAATTCATGTACCTCTCCCCCTCCGCGCTGAATGGTCAATCCGTGTCCCAATTCATGCAGCCCCTTGACCAGTGGATAGGCGATCCACAAAAGCAGCAGGTTGGCGGGGTCCAGAAAACGGGCCTCGGCGTGGGCGGCCAGCGCCTCTGCATGTTGCAGCCCGAGCAGCGCAGTCAGTATCACCAGCATGGTCCAGAGCAGCAGCGCGCTCCAATGGAACAGCGGTCTCACCAGCGGTGACAGCTGCTTCAGCAGTGGGTTGGGGTCGAGCAGCGGCAGGCGCACCGCGAGCGGCCGCATGATAGCCGCAAGGCGTGAGCGTGCCCGCTGTTTACGCCACTGCCCGTACAGACGTGCACTGTCGTCCCGGCCTTGGTACACCAGCAGATCCGCGGATTGCAGCCGCAGCAGAAGATCCATGACCTCCTGGCGTCGGGCCGGTGAGCGGTCTGTATTTCCGGAGGCCGAATTGAGCGCCTGCTCGAGACTGTGTTTTCCGTCCAGTTGTCGCAGGAAACGATAGGCGGATTCGCTGAGATGATAGTGGCGGTTGGTCGCGCGGTCCTGGAGCAGATACCAGTCGTGCCCCCGGTATCTGAGTCGGTGCCACCTGGTATGGGAACGCAGGCGCGGTTGAAGTCCGGCAATCCGGGACCAGTCCGCCGTCTGCTGCTGTTCGCTCATGCCGTACAATTCAAGGCAGCCAGGCCCACAAGCGGTAGTCCAGCCAGTCACTTATCTGGTGGGTCCAGATCCAGAACCTGGAGCGCTCGCCGGTTTCGATTTTGGCCACGCCACGCATGCCCGGTCGTAGACTGCCGATATCACCGATCAGGCGCGCTTCCACCCGAAAGCTGCCGGCGCTGGTTCCTTCGGTTGGCATGCTGGTGATGTTGATAACTTCAAGGTCGAGCACCTGAGCGGGGCGGGCAGCCAGTATCAGCGATCCGCTCTGACCCGCGGCGACTGAGGAAATATCCTGACCCTCAATCTCTACGGCGACCCGGTAAGAGTCGAGCGGGGCCACCTCCATCAAAACCTCGCCGCGCTTTACCGGTTTGCCCAGTGAACGGCTGAGATCGCCGGAGACAACAACACCGGAAAACGGTGCTCTAAGTTGGGTACGGTCGAGCGTCTGGCGCAACAGATCGATGCGTGCCTCTGCCTGTGCGATCTGTGCCTGCAGGATGCGAGCCTCGGCGTGATCCAGACCGGCCAATGCCTTGCGGTACTGTTTCTCCAGCTCGGTTCTGTCCCCTCTGAGTTGACGAAGCTCAAGTTTCAGCTCCTTGTCTTCCAGTTCGGCCATGACCGAACCGGCCTCCACCGTCTCACCGGCGCGGGCATAGGTAGCCGCGATGTAACCGTCGAAGGGGGCGATCAACGCGCGCTGCACTGCTCCTTCAATCTGCGCAGGACCCGGGACCCGGTACGGCGTTTGGCCGCTGAGAAGGTAGACGCCAAAGGCTGATAGAGCGGCGACGACCAATGCTTTGATCCGGCTGGTCCGTTGCCTGACCAGGTGGGCGTCTCCGCCCGATTTTCGCTGAAATCGGCTTTGCAGCGGCTTCTCCACGGCCTGCTTCAATGCCAGCAGCGGGCCCAGGAATCGGGTCAGCTCATCAATCTGCTTTTGTACCGCGTTATCGGTCAGCGCGCTGTTCTGGGATTCGAAAGTGAGCGCCGCGAAAGCCTCCCCGGCGTTTCGCAGAACAAAGGTCAGAATCCGGGTGTTCTGTTCTGCTTCTGCCAGCGCCAGATGGGCCGGTATGCTCCGCGGTTCCCGTGCCGGCCAGTCGAGCGACTGGTTTTCCGCCAGCGCCTCCGACATCGCTGCCGCCAGATGCCGGGAAAGCCCGCTGCGTGCTGGAATCTGGGTGCTGTCCGACAGCGCGAGCAGTCGGACTCCAGTACCTTTTCTGAGGCCCAGACTGACTCTTTCACAGCCATAATGGTGCGCCAGGTAGCAGGTCAGCGCCATGCCGGCCTGCTGCAGCGAATCGGCGTGCAATATGCGCCTGATCGCCTCCGTCACCTGGCTGTCGTTGCCTGTGTCGTTGCACTCCTGCCTGTACAACAGGTCCAGCCAGGTGTTGCCCCATTCAATCAGCCGCACTACCGCCGCATGCTGGTCCCGGGGAACCTGTGTCAGTTCCACGGCTATAGCGCCCAGCTTTTTCCCGTTGTTGTTGATTGGGTGGGCGATGCGCAATACCGGGGGCGGGCTCTGCATCGATTCAACCGGAGCGGATGTCACCGGGGCATTGCTCCGATCTGCCAGCTCCAGCAAGTCGCTCAGTTCCGCGGCGATCGTTTCCCCACCCGGCCAGCTGGCAACAAACAATCCGGGCTCGACCTGTGCGGAACCGATTCTGGCACAGGCCGAACGCGCACCGGGCATGGCCTGGCACTGCAGTGTCAGCCAGGATTGGAGGAGTTTTTGATTCATCGTGCCAGTAGTTAATTAGTCGTTCGCTATCCCGAATCAGAATCTTCCGACGGGCCGGCGGACGCCGGAGCAATGCTAGGACCTGTCAACACTATGCGGATACCCACCGACGGAGGCCATTTTTTACAGAGCAAGGCGCACTGAGCGGCGTGCCTTTACGTTATCGGTTGTGTCGGCCGGGGATTTACATACTTAATGCCGCGGTTGAGTTTCCAACCTTGGATGAACCGTCGTCAGTGGCAACATTTTCCACTGCGTAACACACCTCCTGAAGCGGTATCGGTCTGCCGATGTAGTAGCCTTGGGCGTAGTCCACGTCGAGAATGCGCAGCGACTCCAGTACATCCTGCGTCTCAACGAATTCGGCAATGGTTTT
>JAGRGQ010000279.1 GCA_020445405.1 Gammaproteobacteria bacterium | reverse complement strand
CGGCTTTGAATATGCCAAATGGTTTGGGCGGGATGCGGCTGAACATTTTATTCATTCAATCGAACAAATCGCCCATCATGCATTGGCCGAAGAAAACCCTGTCGTCAGCGTCATACTCGATGGCGAGAATGCCTGGGAATATTATCCCTATAACGGCTTTTATTTTCTTGACGACTTGTACAGCCTGCTGGAAAACCATAACGACATCCACACGACAACATATCGCGATTATATCGCTTCGCCCGAATATGCAGATCATGTTGTGTCGTTGCCCGTTCTAACGGCCGGAAGCTGGGTATACGGCACATTTTCAACCTGGATTGGCGACCCGGAGAAAAATCATGCCTGGGATTTGCTTTGCGCCGCAAAACAGAGTTACGATCTTGTCATACAAAGCGACCGCCTGACTGATGAAGAAAAAGCCGAAGCATGCCTGCAACTCGCCTCGTGCGAAAGTTCAGACTGGTTCTGGTGGTTCGGTGATTATAATCAGGCTGATACGGTCGTAAGATTTGATCAATTATACCGCGACAACCTGGAGAATCTTTACCGCCTGCTCAAGCTCCC
>JAGRGQ010000278.1 GCA_020445405.1 Gammaproteobacteria bacterium | reverse complement strand
GTACTCTTTGACGGCAGCCTTCATCGATCCGGGTTGTGGCGGATTCAGTAGTACCCCCGCCATTGCTGCAGCGAGCATTTCGTGCTTACCCACAGGTACCAATGGTGCTATCCGGCCGCCTTCCAGAATCTCCCCGGGGCCGCTCGGGCAGTCGGTGGAGACCACGGGAGTATCCAGCGCCATCGCTTCGGTCAACACATTGGGCGAACCCTCCCATCTGCTCGAGAGTACGAACAGATCCGCAGCCGCCATGTAAGCATAGGGATTTTGGATGAAGCCCGGAAGGTCCACACAGTCGTGCAATCGAAGCCGCTCCACCAGTTGCAGCAACTCTTTTCGCCGGTCGCCCTCACCCAGAATAATCAGACGTGTCTGCACTCTTTTACTCAATTCGGCAAAAGCGCTGATCAGCGTGACGAAATCCTTCTGCAGCGTGAGCCGGCCGGCGCCGAGGATTACCGGAAATCTCTTCTCTTTCAGCCAGAGGTGGGGGGGTACTTCTGCGGCCAACTTAATAAGCCTGGAAGTGATCACCGGGTTTCGCACCACGCTGATTTTTTCGGGGGCCA
>JAGRGQ010000277.1 GCA_020445405.1 Gammaproteobacteria bacterium | reverse complement strand
ATTATTGACGGCAACAGGCGAAACCAGTCGCTGTTCGCAATGATTCGTCATACTCACCAACTGAATCCACAGAATACGCTGGTCGCTTACGCGGATAATGCGAGCATTATCGAAGGCGCGAAAATAGCGCGGTTTTATCCAGGTAAAAATCATCACTACAGCTATCAGCAGGAACAGACACACCTGCTGATGAAAGTAGAAACGCACAATCATCCAACTGCGATTTCCCCTTTTCCAGGGGCTGCGACCGGTGTAGGCGGTGAAATACGCGATGAAGGCGCTACCGGACGCGGGGCCAAACCGAAAGCAGGACTGACAGGATTTTCGGTATCGAATTTGAATATTCCGGATTGTATGCAACCTTGGGAATTTCTGGATATCAATCAAAAAACCGTATACGGCAAGCCGGCACGCATCGCCTCTGCTTTGCGTATTATGCTCGACGGGCCGATCGGCGGCGCAGCATTTAACAATGAATTTGGCCGTCCGAATTTGGCCGGCTATTTTCGCACATTCGAAGAAAATTTCGCCGGAGAAATGCGCGGTTATCATAAACCGATCATGCTCGCA
>JAGRGQ010000276.1 GCA_020445405.1 Gammaproteobacteria bacterium | reverse complement strand
GCCCTACGTGCCGAGGCGGTGCAAAGGCGCGCGCAGCGGATCGGCCGCGAAGAGCTGCTTCCAGAGTCGCGGCGTGAGTTCCCGGACACGCTCGGCCGGATGCTGGCCGACGCGCTGTAGCGCATCGACCAGGTAGTCGTACGGGTTGATCTGGTGCAATCGACAGGTGGCAATCAGGCTGTGGATGATCCCGACCTGCCTGGCGCCCAGCTCTGTCCAACAGAACAGCCAGTTGCGGCGCCCCATCGGGATCACGCGCAAGGCACGCTCGAGGTGATTGGTATCGATCGGCACGTCCGGGTCGGTGAGAAACACCTCCAGCCCGCATCGTCGGTCGCGCGCATAGGCGAGCGCCTTGGTCAGTGGATTGCTGGGGAGCAGCCCCTGGGCCGCGAAGCGTTCGCCGATCCAGGCGAAGAAGCGCTCGACGACCGGCTTGGCGTGCGCCAGGCGATAGTCCCGCTTGCCGGCGCCAGAGAGCTTCTCTTCCCGAATGGATTCTTCGACTTGATAGAGCGCACCGATCAGTTCCAGCGCCTGGCCCGCCGCTTCCGGCTCGACGGTTTGTGC
>JAGRGQ010000275.1 GCA_020445405.1 Gammaproteobacteria bacterium | reverse complement strand
CCTTACGGTATCACGTAATGCGGTATCGGATAATGTAAGTTCGCTTTTTTTCAAACCATGGTTTTTTAATTGTTTTGGCAATAAATATTTAGCAGCGATATTTAATTTTTCATCTTCAGTATAGCCGGACAAATGAATCACTTCCAGACGATCAAGCAGTGCAGACGGAATATTCAACGAATTGGCGGTTGCCACGAACATTACGTCAGACAAATCGTATTCAACCTCGACATAATGATCGACAAATGTATGATTTTGTTCTGGGTCAAGTACTTCCAGTAATGCCGATGCAGGATCGCCGCGGAAATCCATACCCATTTTGTCTACTTCGTCCAGTAGGAATAATGGGTTCCTTACGCCGACTTTAGTCATATTTTGCAGGATTTTTCCGGGCATTGAGCCTATATAGGTTTTACGGTGCCCACGTATTTCGGCTTCGTCTCTGACGCCGCCCAACGCCATGCGCACGAATTTTCTATTTACTGCGCGGGCAATGGACTGCCCCAGAGATGTTTTACCTACACCCGGTGGTCCTACCAAGCAAAGAATTGGTGCTTTCAGCTTATCTACG
>JAGRGQ010000274.1 GCA_020445405.1 Gammaproteobacteria bacterium | reverse complement strand
CGCCATGGCGGCGCTGGCCGAACTCAGGCCCGCCGTCGATGTCTTCTTTGACAATGTGACCGTCAATGCCGAGGACGGGCGCTTACGCGAAAACCGCCTGAAACTGCTGAACCGGCTGCGCAAGGCAACCCTCAAGGTCGCCGATTTCTCGAAGATAGAGGGCTGAGCGAGCGGTCTGTGTCACCCCGGCGCAGGCCGGGGTCCGGTTGCGATCCATCAGCCCGAGGCCGTCTCGGCACTGGATTCCGGCATGCGCCGGAATGACGGGTTAAGTTTGCACCGCGAATGCCACCAGCCGATGCGCCGCCTCACTTCCTTCCTTGGATTCTACCCCCGACTCCGAATAGAACGCTTGAGGCGTGCATTTGAACCGCCAAAGGGGCATGCGGCCGTCCTGACGGCAGCGCTGGCCGTTTTGTTTCACAAAGGGCAAGCGAAATGACGAAATGGGTCTATTCGTTCGGAGACGGCAGTGCCGAGGGCAATACCGCCATGAGCTCCCTGCTCGGCGGCAAGGGCGCCAATCTTGCCGAGATGTGCAATCTCGGTCTTCCCGTGCCCCCCGGGTTCAC
>JAGRGQ010000273.1 GCA_020445405.1 Gammaproteobacteria bacterium | reverse complement strand
CTTGCCGTCCAACTTGGCCCGATACATCGCCTGATCCGCCTGCCGCAGCAGCTGGTCGGCGTCTACCGCATCGGACTGCGGAAAGAAGGTCACGCCGAGGCTGGCCGAGACATTGCGCGTGGTATTGCCGACGTGCAGCGGCTGGGTCGCGGCGCCGAGCAGCCGCGGCAGCAGGTCGATGCTGGCCGAGGCGTTCTGCAGCCCGACGAGGACCGCGACGAACTCATCGCCGCCCAGCCGGGCCACGGTGTCCTCCTCGCGCAGCGTGTGCTGCAGGCGGGTCGCCACTTCCATCAGCAGGCGGTCGCCGACGTCGTGACCGAACTCGTCGTTGACCTCCTTGAACCCATCCAGATCGAGGTACACGACCGCCACCGTGGTGCCGTGGCGCCGCGCCTGAGCGATCGCCTGCTGCAGGCGGTCTCGGAGCAGGGTCCGGTTCGGCAGGTTGGTCAGCGCGTCGTGATAGGCGATGTGCTCGAGCTGCTCCTGATGCACCTTCTGTTCGGTGATGTCGGTGAACAGCGCGACGTAGTTCTGGATGTTCTTCTGATCATCGCGTACCGCGCTGA
>JAGRGQ010000272.1 GCA_020445405.1 Gammaproteobacteria bacterium | reverse complement strand
GGCTGAACGCCTGCAGAGCAACGGCATTCAAATTCTGGTGGCCCGCATGAAGAAGCAGTTCATGGATACCATCCGAGCGACGGGCCTGATCGAGAAGATGGGCGAGCAGCACTTCTTTGCGCGAATCCAGAATGCGCTGGACTACGCCTGGGATTCAATGGGCGAAAGCTACGACCGCAGGAGCTGCCCGTTGCGCCGCCAGTGACGCTTTTGAACGTAAACCATGGGAATGGGAGTATGTTGGCTTCCGGCTTTGTTGCGGACCGCATATGTGGCGTCGATTTCACCGCCTTCACCGCTTCGCGCCATGAACCAAAATCGCCACGGTCGCGGAGGATTCTGAGACAGGTTCTACCCCGCATCCATCACCAGGCGAACAGAAGATATGTCAATAATATATAAAACAGCAAATTACGTTCATTTTACCCGTGCTGGTGAATTTACACTCTGTTCTATCCGGTTTTTGGAACGATTTGGCCGCGCATCTTGAGCGATCTTCCTTAAACCATAGCTACGGCTATGGTTTGGCGGACGATCACTCAACCTGCTTTGCCAAATCGCCCCAAAATTCC
>JAGRGQ010000271.1 GCA_020445405.1 Gammaproteobacteria bacterium | reverse complement strand
CGCACAGACGATGTCGTCGATCGCCGAACGGTCCAGCGGACAGTCGGCCGAGGTGGCCTCGGCAGCCGAATTGGCGTCCTCCAATGTCCAGACCGTGGCCGCGGCGGCGGAAGAACTCGGCAGCTCGATCAGCGAGATCAGCCGCCAGATGAGCGTCCAGAACGGCGCTGCCGACGACGCGGTGACTGCGGCCCTGGCCAGCGACACGGAGATCAAGGGGCTGGCCGAAAAGGTCGAAGCGATCGGCGATGTGGTCAACCTGATCACCGGGATCGCGGAACAGACCAACCTGCTGGCGCTCAACGCGACCATCGAGGCGGCAAGGGCCGGTGATGCCGGCAAGGGCTTTGCGGTCGTGGCTTCGGAGGTGAAGAACCTGGCCAGCCAGACGGCCAAGGCGACCGACCAGATCGCAACCCAGATCCAGGAGGTTCAGGACCGCACCGGCAAGGCCGTCTCGGCGATCGCCGACATCGGCACGCGGATCGAGAAGATCCGGGAGATCGCGGCTTCCGTCGCCGCGGCGGTGGAAGAGCAGAATGCCGCGTCCGGTGAGATCAGCCGGAACACGCA
>JAGRGQ010000270.1 GCA_020445405.1 Gammaproteobacteria bacterium | reverse complement strand
CGCATCATCACCCGGCACCAGCCCCGACAGGTAGATATCGATGCCGCCGACTGCGTCGATTCGCCGCAGCAGCCTGTCGAGCAGCAGATCACAGACCGGGCAAGCGGGACGGGTGAAGAACAACAGACGGTCTGTGGACTGCAGCGCATCCGTCGCAACCGACTTGCCGGGCAACCGGTAGACATCGATCAGCGGCTCATCGGGATAGAGGCGTCTGCCCGCCGCGTCGTAAGCCTGTTGAAACGCGAGAATGCGGCCCGCGTCCTCGCGCATCGCGCGCGCCCAGGCTTCCGCATAGCGCCGGCGCTCCGCCTCGTCCCGCGCGTGGATGCCGAGCACTTCGATGGGCGGTATCGTCGGTGGACTGATGCTGCCGCGAATCCCCTGCATCAGCTGTCGGTACCGGCGCCACTCGGTCGCCGACAGACTCCAAAGTTGTGCTCGGACCAAGTCCGCGTTCGCTAGTTCGGTCTCCGTTAGCTGCGAGTTCGCCTGTCCGCTCTCATCTACCTGGAGTCGGGACGGATCGGCGGCAGTTACTGGATGCGATGTCAAGAGGAGGAACATCAGCAT
>JAGRGQ010000026.1 GCA_020445405.1 Gammaproteobacteria bacterium | reverse complement strand
ACCAGATCTGCTAGAAAGGCCGCCTTGACATAGGCGGCCTGATCGACGCCGGCCGGAACCCGGTTGCTGATCAGTTCCAGCAGGAAATCCTCTTCCCCCACGGGTGGATTCTTGAGCAACTCCACAAGTTCAGCAACCTGCTCCGGGTTCAGCGGAAGCGGCGGTATGCCCTCTGCAGCACGGGAATCAACATGTTCACGATAAGTCTCTAGCAACGCTTAGCCCTCCAGCCATTACGCCCTTGAAAAGGCGGATAAAACGGTTCGATCTCATGGTGCGGATTGGCGGCCGTATCTGCAGTTGGACAGATAAATACAGCGTTGATGGTTCGCCATACCGTTAACATGCGATTGCCCGAGACATGCTACCGGCAATGATCCGCATAAACCCACAGACGCAAAACAGAGTATATTACGATCATCCGATACGGGCTTGATACAGCCTTATTCTGGCAGGATCAGATCATGTTATCCACCGCCACAGTTATCTTATATCGCAAATCAGCGACGATTTCTGCACTGCGATTGGAATGTTATAATAGCCGCTCATTTCAGCTGTAAAAACTATACGGAAAAATAATGAAACTCTCTTCTCTTACAGCCGTCTCCCCGATCGATGGTCGTTACGGTGAAAAATGCGCTGACCTGCGTTCGATATTCAGCGAATATGGCTTGATAAGACATCGAGTGTTGGTGGAAATTCGATGGCTGGAGGCACTCGCCGATCATCCCGCGGTTCTGGAAGTTCCCAAGCTGAGCGACGAGTCGAGGCAGTTGCTGAACGGACTGATTGACGAGTTCAATATCGGCGATGCAGAGAGAGTCAAGGAGATAGAACGCACGACCAACCATGATGTCAAGGCGGTTGAGTACCTGTTGAAGGAGAAGATCGCGGGAAACCGGGAACTTGAAAAAATCAGCGAGTTCTTCCATTTTGCCTGTACTTCGGAAGATATTAACAACCTGTCGCACGCATTGATGCTGAAGACAGGACGCGGCAACGTACTTTTGCCACAGATGGACAATCTGATCGATGCCATCGCCAGACTGGCCAGAGAGCATGCAGACAAGCCCATGCTATGCCGTACCCACGGTCAGCCCGCCTCACCTTCCACACTGGGCAAAGAGATGGCAAATGTCGTCTACCGGCTGCGGCGCCAGCGGAACCAGGTGGCAAATGTGGAACTGCTGGGAAAAATCAACGGGGCAGTCGGTAACTACAACGCCCACCTGGCTGCATATCCGGAGTTGGACTGGCCCGCATTCGCCGAGAAGTTCGTCACCGCCCTCGGTCTTACCTGGAACCCCTATACCATTCAGATCGAACCCCACGACTACATGGCGGAGTTGTTCGATGCAACCGCCCGTTTCAACACTATCGTCATCGATTTCTGCCGGGATGTCTGGGGCTACATCTCCCTGGGCTATTTCAAGCAGAAAACCATTGCGGGAGAAATCGGTTCGTCGACCATGCCGCACAAAGTAAATCCTATCGATTTCGAAAATGGGGAAGGCAACATGGGTATGGCCAATGCAATGTTTTGCCATCTGGCTCAGAAACTGCCCATATCCCGCTGGCAGCGCGACCTTACCGATTCGACTGTGTTGCGTAACATGGGCGTGGGGATTGCGTATACGGAAATAGCACTGCGCTCGGTAATGCGTGGCATCTCAAAACTTGAGGTTAACGAACAACGTCTGGCATCCGATCTCAACGACAACTGGGAAGTGCTGGCCGAACCCATACAGACAGTGATGCGCCGGTATGGCATCGAAAAACCCTATGAGAAGTTGAAAAAATTGACCCGTGGGCAAAGCATTACCGCTGAAGATATGCGGCAGTTTATTGATGGGCTGGAGCTACCGGAGGAGGCCAAAGAGCGGCTAAGAAACCTGAGTCCGGCAACTTACATCGGAAACGCGGCGGAACAGGCCGGAAAAATCTGAACCAATCCAGATAATTCAGATAATCCGCCGCGCTCGTCAACGCCTAAAAAAAAGCCGGAATCCAAAAAGGATCCCGGCCTTTTTACATCGTTGGGAGAAGCACTTCCTCCCGTCACCAGATCTTAGTAAGTCTTGATCTCGACCCGGCGGTTCTTGGCCCGGCCGGCTTTGGTGCCGTTGTCTGCAACCGGGCTCGATTCACCCATGCCGTTGGTTGAAATGCCGGTGATTCCCATGCTCTCCAGATAAGCCGCTGCAGCCTTGGCCCTGCGCTCGGAGAGACCCATGTTATACGCCTCGGAACCGATACTGTCGGTATGTCCGGTGATGGTCAGTTGTTCCTGTCCTTTACTGGCCTTGATGCGATTCGCCAGATCATCCAACGCGGCTTTCATGCCCGGCTTGAGCACCGCCTTGTCAAAATCGAATTCATCATTAACCAAATCAATGGTGAGGTTTTCGATAACTTCACAGCCCCACTTGTCGACTTTGGCGCCGGCCCGGGTGCCAGGGCAACGATCGACTGAATCCAACACGCCATCGCCGTCGGAGTCCCCATCAGCTTTCTCCATCATCGGCATTTCGTCGCCGCACTGTTTCTGCGGACCGGGTGTACCGCCAACCGCCCTCCAGCACTCGCCCGCACTGTTTGTTACCATGTCCTTGGCACTGTCGGAGGCGTACTTGTTAACGCCATGCGACATAGCGATCGCCTGGGATGCCATGGTCATACCAACCAGCAAGCCAACAGGAGCGAGCATCGCTATCATTTTTTTCTGTTTAAACATATCTATTTTTCCCTCTCAGTTTAAAACTTACATTATTACCTTCTGCTGACCTGGCGTTTCAGTAGAACCCCAATTCAACCGCAGACCGCGCATTTTACACTATTTTCCATTTGGGCGAAGATTGTCATATTCTTAGAGACATTACCAGTTTTTTTTAGCCCGCCAAAGGTCCAGGCGGTGCCCGCATACCGGCAGTTTTCTGATTGGTCGATCGTACCGTCAGACCTGTGTGGAAACGTTAGACGGACTCCGCTCAACCGCCCGCTGATTCGAAGCTGGTCGATTGAAACAACCTCGTGATATTGTTATGGCAAAGTACGACACTGGCGTCATTTTGGTGTTCAGTCGTATCACCGCTAACTATAGCGCCAACTTCGTGAATCTCAACCGTGTATCCGGCGGAATTTAAAAAAATGGTTTCCACACTGCCGGCGGAAGCGGCCACCGCCACCCGGCAACGCGCAGGACATGCGGATTCGTGAAGCCGGCAACCCCAATCGGCGCAGGAGACCTGCCAATGGATGCAACAGACGACCGCTCTCCCATTGAAAATCCTGCCGCTGCAGAGGTCAGACTGGATCGGATGGAAGATTTTCGCACATCCAGTCTCAACTTCGTCGAGCAAGCCCGCAAAACAGTTGAGATTTTCAGCTACGATTTAGACGCGGCCCTGTACGACCGGCAGCCGTTTCTGGCAGCGCTGAAAAATTTATGCCTGGGCAGTCGATTCAGCCGGGTAAGGATATTGCTGCAGAATAACGCTCCGGTACAAAAGCAGGGGCACAGGCTGGTGGAACTGGTGCGGAGATTACCCAGCAGTATGGAGATCCGTAATCCCCACCCGGATTACCTTGACCACCAGGAAAATTTTCTGGTGGTCGACCGGCGAGCCTACATAAGATGGCGGTTGTCCAACCGTTACCGTGGATATCTCGCTCCCGCCAACCTGTTGAAAGCGCAACGGCTGAGCGAGCTTTTCAACGAAATCTGGCAGTGCAGCCAGCCCGACAGCGACCTGCGGCGGCTGCATTTATGATTCAACGGGAGGCTCCCGATATGCGATTTGTATATGTACTGCTGTTGCTCTTGGTAAATACACCTCTGCTTGCGGACTATCCACTGGAGATCATTGAGCTGAAGGGGCGCCCGATGGAGGAGGTGATGCCCATAATTCGCCCGTTCGTCTCCAGCGATGGCGCAGTCACAGGGATGCAAAATCAGCTGATCCTGCGAACCTCACCGGAAAGCCTGCGGGATATTCGTGCGATTCTCAGCCGTATTGACACCCCTCCCCGCCGACTTCTTATCTCGGTACGTCACGGACAACTCGACAACGGCGAGGCCGGGGGTGTAGCCGTCGACATAGGGGCTATGATCGGGAAAAGAACCAAGGTGATCGTTGGCCATCCTGGCGGCGATGGTTCAATTCGTCTGCAGGGATTAGATGCCGACACACGCAACCAATCCGACCTGATAAGCCGCATCCAGACCACAGAGGGAAAGCCGGCTTTCATTGCGACCGGAGAATCGATACCCATAACCACTTACCGCAGTTACGGAGACGGGGAATATCGTCATTTTCAAAGCCATACCCAATACCGGGATGTCGCGAGCGGTTTCTATGCGCTGCCAAGATTGAATGGTCAGCAAGTCACGCTGGAGCTCAGTCAACAGGTTAACCGTCCGGGTAATAAACCCGATAGTTTCGAAGTGATGCAGGCCAGCACCAGCGTATCCGGTCAGCTCGGGGAGTGGATAAGTCTTGGTGGAACCACGCTTTCCGAGAGCAGCTCCCGGCGTGGTATCCATTTCGATACCGGCAGCCGTGAAAACCGCGAGCACAATATCTGGCTCAAAGTGGACGAAATCCGGTGATAAGGCAACAATTACAGCGAACCGCAGGAAGTGCGCCCGTCTCGCGGTTCAGCGAATCGTACCGGGCTGTTAAACTTTTTCCTCGAGTTGTTCCAAGCCGGCTTACTCAGGTTTAGCTGAACCCCCGGCTGCCCATTCGCGCTGCAGCCGCTCCCTGTTCATCGCAAACCACTGCACCGCAATGATCGCGCTGGTGCAGTTGATGCGTCCCCCATAGAGCTCGCCGATCAGCTCCTCTGATGAAAGCACGTCGACGCGAATGTCCTCCCCTTCCTGCGCCAGTCCATGGATACCGCCGGCCGACGTCGCGTCCACCTCTCCGCAGAAAAGAAATATCCGCTCGGTGGAAAATCCCGGACTCACCATAAAATTGCAAATCGGCAGCAGTCGTCCCACGCGGCAGCCTGCCTCCTCCTCTGCCTCGCGCCGGGCAACCTGTTCCGGTGTCTCCCCGGGATCGATGACCCCGCCGATCACCTCCAGTATCCAGGCGCCGCCCGGATCATCGATGGCACCGATCCTGAACTGCTCTATCATCACCACCTTGTCCAGGAGTGGATCGTACAGAAGTACGGAAGCAGCCTGGAAGCTTTCCACTCTTTCGCGTACGATTACCCGACTGCAGCCCCCCGCGAACAGACTATGTCTGACGTGAAATCGGTTTATTCCCAGAAAACCCTGATATAGATTTTCGTTTTCCACTATTTCAACTATGTATTTCATAGGGTTTTCCAGTAGGTCGATGGATTCTTTTTACAAAATATTATATAATTCTAATATTCAAGAAATCGCGATTTCCGTCGACATTCTTGACAGTTGAGCAGTTGGAATGTAGCCGTCGTGAAAACTCTTGTAAAACTGGCATGCCTCATATCGCTACTTGGCTTCATCACGCCAGTATTCCCGGATTCGCATGATCGTATCGATACCAGCAGGGATTGGTCGGTCGAGGCATCCCAGGCAAAAAGTGCCGGCATTCCCATCATGGTCATATTCAGCACCGAGCACTGCCCCTACTGCGTGCGTCTCAGAGAAGAGGTGTTGAAGCCGCTGATCCACAACGGCGTGCTGAAGGGGAAAGTGCTGATACGCGAGTTTAACATCGAAGAGGGCGGAAAAATAACCGACTTCGACGGCGAACGGATTCGCAGCGGTATCTTCGTCAGCCGCTATAAGATCTACGCGACCCCCACCGTGGTACTTGTGGACCATCGCGGAAGACAGCTTACCGACGCCATTGTCGGGTTCAATGAAGCAGACAGCTATACCCAATTCCTTGACGAGGCAATCAGCAGCGCTGTCATGTCGCTGGCTTCGTTGCAGCTGCCGCGTTTCGCCGGTTGTATTGCCGATGAATTCAAAGAGTCAGGCGTCAAGCAACCCTATCTGTCCGAACTTCTTCTTCAATCCAACCAGCGCTACTGTTAACCGCCTTGGTGCAGCCCCCTCTTCCCCCCGACCCGTCGGGGAAGAGGGCGGCAATATTTCCTGCCGATACTATTTTGAAGCCGCCAGCGCCTGTTCCAGGTCGGCAACAATGTCGTCGATGTGCTCGATGCCGATGGAGAGGCGGACCATGTCCTCGGTCACCCCGGCCTTTGCGGCCTCCTCCGGCCCCAATTGCCGGTGTGTCGTTGTCGCCGGGTGGCATGCCAGCGTTTTGGCATCTCCAATATTGACCAGCCTTACTGCCAATTGCAGCGCGTCTATAAAACGGGCCCCGGCCTCTTTCCCCCCTTTAATGCCGAACGAGAGAATGCCGGATGCTTTACCCCCCATATATTTGTCGATCAGCGGTTTGTCCGGGTGATCCTCCAGGCCGGCATAACGCACCCACTCCACCTGTTGATGCCCATCAAGATACCTGGCAACCGCGAGTGCATTGTCACAATGACGATCCATGCGGACGGGAAGTGTCTCGATACCCTGTAGCACGAGAAAACTGTTGAAGGGTGAGATGGCCGCACCCATGTTGCGCAGCGGCACCACCCGAGCCCTGCCGATATAAGCCGCAGCGCCCAAGGCTTCGGTATAGACCACACCATGGTATGAGACATCAGGTTCGTTCAGCCTGCGGAAGCGCGATTTATTTTCCGCCCACGGGAATTTACCCGAATCGACCAGGACACCTCCGATCGTGGTGCCATGTCCACCCATATATTTGGTCAGTGCATGGACCACGATATCCGCGCCGTGTTCGAATGGACGGCAGAGATAGGGACTGGGCACCGTATTATCCACGATCAGCGGCACCCCATGCGCATGGGCCATATCTGCGATTGCGCCGATATCGACAACGTTACCCGCTGGATTTCCTATCGATTCACAAAATACGGCCTTCGTCCGGTCATCGATCAATGCCGCCATGCCCGCTACATCCCTGGCGTCGACAAAACGTGGGGTGATACCCAGTTGCGGCAGCGTATGCGCGAACAGATTGTAGGTGCCTCCATACAACGCGGTGGTAGTGACGATATTGTCCCCCGACTCGCAGATAGTAAAAATCGCGTTGGTTATCGCGGCCATTCCGGAAGCCAGACCCAGTGCACCGACTCCGCCCTCCATCGCGGTAACCCGCTTCTCCAGTACATCGGTGGTGGGATTCATGATTCGAGTGTAAATATTACCCTGAACCTTTAAATCGAAAAGGTCCGCACCGTGCTGGGTATCGTCAAATGCATAGGATGTGGTCTGGTAGATAGGTACCGCGACAGCCTTGGTGGTCGGATCGGGCTCGAATCCACCATGGACCGCAATAGTCTCGATTTTCATCTGCAACACTCCTCGAAGGTTGATTGTCCAGTCTCAGTCCGGAAGCAATCTCTCTCCTCATTACCGAAAATATCGGAGCGACGAGGTTTGAAAAAGCATCCGTTCCCGGACAGGCGTTATCATTAAAGGGTGAAAAAAGGGCCGGAGTCATACGCTTAAAGCGTGCAGTATGACTCCGACCCCGGATTGTCGCAGATTGTCGGTATCTATTTCGAGGTTTTATAGAAATCCATCAGAATCTGGGCCACCTCTGGACGGGAGAATTCAGGCGGCGGAGCAATACCGTTTCCCAGCATTTCGCGAACTTTGGTACCGGAAAGCAGCACAAAGTCATCTTTTGCGTGATCCGGTGCATCTCTCATCATGACCACTTTGTTCAGTTTCTTCGAATAAGCGGTGTGGTCAGCTCGGAAAATCTCGATCTGCAGCGCGTCTTCCGGCACCTCCTCGTCGAAGATGGTTTGGGCATCGAAAGCCCCGTAATAGTCACCGACACCCGCGTGGTCGCGTCCTATGATGAAATGGGTGCTACCCATATTCTGCCGAAAGTAGGCGTGCAGCACAGCCTCTCTCGGACCGGCGTAGAGCATATCGAAACCATAGCCGGTAATCATCACGGTATTGGGTGGGAAATAGAGTTCCGCCATTTTGCGGATGGCGGCATCACGCACCGGAGCCGGAATATCACCCGCTTTCAGTTTACCCAGCAGCATATGGACTATAACGCCATCCGCCTCCACCGCCTCCATCGCCATTTTACACAGCTCTTCGTGGGCGCGATGCATCGGGTTTCGGGTCTGAAAAGAGACGATGGTTCTCCAACCATGCTCAATGATCTCGTTCCTTATCTCAACGGCGGTCCGGAATGTATCCGGAAAATCGGTCTGAAAATAGCTGAAATTGAGCACTTTTATCGGACCGGATAGCGCGAATCTTCCCTGGTCGTTGAAGGCCGCCACACCGGGATGCTCCTTGTCAGTGGTGCCGTAGACCTTTTCGGTCATCAGTTGCATCTGGCTGTCGCCGATCTCTTCGATGGCGTTGACACTCATCACCGCCAGAATGGGATTGCCCTCCACATTCGGATCGCGCAGCGCAATCCGCTTATGTCCTCTGACTGCATCGACATTCTCCAGCAGACAGAGAATCGGTACCGGGAAAAAGCTGCCATCGGACATTTTCATGTTTTCGGCGCAGCCAAGGGCATCGCCGACCGTCATGAATCCTTTAAGCGGAGTAAAATATCCCCCCCCCATCATTACGGCATTACCCGCCGCCTGTGAACTGATGATCACAGAAGGCAGCGATTCCGCTTCGTGCCTTAACGCATGATGCTCATCAGTATCGTAGACGAACAGCGGTTGGAGTACATCTGATCCAATAGGCTTGATCATTTAACTTCGTCTCCTAAATCTATTACGAACCTTTATCTATTGTTAAACTCCAGAGACTCGTACATGCGCTCCGGGTGTCGTGACATTCGTTGAAAACTGTGGCGCGGAAAAAAATCGCAGCTTACCCCCGAACCTACTCGATGCATAGAGTACTTGCGGGAGTAAACAGACGCGCACAGGGTCTCCTCCAGTAAAATCACAGCGCATAAACCCTACCATAACTGGGTATGGAACATGCCAAACTTCTTTTTATATGGTCAGTAATTATTATTCGTGATGCCGGACTGGGAAGCACCAGGTTCATTCAGATAAATACTTATATTAATCAATAATATATTTCAATATCTGCAGTTTATACCGCCATTATGGGATAGAGGACGGCAGGGAGAACGAAAACCGGTGCTGCAGACTCAGGATAGCGTCAACGCAGGGAACGGCCCGAAACGGCCGCGGAAGGCAAACGGTCCGGTGAAGCCGGAGAGAGGTCCAGTTTGCGTTGCTTCGTGGGAATTATCTGGAACAGCCATTCGAGAACGGGGTCCCAGTGTTTTCTGTCTTTGGCGGAAGTCCCGGGTTTAAGCTCGCAGATTCCCAGTCCAGACTCCATTGCGATCGAATAGTTCTGCGTGTCTCTGAGAACCGATACCAACGGCAGACCAGCATCCCCCATCAACTCTTCAATGGCATGATACGACCTGCCCTTCATACGCACACGATTGGCGATGACACCGATATGCTTTCGATGCTGGCCCTGTTTCAAGAGGCGGCCAAGTTCGCCCAGAAACAGCTCCATCGCCTGCAGATCGATAATTGAGGGCATGACAGGTATCAGAATGGAGTCGGCCTTGTGGAACAGATCCACCAATTTGCCTCCGGTCACGCCGGCTGGTGTATCGATCACGGCAATTTCCGTTTCATTGCCACCGTGCAACTGCCAGGAGCGGGTAACGCCGGTGCGATGATGTGAGCCGTCGATAGCTTTTATTCGGGGCTGTTCCGGGGAACGGATCTGCAGCCAACGATTACTCGACTGCTGCGGATCAAAGTCCATCAGCGCGGTATTGTAGCCATTAGAAGCAAAATAGCAGGCCAGGGTGGTGGCAATAGTGGTTTTGCCACAGCCGCCTTTGGGGTTGAGCACCATAATTTTGTGCATTCTGCCTAATTCCCAAAAAAAAACGGGCCGGATTGTTCTATCGTCACGCTCTCTAACCAGAGAGAAACGATGTAGCACTCATCCAGCCACTTCTTAAAGAATCCTTTTTAACTATATCAGCTTACCTGCCAGCGTGCCGATTTGCCAGCTTTACGGATTGGCCGGCAACTATTTTTGCTGGGCGCCATAATACAATAGATCCAGCGACAATGCTTGCCGGCGCCGCATACCGGGATCCCGAATCAACAACACCGAATCGAATATAAACCGCTTCCGGATTGGTGGACAGAAAATCCACGGTAATCATCGACAGTCAAAATACGGCGCCTCTGCTGCCGGCCCACTGTGCGATCTTTGCCCACCGCCCGGAGCACGGCCTGGCAATTCCGGAAGCCGCGATTTGCGTCCTCTTCCCTGGAAATGGATGGTGTAAGAGGTCAGCGATCCGGTGCAGACTGTGACCGATGCCGCACCGGTGGAGAGCGCGGATGCGCCAGCGATGTCCGGCCATCCGTGACTGACAGGGCAATGTCGGAACTTTTATCCGCCGGCGTTCGTCCGGCGTCGATCCGCGTCGATGAACATACTACGCCAGCACGCCGCGCGCTTGCAGTTCCCTGATCTGATCCCGCACTCTGGCCGCCGCCTCGAACTCCAGATCCCTGGCATGCAGATACATCTCTTTTTCCAGCGCCTTGATCCGTTTCGCCATCTGGTGTGGGGACATCGCGGCATATTCCGCCTCCTCTTCGGCCACTCTGGCGTAGCGCTTCGGCGACATCGGCGCGCCGGCACGCGCACCCTCCATGATATCAGCCACGGCTTTGCGGATGGTTTTCGGGGTAATACCATGCTGTTCATTGTACGCAGTCTGCTTGATCCTTCTGCGCACCGTCTCGTCTATCGCACGCTGCATCGAGCCGGTGATTTTGTCGGCATAGAGTATCGCCTTGCCATTGGCGTTTCTGGCAGCCCTGCCAATGGTCTGTATCAGTGAACCTTCGGAGCGCAGAAAGCCCTCTTTGTCCGCATCCAGTATTGCGACCAGTGAAACTTCGGGCATATCCAACCCCTCCCGGAGCAGATTGATGCCCACCAGCACGTCAAACTCCCCGAGACGAAGATCGCGAATGATTTCAACCCGTTCCACCGTGTCTATGTCCGAGTGCAGATAGCGCACGCGTACGCCATGCTCGCCCAGGTAGTCCGTCAGGTCTTCGGCCATGCGCTTGGTCAGCGTGGTCACCAGAACCCGCTCCCGCATCGCCACTCTCGACTGGATCTCGGAAAGGAGATCGTCCACCTGGCTGGCGGCGGAACGCACCTCCAACTCGGGGTCGACAAGCCCGGTGGGACGCACCACCTGCTCCACCACTGCGCCTGAGCGCTCCAGTTCATAGTGCCGCGGTGTGGCGGAAACATAGATGGTCTGCGGTGCTCGCTGCTCAAACTCGTCGAAGCGCATTGGACGGTTGTCCAGCGCTGAAGGCAGTCTGAAGCCATACTCCACCAGCGTCTCCTTGCGCGAGCGGTCGCCCCTGTACATACCGCCGACCTGCGGAATGGTGACATGGCTTTCATCCACCACCAGCAGCGCATTTTCAGGGAGGTAGTCGAACAGTGTGGGTGGAGCTTCTCCCGGAGCGCGGCCCGACAAATAGCGGGAGTAATTCTCGATACCGGAGCAGTAGCCCAACTCCAGGATCATCTCCACATCGAAGCGGGTACGCTGCTCCAGCCGCTGCGCTTCCACCAGCTTGTTGTTTTCGCGCAGCTGCTGCAGTCTTGCAGCGAGCTCAAGTTTGATCTGGTCCACCGCTTTCAGCAAAGTTTCACGCGGTGTGACATAGTGGGACTTAGGATAGACGGTGTAACGCGGAACCTTGCGTATCACCTCTCCGGTGAGCGGATCGAACAGCGAAATCATTTCAATTTCATCATCGAACAGCTCCACCCTCACGGCTTCCCGCTCGGACTCCGCAGGATAGATATCGATGACATCCCCACGTACGCGATAGGTGGCGCGGCGCAACTCTGTATCGTTACGCGTGTACTGCAGCTCCGCCAGCCGGCGCAGAATGGCACGGTGGTCCACGCTGTCACCGCGCACCAGATGCAGCACCATGTTCAAATAGAAACGGGGATCGCCCAGGCCGTAGATACAGGAGACGGTGGCAACGATAATGGTATCCGGCCGCTCCAGCAGCGCCTTGGTCGCGGATAGCCGCATCTGCTCGATATGTTCGTTTATCGACGCGTCCTTCTCGATGAAAGTATCCGACGAGGGGACATAGGCTTCCGGCTGATAGTAATCATAATATGAGACGAAGTACTCCACCGCATTCCCGGGGAAAAAATCCCGCATCTCTCCATACAGCTGGGCAGCCAATGTTTTGTTGTGTGCAAGCAGAAGCGTCGGACGCTGAACCGCCTGGATGACGTTGGCGATGGTGAAGGTTTTGCCGGAACCCGTCACTCCAAGTAAAGTCATTCCCGCCTCACCGTCGTTGATACCCTCAATCAGCCGAGTGATCGCCTCCGGCTGGTCTCCGGTGGCTGCAAAATCCGAAACCAAGTGAAATTCTTTTGACATTGGGGATTCTTCTGGCATGCTGGATTGGATATTATTGCACCCGTCGTCCGATCAACGTAAGTGTTGTCAGACCGCAGAAGAAATCAGCCCTAAAACGTATTGTTTCCATCGGTATCCTAAATGAGCATCAAGCTTTCCACCCGTGTACAGTCAGTCAAGCCATCCCCCACTCTCGCCATTACCGCACGCGCCGCGGAGATGCGCGCTGCGGGCAAGGATGTCATCGGCCTGGGCGCCGGCGAACCGGATTTCGACACTCCGGATCACATCAAAGCCGCAGCGATCAAAGCGATAAAGGACGGATTCACCAAGTATACCCCGGTGGACGGTACCCCTGGCCTGAAGCAGGCGGTTATCGATAAATTCAAGCGTGACAATGGATTCGACTACAAACCGGACCAGATCCTGGTCTCCTGCGGAGGGAAACAGAGCTTCTACAATCTGGCCCAGGCGATGCTCGACCCCGGCGACGAGGTTATTATTCCGGTACCTTACTGGGTCTCATACCCAGACATGACTCTGCTGGCGGGCGGCGTGCCCGTGTTCGCCCATGCCGGCGCCGATCAGCGCTTTAAAATCACGCCGGCTCAATTGCAGGCAGCGATCACGGACAAGACCCGGCTGCTGGTGCTCAACAGCCCGTCCAATCCAACCGGTATTGCCTACAACAGAGAGGAACTGGAAGCGCTGGGAAAGGTGCTGCTGGAGAATCCCCGGGTTGCCGTGGCCACCGATGATATGTACGAGCATATCCTCTGGACCGAAGCACCTTTCGTGAATATCCTCAACGCCTGTCCGGAACTGGTCAATCGCTGTTTCGTTCTGAACGGCGTGTCGAAAGCCTACTCCATGACCGGCTGGCGCATTGGCTACGCCGCCGGACCGGCGGACGTCATCAAGGCGATGAAGAAGATTCAGTCGCAAAGCACCTCCAATCCGACCTCGATATCCCAGGTCGCGGCGCAGGCTGCATTGGACGGCCCGCAGGATTGCATCCAGGAGATGCTGAACGCGTTCAAGGAGCGGCATGACTACGTGGTCGACCGGCTGAACAAAATTCCGGGTGTGGAGTGCCTCCCCGCCGACGGCACCTTCTACGTCTTCCCCAGGGTAGAAGGCGCGCTGAAACGGCTCGATGGGGTCAACAACGACCTGGAGCTGGCGGAGTATCTGATCGAACAGGCCGGCGTGGCGCTGGTTCCCGGCACCGCCTTCGGCCTGAGCGGACACGTACGTCTTTCCATCGCCACCAGTATGAAAAACCTGACCGGTGCGCTCGACCGGCTGGAAAAAGTGCTTGCGAATTAGGATTTTTATTCATAGTCTAGTCACTTGTTCAATGCAACGACACCTCCTCCGCATTCGGGGAGGGTGTCGCTGGAGCCCCACTCCGTCATGCAGGAGCGGCCCATAAAACCCGTCGAACAGGTCACCACCGGTGTCACACAAGGAACGTGTGAAACAGAGAAAAACGCAAAGGAGTGCGGATATGGATATCCAGTCCCCAGGCAGCCGCCTTTCCCGGGCCTTTACCCTGATCGAACTGATTATCGCCATGGCTATAATCGCTGTCGTTCTCTCTGTCGGGGTCCCGGGCATCACCAGTCTGGCCGGAAATGGCCGCATCACATCCGCCGTCAACAGCGTGGTGCGCCACCTCCATTATGCCCGCAGCGAAGCGGTCAGACGCAGTAGACCTGTGGTGCTCTGCCCCAGTCTCGCAGGCACCGGCTGCGACGACAGTTTCCACTGGGAGCAGGGATTTATGCTTTTTGCCGACAACAATGCAGACCGCATACCGGACGATGGCGACAGCATATTGAGGCACTTCCGTCCCGATGAAAGCCGTACCAGAATTCTGACCTCACCGGGGAGAAAAAAGATCACCTATCAAGCCAGCGGCATGTCACCGGGCTCAACCGCCACTTTCACCATCTGCGACCCCGATGGCAGGGCCGCACCCAAGGCTGTCATTCTCTCCAACCCGGGAAGACCCCGGCTCTCGGATTTCCGGGCGGACGGATCCCCGCTGGCTTGTATTTGACTGAAATGTCAGGTTTTTGTCCCTGGGCTATTGACCGGGCGCAGCATGGTGATTAGTATACGCGCCTCCAGTTATTCCTCGGTAGCTCAGTCGGTAGAGCGGGTGACTGTTAATCACTAGGTCGGCGGTTCGAGCCCGTCCCGAGGAGCCAGATATCTCAGAGGCCTGCAGAAACGCAGGCCTTTTCTTTTTCCGGTAACAACGATCCTGCCACGTTTTCTATCCGCTAAAAGCACCGGAAACTGAGATACCGCCCCTAAACCGGGCCAGAGGCCCCGCAACGAAATGCAAATGTTTCAGGGATAACGATTGGATACGCTTTCGCGGCTGGCTCTTTTCGATTCGTTATTTTACCGAACGCTGCCGGATGACTGGCTACGGTGCTCGAAACCGGTAGATATATACGCTGCCTCTGATCGGTTTGAGAGCTACGGAAACAGTGCGTAGGGCGTTTTTGGTTCCTCGCCAGGTGGCAGATATGCCGGTGCAGGCTGCCCTGGTTCACCCAGAGAACGGATAAACTGATAGAGCGCACGCAGATCCGGCTCTGACATGGCATTCAGGTTAAACCAGGGCATGGGCGGCCTGCGCTTCAGTGATTTGGCGGTAATCACCCATTCATCTTCACTCATGTTGCTGACGAATATTCTCAGGTTGGGAGGATAGGTTGTCCCCCAGGGACCGCGCCATCCGAAACTGTCACCCTTTAACCACTGCGCCGTTGGAACGTTGCCATCGTTCAGGAGATAACCAGACGTATGACAATCGTTACAGCCCGACACCTGAGCGATGTAGCGGCCTCGTTCGGCCATGCTGTGGTCAGGCATTGGTTCAGCCGCGCACACCTGCGCCGCGATGCCCATCCAGAAGAGGCTCGTTGCGACCACCTTGTATAGACGTATCATTTTTCATTTTCCGTAATCAAAAGAAGTTGGAGTTCCAGAATCCACCGCATGGCTGCCGGTGTTGAGATTCATCGCGATAACCATAGATCAAAATTTCCCTGTAAGAGGATTAAGTTTTTGTGGGATTGTGACCGCTGCAGCCGGTCCAATGTGGGGTGGAATTCCCGACGTACTGCCCCTCCACCAAACGCTTGCTTCAAAGCGGGCTTCAGTCGCGTTTCTCCAACAGGCGCACATCCGGCCCTCCCCAAACAAACCGATCGTCTGCATTCCGCCGAGTCCCACAATCGGCAGAGCAAAGCCGGTACCCGCCACCCGGGCCTCCCGGGACATTTACCCGCCTTGTCAGCCGAAGCGGCGCCTGATATCCACAAACCATCGCCCAGACCCTCGCGGCCTCAAGGTTCGCTATTTTTTTGTTTTTCCACCCACTCCAGCGCCAGTTTCTCGGCTTCCGCTATCTCTTCGGGAGTCATTAATTCGGCGAGATCGTTACGGGCCGCAACGGCAGACGCACGACCGGCGGTCGCAACGAGATTCCACCATTTATGGGCTTTTACATAGTCCTGCGGGACGCCCCGGCCACGATAGTACATATAACCGAGCTTGAATTGTGCACTGAGATGGCGCTGCTCCGCCGCCTTCCGGTACCAGCGCTGCGCTTCGGCGAAGTTCTGGGGAACGCCCTTGCCCTGGTCGTACATGATGCCGAGTGTGAACTGGGCATTGGCGTCATCCTGCTCCGCGGCTTTTCGGTACCAGCGCATCGCCTCCGCATAGTCCTGAGGCACACCCCTGCTCTGATCGTACATGATGCCGAGTGTGAACTGGGCATTGGCATCACCCTGCTCCGCGGCCTTCCGGTACCAGCTCACCGCTTCTGCATAATCCTGGGGAACGCCCTGCCCGGTGGCATACATGACACCGAGGTTGTATTGAGCTTTGGCATTATCCTGCTCGACAAGCTCACGCAGAAGCCGCAATGCCTCTGCGTAGTCGCCGCGATTGTACGCTGTATTTGCGTCATCCAACGGATCCGCAGTGGCAATCGGCACCAGCAATGCGAGCAGGATTACGAGAATAACGCGCTTCATTTCCACTTCCTCTCAGAGATACTGCTCCACAGGTACCCCGATCAACTCGCCTCCGAAGAAGAGAGGCCGGGTCAGTCATGGTGCGACTGCGATTGTGAAGAAGGTGCCGCACGGGGTCCGGATGCGGCGGTATAATTTCAGCCCGCCGCCGGGTTTCAGGCCGGATGGATCGGTCGGGGTGGTGGCTGCCGGATCTTTGTAAACCTTTGACCGGAATTTGTAAACAATTCGTGGAACAATGCTGCGACATCGCCGCCAAATAAGACCGGTGATCTACGACAAAATCCAATTATCCCGTTCGTCCGTCTTTCTATTTCATTTAAAGTATATTATACGTTAATTATCATTACTTATTGTATAATATAGATTATTTTTTTCATTAATGCCGGTTTGACGCTACTCAACAGGGGTATCCTCATCTCCATCGGGCTGTGCGGCCAGCCAGGCCTGAAACAGTTTGTATCCCAGCGCCAGGACGATTGCGCCAATGAACAGACCGATGATCCCGGACAGCAGCATGCCACCGATGGCGCCGACGAAGATCACGATCATGGGTACATCGACGCCGCGTCCGATCAGCAGCGGCTTCAAAATATTATCGAGCACCATGATCAACGCGTTCCACACCAGAAAAACCACCGCAATAACCGTGTCACCGGTGACAAACACATAAATCACCACGGGGATCACTATCGGCCCGACACCGATCTGAACGACCGCCGATATCAGGCACAGCAGCGCCCAGATCCCGGCGCCGGGCACACCTGCGGCCATGAATCCCAGACCGGCGAGCAGAGCTTGAATCACCGCGACACCCAATACACCGCGGGCCACGCTGCGAATGGTCGCCCCCGCGAGGTCGGCAAATTTATCGCCGCGTTCGCCAACCAGACGCCGGGAAACACGGTACGCGAGCCGATGACCCTGCGCCGAGTTGGCCAGCAGTATCCCGGCGATCACAAACGCCGCGACAAAGACAAGCAGTCCAACGCCAGCTTTGGCGGCGACGCTGAGCAGCCACAGGCCGAGCACTTTTAACTGCGGTTCCACCAGGCGCAATGCTTCGACGAAATTGGTCAGGACGAGGTTCCAGGCATTTGCCACCGCATCACCGATCAGCGGCCAGGCTCTGACGGCGTCCGGGGGAGGCGGAATTTCGATCCGACCCTGCCGGATCCCGTCCGCCAGCGCGGCCACATTCGCTACCAAGTGTTTTGTCAACATCACCGTGGGAACCATCAGGATCACCAGAAAGCCGACCGTGATCAGCGCCGCTGCAATGGCGGTCCGCCCCTGCAGCACATTGACCAGCGAAACGTAAAGCGGGTAAATCGCCACAGCGATGATCACGGCCCAGAGAAAAGGCAGGATGAACGGTTGGAGGATCTGGAAACACCATACCAACAGTATCGCCAGCACACCGAGACGAATCGCAGTCTCTGCCGCCTTGCCCGACCATTCATCACGCAGGCTCGCCAAAGGATTGGTTGACATCTTGGGTTCCTTGTATGGAAAAATTCAGGCTACGGAAATATTGGGGGTATGCTGAGTCTCCGGTGCGATACGGCGCTGATCAAAAGCCGCTTTTGACGTGCCTGCCTTCGCGATCGGGCGTTATGACCGTATAACTTCCCGCGCCGACGATCATGGGCTGGTACACCCTTCAATGACCAGAACCGGCGCGCCGACGGTCCAGCCTCGTACGTGCCGACATCGGCTGGAGTTGCGTGGAGCACATCGACGAGGTCCTGTAACCGCCGGCGGGGAATGATCTCCCGTCACAGCGGAACGAAAAGCCTCGTATGACTGCCCTCGATTCAGAGGACCGCAACATCGGTCCATCGGTTGCGGTGGACCCCCGGGCTATTTGGCTGTATAGCTGAACTTCTGACCACCAATGCTGGCCTCGTACATCACACCGCCTTTGGTGATGGTGAAGGTGGCCATGCCCTTGTAGTAATCGCCTTTGGTAACAGCGTTATTCTTACCGCCACTGGCAGTGGCCGAACTGCCGGTGGTATTGGCGGAAGCACCGGCTGCGGAGGTCAGCACCGTCGCCTGGGCCTCGGCACCAAATTCAAAGTTGCCTCTGGTGAATTCATCGAGTGCGCGCTTGTCCTGAAAGAAGATGACCTGACTGAAGCCGGTACCACCGAGCTGAAAGCCAATGGTCGCCTGAGTCATTTTTGTATCGCCGATGTACATGCCGCCCTGGTAGACACGTCCCTCGCCATAAGCGCC
Source organism: Gammaproteobacteria bacterium (assembly GCA_020445405.1). Lineage (GTDB taxonomy): Bacteria > Pseudomonadota > Gammaproteobacteria > Chromatiales > Chromatiaceae > HKST-UBA178. The sequence goes on along the minus strand of JAGRGQ010000026.1, from coordinate 30,575 downwards.
ACCGACTACAAAACCGGCTTTGCCGATAGTGGGGAACAACGCATAACCGTAGGCACTCTTGAACAGGTTGGATGCGCCCGCGTTCTCGAACATCTTTCTGGTATCCGAGTATTTATCGGCCAGCGCGGAGTTGAACGGCAGCAGCAACAGAAACGCGATCAACACGGCGCGTGAGTGAATATTCATCATCTGGATTCCTCGTAAAAACGCAGAAATGCTACGTTGATTCATTGTGTTCTGATGTAAATTGAAAATCCAGAGCCTATTGCTGATAGCCGGTTAATGCATTTCCCGCTTCCCGGACCCGCTGAATTCGCCGTCTCCTTTCTATGCTTCACTGCTGCCGTCCGACTCGACAGCAGTATGATAAAAAGGGTGTACCCCAATGATATTAAGTGTATACCCTAATTTAACCCCAATTAATTTGGGTATAGAGTTTTTTCATACGGATGCATACGACAGCCACGCTGACGGGTTTAAGCGGTTTTTAACCAGCCAGGTACCCGATTTTTAAAATAGCAATAATTTTTTCTCTTCAAAATCATCATATTAGCCGTAACGTTCAGATTCAGAAGTGATAGTGCAGAGGAGAGGAGGTTTTAATGAACAGAATCGTAAGAAGTATCGGCCATACCTGCACGATCTGTGCAGCGGCAGGATTCATCGCACTCGGAATCATCACCGCAGCCACGCTGGTCTGGGTGATGCTGCTTTAATCCAGGTCGACAAAGAGATTGACCCACAGCGGAGAGATCAATCCAGCGCTTTTGCCGGATTGATCTCTCCGCTGCAGACTACTTTTTCAGAATCCGGAAAAATTCCAACTTAACCTTCTTGTTGGACTCTTCCGTTGTCCGGATCGAGCCGAGAAAAGAACGGCAGAATTCGGAGATTATCCGCGCATCCACTTCATTGCGTTTCTCTTGCGATTTCAGCGTACGGTAGGCTTCGACCAGCTCTGTGAACTTTCTGGTGGCATCCGGATCGTCACGGTTCATGTCCGGATGGTACCTGCGGGCAAGTTTTCTAAAAGCCGCCTTGATTCCCCTTTCCGATGCATTTTTGGGTACACCCAAAATGCTGTAGAAATCTTTAAATGGTGCCTGGCGGTCTCTTTTATTCATCTTGTTTGAGTGAATGAGCGCGAATCGGATGTACTTCTGCTCCCCGGATTTTAATCCTACCGTAATTATTTTGTAATAAAAACGTAGTAAACAACTACCACAGTGCCTTCAGAAGTCAACTGTATCCCGATTTTTTTGCTGGTGCCTGACCGAATCATGGACAGGAGTGTTCCTCGTAGCGAGACATTGCGATTGAAACCACGCGCACCAACTGCTAATTGCAGAGACAGGATCCAAAAGAGAATGATTATTCCAGTCGAAGTATCGGAACAGACGTTGCGCCAACTCAGCGAACTCAATGCCAGAGAAGGGTGTCCGGGAAGAACGGATCTGGAACTGTTGTCCGATTTGATCAGGAACATTGTTGACCTGACGCATGAGACCTTTGTCACCGATGCGGCTGAAGAACCGGGGTTGAGACTGGTAAAATGATGAAAGCCAGCGTCTGCTGACATTCCGAAGCAACCACGATACCCCCGGTGGTTCGTCAGCCTTTAGCACTGTACGGCGATGATGCCGGACGTTCAATCTCGTTTATCATCTGGCTCCCCTACCTCGCTGCCGCATTCACCGTCTGAACACCCCCGCGCTGACTGGCCGCCATCTGTCTCCGCACGCAATCGGATTACGCCTTATACCAAGCCGATGCGCTGGCGCCGTCCGCGGCGGCCTTTTCCGCAAGTCGGGGAGTGCGCGTAGCCGTCAGCATCGTTGGGTCCGCTTGCTCCGGCAACAAAAACGCCGCTTGTCCTATGCGTTTATCCATGATCGAATTATGGTAATGACGGTCCACGGATAGACAGATGATAGAGAACATTACCAGGAGTCTGTTTGCGGCTACACCGGTTGACACCCTTTACCACTACACCTCTTTTGCAGGTCTTCTGGGTATAGTGAACAGCGGTGTACTGCGGGCGAGCGACATCCGCTATATGAACGATTCGGAGGAACTCAGACATTCGCTCACCCTGCTGCAGACGCATGTCTCGGAACGTATCGCCGGGGGAACGGATAATCCCCGGCTGCTGAACCAGCTGTTGGAATGGCTGTCGCACCGCATCATCGGTGGCTCGATGCTGTTCGGCGGATCCTTCAGGGCCAACGGCAACCTGCTCAGCCAGTGGCGCGGTTACAGCATGCACGGTAAGGGCGTCAGCCTGGGATTCGATCCTGTTCATATTCGTTCCTGCGCGGAACGCCAATGTTTCCAGGTTGGGAAATGTCTCTATGAAGCCGGACAGCAGCGAGCGCTGATAGAGCAGATCGTGGATGCAGTCGAGATCGCCGCCGGTCAGTCCGAAGATATCGGAGAATCGGCCCCTCGTCCACGTGACTACACCTACTACGATGTTTTCGAACGGGTGGAGGGTGATCTGCTGCGCATCGCCTCCATTCTCAAGCACCCCTCGTTTGAAGAGGAGCAGGAGTGGCGCATTGTTTCACCGGTGATAACCGACTTTTCGGATGCATCGGTCTATTTTCGCGAAGGAACATCGATGCTGATTCCTTTTTACGAGTTCCGGTTGACCGATGACGGCGACAGCAGCCTGAAGCTCGATCACGTCTACCTGGGCCCTACCAGTAATATCGAACTCTCGATGAATTCGCTGGAGCTGTATCTCGCCAAACAGCGTGCCAGTCCGAGGCGTGGCATCAGCTACTGCCAGATACCCTACCGGCAGCGTTGATCCAATAAAAAACCCGGCTATCCGGCCGGGTCCAAAATTGTACGCTCTAAGCGCTTCGGTCATCCCTGCCAAAGTCCCTTTCTGTTTTGAGTATCCATATCAATCCCTGACAAATATTATGCACATTGCGAATCAAATTAATACCAGTTTTTATATTGGAATATTATGAAAATTGCTGTAACGGCCGAATGGCGCTTTCTCCCAGTCAAAATAACCGGGATACGCCAGACCGCGGCAGACTGATCCAGTCAAGAAACCGGTTCACCCCGCCTTCACAAGCGCGAGTGCCAGCGCTGAACCTGCAACCATGCCAATGACGTTAGCGGATGCCGGATCAGAACGAATCGGATAGAATCCGCAAAAACATCAATCCCGGAGTGTGTTAAACCATGGACCGAGCAGCGTTGGAAAAAATGCTGGCGCAGGGTAACGACAACCTGCTTTTACGCCATACACTTGGCACGCTCTGCCTCAAGGAGGGCATGCTGGACGCGGCGATCGAGCACCTGGAGAAAGCGCTTACTCAGGACCCGGGGCACTCCGCCAGTTGGAAAATTTACGCCAAGGCGCTGATGAAGCTTGGACGCGACGAGGATGCGATCCAGGCATATGAGCGCGGCATATCCGTTGCCGGAGAGAAGGGGGATGTGCAGGCAGTCAAAGAGATGGAGGTATTTCTCAAACGACTGAAAGCACAAAAAAAATAATTTGCGTTCCTGTTCGGCAACTCATCAGTTTCTGTTTCTGACCCGGTACTGCCCGCCCGTGAAATCAGAGAAATAGAAATTCAAAAGCGGATGGTCGATTGCCTCTCCCAACAGATCGGCTTCCAGATTACGCTCGGCTACATAAGTCTGATGGGACGACCCGTCCACCAGTACCCGGTACCAGGGTTCATCTTTCGGCGGCCGGCTCAATGCAACCTGTTCGTACCACTCGTCGGTCAGCATGAACACCGGATCCACGTCATAGATCACACCCCGGTAATCGAACAGCTTATGGTGAACCAGTTGACCGATATGATGACCCGCCCTAGTGATCCTTTCCATTCTCGGCCCCCATCCGTTCGAGATGATCCTGCCAGTTCCGGTCGTATTGCACTCCCAATTCTCTCAGGTAACCCCAATCATACAGCCCTGACTTATGCCCGTCATCGAAATAGAGTTTGATCGCATAATTGCCTATGGGCGCGATTTTTTCCAGCACCACATTCTCTTTTCCGCTCAGCAGTATGCGCTGCCTGCCGTGACGTGCCCTTACCTCTTTCGAGGGTGAAAAGAGACGCAGATACTCCCACGGCAAATGGTATTTTTCATCCTCATTGAAAATGACTTCAAGTGTACGACTGGCTTTGTGCAGAATTATATCGGTGGGTTTTCGATTGGCGGTCATAGCGCTGACATGGGGTATTATTTGCGGAATTCAACCGCCATGGAACAGCCCACTCCCGGATGTCACCCGGTGGGCTTTCTCTTATACTGACCTGCCGGGAGAGGAGCGAGCCAGAGCCGATTCACCATGCAGCATATTGCCGAATACCACGAACGCACCAAGCACCAACCGCACAAATACGCCAATGGACCCGGATTCATGGATTGGCGCAATCAACCCAATCCTTTCAGATTTTATCCCGGCGCGGATGCGATAGCGCTAAACCTTCTCGACAGACCGATTGAACTGCGCTACGACCAGCTGTTCGAACCCCGGTCCCGGGAACCAGCAACGCCCGATGCCAGCTCCATCGCCGGTTTTCTGGAACTCGCGCTGGGACTTTCCGCGCGGAAGAAGTACGGAGATTCCGAATGGTTCCTGAGAATCAACCCCTCCAGCGGCAACCTCCACCCCACCGAGTGTTATCTGCTGCTCTCCGACTGCGGCGAAGTTCCAGCCTGCATCGCCCATTACAATCCGCTGTTGCACATATTGGAGGTCAGATCCGGACTGGGGCGGCGGGCAGCGGCAGGGCTGGCCGGAATGAATGGATTCGCCGTCATTCTATCCAGTATCTTCTGGCGCGAAGCCTGGAAGTACGGTGAGCGGGCTTTTCGTTATACACAGCACGATATCGGACACGCGCTGGCTGCGCTCAGGTTTTCCGCGACACTGTTCGGCTGGAGCTTCCACATCAGGCCCGAAGTCCCTTCCGATTGTCTGGACGCCCTGCTGGGCTTCGTCGAATGCGTCCAGCCGTGGGAAGAGGAACGGGCGGATTGCCTCTGCTGGGTGCAGACCGGGGCGGTTACCGACAGCCCGGATCTGACCGCCTGGCTGAACGGTCTGGATTCACCCGATTTCGCCAACCAAGCCAATCAATTGAGCCCGTCGCACGTCGATTGGCCGATTATCGGGCAGGCGGTTCAGGCCACCCTTTCACCCGGTTATTCCGCCGCCCCTCTGATCACCGGCAAATCCATCCGGCATCGACTGTCAATCCACAGTGCGGAGTCTTTAGTCCGCCGCCGCCGCAGCGCCCAGTCTTTCGACGCCGGACACAGCCATGTTTCTCTGACAGGCTTGCGGCAGATGCTCGCGGCCACACTGCCTGCCGCAGGCGCGCCTTTCGAAACGCTGGGAACGGAAACCAATATACATCTCATCCTTTTCATCCATCGGGTGGATGATCTGCAGCCCGGGCTGTACTGCCTGGTGCGCGACGGTTCCGATCCGCTCAACCTGCGCACCTGCATGCAGCGCGATTTCCACTGGTTCCCGGTTGACCACGAGCTTCCCCTCTACCTGCTGCGCGCCGGCGATTATCGGGCGATTGCCGAACACATCAGCTGCCATCAGTCGATTGCCGGCGACAGCGCCTTCTCACTGGGTATGCTCGCACGCTTCGACGCACTGGTTGCCGCAAGGCCCTGGATGTACCCACGCCTGTTCTGGGAAGCTGGGTTCATTGGCCAGATCCTCTATCTGGAGGCGGAGGAGCAAGGCTTGAGAGGGACCGGAATCGGCTGCTATTTCGACGACGTCATGCACCGGCTTCTTGGACTCCGCGATCAATACTGGCAGGATCTGTATCACTTCACAGTGGGAGCGCCTTTGGAAGATACCCGGATTCAAACCGAACCGCCCTACTCCCATCTCGAACTGATACGCGAGCGCTGAACCATTCGTTGAGCGGCATATAATGCGGGCTTGCCGAATATCACCGAAACAATTGACTTTTCATCCTTGGGGGCATGATGGACATTTTGATCGGCATCACAACACTGCTCAGCTATCAACTGATGGGCGAATCCATTGTCCTGCTGCTGGCGCTGCCGGTGCCCGGCCCGGTGGTTGGAATGCTGCTGCTGTTTCTGACGCTGCTGGCAAGAGGCCGGGTCGGTACGCCACTGGAATCCACCGCCACCGGACTGCTCAGTCACCTCTCGCTGCTTTTTGTGCCGGCAGGGGTCGGCGTGCTGGTGCATATCGACATGATTGAGGATGAATGGCTGCCGATCACGGCGGCACTGATCCTCAGTACGCTGGTGACGCTTGCGGTGACCGCGCTGGTCATGAAGTGGACCCAGAATCTCACCGCTGGAGGAAACGAAAACCGGTGAACAAGCTTGAATTTTCCTCAATCTGGGTCTATCTCTCGGCAACACCGCTGCTGGGGCTTACACTGACGCTGGCTGCTTATCTCAGCGCGTATGCGCTGTACCGGCGATCAGGCTACAACCCGCTCCTCAACCCGGTCGCAATTTCAGTAAGCCTGCTGATCCTGCTGCTGCTGGCAACCGACACCCGCTACGATGACTACTTCGACGGTGCGCAGTTCGTTCACTTTCTGCTCGGACCTGCGACCGTTGCGCTGGCGGTTCCGCTGTATCAGCAGCTGGGAAGACTGCGTGCACTTCTGATTCCGATCGTTGTCTCCGTGTTTACCGGGATATGTGTCGCCGCGGTGAGCGCGGTGACCAGCGCATGGCTGCTTGGTGCAAGCCCGGCAACGCTGCTCTCGCTGGCGCCGAAATCGGTAACCGCACCGGTGGCCATGGGAATCGCGGAACGAATCGGCGGTCTGCCCTCGCTGACGGCTGTGCTGGTCGTATCCACCGGCATCATCGGCGCGATCGCCGGGTTCAGAATCTTTGCGCTTCTGGGCATTACCGACGACAGCATCAAGGGGATCGCGATCGGCGTTACCTCCCATGGCATAGGCACCGCCCGGGCGTTTCAGGCAAGCCCGGAGGCCGGGGCTTTCGCAGGCCTGGCGATGGCGCTTTCGGCTGTTGGAAGTGCATTGCTGCTGCCCTGGCTGACCGCCGTTCTCGGGTTTGGGCGCTGATTCCTGTATATTCCCAAAGCTGCGCCACGGCCATGCAACTCCGGCCGGGCCAACCGGCGGGAAGGGTCGTGATCGATTTCACTCAACTGGAAAATACAGACGAATCGCTATGAAACATATCAAGAAAGCGCTCTCCTACTCGATCGCGGGCAGTATCGGCCTGACCGTCATTGCCAGCCTCGGCGGCTGCAGCGACCCGGGTCAGCCCCAGCAGAGAATGGACGGATCCGGTATGCTGCCGGATGCCGGGTCCGAACAAAGCCAGTTTCTGGTTATCGAGCAGACGGGATCGGCGCCTGACACCTACAAGGTGGTGGAAAAGCACCCGACTACCGGACCGACCCGGGCCATTCTGCGTGACCTGGAAGGCAACGAAAGTTTTCTCCCGGAAGAGGAGCTGCGCAGAATTGCGGAGGAGGAGGCGGCAAAAGTGGATGCCGGCACTTCAAATCTGACGCAGAATCCCGACATGCACGCCGGTGGACTCTCTCTGGGAGAGACGCTGCTTGCCGCAGCTGCCGGGTCGCTGATCGGCGGTATGCTGGCAAACCGTCTGATGGGCAATTCCAACTTCCAGCGTACGCAGCAGCGCTATGGCGGCGGCCGTCCCACCACCACGATTTCCCAGCCGTTGAACACGCAGGCAGCCGCCAGGAGCCAACCTCGCAGCGGCTTCTTCGGCGGCAATAAATCCAGTTCCGGCACGTCACGCGGCTTTTTCGGCTCTTTCGGGGGTTGACGCATGGTCGATATTCTCCGTGTAGAGCCGCTGGACAAGTCGGTACTGGAAGATGTCGGCATGACCTGGCATACCGATGACGATGGCAGCGACTACATCAGTAATGAACTGGTCCGGGTGCGCGAAACCGAGGCGGATGCTTACTACAGCGCGGCCAATGCCCTGTACGACATGTATGTCGAAGCCGGCCAGTACGCGATCGACAACCGGCTCTACTACGAATTGGGCATACCCTCCAATCTGGTGGGGCTGATCGAAGACAGCTGGGAGAAAGACGATTGGCACCTGTACGGACGGTTCGATCTTGCGGGCGGGCTGGACGGCCGTCCGGTCAAGCTGATCGAATTCAATGCCGACACCCCCACCGGCCTGTTCGAGACATCCATCATCCAGTGGGCAATACTGAAGGCCAACGGCATGGATGAGTCCCGTCAGTTCAACAACATACAGCAGATGCTGAAGGAAAACTTCCGGCGCCTGGTTACCGGGGAGAGCGAAGATGTGGAATTCACCCGTGTTTACGCCAGCCAGAAACTGCTCTTCTCCAGCGTGCGTAATCTGGCCGAGGACGAACGCACCGTCAAATATCTGCAGAGCGTCGCGCACGACGCCGGCTTCTACACCGACTTCTGCTACATGGACGAAGCCGGCTTCGATCAGGAGCTGGGGGTTTTCAACAAAGACCGGCAACTGGCAGATTTCTGGTTCAAACTCTACCCTTGGGAAGATATCGCGAGCGAGGAGCTGGAACTGTGCCGCATGCTGGAGAAGATCGCCATCCGGGGCGGGACACGATTTCTTAACCCGGCCTATACGCTGCTTTTCCAGAGCAAAGGGATGCTCAAAATTCTGTACGATCTCTACCCCGATTCGCCCTACCTGTTGAAGACCGATTTCCAACCCTTGAACGGCATACGCCAGGTGGAGAAAAAGCTGTTCGGACGGGAGGGCGCCAACACCGCAATCCTGAATGCCGGCGGAGAGCGGATTGCGGTAACCGACGGCCCCTATGCGCACTGCAAGAACGTCTATCAGGAGTTTACCGAGTTACCCAAAGACGCTGCCGGAAACCATTACCAGGCCGGGGTTTTCTACATCTGGGAGGCGTGCGGACTGGGATTCAGGCGCGGTGGTGCTATCCTGGACAACATGAGCAAGTTTTCCGGGCATGTCATCGAGCGCTGATCGCGGTCGGTAATCTGCAGTTACAACACCAGCGTTTCAAGGGTATGGAACCCTTGTGCTTTTGGGAGAGAGACGTGAATCGACCCTTTGGAAATATTCTTGAAACAATCGGACGAACACCGGTTGTCCGTATCAACAAGCTGGCGCCGAAAGATGTCAATCTGTTCGTAAAGCTGGAATCGTTCAATCCCATGGGGTCGATAAAGGACCGTTTGGCTCTGGGTGTGATTGAAGACGCGGAACGTACCGGTGCGCTGAAACCGGGTCAGACGGTGATCGAGGCGACCAGCGGAAACACCGGGATCGGACTGGCCATGGTGTGCGCCCACAAAGGGTATCCGCTGGTAGTCACAATGGCGGAAAACTTCAGTATCGAAAGGCGAAAAATGATGCGCTTTCTCGGCGCCAAAGTGGTGCTGACACCGGCAGACCAGATGGGAACGGGTATGCTCGCCAAAGCCGTGGAACTGGCGGAAGAACATGGCTGGTTTCTGTGCCACCAGTTTGAAAACGAAGCCAACGCAGCGATGCATTCACAGACCACCGCGCCGGAGATACTGGAAACCTTCGCGGACATTGGGCTGGACTATTGGGTCACCGGCTTCGGCACCGGCGGCACGCTGAAGGGTGTTTCGCGCGTACTCAAGGAAAAAAGCCCAAACACCCGGGTGATCGTGTGCGAACCGGATAACTCCGCTGTGCTGGCGAGCGGACTACCCCAGGCAAGAAATCCGGACGGCTCACCGGCGGAGAGCCATAAAGCGTTTCGGCCCCACTTAATGCAGGGCTGGAGTCCCGATTTTATTCCCAAACTGGTGGGTGACACCGTGGATGCCAAGTGGATTGACGAGCTGATAGCGGTCAAGGGAACGGATGCGATCCGCTGTTCGCAACAGTTGGCCCGCGAAGAGGGAATTTTTGTGGGTATATCGTCCGGTGCCACCTTTTCAGGAGCCCTGTCAGTCTGCCGCGAAGCCGCTCCGGGCAGCAATGTCCTGTGTATGCTGCCGGACACCGGGGAGCGTTATCTTTCGACTCCGCTGTTCGAAGATATTTCCGCTCAGATGACCGGAGAAGAGATCGAAATTTCCCGCTCCACCGAAAGTTTTCGATTTGATGTAACCCCGGTGACCGCCGCGGAAACCGAACACGTGCCCGCCACCAGATCCGCACACGAATTTGTCAACAATGTCACCCGGGAGCATAAGGTGGTGATGTTCGCACTTGAGTGGTGCGAATTCTGTTGGTCGGTGCGTAAACTGTTTGCCAAGTTGGGGGTAACGTATAAATCGGTTGACCTGGACTCCAGCGAGTACGCGGAAAACGACCGCGGAGGGGATATTCTGCGGGCACTGACGGAACAGACCGGCTGCATCACCATCCCCCAGATATTCTACGGTGGGGAATTTCTCGGCGGCTGCACTGACACCTTTGATGCGCTAAACAGTGGCAAACTTCAGCAGATAATGAAACAGAACGGCATCGGTTTTGATGCAAGCCTCAAAATCGATCCTTATGATCTGTTGCCAAAGTGGCTGGAGCCAAGATAGCAAAACATTATGCAGGTTCAGGAGAGAATACTGTCCAGCTGCTCTGCGGTATAACCGGCATCGTCACCATAGCGCTGACGCAGATCCTGGTCTGCATTATGTCGCGCGGTGACTTTTTCCAGCCCCGCTTCCAGGTGCTTCTCATAGCACGAACGAAGGTATTGGTGCCGCTCCCAGATCTTTTTCCGCTCGCTGATGGAGCCTGCATCGGATGAGTCATGCAGCGTTTGCGACAACAGCCCGATATCGTCGTTCGCCGGGAGGCTTGCCTGACCGCTCATCAGCGCGTTCAGTTGATCATCCCGCGACTGCAGCTCCTGGGTCAGCCGCTGGATCTCCCGCCGCAGCGCTTTCGTCGACGCCTTCAGCTTTCCCGGTTTCGTTATCTTCCCTGCTTTGCCGTTACCTTTTTTAAGCTGTTTTTCGGCCTTCTTGTTCTTCCCCTTTTTCTTCTCTTTGTTTTTCATGGCTCACCCCTGATTTTTCAATGCGGAGATTATTTGTGAAGCGCTGTTCCAAGTCCATATCGATATAGTAGAATTTACATATATTTTCTTCCATATAATACTGTTATTAAAGTAAATATAAGACTATACCAAACATCGAACCATACCGATTCAACGCCAAACCACGGAGTTTTCACCGCGGCGCGATCTCCTCGATATAGCTGCGCGCGATCGGAGTCTGCACATAGCGTTTCTTACCATCGACAATGACCCAGAAAAAATAGTAACCCTTGTCCGGCTCGCTGGTTACCTTGCCGTCCCGTACTTCCCAGGATTTGACATGGCTGCCGTCGGCGTAAGTGACGCGGTAATCTCCCTCGAGCCAGGTAACGCCCAGGCGTGAAATGCGGTTCTGTTGCTCCTGCGTGCAGGCACCGAGCAAAATCAGCAAGGCCGGCAACAGTAGTTTACACAGCGGGTTCATCGTGATCACACTCCCTAGTGCAGCGTCATAAAATGCTTCGGTGCCGCGGAAACGGCCGAGCGCATCAGATTGCCGTGGATAAGCAGGCAGTGCGAAAGACTCCTCCGCCTGCTGCCTCTCCATATTGAAATTTATCCATCGGTCAATTTTATCTCGATCCGTCGGTTGCGTTGAAAGGCTTCCGCGGATTCGCCTCTGTCGACCGGATGAAACTGGCCGAAACCGGTTGCCGCCAGGCGTTTTGCGGGAATGCCCTGGGAGGCGAGATAACGCACCACCGACACCGCGCGGGCGGTGGAGAGCTCCCAGTTTGACGGGAATTTCTCAGTGTTGATCGGCTGTCGGTCGGTGTGTCCGTCAACGCGCAGAATCCAGCTCACGTCAGGCGGGATTTTCGCAGCGATGCCTTCCAACGTGACCGCCAGTTTGGCGAGTTCCTGCTTACCCTCCTGACCCAATGTCGCGGATCCGGAATCGAACAGAAGCTCGGAGGGAAATACAAAGCGATCCCCCACCACCCGGATATTGGGATTCTGCCCCAGCACCTTGCGCAGGGTGCCGAAAAACTCGGAGCGATATTTCTCGAGTTCGTTCACCTGTTTCGCCAGCAGCACATTCAGGCGCTTGCCCAGATTGGATATTTCCAGCTCCTGCCCCTGGCTCTTCGCTTCCGCCAGTTTCAGCGCCTGGCTGATCACGCCGAGCTGCTCGCGCAGCGCAGCGATCTGGCGGTTCAGCATATCCACCTGAGCCCTGGCACTGGTGGACAATGCCTTCTCCTGCTCCAGCGCCTCCTTACCCGCTGCAACCGCGAGAAACAGCTCCTCGATACGGATATCCTTCTGCTCCAGCGATGCCTGCGCCAGCAGGGTCCGCTCCTCCTCATCCGCCAGACGCGCCTGCAGTGATTTGCTTCGATCCCGCAGCAGACCCACCTCGGCTTCGCTGCCCGCCAGCGACGTCGACAGCCGGCCCACCTCCTGTTCCAGTTGCGCCCTCAGCTCGCGCAGCGCGGAAATATCCTGCTGCAGCGACGCCAACGTGCGCAGCTGCAGTTCGATCGTCTCCTTGTCGGCTTCGACCACCTTGTTCAGCTTCTCGATTTCCCCGAAAAGTTCATATTGACGTTCCAGGCTCCGACTGTATTCATCGGAAATTTGTGCGACCTTCCGGTCCAGCTGTACATTCTTCTCCTGCTCCAGGTCCAGAAGCGAGCTGAGTTCACGCAGACGCGTATTGAGATCGGACAGCTGCCGTTCGCGATCCGACAGAGTCTCCGCCAGAAATACCTGGGCCAGGGTAAAAATCAGCAGCGTAAAAATCACCAGCATCAACAGGGCCGAAAGCGCATCCACGTAGCCCGGCCAGACGTCGATGGCACTTCTGAAACGGCGGCGGCTTGCAAGCATGGTTGGGACCCTGGAGTGCGGTTACTCGGATCGGTCGGTTTTTGAAACTTCGTCGTTGAGCAGTTCCCGCAGAAGCTGATTCTCTTTCTGCAGCTCGGTCACGACATTCGACAGATCCTCATACCTGCCCCGGGTGGATGTCATCTCCACCTCCTCCATGGTATCCGGTGCGTCAATAAAATGGGTCATGCCCGACAGCCACTCCTCCAGACCGTCATAGAACCGGTTCTGCGCATGGCCGGCCTGGATATCGAGAAAGCCCAGCACCAGGGATCCTCCCAAACCAAACAGCGAGGAGCTGAACGCGGTGCCCATACCCGCCAGTGGTTTCAGCAGTCCGCCTTTCAGTTCGGCGAACACCTCGGTGAAATTCCGCTGCCCAACGTCCAGTCCGAGAATCACCTGGCCGACCGATTCGATGGTGCCGAGCAGTCCCCAGAAGGTGCCCAGCAGCCCAAGAAATATCAGCAGGCCGATCATATAGCGGGAAATTTCACGCGACTCATCCAGCCGTGCACGGATACCGTCGAGCACGGTGCGCAGCGACAGTGCGGACATGCTGAACCGGTCATGCTTGACATGGCTGTCGAGGCTTTTCGCCAGCGGTTTAAGCAGACGCGGCGCCTGGGTTACCGAGAGTCCGGTCTGACCGGTTCTGAATACCTTGATCCACTCCAGCTCCGGCCTCAGGATCAGTACCTGACGAAAAGTAATGAGCACGCCCACCAGGAGTACGCCGGATATCAAACCGTTGAATACCCAGTTCGCCATAAAGGCCGACTCCAGGGGCCGATACAGCAGTGCGCAGATCACGCCGACGATGACCAGGTAGACCAGCATCCAGAAAATCGTATGTTTTGGGTTGCTCATGCAGGTATCCCGAGTTTCCCGCAACCGCGCATTACACCGGCTGCATCAATGTGTTATTTTCGCGCCAACATACCATAACCCAAGGTGCTTATCACAGATTCCATGTACCGTTACGCCTTCCTGCTGTTCCTGATAATTCTGTTCTTCTCCCGATTGTCGGACGCACGGGATGTAGGCTATCCGTTGCAGCTTTCCACGCAGTTTGCAGCTGGCGACAGGTACATGGGTATAAAGCTGCTGGGAGCACTCACGCTACGGGGCCGTCCGGAACTGGCAGAGCTGTCCGATCTGGCTTGGGACGAGGACGAGGAAATTCTTTATGGCGTGACGGACCGGGGAGTACTGCTCCATCTGCAGCCGGTCATAGCGCATGATCTGCTGGTCGGTGCCAACCTGCTCCGTCACTTTCGGCTGCGCGACAGCGGCGGGAAGAAACTGCGTAAATTCAATCGGGATGCGGAAGGGCTGGCCCTGATGAATGGCAGTAACGGCATACGCGGCGACAGCCTGCTCGCGATTTCGTTCGAACTCTCCAACCGGGTGGATCTTTACTCTCCCGAGGGGGAGTACCAACGCCCGGTAAAAATGCCGCTGGCGCTGCGTAACCCGCGTTTTTACGTGAATGGCAACAAGGGTCTGGAGGCGCTTGCCCGGCACCCGGTATTTGGCTATATGACGGGTCCGGAAATCTCGGCAAAGGGTGGCGCCATTCCGATTTTCAGCCAATCCGGACAAAGCTGGTACTACCAGCCGCTGGAGCCGCATGGTGCGCTCGTCGCGCTTGAGGCGCTCGATGACGGCACGCTGATTATTCTGGAGAGAGCCTTCAGCTCCATATTCGAACCGCTGGTGATCACGCTGTCCAGCGCCCATCCGCGCGAGGAGAATGCCAATTCGATACTCGCCACCAAACTGCTCGCCCGCTTCGACAGTACCCAGGGGTGGCAGACGCAAAACCTCGAAGGGCTCACCCATCATCGGGGCAAGCGGTTTTTCATGGTGAGCGATGACGGCGGTGCAAGCTATCTGCAGACCCAGCTGCTCTATTTTGAGATCCCCTGAAGCAGCGGCTGAAGCGATGGCCAGACATTCTCCAGCATTTTAGGCTGTGCCAGCGCTGTCGGGTGCAATCTATCTTCCTGCATCCAAGTTGGCTGATCCACCACGCCCTCCAGAAGGAATGACACCAGAGGCACCGATTTCTCCCGAGACAGTGCAGTGAAGATGGCATGGAACCTTTCGGTGAACGCCTTGCCGAAATTTGGTGGCATACGCATCCCGAGCAGCAGCACGCTGCAGCCGTTTTTGCGGGCAAGATCGATCATTGAGGCCAGATTGTTTCGGATAGTGCCGAAATCCAGACCGCGCAGACCGTCGTTGCTGCCGAGTTCCAGAACAAGGATACTTGGCCGGAAGCGCTGCAGCGCCTGGGGCAGTCGATTGACGCCGCTGGCCGTGGTATCGCCTGAGATGCTGGCGTTTACAACCCGGTGGGAGTAACCCTCGGCCCGCAGTCGGGATTGCAGCAGATTCACCCACCCGCTTTCCCGCTCGATACCGTGAGCGGCGCTGAGACTGTCGCCCAGGACCAGAATGACCGGCGGCGAGTCGGCCTGACAAACAGTGTGAATCATTACTAGAAACAACAGGAGCAGTTTTTTCATGGTCACCGATTCTAACCCAGTCTTCGCCCGACGGTTGAGTAAAAATATCGATGCTCCCGCTGGACGCATCGATATTCTTCAGGATGTCAACTTTGAGCTTGCCGCGGGAGAGGCCGTCGCCATTCTGGGTGCTTCCGGATCCGGAAAATCGACGCTGCTGGGGCTGCTGGCCGGACTCGACGATGCCAGCAGTGGCGAGATCAGGCTGTTCGGCGAGGATTTGGGCGAACTGGATGAAGACGGTCGTGCGGCGCTGCGTGCGGGGCGGGTTGGGTTCGTATTCCAGTCGTTTCAACTGTTGCCGGGAATGACCGCACTGGAAAATGTGATGCTGCCACTGGAACTCGCCGGCGAGTCAAAACCGAGACCCATTGCCGAAGCGGCGCTGTCCCAGGTTGAGCTTTCGCAACGTCTGCACCACTATCCAGGTCAACTCTCAGGCGGAGAGCAGCAGCGGGTGGCCATCGCCCGGGCATTCGCAACCCAGCCGCTGCTGCTGTTTGCAGACGAGCCCACCGGCAGTCTCGATCAGGCAACTGGAAGGCGCATCTCCGAACTCATTTTTCAACTGCGCCAACAGTCTGACGCGGGACTGCTGTTGGTGACGCATGACGCACATCTGGCCGCTCGTTGCGACCGTCGTATGCTATTGGAGAACGGCCGTCTGGAGACAGCGGTATGATCGCTATTTCATTTGCCCTGCGACTGTTCCGCCGCGATTGGCGCAACAGCGAACTGCGGCTGCTTGCGATCTCCCTGATGCTGTCAGTGACGGCGGTTACCGCGGTCGGTTTTTTTACCGACCGCGTGGGTCAGGCGATGGAGCTGCAGGCCGGAGAGTCTCTGGCAGCCGACCTGGTTCTGTCCAGCCATGACCCGATCCCCGACAGTTACCGGGAGAAAGCCCACGCTCTCGATCTGAAAACAGCCGAAGTGCTGGGCTTCCCCAGTGCGGTGCTGCATGGCGACCGGACGCAACTGGTGATGGTCAAGGCGGTCAGCCCGGGTTATCCGCTGCGCGGCGAACTGAGAATACGCGCAGCAGCCGGCGGCGCCGAACGGATTGCTCAAAAGATCCCGCAAGCCGGCGAGATCTGGGCCGACCCCCGCCTGCTGGCGGCGCTGGATCTGACTACCGGCGGCCGCCTCTCGCTGGGGGAACGGGAATTCCTCCTTTCCGGCGTCATCAGCCGCGATACCGGTGAAGCCTCAAACATGTTCAGGCTGGGTCCGAGCGTGCTGCTCGCGTTGACGGACATTCCCTCAACCGGACTCGTTACGCCGGCCAGCCGGGTCCACCACCGTCTACTCATTGCCGGCGATCAGGCTGAAATTGCCGCGTACCGGAGTTGGATCGAGACGCATCTGGATGAAAATATCCGGCTCTCCGATATGAGCAACGCCCGCCCGGCGCTGCGCAATGCGCTGGATCGGGGCAGCCGTTTTCTCGGTCTGGCGGCGCTGGTGACGGTGCTGATCGCGAGTGCCGCCGTAGCCCTCTCCAGCCGCCGCTTTGTCGAACGTCAGGCTGACGCCAGTGCTATTTTGCGCTGCCTGGGCGCCAGCCGGGCGCTGCTGCTGAAGGTTCTGTTGATACGGCTGCTGCTGCTGGCGCTGACAGCGAGTCTGTTCGGCATACTGTTGGGATTCGCTGCTCAGTTTGTGCTCGCCGCCCTGGTCGGTGAATGGTTTACCGCCGAACTTCCCGCACCGGGACCCCTTCCGCTTGCCATCGGCGCAGGTACCGGCCTGATAACCCTGCTGGGTTTCACATTGCCACCCGTTTTCCGTCTGGGATCGGTGTCACCATTGCGGGTACTGCGGCGTGATCTCAACGTTGCGCCCACCGCAAGCTGGATTCTGGCGCTTTGCGCTGTTGCAGCCATGGGGCTTCTGATGCTGTGGCAGGCGGGTGAGTTCAAGCTCGCGCTGCTGGTATTGCTGGGAACCCTGCTTACCCTGGCGCTGCTGTTGTCGGTGGCATGGGTGATGGTGGCAATACTCACACCGCTGCGTCACCACAGCAACGCCATATGGCGTTACGGTCTGGCGGGATTGGCGCGTAGCCCGGTGATGACCAGCCTGCAGATGGCCGGATTCGGCCTGGGCATCATGGCACTGCTGCTGCTGACGCTGGTCCGGGTGGACCTGCTCGACACCTGGGAGCGGACGATTCCTGCGCAGGCGCCCAACCAGTTTCTGATCAATATCCAACCCGACAGCGTCGCTCCACTGCAGCAATTTCTCGCCCGGCGAACCGGCGGCGGAGGCGACATCTATCCGATGCTCAGAGCCAGGCTCACCGCTGTCAACGACCGCAGCATTTCCCCTGAGAGCTACCAGAATAAGGATGCCCAGCGGCTGGTGGAGCGGGAGTTCAACCTCTCCCACGCCAAGTCGATGCAGCCGGACAATCGTGTTGTCTCGGGCCGATGGTGGCGGGATGACGAATTGGACGAACCGCTGTTCTCTGTAGAACAGGGCCTCGCCAAAAAACTCGGCATTCAACTTGACGACCGCCTCACCTTCGATCTGGCGGGCAGTCGAATCAGCGGTCGCGTGAGCAATCTCCGCTCGGTACGCTGGGACTCTTTCAGACCCAACTTTTTTGTCATCGCCACGCCCGGACTGTTGCGCGACTACCCCACCAGCTTCATCACCAGTTTCTACCTGCAGCCCGGCAACGAGAAGTTGGTATCCGATCTGGTCAGAAATTTCCCCGAGGTAACCGTGATTGACGTCAGCGCATTGCTGCAGCAGATACGCGAAATCATGGCGCGTGGATCCATCGCCGTGGAGTATGTTTTTCTGTTCACGCTGGCAGCGGGTCTGCTGGTGCTCTACGCGGGCATCCAGGCCAGCCGGGAACACCGCCGCCAGGAGTCGGCAATTCTGCGTACGTTGGGACTGAAGCGCAGTCGCCTGCTGCTGGCGACCGCGATCGAATTTATGGTGCTGGGCCTGCTCGCGGGCGCGCTGGCCAGCCTCTGCGCCAGCATTACCGGGTGGGTAATCGCCGATGAACTGTTCGCGCTGGCTTATCGGGTTAACCCCTGGCTGTGGCTCGCGGGCACACTCGGCGGCGGCATCGGAGTCGCTGTCGCCGGCGTGGCCGCCACCTATCCGTTCGCTGTGCGCCCGCCGCTGCACACACTGCGTGAAGCCTGAGTAGTGGAGCGTATCTCGGGTTTTATGTTGACCCGTCAATGGCGCGATACCCCATCGGGTGTTGATCTGTCGTTCTGGGCCTGGACGCCGGACGGCCCCGTCCGCCTGCACTACCCCAATCAGCAGGCGGTCTGTTTCGTCAATCGGCATGCGCAACTTCCCGCGGGCTTCGGCTGTAAGAGAAAACCGCTTGCACTGACCGATCTTCGGGGAGAGCCGGTAGATGGGCTCTACTTTAAGCAACAGAGCCAGCTGCAGCGGGCGCGGAAAACCGCATCCGACAACGGCCTGCTGCTCTATGAATCGGATATAAAACCAACGGATCGGTTCCTGATGGAGCGATTCGTTACCGCAGGCTTCAGCGCCCGGGGAGAAATCACATCCAGGTGCGGTTACCGGCAATTGGCCAACGCAGCGCTGAAACCCGCCACGCTGCAGCCAGAGCTGAGCTATTTGAGCCTGGATATCGAAACCGACGGTATGCGGGGCGAGGTTCTCTCCATCGCCTATTGCGGTGCGGGCGTGGAGGCGGTCCTGATGCAGGGCGAGGCTGAGGCGTGGCCAAGCGCCCTGCCGGTGACCTGGTATGCCGACGAAGAGGCGTTACTGAGAGGATTTCTGCACGAATTCGCGCGTATTGACCCGGACCTGATTCTGGGCTGGAATCTGGTCAATTTCGACCTCGATTACCTGGCATGGCGCTGTCGCCGGCTGCATATCGATTTTCAGCTCGGACGTGGCGGCGAGACCGCCGCGATCCTGCAGCCGCAACAGGCGGGACAGCAGCGCATCGCTTCCATCCCCGGCCGCGTCGCACTCGACGGGATCGACAACCTGCGCGCCGCATTCTGGTCATTTCAGAGTTTCAGCCTCAACCATGTGGCGCACGAACTGCTGGGCAGGGGTAAACTGATCGACAGCAGAGACAAAATTGCCGAGATCCGGCGTCTGTTCCGTGAACAGCGGCCCATACTTGCAGCCTATAATCTGGAGGACTGTCGGCTGGTGGAGTCGATTTTTGCCCAGACTGATCTGATCAATTTTTGCCTGCAGCGCGCGTGCATGACCGGGCTGCCGCTGGGACGCCAGGGTGGTTCCGTTGCCGCTTTCGACAACCTCTACCTGCCGCGGCTGCACCGCGCCGGCGCGGTGGCAATGGACATCGGTGCGCGCAGCTTCGACACCTCCAGTCCGGGGGGCTATGTCATGGACTCTCAACCCGGTCTCTACGACAACGTCCTGGTGCTCGACTTCAAGAGCCTCTATCCGAGCATTATCCGCACCTACCGCATCGACCCGCTTGGTATGGCGCGCCCGGGGGCGGATCCGGTGCCGGGTTTTCTCAATGCACGGTTTTCGCGTACGCAGAGTATCCTGCCTGAGATCATCACCGACCTGTGGCGGCAGCGGGATCTGGCCAAACGCGAGAGTAACAACGCGCTTTCACAGGCGGTGAAAATCATCATGAACTCGTTTTACGGCGTGCTCGGATCCAGCGGCTGCCGCTTCTACGATCCGCAACTCGCCAGCAGCATCACCCGGCGCGGCCATCAGATCATCACCCGCAGCCGCGACTGGCTGGAGCAGCAGGGACATCCGGTCATTTACGGTGATACCGATTCGCTGTTCGTTCTGCTTGGACCCGGTTTCGCAGAACAGCAGGCAAACGAAACCGGACACAGGCTGGCACTGGAACTCAACCAATGGTGGAACGAGCAGTTGCAACGGGATTTCAGGTTGGAGTCGTTCCTGGAGATAGAGTTTGAAACCCACTTTATCCGTTTCTTGATGCCCACCATCCGCGGCTCGGAAACCGGTAGCAAGAAACGCTACGCCGGCTATGTCCGCAACAGCCGCGGCGAGTTTGAACTGAGATTCAAGGGGCTGGAGAGTGTGCGCAGCGACTGGACGCCGCTTGCCCGTGGCTTTCAGCGGGAGCTGTATCGCAGGGTGTTCTTCAACCTGCCGTACCGGGAGTATGTACGAGCAACACTGAGTGCACTGAAAGCCGGTGAACTGGACGACAAGCTGGTCTACCGCAAACGTCTGAGGCGCAGTCTCGACGAATACCGGCACAATATTCCGCAGCATGTGCAGGCGGCGCGTAAAGCCAAAAAAGTCGGAGGCTGGATCAACTACCTGATTACCGTCAACGGTCCCGAACCCGCCGGGCATAACCCGAGCGCCATCGATTATCAGCACTACATAGATCGCCAGCTGGCGCCGGCGGCCGATGGCATACTGCACTTCATCGGTGACAGCTTCGAAGGGATCACCGCGGATCAGATGAATCTGTTCTAAACAGACGCAGGGCCCCGCACCGTCACGCACAAAAGCACTTTCCGCGAATGCTGCGGCTTTTCTCTACCGGCTTCGCAAGGCTTCTGCCGCATTCACTTGCTCGATCCGAGTTGCTTGATCCTTGCCGCAATCGCTTCGCTCAAACGCGCCAGCAACCGGCTCTGCGCCGCCACCTGGGCAGCAAACCCCGTTCCGCCCATCACTTCGGTCAATTCGGATTTTTCAATCGCGTACAACGCCCTGTCATCGTCTCCCAGAATCCTCCATTGAGCAATCAGCCGCACTTGGTTATCGGAAGCCGGATCGAACTGGCGGATATCGATCGCAACCTGAAACCGGGGTACCACCGCACGCTCCCAGGGAAAGGTCACCACCGCGTCCGTACCCAGCACCCGGGAGAGATTCTCAGCCATGACCCAGGCGACATTGGTTTCCAGTGTACCGCCCCAGCGATCGAACTCCTCCACCCTGAGCAGGTTGGCGCCGTCACGTGCCACGATCTGGGGACGCTCCAGGTAATCGACCAGCCGCACCGGCCCGACGCCGACAACCAGATCGGCAGTTCGGGAAGCCTCCACCGCCGATGCCTGCGGTGTAAGCACATAAAAACGCGATGGCGGCGTCGTGGTACACCCGAACAAAGCGACGGTTGCGATCAGCGGCAACAATCTTTGAATGTTTTTCATCATTTCTCGCAGCGGACCGGGATTCGCGAAGGTCAAGCGAAACGCTGAGGTGGACAGTATCCTCAACGCATTATACGGCGCGCTCAAGCGACTCTTCCTTCGAGCACACCCATTTATCACCACGCCGGCCCCGGCCGGAATGACGACAGCGGTCTGGAGGAAACATGTGCCATTAGGGCTTTGCGAGCTCGCTCCGACCCCCACCTGGAATTTCAGATACTTCCGAGAATTGCCTCCACGCTGGCTTTCGCGTCGCCAAACAACATACGCGTGTTCTCCTTGAAGAAGAGCGGATTCTGAACGCCCGCATAGCCGGTTGCCATGCTCCGTTTCATGACGATGGCGGTTTCCGCCTTCCAGACCTCCAGTACCGGCATACCCGCGATGGGACTGCCCGGGTTGTCCTGGGCGTCCGGGTTTACGATGTCGTTGGCACCGATCACCAGTACCACATCCACCTCGGGAAACTCATCGTTCAACTCGTCCATTTCAAGCACGATGTCATAGGGAACCTTGGCCTCCGCCAGCAGCACATTCATATGTCCGGGCATGCGGCCCGCGACCGGATGTATCGCAAATCGAACATTGACTCCCTGCTCGCGCAGCTTGCGGGTAATCTCAGAAACCGCATGCTGCGCTTGGGCCACTGCCATACCGTACCCAGGGACTATGACCACTTCCCTGGCGTTTTTCAGAAGCTCGCCGGTCTCTTCGGCGGATATGGGGACCACCTCGCCCTGCTCCTCGCCAGCGTCCGAACTCGCCACGCTGCCCTCGGAGGTACCGAAACCGCCGGCAATCACCGCGAGAAACTTACGGTTCATGGCACGGCACATGATATAGCTCAGGATCGCGCCGCTGCTGCCAACCAGTGCGCCGGTCACGATCAACAGATCGTTGGAAAGCATGAATCCGGTGGCCGCCGCAGCCCATCCGGAGTAACTGTTGAGCATCGAGATCACCACCGGCATGTCTGCGCCACCAATGGCCATGACCATATGCACACCGAAGGCGAACGCTATTATTGTCATGAAGATCAACGGCAGCATACCCCCGGAGGGGGAGTCGGCGCCGACGAAGCTGGCACCCAGCCATATACACAGCAACAGAATGCTCAGGTTGAGCGCATTACGCCCCTTCAGCAATACCGGTTTGCTGGTGACTATGCCCTTTAGTTTTCCGAACGCGATTACCGAGCCGGTAAAGGTGACGGCACCGATCAATACCCCGAGATAGATCTCGATATCGTGTATGGTTGCCTCTACACCTTCGAAGTGAACCGTCTCATCCATGTAGTTGGCAAACCCCACCAACACCGCTGCCAAACCGACGAAGCTGTGCAGTATAGCGACCAGCTCCGGCATCTGGGTCATCTCCACCTTTTTGGCGACATAGAAACCTATGGAGCCACCAATGGCCATGCAGACGATAATGGTGCCGTAACCGGTCACTCTGGCACCCAGCACCGTGGCCAACACGGCGATGAGCATACCGACCATGCCGTAGACATTGCCCTTTCTTGCGGTCTCCTGGTTGCTCAGGCCACCCAGCGCCAGGATGAACAGAATGCTTGCCGCAATATACGCGACCGTAATTGTACCTTCAGTCATTTTTATGCAGCTCCTATTTCCGGAACATCTTCAGCATGCGCTGGGTGACGAGAAAACCGCCCGCAATATTGATCGTGGCAATCAGGATGGAGATCGCCGCCAGAAAGGTCACCATGCCCGAATTCCCGGAGACCTGCAGCAGCGCACCGATAACGATGATGCCGGATATGGCGTTCGTCACACTCATCAGCGGTGTGTGCAGCGCCGGCGTGACATTCCAGATCACCATATAACCCAGAATACAGGCCAGCACGAAAACCGTGAAATGAGCCAGAAATGCCGGTGGTGCAACCGAACCGACGCCAAGCAGCAACAGACCGGCGATGCCCATCCCCAAGGCACTCTTCCAGGCTGCCGGCTTTTCGGCAACCGTCGCCTCAACAACCGGTGCAGGTGCCGGCTTGGCTGCAGGTGCCGCCGAGAGTTTGGGCGCCGGCGGCGGCCAGGTGATCTCTCCCTCTTTGATCACGGTCACCCCGCGGATCACCTCATCCTCCATGTTAACGACGATCTGTCCATCCTTTTCCGGGGTCAGATCGGACAGTAAATGGCGCAGATTGGTGCCATACAGCTGACTTGACTGGGTCGGCAGGCGGCTTGGCAGATCGGTAAGGCCGATGATGGTGACACCGTGCCTGACAACGATCTCTCCCGGCACGGTCAGTGCGCTGTTGCCGCCCTGCTCGGCCGCAAGATCCACGATCACGCTGCCGTCACGCATAGACTCGATCATGCCTTCGGTAATCAGCTTCGGTGCAGGTTTACCCGGAATCAGTGCGGTGGTGATAATAACATCCACCTCCATCGCCTGTTTCGCGAAGAGTTTCATCTCCGCTTCGATGAACGCCTTGCTCATCACCTTGGCGTAACCCCCTTCACCGGCGCCGTCCTCCTCCTCTTTATAATCGAGTTCAAGGAATTCGGCGCCCATACTCTCCACCTGCTCCTTCACTTCCGGCCGGGTATCGAAAGCCCGGACGATCGCTCCCATGGAGCCGGCAGTACCCAGAGCTGCGAGTCCCGCCACTCCCGCGCCGATAATCATGATCTTGGCCGGCGGTACTTTACCGGCAGCGGTAATCTGTCCGGTAAAGAAGCGGCCGAACTGGCCGGCGGCCTCGATCACCGCCCGGTAGCCGGCGATATTCGCCATGGAGCTGAGCGCATCGGCTTTTTGTGCACGTGATATGCGCGGTACACTGTCCATCGCCATCACAGTTGCATTCCGTGCTTTCAGCCGCTGCATCAATTCTTCATTCTGGGCCGGCCAGATGAAACTGATGAGATGGCCGCCTTCACGCAACAGATCAGCTTCGTGCACCCCAAGGTCCGGATGCGTCTCGGGGCCCCGGACTTTCATGACAATATCCGATTCAGCCCAGAGGGCTTTGACATCATCGTAGATTTCAACGCCCGCCTCGCTGTAGGCGTCATCGGAAAAGTGCGCTTTCTCACCGGCGCCGGCTTCGATGGCAACCACATAACCGAGCTTCTTCAATTGCTCCGCAGTCTCCGGGGTAGCCGCGACACGGCACTCCGCTGCATGAATCTCTTTGGGTATCCCAATTTTCATGGACATGCTCAATCGCTCCAGGTGAATCTAGTATTTCGGGCTCTCTTAAGTTTCAGGGTGAGACACTCAACCCCGGCTGGTACAACGCGCGCCGCAGGGATATCGGTGCAGTCGGTTTACCCTCGTCAACTGTCACTATTAACGCCAGCACTGAGCTCAGATGTGAAACGCACTCGCTTGCAAAAACCGCTTCCGGGACGCGGCCATCTGCCCACCCAATCTTTACCCTGGCACCGGCTGACACCGAATGAACAACTGCATTTTTTTCAAATTATCGATTGATCCCCCGGTACGGACCGATGCTTCTGGTTATTTTTCTCCTTCAAACTTTAATTACCGGTAATTCATGGTGTTATCCATGATTTGAATATTTTACTTCAAGTTACTTTGACAAGACACCCCGGCATTTGTCTCGACAACGTGTGAACGCCGGCGGTTATTCCATCCCGATTCCCCGCTTCGTAGGTTGTACGTTTTGGATAAAAAAATCAATAGAACCGAAGCGTGATAACCGTCGAATGATCCGGTGCGCACCTTTATCGCTGGTCATGGAGAAACCGATGGCGATCATGCGGTTTTCGCCTGAGTCGTCGCGGAAACCCTGACTCAAGCTCCTTTTTCCCACAGGCACCGGCACCCCGCCTAACTTCTCCGTTGATGACGCGGCTGTGAAAGGATTTGCGTCTCACTTTCCTCGGTAAAATCGGGAGAGCACACGCCGCCCCGATGTCGCGGCTGTGAAGCTGTGCTCTCCGATACAAGGAAGACAGAATGGCCGGGCATCCGCTATTTCACCACTGCCTGAGCCGCACCAAGGCGGGCGACCGGGATCCTGAAAGGCGAACAGGATACATAGTTCAAGCCGGCCTTTTGACAGAATTCGATCGAGGCAGGGTCACCGCCGTGCTCACCGCAGATTCCCATTTTCATATCTTCGTTCGTCCTGCGGCCCGCAGCAACCGCCATCTCTACCAGGCAGCCAACGCCTGCAGTGTCCAGCGATTGGAACGGGTCCTTTTCCAACAGCTCCTGCCTTATATAATCCGGCAGGAAATTGTTCACATCGTCCCGGCTGTAGCCAAAAGTCATCTGCGTGAGATCATTGGTGCCGAAACTGAAGAAATCCGCGTGCTCCGCGATCTTCTCTGCGGTCAGTGCCGCGCGAGGAACTTCGATCATGGTGCCGATGGGAATCTCCAGAAGCTCCTGGTACCCCCGTTCCCGCGCTGTGAGGGCAATCGTGCTTTCCGCTCTCTGTCGCAGTATATCCAGTTCCTTGTCGATGCCGACCAGCGGAATCATGATTTCCGGCCTGGCATCGATCTGCGCCAGACGGCACTCGATGGCGGCCTCGGTGATTGCGGTAACCTGCATCTCCAGGATCTCGGGATAGGTGATCGACAAACGGCAGCCGCGGTGCCCCAGCATCGGATTGGCTTCGTGCAGTTGCGTGACTCGCGCCTTGATTTTTTCCGGAGACACACCCAGCCGTTCGGCCAGCTCCGCCTGCTGTTGATCGTCATGCGGCAGGAATTCGTGCAGCGGCGGATCCAGCAGGCGCACGGTCACAGGCAGGCCCTGCATTGCGGTAAAGATACCCTTGAAATCCTCCCGCTGAGTGGGAAGCAGCTTCGCAAGTGCCGCCCGGCGTGCCTCTTCCGTCTCGGCCAGGATCATCTCGCGCATCCCCACGATGCGCTCGCCTTCGAAAAACATATGCTCGGTACGGCACAGACCGATCCCCTCCGCACCGTATTCCCGGGCGCGCGCCGCATCCTCCGGTGTATCCGCATTGGTCCGCACCCGCAGGGTGCGGTGCTGGTCGGCCCAGCTCATCAGCGAGACGAACTCCTCAGAGAGTTTCGGTGCCTGTTTCTGCACCTCACCGGCCATCACCTCACCGGTGGATCCATCGATGCTGACTACATCCCGTTCACCGAAGGTTCTGCCGCCGACGGTGATAACCCGCTTCGCTTCGTCGATCACAATCTCGCCGGCACCTGCAACACAGCATTTACCCCAGCCTCGTGCCACCACCGCCGCGTGACTGGTCATGCCACCGGTGGATGTCAGAATACCTTCGGCTGAATGCATACCGCTGACATCCTCCGGACTTGTCTCCTTGCGCACCAGCAGTACCGACTCGCCGGCATGCGCACGGTCCACCGCATCTTCGGCGGTAAAGGAGAGCATGCCCGATGCGGCGCCCGGGGACGCCGGAAGACCTCTGGTCAGGATGTCGCGCTTGGCCGCCGGCGCAAAGGTGGGCAGCAACAGCTGGTTCAGGTCATTTGCCGGAACGCGCAGCAGCGCCTCCTTCTCCGTGATGCGTCCTTCCGTGACCATATCCACGGCAATTTTGACTGCCGCCGGACCTGTGCGCTTACCGGTACGGGTTTGCAGCAGAAACAGCGTACCCCGTTCTATCGTGTACTCGATATCCTGCATTTCCCGATAGTGGTTTTCCAGGATGTTCTTGATCTCAAGCAGCTGCTCGTATATTTCCGGTCTCCACGTCACCATCTCCTCCACCGGTTGGGGCGTGCGAATACCGGCGACGACGTCTTCGCCCTGGGCGTTGATCAGAAATTCACCATAAAACTTGTTCAGGCCGGTGGAGGGGTCCCGGGTGAAGGCAACGCCCGTGCCGGAATCTTCGCCCATGTTGCCGAAGACCATGGTCTGAACATTGACAGCGGTACCCAACAGACCGGTGATCTCGTTTATCTGACGATAGCGTACCGCCCGGGGAATATTCCAGCTTTTGAAAACCGCCTCAATGGACTTCTCCAGCTGCAGGTATGGTTCCTGTGGAAAGTCCTCCCCTGTGCCCTGGCGGTAGACCGACTTGTACGCGTCAATAAGCTTTTCCAACCCGGACTCGTTGAGTTCCGTGTCCAGCACCACGCCGAATTCGGACTTGACGCGATCGAACTCCGCTTCGAACTTCTCGTGGTGTACACCCATAACCACGTCGCCGAACATATTGATCAGGCGTCGATAGGCATCCAACGCAAAACGCCGGTTGCCGGAAATACGTGCAAGTCCCTCCACGGCCTTGTCGGTCAGTCCCAGATTCAGGACGGTGTCCATCATTCCCGGCATACTGACTGCCGCCCCGCTGCGTACGGATACCAGCAACGGATCGTCTTCCGCGCCGAACCGCTTGCCGATTTCCTGTTCGACGATGCCCATATTTTCTCTGACTTCATCCATGAGACCTTCGGGCAGCACGCCTCCCATCTCGTTGTAGTCGGCACAGGACTTGGTATCGATGGTGAAACCCGGCGGCACCGGCAGCCCGATTGAGGTCATCTCAGCCAGATTGGCGCCCTTGCCGCCAAGCAGCTCCTTCATCTCTTTGCTTCCTTCGGTTTTGGTCTTACCGAAGTAGTGAACGCGTTTTGGGGTTTTCATGACAGTATTCTCCACAGTAATCCCGGCCGGTCTGCTAATCGTACAGATGCTCCGCCCAGCGATCGTCGAAATAAATCTCCCGTTTCCTGCGCAACCATGCCTCTTTGGATCCGGCAATGTGGGACATTGCCGTGTCCAGGGCCTCAGATGACTTCCTCAATCCGGCCACGTATACATAGGTATTCGGATCCTGTATCAACTCCCACACTTCAGCTGCGTTCTCCTCTATTTTGTTGCCCAGAGAACTGGGATCATCGAAGGCCGGGCGGGAGCTCAATGCCTCAAACGCCTTGAAGGTCGCTGCGTCATAATAGTGACTGATGTCGTTGTTCATATCGTTCATATAGAGCAGGTCAAGACCGCTCTGGGCGCCGTAGAACAACCTGATCTTGCCTTTCCATTCGGACTCTTCTTCAAAGATGTGCTTCAGGAAGGCCCTGAAAGGGGCGATACCGGTACCCGTTCCCACCATCACCAGGTTGGCTGTCTTATCCCGGGGCATAATGAAGTGTCGACCGTACGGCCCGGTAATCCTGATCTCGTCTCCGACCCTGGCATCACAAAGATAGTTGGAGCACTTTCCGGGATAGCGTTCCCCGCTGACCTCATCGATATAAAAACAGCGTCGAACGCAAATGGCGATTTCCGCGGCCTTTCCCCGCTCGCCGCTGCGCGTGCTGGCTATGGAGTACAAGCGCATGTAGTGATCGTTGCCAAAATCATAGGGTGGTGGTGCCAGTACCCCGATACTTTGACCCTCGACATAGACGAAGGAGGCGGACGGTACACGCAGCACGAGCTGGCGAACCTCGTCATGGGCCGCTTCCGGTGTGATACGTTCTGTAGACTGGACGGTCGCCTTGTAAGCGGCGCTGATGTCGTATGTCTTGGGTTGAATAAAAAATTCGTCACTCATAACTGTTTAACCTCAGAACCTGGACCTGAAAAGCAAGAAACGGGTAAACGCAGGTGGATACCGCCTATAGCCGTTCGTCTCCATTTTTCTTCCTGCTGCAACTGCCGCTGCCGCAACGTCCACAACCGCCGGACTCTTCCGGATAGGAACCGAATTCCGGATGCCTGAGAGCGAACTGCCGCGCCAGATGCTGGACCGCGACCCAGCCCACCATAATCAGTAGAATGATCCCGATGGCAATCAAATAAGTACTCAGCATCAATGCGTTCCCAGTCCGGCGAAACCCATGAAAGTCAAGGAGAGAAGACCGGCGAGCATGAAGCTCAGGGCTGCCCCCCGGCTGATGGCTGGTACATCTGCAAGATCCATCCTGGTGCGCAAGCCGGCCATCAGCATCAGCGCCAGCGTGAAACCCGCGCCCGCACCGATGCTATAGACCAGGCTCTGCAGAAAGCTGTACTCCTTGAATGTCTGAAACAGTGCCAACCCGAGGATGGCACAATTGGTCGTAATCAGGGGCAGAAAAATGCCCAAGGCACGAAAAAGAGCGGGACTCAGCTTCTTGACCGCCATCTCGACCAGTTGAACCGCCGACGCAATGACCGCGATATAACTGATTAGCCTCAGGAATTCCAGGTGGTACTCGACCAGCAATAGATTCAATCCGTATGCGCACAGGGAGCTGACAAACATAACGAATGTAGTGGCCAGGCCCATGTTCCAGGCGGTGTCCAGTTTTCCGGATACGCCAAGAAACGGGCACAGACCGAGAAAATATGCGAGCACGAAATTGTTGATAATGAACGCATTCAGAAAAACGAAGCTCAGATCACCCGGGTGCATGAACCGCCTCCTCTTCTTTCGCCACCTTGCGTTGCCTGCGCTCCTTCAGCCAGGAGAACAGCAGCAGCCAGGCACCGGTAACGAAAAACCCGCCGGGCGGCAGAATCATGACCACCCACGGCTGATAGCTATCGCCGAATAACGGGAAGCCGAACAGCGTCCCGCTGCCCAGGATCTCCCTTACTGAGCCGAGGCACAGCAATGCGAAGGTAAAACCGACACCCACGCCGAGGGCATTGACCAGGGACTTGGTAAGCCGGTGCTTGGATGCGAAGCTCTCCGCCCGGCCAAGTATGACACAGTTGACCACGATGAGCTGAATGAATGCCCCCAACGCATTGTAGAGCTCCAGACTGAGGGCATGGATCGCATAATCCACGATGGTCACGAAGGTGGCGATGATGACGATATAGGATGCTATCCGAACCTGTTTGGGAATGAGTTTCCGCAACAGGGAGACCAGTGCACTGGAGCCGAGAAGCACAAAAGTGGTGGCGCCGCCCATACCGATCGCATTGATGGCGCTGTTGGTAACGGCCAGTGCGGGGCACAGGCCCAGCAGCATCACGAACACCGGATTCTCCTCCCACAGACCGCGCAGAAACGTATCTGCGGTGATG
>JAGRGQ010000269.1 GCA_020445405.1 Gammaproteobacteria bacterium | reverse complement strand
TGTCGTAGACGTAGCTGCCGGCGGAATGGTCCATCGTATAGCTGGTGTCGGTACGGCCTTCGACCTGCTTGTAGTAGATCTTGAAGGCCTTGGCCGTCGCCGCGAGTTGTTCCGGCGAGGTCGGACGCAAGGCGACGAACGAGGGATCGAAGTTGCCCAGGTAGGCCTTGAGCACCTCGGGCGTGTCGCGTTGCGGATCGACGGTGACGAAAACCCCTTGCAGCCGATCGCCGTCCTTGCCCAGCAGCTTGCGGATCTCGGCCAGTTCGTTCATCGTCGTCGGGCAGACATCGGGGCACTGGGTGTAGCCGAAGAAGACCACGACGACCTTGCCGGCGAAGTCCTTGAGGCTGCGCTCCCGGCCGTCGGCATCGGGCAACTGGAAGTCACGCGCGTAGTCCGCACCGGTGACGTCGATCGAGACAAAGGACGGCTTGTTGTCGAAGCAGCCGGACAGCAAGACGGTCGAGGCCAGCAGCAGGACGAGGCTGGCGCAAAGGCGTAGAAACGGGCGCAAGGTGGGCATGTCGTGACGGCAGCGGGTTGGTCAGAATAGGTAGTGGTCCACCAGCAAG
>JAGRGQ010000268.1 GCA_020445405.1 Gammaproteobacteria bacterium | reverse complement strand
CCGCCAGGCCTTCGCCGCGTCGGGCACCTCGATCGGGCTGGATTAGGGGCAAGGGGGTCCCGGGGCCGCTTGGCCGGCCCCGCCGGCAAAGCAAGTGTGTCGGGACAAGCGCGCGCTTTTCGCCGCGCCGGTGCACGCGCCATACTGGCACCCCAAAGCCTCCTAGACTTTGGATCTTCACCCTTGGGATCGTCACCGTGATCGACAGAGAATTCCACAGCATCCGGCGCCTGCCGCCCTACGTGTTCGCCGAGGTCAACGCCATGAAGGCGCAGGCCCGCGCGCGCGGGGCCGATATCATCGATTTCGGCATGGGCAACCCGGACAGTGCCACGCCGCGGCACATCGTCGACAAGCTGGTGGAGGCGGTGCAGAACCCGCGCACCCACCGCTATTCCAACTCCCGCGGCATTCCCGGCCTGCGCAAGGCCCTGGCCGGCTACTACGCCCGGCGCTTCGGGGTGGACCTGGATCCCGACGGCGAAGTGGTGGTGACCATCGGCTCGAAGGAAGGGCTGGCCAACCTGGCCCAGGCGATCAGCAGCCCTGGCGACATCATCCTGGCGCCCAACCCCA
>JAGRGQ010000267.1 GCA_020445405.1 Gammaproteobacteria bacterium | reverse complement strand
GTATGTCAGCAGTTCCAGGGTGTATGTGAACGGCAGCGAACGCCAGACAACCTATGTTTCGGCGACGGAACTGAAAGCACAGCTGACGGCGGCGGATGTGGCGAGCGGTGGCGGACTTGACATCACGGTGGTGACGCCACCGCTTGGTGTTGGGACCTCGAATACAAAGGTTTTGACGGTAGTGGGTCCGTCCTTGAGCTGTGCTTCGCCGGCGGACCGAAAAGGTCCGGTGGAGTTGATGTTCAGCAATGGCCCGGGCGGTACGGGTGAATGGGTTGGCTTGTACCCGGCTGCCGGAGGCAGTTACGTTGACTGGCAGTGGATTGCGGGAGGCCGTACAGATAGGAGCACGGCGACCACAGGCACGCTGGTATTTCCGACGGCCGGCGTGTCGTTATCTGAGGGCGAGTACAGGTTCAAGTGGCAGCGCAGTGGAACGATCATCGCCGAGTGCGGCCCGGTGACACTGCTGGATGTGGTACCTCAACCTGCTGTGTCGGGTCTGTATCCTGCGGACGTGGTGGCGGGCAGTCCGGGCTTTACGCTCCATGTGAGCGGAAGCGGCTTTGTACCCACC
>JAGRGQ010000266.1 GCA_020445405.1 Gammaproteobacteria bacterium | reverse complement strand
CACCCGATCCTTGTCCAGTTCGATCTTGTTCTCGCGAATCACCTCTCCCAGTATCAAGCCAAGCGCAACCCTGCGCTTTGCCTGGTCCTCAAAAAGATCCAACGGCAATTCGATGCTGCTCTTCTGGCCTCCCTGCGAAAGATTATCCTTGGTCTGGCGCTGGAGCGTCTCCGCCTCTTGTCTGACCAGCACCTTCGGCACCTCGATTTCGTGCGCTTCCAGCAACAGGTCCATCGCCTGCTCCTTGACGACACTACGAATCTTCTCCCGCAACTCGCGCTCCATATTCCCGCGAATCTCTTTGTGGAGCGCCTCCACTCCACCTTCGCTCACGCCGAATGCCTTGGCGAACTCCTCGTCGATCTCCGGTAACACAGGCTCGGCAACCTTGCTCACCTTGACGTCGAATCTGGCCTCTTTCCCTGCCAGGTGGTCGGCCCGGTATTCGGCCGGAAAGGTTAAATTGAGAACTCGCTCTTCACCCGCTTTCGCGCCCAGCAACCCCGCTTCGAAACCCGGTATCATCGACGAGGATCCCAGCACCAGCGGAACGCTCTGAGCCGAGCCACCATCAAACG
>JAGRGQ010000265.1 GCA_020445405.1 Gammaproteobacteria bacterium | reverse complement strand
GTCTGTTTTCTGTTGATCGCCGACAATTGAATCGGCTCCTGCTTTTGTTACTTCGGCTGATTCCGGCTCTGGAGTTACCTCCTTAAGACGCTGCTCCAACTGATCAATAATCCGATTGCGCTCCTCCAATGACCTGCGCAACGCTTCAATCTTCAATTCCAGTGCATCCTTGAGCTCGACCAGGTCGCGATTAATCTCCCGTACCGCTTCCAGATCCCTTTTGGATTCGGCAATCTCATCGCCAAGCCTTCCTTCACTGGCAATTTCCGCCTCCTCCCTGACCAGTTTCTCTTCGGCACCTGCTAATTCCGTCTCTTCTCTGCCGGTCTCAACCACACGTAGTTTTACACTGTCACCGGCGGTGTCCTCGGTTAAGCCTGCGGCCGCTTGCGTCTCACTTTCACTGAGCTGAGCCGGTTGCGACGGACTCGCAATTTCGATTTGTGCTGCGGATGCGCCCCTCCTCAATGCCTGCCACTCTTTATTCTGTTGATGAAACGCGCGGCGTGCTTCAGATGCGCTCAGTCTGGTGATTGCATCGTAGTCGGGTATATCGAGTACAGCACCCTGCTGAAGAAA
>JAGRGQ010000264.1 GCA_020445405.1 Gammaproteobacteria bacterium | reverse complement strand
GAAGTAATAGCCAGTCACCGCAACGTCGCGCGGATAGGGCAGCACCTGCAGCGGCGCGTTGGGATCGTCCATCTCGAGGTCGGGGTGGCGGGCCGCCAGCGCGGCCAGGGCCAGATAGGCGATGGCGAACATGGCGGCTGCCGACCACATCGTCATGCCGGGGATCGCTGTTTTGATCCAGCCAAGGCCGTAATAGACGGCAATGCCAAGGATCGCGACACCGATGAAGCCGGTCAGGAAACCGATTAGGGACTGCATTGCAGCCACCCGCGCCGGCGGTTTTTCCATGCCCTTCAGACCGAGCTTCAGCGCTTCAAGGTGTACGATATAGACCAGCGCGATGTAGGAGATGCCTGCAGGCAGCATCGCGTGGCGTATGATGTCGGTATAGCTGATGCCGGTGAATTCCGAGATCAGGAACGCGGCGGCCCCCATCACAGGTGGCGTCAGCTGGCCGTTGGTCGACGAGGCGACCTCGACGGCGCCGGCCTTTTCCGGCGCGAACCCCGTCCGCTTCATCAGGGGAATAGTGAAAGTGCCGGTCGTCACCACGTTGGCGATCGAGGAACCGGAATAGAGTC
>JAGRGQ010000263.1 GCA_020445405.1 Gammaproteobacteria bacterium | reverse complement strand
TGTTGAAAACTGACGGCAAACTTACCCAAGTCATGCAGTGCCAGAAAGAAAACGATCCAGCGGATGAGTTGCGTTTCATCCAACCCGGTTAGAGTTGCTAATCCCTCCCTAAACACCCGATGAGCCTGCAGCAGCCGTTTCCCCACCGCAGCCACATCCAGGCAGTGATAAGGCAGCAGATGAAAAGGCTCGCCGGAGCCCTCGTCTCTCCGGGTTTTTCCCCAGTACCGGAAATAAAGCGCTTGATTCATGCGGAAATCCCTCTCGCTATTATTTTCTCTTTATATCACCTCTAAAGGCTCAATTTGTGAGTCCGCCGGTCTATTATTATTTCCCTGTATCGGTCGATCGGTCCTTCGACTCTTTCTGTCTCTATCCGCATCGGCTAGGCAGGTGCGTACGCCATCTTCAGCACTTCGGCCAATGCATGCAGGCGCTTGTCACGCGTCCACAGTTGTGCTCCTTCATCGAGCGATACAGAAGCAAGAAGATGTGCATCCATGTAGCCTATGCTCCGGCCCATCAGTGCATGCCGGTCAATAAAGAACAGCACCTCGTCGTCACGGGCAACTGTCGCTTGG
>JAGRGQ010000262.1 GCA_020445405.1 Gammaproteobacteria bacterium | reverse complement strand
ACAGCCGGAGAAAATTTCTGGCTATCCCATTCCTGATTCTCGGCCTGCTGTTCGCATTCGGCAACCTTCCCGATGAGTGGCTTCAGCGCATGGGAACGATTTGGACCTTCCAGCACGAGGGATCTGCGATCAGCCGACTCGAAGTGTGGCAGCAGGGAATCAACTTTGCGCTGCAGCGCCCGTGGATCGGGGCAGGCCCAAACGGCTGGTTCTATGTAGCTGCGCGAGACTGGCACAGCGCCTATGTCGAGATGCTGGCCGAAAACGGTTTTCCGGGTCTGACACTCTGGTTATCGGCCCTGCTGGGCAGCCTGATATCACTGAGCCGAATTCACTGGATCGGCCGCAGATCAGCGGGAACCGAGTGGGTAGCCGACTTCAGCGCAATGCTAAGGGCCTCCCTAGTTGCCTACATGATCGGCGCGGCCTTTCTGGGGCTCTCCTATTGGGATGTGCTCTACCATCTACTGGTGATTTCCGCACTGCTATCAACTATTACCGCCCCATATTTGAGAGAGCGGATCAGGGTAACTACCTTGACTGTATAATTGCCTAGTGTGCAATCGATCGTTCTACCCTGGC
>JAGRGQ010000261.1 GCA_020445405.1 Gammaproteobacteria bacterium | reverse complement strand
AACTCCGATATGGCTGGATTCAGCCGCGAAGAGCAGGGAGTGTTGGCTGCATTGATCCGCGCCCACCGGAGAAAATTTCCGCTCGACATCTTCCACAATCTGCCGGAAGAGATTTCCCGCTGCGCCATGCAACTCTGTCTCATTCTGCGGCTCGCGGTTCTGTTGCACCGGGCACGCTCACCATCACCCGATATGGATGTCACCCTGGTGGCCGACAAAGAACGGCTTGTAGTCAGGTTTCCTGATGACTGGCTGAAATCCAATCCGCTGGTAAAAATGGAGCTGAAGCAGGAGAAAAAGTACCTGAAAGCGGCCGGCTTCAAACTGAAATATGGCTAGGAAAGCACCGCAGAGCAGTCTGTTTTTAACCTATCGCACGGTATTGAGCACGGCGTACCATTGGTGGGAGCACGTACCCCCCTGGAGAATGACACGTCTTCATTGAAAGCAATCGTTTTATCGATTCCATCGAGCGCCAGCATTAAGCGTAGGTGGAGTTCACGGAGACACCGGCGCTAGAAAAAACCGTGCAGAAACCAGCGTCTTGCCGCCTGCAGTTCACGATAGATCCAGAGTTGCTCAC
>JAGRGQ010000260.1 GCA_020445405.1 Gammaproteobacteria bacterium | reverse complement strand
CGCGCGCGTGACCGAGCTGTCGCAGGCGGTGGAAGGCGGGGCGCAGACCATTGCCGAGATGTCGTCGCGCAACCTGGCGTCGGCCGACGGGTCGATGACCGAACTGCAGCAGGTGCGCGCGCGCATGGCCGAGATGGAGGCCACCGTGGCCGCCTTCGGCACCACGGTGCAGCAGCTGGCCGAAGGCGCGCGCGCCATCGAGGCCATCGGCACCACCATCCGCGGCATCGCCATGCAGACCAACCTGCTGGCGCTCAACGCGGCCATCGAGGCGGCCCGTGCCGGTGAAGCAGGCCGCGGCTTCTCGGTGGTGGCCGCCGAAGTAAACAACCTGGCCGCGCGCGTGAACCACGAAACCAGCGAGATCAGCACCCGCAGCAGCGCGATGCTGGCGCTGGTGCAGCAGACGATGGACGGCACGGCGTCCATCACCGCCGGTGTCACGCAGTCGGCCGGCAGCATCGACAGCACCGCCCGCCGTTTCGAGGGCCTGGTGGACGACTTCCGCAGCATGGCGGCCACGGTGCAGCAGATCGCCGGATCCATCGGCGAACTCGCCGGCGTCAACCGCGACATGAACTCCC
>JAGRGQ010000025.1 GCA_020445405.1 Gammaproteobacteria bacterium | reverse complement strand
CGGGGAGCCCGCAGCACCCTCACGGGCAGAATCAATCCGTAAGCAACCACGACCATCAGGTCGGCGCCATGCTCCTCCACCCGGCTCAGATCCTCATCCAGCTTGAAATTGCGTGGCTGGAAAACTGCCACGCCGTTTTTCAATGCGGTTTGCTTCACCGGGCTCGGTGTGGGCCTGCGTCCCCGGCCTGCGGGTCGGTCGGGCTGAGTGTAGACGGCGATGACCTGGTGTTCGGATTGCATCAGCGCCACTAACGGCGACAGTGAGAACTCTGGTGTCCCCGCAAATATGACCTTCAGTCCCGCCAAGGCTTCACCCTCAGATTGCCCGCTTTCCGGGTTCTGCCCCAGGCTTTTCCTGACGACCCTCCTTTATCAGTTTTTTACGGATTCGCTGGCGCTTCAGATTTGACAGGTAGTCAATGAACAGTTTTCCGTCAAGATGGTCCATCTCGTGCTGAATACAGACCGCCAGCAGCCCCTCGGCTTCCATTTCAAAAGGTTGACCCTGTTGATCCAGCGCCCGCACCTTGACCTTGTCGGCCCGGATAACCTTTTCATAGACACCGGGAACGGACAGGCAGCCCTCATCCATCGACTCCTCACCCTCCGACTCGAGAATTTCGGGATTGATCAGACAGAGCGGCTGATCATGCTCCTCGGAAATGTCAATAACGATCACCTGCCGGGAATCGTCCACCTGGGTTGCCGCCAATCCGATACCCGGTGCCTTGTACATCGTTTCGAACATATCGCTGACCAGCTTCCTGACCGCATTATCGACCTGTTTCACCGGCTTTGCCCGGTTGCGCAGCCTGGGATCGGGAAAGTGGAGTATATTCAATATTGCCATTCAGATTCTCGCTTGGATAATGCGCTCGGATGGTTAAACGCCCAATATCAGACTTTGATGCTCACACTTATCAAAAGTGCCGACTGACGGCCGAACCGGGGCAATATCTGGTACCGACGATCCCTGCAGTACACTTCCACTGACAATTTTTTGACCCAGGTCGCGTATTGACGACACTATCTCGAATAAAGTTTCTCTGGTAAATGGATCAGCAACTATGCAGATCAGCGCGTGCAAAACTGCGATTTTGACTTGTGTCATGGGGAAAGAGCAAGGGCTCGTCCCGTGCGTAAACCTTCTGACGCGCAGGAAGACGACGCTCAGGCACACTGAGATTGGGCGCTGCTGGATAGTTACAAGGTTACTATAATTCGTTAACATCACGATGATACAGGAATTGAGGATACGAAGCTGCGCTTCTCTCCGCCGGAATTCAAGAATTGGGTGCAGGCGCCGTTATAACTTCAGTTCAGGGCACAAGATCGCGATATCAAGGGACAACCATGAGCAAGTACCGCCAGCCGATTCTCACTCTCCTTCTCAGCCTGTTTTTTTGTGGCACGGTGATCGCCGCGGATCCACCAGCTCTCAAATCCAATCATCCTGATCGCCATGTGGTTCAGCGCGGCGATACCTTATGGGATATCTCCGCCCGCTTTCTGGAGGCGCCCTGGCGCTGGCCGGAAATCTGGCAGGTCAACCCCCAGATTCAGAACCCGCACCTTATCTATCCCGGCGACATCA
The DNA here is from genome assembly GCA_020445405.1 of Gammaproteobacteria bacterium. GTDB lineage: Bacteria > Pseudomonadota > Gammaproteobacteria > Chromatiales > Chromatiaceae > HKST-UBA178. The sequence continues at coordinate 48,009 of JAGRGQ010000025.1, read as the reverse complement.
TCGAGCTCACCTACGTAGACGGCGTCCCGCGGCTCTCGTTGAAGCGCGGATCGCTGGTCAAACTGTCGCCACGGATACGCGAAGACGACCTGGACGCCGCGATTCCGACGATCCCGATCTCTGAGATCCAGCAGTTTCTGTCCCGCCCATACGTGCTCGACTCCACCGAACTGGAAGCGGCTCCCTACATCGTGAGTTTTGGCGAAGACCATGTTCTCGGCAGCAGTGATGTAAAAGCCTACGTCAGATCGCTGCCGGAAGAGCAGCCGGTGCATTTTGATGTTGTGCGTCCGGGCAAAGCCTACCGTGATGCGGAAAGCAACGAGATTCTCGGGTATGAGGCGCTCTTTCTGGGCAGCGCGGAACTATTGCGGACCGGCGATCCGGCCACGGTGATGCTGACTGACATGGAGCTTGAGTTCGTTGTCGGGGATCGCCTGATACCCGAATCCCGCGATGCATCGAGATCCAACTTCATACCCAAAACACCCGACCGGCCAATCAACGGCAGCATCATCTCGGTGCTGAATGGTGTAAGTCAGATCGGCCAGTATAACGTGGTGGTGCTTGACCGCGGCAGCAGGGATGGGCTCAGTCCCGGTGACGTCCTGGATATCAACCGCCTCGGGCTGACAGTGAGAGATACGGTGAGCCCAAAGCTGGGGACCTATGTGAAACTGCCGGACGAACCTGCCGGCACCCTGATGGTTTTCCGTGTGTTTGAGCGCGTCAGTTTCGGCCTGGTGATGCACGCCACCGACGCCATGCATGTGGGAGATCGTGTAATCAATCCCGAATAGTCTTTAAACCGCTAACACCCAAGGTGACTGTCATGGACGACAGGGCCTCCACCGATACGGAGACGATCAAATACTGGCTCGCGCTGGTACGAATTCCAGCCCTGGGCAGCATCGGCGTTCATCGCCTGCTGGATAAGTTCGGCACACCGGAAGCGATATTCCGCGAAGCGGGAGGCTCCGCCGCCTCTCTCGGACTGTCCGTGGCACTGGAGTCCAGCCTGCGCAATCCGGACTGGAAGGGCGTGGAGCTGGACCTGAAATGGCTGCAGCGGCCGGAACACCAGCTGATAACCCGGCTCGATCCACGCTTTCCCCGGCAACTGATGCAGATACCCGATCCTCCGGCCCTGCTTTATGTTCAGGGAGATGCAGATCTGCTCGCTTCGCTGCAACTGGCCATGGTGGGCAGCCGCAATCCGACCCCGACCGGCCGTTCGACGGCCAGGCAGTTTGCGCGCTTTCTCAGCGCCTCGGGGATCACCATCACCAGTGGCATGGCGACCGGTATCGACGGCGCCGCGCATGAAGGCGCCCTGGAAGAGCTGGCCGGTACCATCGCAGTCACCGGCACCGGTCTGGACCGGATCTATCCCCGCTGTCATATTGAGCTTGCCCGCCGAATTGCGGAACGAGGAGCGCTGGTATCCGAGTTTCCCATCGGCACACCGGTGCGGCGCGGTCACTTTCCACGCCGCAACCGCATTATCAGCGGACTCGCACGCGGCACCCTGGTGGTGGAAGCCGCGCGCGACAGCGGTTCACTGATCACCGCCAGAGAGGCCGTCGATCAGGGGCGCGAAGTTTTCGCCATACCCGGTTCGATTCATAATCCTTTGACGAGGGGTTGTCACCTGCTGATCCGCCAGGGAGCGAAACTGGTGGAGACGGCACAGGACATATTAGAGGAGTTCGCCCCCGTTCCCGGCGACTCGCGAACGACGGCAGCACCACGTTCGAAACTTCGGACGGCGATGCCCCGGGACCCTGTTTACCGGAGACTGCTCGAGGTGCTCGAGTTCGACCCGTTGCCGAATGACCTTCTTATTGAACGAAGCGGATTGACCGCGGAGGCGGTTTCCTCCATGCTGATGTTACTTGAACTCCAGGGTTATGTGTCATCTGTGGCGGGAAGGGGCTACTGTCTGACCCTTAACGACACCCCGGATGCCGCAGACTAGCTGGATAACGCCGGGTCTGGCAACCCCAACATCAAGGTAGCAACATGAACGAAAATGTAGTCGATATCCTGATATACCTATACGAAAACTATATGGATAGCGACCAGAAATCAACTTCAGATCAGGAAGTTATCCACGAAGAGTTGGTGCAGGCCGGATTTCCTGAGAGTGAAATAGACAAGGCATTCCAGTGGATGGAGGAGCTGGCCCTGCGTCAGGGATCGCAATCCTTGTCCGCTCGCGCCAACAACTCGATACGAATTTATACGGAGGCGGAGATGAACCGACTGGATACGGACTGCCGGGGGCTTCTCCTGTTTCTTGAGCATACCAACATCCTCGACCCCGCTAATCGGGAGCTGGTAATTGACCGTGCACTGGCGCTGGATACGCTCCAGGTGGGAGTGGAGGAGCTGAAATGGGTGGTGCTCATGGTGCTGATCAATCAGCCCGGCCAGGAGACCGCCTTTGCGCAGATGGAAGACCTGGTATACAACGAAGTCCCCGCATATCTGCACTGAAAAATCGGACCGATGGCTGTACAAACCGCGATTTAAATTGAACTTCCCGGCCACCACTGAGCCTAACCGGGCTCTGTATGGTGCTTCCAGCACCTCCGTTTCAAGATCTGGACACTGAACTTTCGATGAATCTGGTAATAGTCGAATCGCCGGCCAAGGCGAAAACTATCAACAAATACCTGGGCAAGGATTTTAAGGTGCTTGCCTCTTATGGCCATGTCAGAGACCTGATACCGAAAGAGGGCGCGGTGGATACAGCGCGGGATTTCGCGATGAAATACCAGGTTATCGAGCGAAACGACCGCCACGTGAAAGCCATTTCATCGGCGCTGAAAAGTGCCGACTCTCTCTATCTGGCGACTGATCCGGACCGAGAAGGTGAAGCCATTTCCTGGCATTTGTACGAGCTGCTGAAAAGTCGCCGTCAGCTGAAAAACAAGCAGGTGCACCGGGTGGTCTTCAATGAAATTACGAAAAAGGCGATACAGGAGGCAATAGACAACCCGCGCGATCTGTCGATGGATCTGGTGAACGCCCAGCAGGCGCGCCGGGCGCTGGACTATCTGGTCGGCTTCAACCTCTCGCCGCTGCTGTGGAAGAAGATACGCCGCGGCCTCTCCGCCGGCCGGGTGCAGAGCCCGGCGCTGCGTATGATTGTCGAAAGAGAAGAGGAGATCGAGGCTTTCCTGGCCCGGGAGTACTGGACCATTGAAGCCGATCTGTTGAAGGGAGAACAACCCTTCAGCGCGAAACTGACTCACCTTGACGGGGAGAAGCTGGACCAGTTCAGCATCACCGCCGGCGAACCCGCGGCGGCAGCGGAGCGCAGACTGCTGGCCGCCGCGAACGGCCGTCTCAAGGTTGTCGAAATCCAGAAAAAGCAGCGCAAACGCAACCCCGCCGCACCCTTCACCACATCGACACTGCAGCAGGAAGCTGCACGAAAACTGGGATTTACCACCCAGCGCACCATGCGCACAGCACAGCAGCTCTATGAAGGCATTGACACCGGTGGCGGTGCGGTAGGCCTGATCTCCTATATGCGGACCGATTCCGTCAACCTGGCCGATGAGGCGCTGGAAGAGATACGGGAGTATATCCGCGGCCGATTTGGTGCCAGTAACCTGCCCGGTAAAGCGAGAACATATAAAACCAAATCGAAAAATGCCCAGGAAGCGCACGAGGCGATCCGCCCGACATCGGTTTTGCGCACACCTGACGAGCTGAAAAGCCATTTGACCAAAGATCAGGCACGCCTGTATGAATTGATATGGAAACGCACCGTTGCCTGCCAGATGATTCATGCCACAATCAATACCGTTTCCGCCGATCTCGCCTGTGGAAAAGGGAACCTGTTTCGCGCAAACGGCTCCACCGTCGCAAATTCCGGCTTCATGGCTGTCTACATGGAGAGCGTGGACGACGCAAAAAAGGGCGAGGATGACGAAAAGCTGCTGCCGCCGCTGGCTGAAGGCGAAGAGATTCCACTGCAGGGCATCCGTTCGGAACAGCATTTCACTGAACCGCCACCGCGTTACAGCGAGGCCAGCCTGGTCAAGGCACTTGAGGAGCATGGGATCGGCCGGCCATCGACCTACGCCTCGATCATCTCCACACTGCAGGAGCGGGAGTACGCCAAACTCGAGAAGAAGCGCTTTCACCCCACGGACGTCGGCCGGGTCGTCAACAGGTTCCTGATCAACTATTTCACGAAATACGTCGATTACGATTTCACCGCCAGGCTTGAGGACGAATTGGATGCGGTTTCGAGGGGCGAAGAGGAGTGGATTCCGCTGCTTGAACAGTTTTGGAGTCCCTTCAAGGAGCGTATCGATCACACTCAGGAGACGGTGAAACGCAGCGATGTCACCCACGAAGCGCTGGAGGAGGAGTGCCCGCAATGCGGCAAGCCACTCTCCATACGGCTCGGACGCCACGGCCGTTTCATCGGCTGCAACAACTACCCGGAGTGCGATTACACCCGCGATCTCAATGGAGAAAAACGCGAACAGGAGGCACCGGAGATAGTCGCGGACAGAAAATGTCCGGAATGTGAATCCGACCTGGTGATAAAACGCGGTAAATACGGAAAATTCATTGGCTGCTCCAACTACCCTAATTGCCGTTATATCGAGCCTCTGGAAAAGCCGGCCGACACGGGCGTTACCTGTCCCAAATGCAACAAGGGAACTCTGATGCAGCGCAAGTCGCGGCGGGGCAAGATCTTCTACTCCTGCTCAACCTACCCTCAATGCGACTACGCGATCTGGAACAAACCCGTGAGCGAACCCTGTCCCCGCTGCGGCTGGCCGGTCCTCACCATCAAGACCACCAAAAGTAAAGGCAGCGAAAAAGTCTGTCCACAGAAGGATTGCTCTTTTGCCGAGCCCTGCGAAGAGACTGATTTTGACTGACCACTCACGGGCTGCTGAATGTTAATGTCATAACGGAAATTTTCAGTTGCCTGTCAGCGCCAAACAGATTCTCAACGAAATTTTCGGCTATAAAGAATTTCGCAACCATCAGGCGCAGATCATCGACGCCCTGGTTGCTGGCAGAGACGTTCTGGCGCTGATGCCTACCGGCGGAGGTAAATCACTCTGCTATCAGATTCCCTCGCTGCTGCGCGCAGGCACAGGCATTGTCATTTCGCCACTGGTCGCGCTGATGCAGGACCAGGTGGATGCACTCAACCAATTGGGTGTCCGTGCCGCCTTCCTGAATTCGACGCTGGATCCGGCTCAGCAGCGAAACATCGAACAGCTGTTGCTTCAGGACGAACTCGACCTGCTCTATCTGGCCCCGGAACGCCTGCTCACGGAACGGACACTCGCACTCATGCAACAGGCGAACCCGGCACTTTTCGCGATCGACGAGGCTCACTGCGTGTCCCAATGGGGACATGATTTCCGCCGGGAATACCAGCAGCTTTCCATACTGCATCAGCGTTTCCCCGAGGTCCCAAGAATCGCACTGACCGCCACCGCGGACCGGCGCACCCGGCAGGAGATAGCCGAGCAGTTGGAACTGCAACGCGCGGAACTCTTCAGCAACAGCTTTGATCGCCCCAACATTCGTTACACCATCGACTCAGGACAGCACGGCCGGGACCGGTTATGGCGTTTTCTGCAGCAGCACCACCCGGATGATTCCGGCATCGTTTACTGCCTCTCGCGCCGTAAAGTCGAGGAGATTTCCGCCTGGCTGAACGATAATGGACGCACAGCGCTGCCATACCACGCCGGACTGACCGCGGAAACCAGGCGACAACATCAACAGCGGTTTCTGCGCGAAGAGAGTCTGATTATCGTCGCCACAATCGCCTTCGGCATGGGTATCGACAAACCGGACGTGCGCTTTGTGGCCCACCTTAATCTGCCGAAAAGCATAGAGGCATATTATCAGGAGACGGGCCGGGCGGGACGGGACGGTCTGCCCGCCGATGCCTGGATGCACTTCAGCCTCCAGGACGTGATCACGCTGCGTCAATTCATCCACGCCACCGACGCCGAAGAACAGTATAAACGCATCTCTCACCACAAACTGGAGGCGATGCTCGGTTTATGCGATCTGATCAGCTGCCGCCGCCAGGCGCTGCTGGACTACTTTGGGGAGTCGCTCGAGCAACCATGCGGCAATTGCGACAACTGTCTGTTTCCAGCCGAGACCTGGGACGCCACCGAAGCAACGCGCAAAGCCCTCTCCTGCGTCTACCGCACGAATCAACGTTTTGGCGTCAGCTATTTGATAGATGTACTGACCGGGAAGGAGAATGAACGCATCATACGCAATCGCCACCATCAACTGAGTACATTCGGTATCGGCAAAGAGATGAGCTCTGGCCAGTGGCGGGCAGTATTCAGGCAACTGATCTCACTCGGTCACCTCGACACTGATACGGAGGGTCACGGCGCGCTGCAACTTACGCAAAAATGCCGTCCTCTGCTGCGGGGCGAAACGACGCTCTTATTTCGCCGGCAAACACGCCGGGAGGAAAAACGCAAATCTGAAAAGAGCCGCACCCAGCTGCCATCCTGGCAGCAGCCTCTGTTCGACGCGCTGCGTCAACTGCGCTTGCGGATTGCCCGGGAGCAGGAGGTGCCCCCCTACGTTATTTTTCACGACAGCACCTTGCTTGAGATGGTTGAACAGCGCCCGCGGGATTTACAGCAAATGCGATTGGTCAATGGCGTGGGTGAGCGCAAGCTGCAACTTTACGGAGCGCTGTTCCTCGAACTTATCCAGCGGCACAGGCCGCCGGAGCTGCTTGACAATCTGCTCGGTACTTCGGTCAACGAATCCCTCTATATGTACCATCAGGGACTCGATATCGAGCAGATTGCCCGTAAACGTGAGTTGAAACCCGCTACTGTCTACGCTCATTTTGCCGAGGCTGTGGCAGCAGGACTATTGGACACGCGCGACATCCTGCCGCTTGAAGAGAGTGATTACAAACGGATTCTGAACGCCATGGATCAGCTGCGGAGCTGCGAGAACGCGAATCTGAAATCGCTTTACGAACTACTTGACCAGACATATGACTACCCGATACTGCGTTGCATCATCGCTGCGAAGTGTAGATAAACGGAAAAAACGGTATCATTGAGCACTTTTGAAGAACGGGTTGATACTGATGAACAAACCTTTTGTCGCCATACTGATGGGCTCGGATTCCGACCTGCCGGTACTGGAGTCCACAATGGACGTATTGAAAAAGCTGGAGGTCCCATTTGAGGCAAAAATCACCTCAGCTCACCGGACTCCCGAGGCTACGCACGCGTACGTTAAGGAGGCTGACGCCCGCGGCTGCGCCGTATTTATCTGCGCTGCAGGCCTGGCAGCCCACCTTGCCGGTGCCGTGGCCGGTCTGACACTCAAGCCGGTTATCGGCATCCCGCTGGACGCCGGTCCGCTGCAGGGAATGGACTCGCTTTTCTCCACTGTGCAGATGCCGGGCGGCATTCCTGTAGCCACGGTGGCCGTCGGCAAGCCAGGCGCCAAAAACGCGGGCTACCTGGCCGCTCAGATCATCTCTCTGATAGACCCGGATCTGGCTCAACGTGTTCGTGCAGAACGTAAAGCCAACGCCGAGGCGGTTAAAGCGAGGGACGCAGAGCTGCAGGTCAAACTTGCCGGCGGCTGACCCAACAGTGAACCCCGCGATCCAGTTAACCGCCTCCAGCGCACGCCGATGACGTCGGGGCACACCCGTACGATCCGCTGTCGGGTCCAGCCATGGAGACTGAGGGAGGCGGCGCGTATCGTTTACAGCGGCGGTATTATCGCGTACCCGACAGAAGCGGTGTATGGCTTGGGATGCAATCCGCTGGACGGCACCGCAGTTCAACGGCTGCTGACGATCAAGGGCAGACCCCCTGACAAGGGGTTAATCCTGATAGCGGCGGATTTCAATCAACTGCGTCCCTATATCGGTCAACTCGAAACTTCGATCATGCAGCCTGTTCTCGACAGCTGGCCCGGACCGACCACATGGATTCTGCCGGCAGCCGAGGATCTGCCTGGGTGGCTGAGCGGTTGGCGTGACTCACTGGCGGTAAGAGTCACCGCTCATCCGGTTGCCGCCGCGCTCTGCCGCAGCTGCGGCACACCGCTGGTCTCGACCAGTGCCAATCCCAGCGGTCGTCGACCGGCTCGAACGGCGTTGGCGGTACGGCGCTATTTTTCCTCGGGAGTGGACCTGATCGTCAGCGCTCCGGTGGGTGAGCTGGGTCGTCCAACCCGCATCAGAAACGCTCTCGGCGGCGGTCTGGTCAGAGAATAAAAAAAAGCCCACCTGGGGAGAGATGGGCACTAAAAGCGCTTAATATTAAGCGCTGGAGGAGGATGACTAAAATTTGATCAGAGTCGAATCAAGCTGGAATCCAGCAATCAGTCCATGTCCAATCAAAATTTGCTATCAATCTTTGTATCGTCTTTAACTTAATTTCCTTTAGCTATTTTTTCGCTTTTTTTAGCTGTTTTTAACCTCTTGTTTTTGTACTTTTTTTTCATTCAACATAGTAATTTTTTTGATCAAACCGTCCATCCCGACACTCCTCACCTCGCGATTGAAACTGGTTCTGTAGTTGGTAACCAGACTGATGCCGTCAATCTTGACGTCGTAGGCCATCCAGTTTCCCCCCTTGAGATGCATCTGATAGAGCACCTCAATCGGTTCAACCTGCGGCAGCAGTAACTGAGTGCGCACCGCTGTGTCCACTCCGTTTGCGTTCACTCTGCTTGGTAGAAATCTGATTTCCCAGGCTTTCAACTCAGTGAACGCGGTTGAATAAGTGCGTACCAGCAGTTGTTGAAACTGGATCCTGAACGCCTCCTGTTGTTCCGGAGTTGCGCGATTCCAATGTTTGCCCAACACCAGGCTGGAGACTTTGGAGAAATCGATATGGGGGACCAGGACTTCATTGGCCAGCTGGTAAATGTACGCGGGATCGTTTTGCAGGCGATCCTGTTCCTTGCTGAATATAGCCTGCAGGCGCGTCGATATCTGTTCTATCACCTGCTCCGGTCCGGCTTCCTCTGCAAGCGGTACGCGCGGGTTCACAATGATCACAATCAGCATCAGAGCCAGGGTAGATAAATAGAGCGCGTTGCGTCCGAACTTCATTGTCAGCATGCTGATCATTGCAGATTTCCTCAGAATTCAAACCGCCGGGCAATTCCGGTCTGGGCATTAATGCTAACGACAAAATGCGCTGATTCTAAAGCGATGGATCACATAATTTCTTCGATCATGCTTCCAAAAGAACACAATTCCCGGGAATCCAACGGTGTCGGGAAGCGTTATCCCAAATGCTGCCGCAGCCAGTCACGGATCCAATGGACAGGCCTGGAGCCACCGAATCTGCCCATTTCCGAGCCCCCACGAAACAGAATCACCGTGGGAAAGCCGCGCAACCGGTAATGCCCGGCCAGACGCATGTTGTCATCCACCTCGACTTTGGCGAGTTTGACCGTACCCTGATACTCTTCAATAATCCGCTCCAGTGCCGGCGCCAATGCAATACAGGGAGCACACCACGCCGCCCAGAAATCGACGAGTACCGCAGTCTGACTGGACGCTTCGATTACCCGCAGCTGAAAATCCGACTCGTTCACTGCATAGATATGAGGCGATTGCTTCTCCACTCCTTCCATCTCCGTCCACACAAAAAACGGCAGACAATACCACGTTGGCATTGGAGCAGGGTACTCCCATAAGGTATCTTATGGTGCCGGATCAGTCAGGAGTTCAGTCGCAATGCCCACCGACCGCACACGCACCTCAAGCTACCCTTCAATCAGGATGCGCCGCATGCGTCGGAATGACTTCTCACGACGGCTAATGCGCGAAAACAGACTCAGCCCGGACGATTTCATCTATCCGGTTTTCGTACTCGAGGGGAGCAACCAGCGGGAGCCGGTAGCCTCCATGCCGGGTATTGACCGACTCAGCATCGATCTGCTGGTTCAGGAAGCCGACGAGATCAGCGCACTCGGTATACCGGCCATGGCGCTGTTTCCAGTTACACCGGCGGCGGTAAAATCGGAGGATGCCGCGGAGGCGTATAACCCCGATGGACTGGCCCAGAGAGCAGTGCGCGCGCTTAAACGGGCCCTACCTGATCTTGGCGTGATTACTGACGTCGCGCTCGACCCCTTTACCACCCACGGCCAGGACGGTCTGATCGATGCCGGCGGCTACGTTATGAATGATGAAACCGTGGAGGTACTGGTAAAGCAGGCGCTCTCCCACGCTGAGGCCGGCGCTGACGTGGTAGCCCCTTCGGATATGATGGACGGGCGCATCGGCGCAGTGCGGGCGGGGCTGGAGTCCGCCGGCCATACAAATACCAGGATCCTGGCTTATTCAGCCAAATACGCCTCCAGTTTTTACGGCCCGTTCCGCGACGCAGTGGGCTCCGCAGCCAACCTGGGAGGGGGCAACAAATACACCTATCAGATGGATCCGGCCAACAGCGATGAGGCATTGCGTGAAGTGGAACTCGATCTGAAAGAGGGTGCGGACATGATCATGGTTAAACCCGGCATGCCCTATCTGGACATCGTACAGCGCGTGAAACAGCAATTCGGAGCACCGACTTTCGTCTACCAGGTGAGCGGAGAATACGCTATGTTGATGGCTGCCGCGCAAAACGGCTGGCTCGACGAAAAGGCCGTCGTTCTGGAGTCGCTGCTGAGTATTAAACGGGCCGGGGCCGATGGCATTCTGACCTACTTCGCCAAACGCGCCTCCCGGTGGCTGGCCGAACAGAGACCCATTTCCCAGAGCTCCAGTTAACGTGCAGGAGATGCGGAACAGGTATGCAGTGATCGGCAATCCGATCGAACACAGTAAATCTCCGCAGATTCATGCCGCTTTCGCGAAACAGACCGGTGAAAAGCTGGTGTATGAGAGAATCCTCGGGGATCTGCAATATTTCGAGCGGGATGTCATCCGTTTCTTTCAACAAGGTGGACGCGGGCTCAATGTGACCGTTCCATTCAAGGTACGCGCCTGGCAACTGGCCGATATGCTGGGGAGAGAAGCGCAATTCGCGGAAGCGGTCAACACCCTTCTGCGGATGCCGGACGGATCACTGCGGGGGGAAAATACCGACGGTATTGGTCTGGTGCGCGACCTGACCATAAACCACCACTGCCTGCTCAATGGCAGCAGAATTCTGCTGTTGGGCGCCGGGGGCGCAGCCAAGGGGGTGGCGGCATCATTGCTGGAGCAGGAGCCGGCTCAGCTGCTTATTGCAAATCGGACGAGTTCCAGTGCTCAGCAACTTGTTCAGCGATTGGCGGGACAAGGTAGTGTGGAGTGGGGCGGACTGGAGGATCTCGAAGGCCGGCAGTTCGATTTGATCATCAACGCCACGGCCGCCGGACTCAACGCAGAAATCCCCGCAATACCCGATGGGATCCTGGCACCTGGTGGTTGGGTCTACGATCTGATGTACTCCAGCGAGCCGACTGCGTTCGTAACCTGGGGAAGATCGCAGCGTGCAGCCAAAAGTCTGGACGGGCTTGGCATGCTGGTTGAACAGGCAGCCGAATCATTTTTTCTTTGGCGGGGCGTTCGCCCCGAAACCGCCCCGGTCATCGCCATACTCTCCGCAGCATAAGTGCGGCGCAGGCATTCGGTTCTTTGCCACCGTTCGGGTCACGGCACGCTATCCGGGGTGTCAAGCCAAGCCGGATGCCTCCAAAAAAAGCAGCGCGCATGCTTAATCCTGTTTATCCCCGCATGGCCGCAGCGTTGATGCGATGTCCACTTTTACGGCGCAAAAAATATAACCCCATTAATTCAATATGTTATTCGATTCCGACAGGCACACGGGAAAACAGCTGACATTAATTCCGGGCGTAAACCAAGCAGCGATTATGTGACAGGCGCAGGTAAATATTCCCGGGTATCTTCCGATAAAGTTTGATTCGATTCCATCACAGAGGCAGCCAACCATCGATATCAAACTTCAAAAAAAGGAGAATCCGGGCCTCGCCTCGCCCTGTTCCAGGCGCGAGATCATAGACGGCAGGCAGCTTTCCAGGCTGCTGGAAATGCAGCGGAAGATTCTCGAATCCATCGCCACCGGGCTCTCCTGCGGGCAGATCCTGGACGATCTGTGCCAGATGATTGAAGCCATGGTGCCTGAAGCGCAGGCATCGGTGCTGCAACTGGACCGGGATAGCGCGTCGTTGAGCGTTCTCGCCGGAACCACCTTCCCGCCAGAGATGCTGGCCTGCTTCGATCGCATGCTGCACTCCGCCGATATGGAAACCGGGAAAGATGCAGCCGGCTCCGGAAAACCCTGTTACGTCATCGACGTCTCTTCGGATCCACACTGGAACAGGTTTGGCGAGACGGCCGGCAGCCCACGCATCGGCGCTTTCTGGTCTGTGCCGTTTTTCTCCGAGAAACAGCAGATGCTAGGCACTTTCTCCATCATCTCAAAGAAAAGAGGCGCCCCCACTCCGTTCCACTCCCGCATGCTCGAAATCGCGTCCTTTCTCGCGGGCATTACCATTAGAAACCGCGAACGCGAAGAGAGTCTGCTGCAGTGGAGCACCGTCTTCAGGGATGCATCGGAGGGCATGATAATAACCAACGCCCATGGTGCTATCCTCGACGTCAATCAATCCTTCACCAATATCACTGGATACAGCAAAGATGAAGTGCTGGGTAAAAACCCAAACCTGCTCAATTCGGGCCGCCAGGACAAGGCTTTTTTTCTGCGTTTGTGGGACTCTCTTCGGGAAACCGGGAAATGGCAGGGTGAAATCTGGAATCGACGTAAATCGGGCGATATCTACCCCGAATGGCTGAGCATATCGCGCATCGATAACAAAGAGGGGAAGCCGTTCAACTACGTCGCTGTCTTTTCCGATATCAGCAGCCTTAAAGAGTCCGAGCGCAAACTCTATCACCTGGCACACCATGATCCGCTCACCGGACTGCCGAACCGGCTGCTGATGATCGCGCGACTTGAACACGCGCTGAAGCAATCTCTCCGCAATCCCACCCTACTCGCCCTGATGTTCATCGACCTGGATCGTTTCAAAAACGTCAATGACAGTTATGGACATGCGCTCGGTGACCAGTTACTGGTCAACGTGGCACGTCGCCTGAAGAGCCACCTGCGCAGCGGCGACACGATCGCCCGTATCGGTGGTGACGAATTCGTGGTGCTGCTGGAGCAACTGCGGCAGGCCGACCAGGCAGCGGCGCTGGCACAGAGCTGTATCGACGCCCTGGCCAGGCCATTCGCTATCGCCGGTCAGGAGATATTCATCACTCCAAGCATCGGTATTTCGCTTTTTCCTGGCGACGGCAGCGATGCCGAGTCGCTGCTCAAACATGCCGACATTGCAATGTACCGCTCCAAGGAGGAGGGCAGACACCGCTACAGCTTTTTCACCAAGCAGCTGTCGGATAAAGTGAAGGAACGGCTAAAGTGCGAAACCCTGTTGAGAAGGGCGCTGGAACGGCGGGAATTCGAGTTGCATTATCAGCCGCAGGTAGGCGCTGACAGCGGTCGGATAGTGGGTGCCGAAGCACTGCTGCGCTGGAACCACCCCGAACAGGGCCAGATTCTGCCGAATATGTTCATTCCGGTGCTCGAAGAGACCGGTTTGATCCAGGAGGTCGGCGCCTGGGCCCTCAAAACAGCATGCCGGCAAATGCAGGACTGGGAAGAGCTGGGACTGCCGAAAATCAGGTTGGCGGTCAATCTCTCGGCCAAGCAGGTCTCACCTGAAAGCACCAGTCACCGGCTGCAAACCATTCTCGCTGAAAGCGGATTGTCGCCAAACCGATTGGAACTGGAAATCACCGAACACAGCATCATGCAGGGCACGGAGAAAGGCAACCACCTGCTGAACAGCCTGCGCGAACTGGGGGTCAGTCTTGCCATCGATGATTTTGGCACCGGCTACTCTTCCCTGATGCGGCTTAAACAACTTCCGGTGCACTGCCTGAAGATCGAGCAAACGCTGGTCAGGGACATACCCGACGACCAGGATGATCAGGCTATCTGCCGAGCGGTCGTGGCACTTGGCCACAGCCTGGGTGTACGTATCGTGGCGGAAGGTGTGGAGAGGGAGGAACAGGCGGACTTTCTTCGTTCCATCGGATGTGATGAACTTCAGGGCTATCTGTACGGTCGTCCCATGGCGGCCGACAAATTCGAGCAACTGTTGGCGGACAGGTAGCAGGGTCCGTTATCAACCCGGAGATAAGAAATGGAAATTGGCAGCTTCGTCGTTCTCGGTGTTCTCGCGGCAGCGCTGATTTACGGCATCATAATCTACAACAGCCTGGTAAGTCTGAAACACGGTATTGTAAAAGCATGGGCCAATATCGACGTGTTGCTCAAGCAACGCCACGACGAACTGCCCAAACTGGTCGATACCTGCAAACGCTACATGCGCCACGAACAGGATACGCTGGAGCAGGTCATGCGGGCGCGCGCCGCCGTATCCGCCGCCGGCGCCAAAGGCGACATGGCCGCGCTGGGCAGCGCCGAGAACCAGCTCCGACTCGGCCTCGGCAGTCTGTTTGCGCTTGCCGAGGCCTATCCTGAACTCAAAGCGAACGAAACTTTCCGCCATCTGCAGGAGCGAATCACCGGGCTTGAGGAGAGCATCGCCCACCGTCGTGAGTTCTACAACGAAAGCGTTAACCTGAACAACGTACGCATAGATCAGTTTCCCGATCTGATTCTCGCAAGAATGTTCGGCTTCAGTCCGGGAGAACCGCTTGAGTTTTCAAGCCAAGGGGTGAGCGACGTGAACGTCGGGCGGCTTTTCGGTTGAGCCGCAAAGCGCTTCGGACGCGGTAATCAACTGACGCCACGCCGTTGCATCTAACCGCGGATGAGCATTACCGAGCAGATCATTCATCTCTCCCGGGTGGAGTTCTGGCTTTTTTTTCTGGTCGCTTCGGCCGCGGCGCTGGGCGCATTCTGGTTCACCTTTCGCTATATCACTCTGGCTCGTCTGGTGGAAGATACGCCCACCGCCAGGATTGAATACGCGCAGCAAGGCTATGTTGAGCTGAATGGCATCGCAATGGCGTTGAACGGCAGCCCGATTCCCGCCCCGCTCAGCGGTACGGCGTGCTGCTGGTATCACTATAAGATTGAAAAAAAGGGTAATAAAAGCTGGCGGGTGGTGGAGAGCCGGCGCAGCAGTCAACCGTTTCTGCTGCAGGACGACAGCGGCATCTGCCGGATCGATCCCGAGGGTGCGCGCGTCACGACCGGGGACCGCACAGTCTGGTATGGCAGTACCCCGCTTCCAGGCGCCGCCAAGGCAGCTGAAAATGAGTTAAAAAGCGCGACATGGCGCGCTGTTCTGACCCGGGATATCGGTCTGGCACCCCGATATCGCTATACCGAAGAGCGGATTCAGCCGAATACCGTTCTCTATACCATCGGCAATTTCAAGACGCTGGACGAGATCGACCATCAACATAAACGCAGCAATACCACCCGGGAAATTCTACGCGCCTGGAAGCATGACAAGCCCAGGCTGCTGGCTCGATTCGACCGGGATCGCAACGGACAGATCGATCAGGACGAGTGGCAACAGGCACGCCTGGCGGCGTCCGCCGAAAGCGACCGAGAGTACCGCATGGAGCTGAATGCCGATGCCACCCACTCACTCTCCGCCACGGGCAGCTCAAGCCACCCCTATCTGATCTCATCCCTGCCCCAGTTCGATCTGGTCAGGCGATTTAAACTCATTGCAACCGGGTCTATCGCCGGCTTTTTCATTGCCGGCGGCATCAGCGTCTGGATGATTGGAACCCGTATCGGCGGTTGACTGTCTGAGTTTTGGTATTCATGTCAGAATAGACAACCTGCCCACCCCGAGACGGACGGAATCAGACCCGATGACAAATCCACTGCTGGAACTGGAAGGACTGCCGCCCTTCTCCCGGATAAAACCCGAACATGTGGAGCCTGCCTTAGACCAGCTGCTCAAGACCTGCCGGGAAAAGACTGAGGCGCTGCTCCGCTCCGGAGAGCCGTTCACATGGGCCAACCTGATCGACCCGCTGGAGCGGCTGGATGATCGATTGGGACGGGCATGGTCACCGGTGAACCACATGAACTCGGTGGTCAACAGCGATGAACTGCGCCAGGCATATAACGCCTGTTTGCCAAAGCTCAGCGAGTACGCTACCGAGATGGGCCAGAATGAGCGGCTATTCAACGCCTATAAGGCGGTGGCCGAGAGCGGGGAGTCATTCAATCCCGCACAGCGCAAGCTTCTGGACAACGCCCTGCGCGACTTCCGTTTATCCGGCGTGGATCTTCCAACGGAAAAAAAAGCGCGTTTTAAAGAGATCAGCCGGCAACTTTCGGAACTGGGCAGCCAGTTCGAGGAGAATCTGCTGGATGCAACCAATGCGTGGACCAAGCTGATCACCGATGAACAGGCGCTGGCGGGACTGCCCGAGTCAGCTCTGGACCTGGCCCGCCAGACTGCACAGCAGCGCGGAGAGCAGCAGGGCTGGCTGCTGACGCTGGAGTTCCCGTCATATTTGCCGGTAATGACCTACGCAGACAACCGAGAACTCCGCCGCGAACTCTACTGGGCATTCTCCACCCGCGCATCCGATCAGGGTCCCCACGCAGGCCGGTGGGACAACGGCGAGACGATGGAACGTATTCTCCGGCTGCGTCACGAGCAAGCGCAGCTGCTCGGTTTCGACAACTACGCAGAGCGGTCTCTGGCCAAAAAGATGGCTGAGTCCAGCGAACAGGTAATGAGTTTTCTCGATGATCTGACTTCGCGCTCTCACCACCAGGCAGAGAACGAAATGGAGGAACTTCGCCGCTTCGCAGCCGAGCGCTATCAAATAACAGAACTTGAAGCCTGGGACATCGGTTACTATTCGGAGAAACTGCGACAGCAACGCTATGACGTTACGCAGGAAGAGCTGAAACCCTATTTTCCCGAGAGCCGGGTGCTGCAGGGCATGTTTGCCGTGGTCAACCGCCTCTATGGCATCGAAATCCTGGAAGTCGAAGGTATCGACAGCTGGCACCGTGATGTCCGCTTCTTTGAGATCCGCGACCGTTTTGGCGCGCTGCGCGGTCAGTTCTACCTGGATCTGTACGCGCGTCCGAAGAAACGCGGTGGCGCCTGGATGGACGGCTGCATCGACCGGATGTTCGGCGACGAGTGCGACCAGATCCCGGTTGCTTATCTGGTCTGCAACTTCTCGCCTCCGGTCGGTGGCAAACCCGCGCTATTTACCCACGATGAGGTGGAGACGCTGTTTCACGAGTTTGGACACGGACTGCACCATCTGCTGACACGGGTGGATTACCCGGGCGTGGCGGGGATCAATGGCGTTGCCTGGGATGCCGTCGAACTGCCCAGCCAGTTCATGGAAAACTGGTGCTGGGAGCGTGAGGCGCTGGATCTGATTTCCGGCCATTTTGAGAGTGGAGATCCGATTCCGGAGCCGCTCTACCGGAAAATGAAAGCCGCCAAGAACTTTCAGTCCGGCATGCAGATGGCCCGTCAGCTCGAGTTCAGCCTGTTCGATTTCCGAATTCACCGCGAATACGATCCGAACCGAGGCGGCCGTGTTTACGAGATTCTTGAACAGGTGCGCGCCCAGGTTGCAGTCGTCCGGCCCCCGGCGTTCAATCGTTTTGCCCACGGTTTTGCGCATATATTTGCCGGTGGGTACGCTGCCGGATATTTCAGCTACAAATGGGCTGAAGTGCTTTCGGCAGACGCCTTTTCACTGTTTGAAGAGAAGGGAATTTTCGACCCCGACACCGGCGCATCTTTCCTGCAAAATATTCTGGAACAGGGTGGTTCAAAAGATGCCATGGAGCTATATGTGGCGTTTCGCGGACGGGAACCGAAGATCGATGCGTTGCTGCAACACAGCGGCATCAGGGCCTGATACGCGCGCATGTTCAGCCTACGCATGACGGGAGTATTGTCCGGCGCCGCGTTGCTGCTGATCGCTCAGGTCGGTGCCGCCGCCTACATCACCGACAAGCTGCTGGCGGGCTTTTACTCCTCCCCCGATCTGACTGCCGAGCCTGTTCGCGCACTGCCGAACGGCACACCAATGGAGGTTCTGGAAGAGAGCGGCAGATTCACCCGGATACGGCTTGGGGACAACAGCGAGGGTTGGGTTGAAACCCGCTTCGTCACCCAGGAAAAACCTGCCAAAACGATGCTGCTTGAACTCCAGGCAAAGTATGCCGACCTCAGACGCAAGTTGGAAGCTGGAGGTGAAGGGCAGCCGATTGAATCGCCCGCCGCAGCCTCCGGTGGGGAGGCGGAACTGCAGGGTCAGCCGGTCGAAGCGCAACAGCGGGATGAAAATTCAGCCCAGGACTCAGCACCGGGAATTACGTCCGAACCGACGGAGACAGCTGAACAACGGCAGCTTCGCCAGGAGTACGCACAACTGAAGGTTCGCATCCAACGGATCCGGCAGTTTGTCTCGGATGCACCGGAAACGGAATTACATCAGCGGACGGATACGTTTCAGCCCTGGATTCTGCCGCTGATACTGCTGGGACACCTGCTCAGTTTTATCGCTGGCATTGCGTTTAAAAACTACCGGATCGTCCGGCGGGCAAGGCAGGCGGGCAAGCCGGAATAGACGCCTGCGACGCCGATCGCGCTTTCATATTCTCCGCTCATCTCTGATAATCGCGAGACACTCTGAAAACACCTACAGGGGCAGATCAGATGCATTACACCGACCTGCGCGACTTTATTGCGCAACTCGAGTCGCGGGGAGAGCTCAAGCGTATCGGAGTGGAAGTCGATCCACATCTGGAGATCACCGAGATTTGTGACCGCACGCTGCGACACCAGGGGCCGGCGCTGCTGTTTGAGAAGGTCAAGGGTTCCGAGTTCCCGGTTCTGGGAAATCTCTTCGGTACCACTGCACGGGTCGCGCTTGGCATGGGAGAGGAGTCGGTTGAAGCGCTGCGCGATGTTGGCAGGCTTCTGGCCACGCTAAAGGAACCCGAGCCTCCAAAAGGGGTCAAGGACGCCTGGAGTAAACTGCCGCTCTACCGCAAAGTGCTGGACATGACACCCAAGGAGATCCGTCATCCTCCCTGCCGGGACACGGTAATCGAAGCCGACGCGATTGACCTCTCCCGAATTCCGATCCAGACCTGTTGGCCCCTGGATGCGGGACCGCTCATCACCTGGGGTCTGGTAGTCACCCGTGGGCCGGATAAAACGCGCCAGAACCTGGGTATCTACCGCATGCAGGTGATTGCAAAAAACCGCGTCATCATGCGCTGGCTCGCCCAGCGCGGAGGCGCCCTCGATTTCAGGGACTGGCAACGGGTTAATCCGGGAGAACCCTTTCCGGTGGCTGTGGCGCTGGGGGCCGATCCTGCAACAATTCTGGCGGCGGTAACCCCGATACCGGACACGCTCTCGGAATACGCTTTCGCCGGCCTGCTGCGCGGCAGCCGCAGCGAAGTTGCACAGTGCCTGCTGAGCGATCTGCAGATCCCGGCATCAGCGGAGTTCGTTCTTGAGGGACATATTTACCCCGAAGACACCGCGCTCGAAGGACCTTTTGGCGATCACACCGGGTATTACAATGAAGTGGACACTTTCCCGGTTTTCACGATCGGGTGCATTACGCATCGAAAGCACCCCATCTACCACAGTACCTACACGGGCCGCCCACCGGACGAACCGGCGATACTCGGCGTTGCGCTGAATGAGGTTTTCGTGCCGCTACTGCAGAAGCAGTTTCCGGAGATAGTCGATTTCTATCTTCCTCCGGAGGGTTGCTCCTACCGTATGGCGGTAATCTCGATGAAAAAGCAGTACCCCGGCCATGCCAAACGCGTGATGATGGGGATCTGGTCGTTCCTGCGCCAGTTCATGTACACCAAGTTCGTGATCGTCACCGATGACGACGTTGATGTGCGCAACTGGCAGGATGTGATCTGGGCGATGACCACGCGAATGGATCCTGCGAGAGATACCACCTTGATCGAAAACACCCCCATCGATTATCTTGACTTCGCCTCCCCGGTTTCCGGACTCGGCTCTAAAATAGGCTTTGACGCCACCAACAAATGGCCGGGGGAGACCAGCCGGGAATGGGGGCGCCCAATCGCCATGAGCGATGCGGTAAAACAACGTGTAGACAGGATATGGGATAGCCTCGGAATCGCAGGCTAAACTGATCGCTGTACAGTTTGGTGGAAAGATGAAAGCGATTTCTGTCCCCCGGAACCACGGGCTTTATTCAAACCGCGTGATCCCGGCCAGAGGCTGGATCCGGGGATTCTACCAGTTACCGACTACCGGCACGCGCCCTATTAACGGATAAACAGGCTCCGGACAGACTTATTGGCCACTCGAATCTGACAACCGAATAGCATCGTGAGGAATACAATGCGCACAATATTGCTGATGAACTCCAAGGGAGGCTGCGGGAAAACCACGCTGGCAACCAACATTGCCACCTGGTTTGCCGACGATGGCGCCAAAGTGGCTCTGGCCGACTACGACCCGCAACGTTCAGCGCTGGATTGGCTGGAAGCGCGCAGACAGTACGAAGGAATCCCGGCAATCGAGGCAATAGACGCCAGTTCCGGACCGGTGCGGGCGGCACGGGGAACAGATCTTCTGGTCATGGATGCACCTGCCGGAACGCATGGAAAGAGCATCACCGATATGCTGCGCAGAGTGGACGACCTGATCGTGCCGGTGCTCCCCTCCCCAATCGATATGCGCGCCTGCAGCCGTTTTCTGCAGGAACTGATCGCCAACGGCAGAATCTCCCGCAATCAGACGAGGCTTGCGATCGTCGCTAATCGTGTGCGTGAAAACACGCGAATTTACCATCAACTGGAGGAGTACCTGGGCCATCTGGAGATTCCGTTCCTGACCCATCTACGGGAGAGCCAGAACTACATCCGCTCAGCCGAAAGCGGTCTGGGAATCTTCGAACTCGCCCCCTCCCTCGTCTGGAACGATGTCGGGCTTTGGGATCCGTTGTTCGCGTGGCTCGACCGGAAATAGCACGGCCTTGTCACAAACGGGACGTCCTTGTTATGCGTCATCAAAACAGGCCGGCAGACCGGTGGCCAGATCGGGGAATTGCAGACTGACGTCAAGTTCATCGAGCATCTTCCTGTTCAGCAGGCGGCGCGACTCCTGCATGTACGAGAGCATACCCGGCGACAAATTCTGACGCGCCTGATGCAGCGAAATCTTCGGCGGCCGCGCCAATCCCGCCACATCGGCAACGCGATCGAAATAGTCGGTCATCGTGGTCGGATGCCCGTCGCTGACATTGTATACCTCACCTGCCCGTCCCCGTTCCATGGCCGCCTGGCAGACAGTGACCAGGTCATTGACATGAATTCGGTTACTGAAGGGCGCCTCCTCCTCACGCACCATGGGCAGCCTTTTGCGCAGCCGCTCCAACGGTAATTTGCCGGCTCCGTAAAATCCCGCCACCCGCAAGATAACCAACTCACCACCGCTCTCCCGGCTCCAGGCACGCAATGTCTGTTCCGCATCCCAACGCCGCAACGCCCTCGGCACGGCCGGCGCGGGGATACGCTGTTCATCCACCCATTCACCGGCACAATTGCCATATACTCCGGTGGTGCTCAGATAGACAAGGCGGCGGGGGGATCCCTGGCGCCTGAACGCCTCTACGATACCGGCGCTGCGGGGATCGTTGCTGCCCCCGGTTGCCGGCGGAATGAAATAGAACAGGCTGCTGCCTGCCAGCGGAAGTTGCGGCAGCGGATGCCGGTCCAGGTCGAGCATCAGCGGGACGATTCCCCTTTGCTGCAGTCTCTCCATGCTGATGCGACTCCTCACCGAACCGGTAATCGGGACCCCCGTTTGCAGGTACTGGGCAGCAACCCGCTGACCAAGATAACCACAACCCAGTATAAACATACTCATATTAAGGTTTTAATCCTTAGCAAAATAGTAGAAAATTTTCTGCCGTTTCAATCATGCCAGATAACCTGTATGAGTTTTAAAGTCACGATAGAACCCAGTGGTCATGAATTTTACACTGGAAATGGCGAGTGTCTGCTTGAAGCAGCGGAACGTCAGGGTATTGTGTTGCCATACGGTTGCAGGAACGGCCTGTGCGGCAGTTGCGCGGGCGAACTCATTTCAGGCAGCGTCGAGTACCCCGCCGAATTTCTGGACGCGTTGGACGGGCAACCGGAAGAGCACTGCCTTCCCTGCCAGGCAAGAGCAGCCAGCGATATCGTCATACGAATTCACGAAGTGGAGAGCGCACAACAGGTTGAAGTGCGCCGGCTGGTCTGTCAGGTGGCCAAAAAAGAGCGCCTTGCCGATGACGTAATGCGTGTATTCCTGGTGCCGCCAAAGGGTGAGCGGATTCAATATCTGGCGGGGCAGTATCTGGACTTCATCCTTGAGGACGGACGCCGTCGCGCATTTTCGATTGCCAATCCACCGCACGATGACACATCCATAGAGCTTCATATACGGCACGTTCCGGGCGGCGAGTTCACCGATTTCGTCTTTGATCAGATGCAGGAGGGAGACAGCCAGCAGATCGAGGCCCCGTTGGGCGGCTTCTACCTGCGTGAGGATTCGATGCGGCCGATCATCATGATGGCCGGGGGTACCGGTTTTGCTCCGCTGAAAGGCATTATCGAGCATGCATTCCACATCGGTGTCAGACGCCCGATACATCTGTTCTGGGGCGCGCGTACCAGTCGCGACATCTACCTGTCCGAACTCCCTGTCCGATGGGCCAGGGAGCGTGATGACTTCCTGTTCACGCCGGTTCTCTCCGAACCGGAGCCAGACTGGACCGGACGCACCGGATGGGTACACGAAGCGGTGCTGGAGGACTATGCGAACATGTCCATGTTTGAGCTCTACATGAGTGGACCGCCGCCAATGGTGTTCGCCGGCAAACACGCCTTTACCGCCGCAGGCCTGCCGCCGGAGCATATGTTCTCCGATGTATTCGAATGGGCTAAGGACAACCCGAATAAATAGCCCGGCCTCCCGCTCAGTTTTTCGGTTTGGGTTCTGCCCCCACCACTTCGAGCCGAGGTGGGTTGACATCGGTGGGAATCACCTCTTCGGGATTACTTTCAAGCTGATGCTGCCCGATCAGAGATGCCGGAAGTTCAGGCAGCGGACTATCGCTCGAGAGTTCCAGGCCGGCTCTGTAGCAGGTCATTGCATGCTGCGTTTCCCCCATCCTTTCCAGTAACTCTCCAAGTTCACGATAAGCAGGGGTACTCGGCTGGGCGCCTATACTGGCCTCGAGATAACTGCGCGCCTTGCCCCATAAGCGGTTCCTCAGGCACAGCCGCCCCAACGCCAACAGCAAAGTGGCATTTTTGGGTTGATCCTTAAGCCACTTTTCTGCCAGCGACAGTTGACCCGCCGCATCCTCAGCCCCGACCCGGCCATATAGCTCAACCAGTTCGTCGCTCCAATTTTGATCAATTGCCCGCTTCAGGAGCTGGGCAACCTCATCATCCGCCTGCCGCTCCTTCAAATAGTTCGCATAGAGTTTTACCAGGGAGTGACTCTGCCTGATCGATTGCGGAAAACTCTTCCAGGTTACCGTCAGCGCTTCGCTGTCGCTGTTCGATGCGGCACTTTCAAGTAGTTTGCGGTACATCTGCAGTTCCAGATCCCGCAACTCGGACTCGCTTAACACGCGTCGCTTTTTCAATTCCGGCAACAACGCGTTCAACTCGTTCCAGTCACCGATGCGCTCGTAAAGTTTTTTAAGCAGCCTGAGTACATGGGCATTGCGTGGCGCGATCGTGCGTAGATGCCTGAGTGTCGCCAGCGCCTGCTCCAGCTGCTCATGCTCCAGTTGCAGCTCTGCCTGGGTAAGACCGACAGCCACATCCGCCAGCGGCATGCTCTGGTGGGCCAGCTGCAGATAGTGATCGCGCCTGTCATGCGCACCCTGCTGCTGTGCGGAACGTGCAGCCGCCAGATAGTTGATCAGGGGCGCATCAGAGCGATCCGCATGTTTGACGAGATATTTCTCGGCACTCTGCCAATGCCCCTCGGAGAGTTGCACCAGTCCCCGATTGAGCTCCCGCCTGGCGCGTTCCAGGGATCGGTGATCCTGCCAGCCGTGAAGCTGCCGTGGGATCGACCAGAGGCGCGACAGCGTCCTTATCAGGAAGTAGAGCGCGACGAAAACCAGCAGGTCGATGATGATAAAAAACGCCAGACTGCCTTCGATGCTCCACTGCTTGTAACCGATCAGAATATATCCATTGTCTGACTTGACCGCCAAAGCGAGCAGAACCGACGCTGCCAGTACCAGCAGGGCGGCAAGCAGGGTTTTCATCGGCTTACTCCCGCCGTTTCAAGCTGCTTGCGCAACGCGATCAGGGATGCCGATATATCCGGCAGCTGCGGTCGTACTTTGAACCCGGCAATCACGCCGACCTCATTGAGAAAGGATTTACCGGCTGCGTCATCGATATCGAAATATGCGTTCAAAAACTGTACCGCACTCTGCAGGCTGGAGTCGAACAGCGCCTGGTTGCCGCGCAGCAGAGAAACTCTCGCTGCCTCCAGCTGCAAAATTAAGTTCTGCTGTACCAGTAACTGCTGGTCCGGTGGTAACAGCGCACTGACCGGCTGCCCATGATGCCGGATCACCATGATGGACCTGAACCCTTCCCAGACATCGTTCAGCAGCGTCTGAAGCGTACGCTCATCCGGGGTCCGATCAGCACCGGCCGCTACCGCGGGCCTGGATACCACCGGATCGGTACCCAAAAGTTTGAGATTTTTCACTGCGCCGGCAAGACCCGACAACTTCACCGCCAGGTCCTCGATATCAGTCGGGCTCACCTGTTTCAGGCTGCCTATCTCCGAAGCCAGCAACTCCCGGATCGGGATCCAGCGGGGATCGGCGCCTTCGCGCAATCGCTCATCCGCCGTCTCCAGCGCCTTGATCGCGGTCTGGACATCCCACTCCAGCTGCAGCCGGTGATTGGCTATCTGCATCAGGTAGACAGCCTCGGCAGCCAACCAACGGCTGTCGTCGCCACCGATCCGCCGATGTACCGACTGAATCGCTTCGCGAACCTCCCGGCCCGCCTGCTCCAGCCGCACTCTCTCCTGTTCCAGTTTCGCCTCGCGATCAGCCAGTGACTGATTGTGCGCGGCAAGTGCCTTCTGCTGCTCGGTCAGCACCAGCTTCTGCTCCTCCAGCTGCTGACCCTGGGCCTGATATGAGGTATGGGCTGTGCGCAGTTGCTGGCTCAACTCTCCGGTCTCATTGCGTGCGCCTTCCAGCGCTATCTTGAGAACAGCCAGATCCGCCGACATTGATTCCCGTGTCTGATAGGTGAACAGTGCGCCGCCCGCCGCTGCTAGCAGTGCCGCCAGCGACAAAACCAGCGCCAAACCGGTAAATTTGCCGGTGCGGGGCGGTTGCTGGTTTCCGACCACCTCCGCCTCCAGAATTTCGGCCTCTTCAACTTCCGCGTCTGCGCTATTCATCGTATTTCTCGTAGTAAACCCATCACCCGCTATCCCTCCACTCAGGAGCATGCCATACACGATGGCCTGTTGGCACTATCTGCTCGCACTCCATTGACAGATCGCGTCTACAATAGAGCGGTCATCGGGCCCCGCTGCCAGGGTCACCCAACGCCAACCCAACGCCCGGGCGTGATCACACATCCGTTCCGATATCACGATCAGTGGCGTCGCCAGCAGGCACTCGCGCTGCGTGTCTCCAAACAGCAGCAACAGATTATCCAGGATCGTGTTGCTGGTGGCCGTCGTCACGTCCAGATCCCGGATCCATGCCGCCTGGCTCAAGTCACCTGCATGCTCCGGACAGCGGCGTCGATAGACTTCCGCATACTCGACCAGCGCCCCCCGTTCGGCCAGCGTCTTCCCCAGTAACGCCCTGCCACCCTGTCCCCGGAAAATGAGAATCTTTTTGCCCGCCACGGCGGACGCGCTCATTTCCGGTGCGGCCAGCAATGCCTCGCTGTCGAAACCCTGTTTCGGCACCACAGCGACAGCCTGCCCCGCTTCTGCCAGAGCCCGCGCTGTCGACAGTCCGACTGCCGCGGTCCTGACTCCGGCGGGCAGGCGCCCTCTGGCCAGCAGTTTCAGCCCCCATGCAACCGCATTCACGCTGATGAATATCGCCATATCATAGGTTTCGATATGCGTCAGAACGTTGTACAGCTTTTCGGTCTGCTCCGGTGCCGAAATTTCAATGGTCGGAAAACGCAGTGGGCGCCCACCCAATTCCGTAATCAATCTGCAGAGCCCTTCGGCCTGATGCGCTGCACGGGTTACCAGCACCCCTGTACCGGCGAGATTGCAATCCAGTGGAATCAAAGTGGATCAATCCTGGTACAGATGCATTAGTACCTTATCGGCGCCCTGTCCGAGCAGATCCTCGGCAAGCGATATGCCAAGTGCTTCCGCCTCGGCCGCCGGCGCACTTCTCTCACTGCGAATGATCCGGCTCCCATCGGGCTCACCCACCAGGCCGCGCAGGTAAATCTTATTGTGATTTATCAGCGCGTAACCGGCTATAGGTACCTGACAACCGCCCAACAGACGGCTGTTCATGGCGCGTTCCGCAATAATGCAGAGGGCGGTTTCCAGATCGTGCAGTGGCGCGATAAGGGCGTTGACCCTTTCATCGTCGGTGCGTGACTCTATACCGATCGCGCCTTGTCCTATCGCGGGCAGACTCCGTTCCGGCTCCAGCATCGAAGTGATCCGGCTTTTGAAACCGAGACGCTTGAGTCCGGCGGAAGCCAGAATGATGGCGTCGAACCTGCCGTCGTCCAGCTTTTTCAAGCGGGTATTCACGTTGCCGCGCAACGATTTAATCTTTACATCGGGCCGCTGCTCGGAAATCTGGCACTGACGGCGCAGGCTGGAGGTGCCGACCACTGCACCCTTCGGCAAATCGTCCAGGCTCTTGTAACGACTCGAAACGAAGGCGTCGCGCGGATCTTCACGTTCCAGTATAACCCCCAGATGCAGACCCTCGGGCAGCTCCACCGGAACATCCTTCATCGAATGAACCGCGATATCCGCGCGTCCTTCGAGGATTCCCTGCTCCAGCTCCTTTACGAACAGCCCCTTCCCGCCGATCTTCGCCAGCGGCGCATCCAGAATCTTATCCCCCTGAGTACTCATCCCCACCAGCTCCACCTCCAGGCCGGAGTGCGCCTTCCGCAGCAGGCTGGATACGTGCTCGGCCTGCCACATTGCCAGCGGGGATTTACGGGTGGCTATACGAATCTTCTGTGCCGACATGGGTGCTTGTCTCTACCGAAAAGGCGCATGCTAAAGCCTATCCCGGATGCTGGCAAATCAACCGCTGCAAAGATGCCCTGTTCCACCCATCTGAGATTGGCGGGATCCGCTAACGCGCGATAATCCCAGAACCAGGCACTCACACCTGAAGCGATCCAACAAGGGAGTGCGGCTGAAACCTGCCTTATAATCCCCCGCGAAGCGCATTGCTGTCCGAAATGCGTGCCCGCAGGGGATGGTACACACCGTACTGGCAGGCGGCGCAACGCAGCCTGAACGCATTTCGGACGCAACCCCATGGGGACCACACGCTTTCGGCTGCTGGCTTTGATGCGGCCCGCTGCTGTAGCATCGGCTGCACTACGCTCGCCGCGTTGCGCCATGAATCAAATCCGCCACGGCCGCGGGGAATTATGAGATTGGTTCCAGTGATTACAATTTTATCCGGTGGCCAGACCGGTGTTGACCGCGCCGCGTTGGATGCCGCGTTGACTATGGGAACCCCGGCCGGGGGCTGGTGTCCGGAAGGGCGCAAGGCGGAAGATGGCAGGATCCCCGACAATTATCCGCTGCGGGAACTTCCGGGAGGAGATTATCTGCAACGCACCGAGCAGAATGTTGCCGACAGCGATGCCACGCTGATCATCTATTTCGGCAAACTGCATGGTGGCACGGCGCGCACCCTGGAATTCTGCAAGGCGTGGAACAAACCCTATCTGTCGATCGATGGCAGCAGAATCCCTGAACACCATGCAGCCGTGCGGATACTGGATTTCGTTCTGCACGAAAGCATCTCCAGGCTCAATGTAGCCGGCCCCCGTGCCAGCGGGGAGCCTAAAGCATACCCCTACGCCTTCGCGGTGCTGGCGTCGCTGCTGTCCAATACAATACGATCAGATTAGGCTCCGCATTGCAGCCGGCCGCACGCGTATAAGTGCGGTATCGCGATGCCGGACCAGACGGGTGCACAGACCCGCGGCAGGCTCGCGCCAATAGTCAGCTGAACCCAGACAGACACCGGCCCGGATCGAACCTCGCTGTTTCCCAGTTGCCGCATTTACAACATTTGATCCCGGGAAATGCGCTTGATTGCCGTTTCTCCCGAATTCAGGGGAGTGTCCTCGGTTCGTCCCATTGCGGTTGAGACCCTTGTGGCTATAGCGGGAAAACGCGCTGTTACCGGCTGCCCTGTCTCAGCCATCGCCGGATTCGGGGAAGATGACGACGGCTTATTTCCGGCTGTTCGTGGCTATCGGCCAGCTTCGCCAGGCAGCGGCCATCGCTCTGCTTTACAACTCCTATCAAGCGCGCCCGCGCAACCAGTGCATTGCGATGGATCCGGAAGAACACATCCTTGAAGCGCTCTTCCAGGGACCTCAGTGACTCCTCCAGCAGTGCTTCGCCGTCGCAGCTGATCGCGGTGACGTACTTCTGATCGGCACGCAATAAAATGACATCGTGAATCGCAATGCGTTTGATCCCGCCGCGATAATTGGTGCAGATATGGGTGGGAATCTCCGGCTGTTGCCGCAATGACCGCAGTTGCGCGCGCGTGGGTACCGCGGCGCGCATCAGCGAATGCTCCAGTCTCTGCCGGCGGATTGGTTTGAGCAGATAATCCACAGCGTTCCCCTGGAATGCCTCGAGTGCATGCTCCTCGAAAGCGGTAACGAAGATCACTGCGGGGGGCAGCTCCAAAGCGGCGAGTTTTGCAGCTGCTTCGATGCCGTCCATTTCGGGCATGCGGATATCCATCAGCACCAGATCCACATCGAGCCGGCAACACAGTTGCAGCGCCTGCACACCATTGGCCGCCTCGCCGGCAACGGCATAAGGGGCGCCCATCTCCTCGATCAATCCCCGCAAACGATCGCGTGCGGGTGATTCGTCATCCACAATCAGTATGTTCATTGCTGCCGGAACTCTCGGATGGCCCCCATTGGGCCAGTGGTGGAGCGTTGTCTGTACAATGCGCCAAAACCGACAACACTTCTGTTTGCATGGCAAATGGTGCAGGACATAACCATCGACTTAGAATTCCGGGCTCATGGAATCCAGGGATAGGGGAACACCACCCTAACCTGATACTCGCCGTCCACTTCGCCGATTGTCAACTGGGATTCGTCATGGAAAAAGCCCTGTAGCCGCTGAC
Source organism: Gammaproteobacteria bacterium (assembly GCA_020445405.1). Taxonomy (GTDB): domain Bacteria; phylum Pseudomonadota; class Gammaproteobacteria; order Chromatiales; family Chromatiaceae; genus HKST-UBA178. The sequence goes on along the minus strand of JAGRGQ010000025.1, from coordinate 18,533 downwards.
GTGTATTCTCCAGGGCCATCGCATTGCCCTGCCGGCGCACTTCCATGGTTTCCGCGCGCGGCAGCGAATTGCGAATGCTGATGTTCACTTTATTGCGGCGATAACGCCCGGTCACTTGAATGGTACCGGGCTCGGAGGAGGTTTCAATACCGTGGTACACGGCATTCTCCAACAGCGGTTGCAGTATCAGCGACGGCAGCACCGCCTGCTCGGGCAACTCCTCCAGATCCCATACCACCCGCAGCCGGCTGCCAAGGCGTTGGCCCTCGATACGCAAATAGCCGCGCACCAGTTCCAGCTCGTCACCGAGGGTCGAGCGACGCCGGCTGTCGGACAGGCTGGCACGGAACAGATCGGACAAGTCCTGCACCACCTCCTCTGCCAACAGCGGGTCGGCGCGGGTAAGGTTGGCTATAGTATTCATGCTGTTAAACAGAAAATGAGGGCGTATGCGCGACTGCAGGGCTTGAAATCTGGCCTCCGACTCCGCCTCCACCTGGCCGCGCCAGAGATGCTGCATGTAAAGGTATCGAAGCAGCAGTGCCGTCACGATGGCGCTGATTCCCAGGCTCTCCACCAACAGTGCCAGACCCCGGGAAGAGGTTAACGGTTCATGTAACAACCAGAGCGCCCCGAGTGCTGTTATCAGACTCACGCACAGTATCAGGACCCAGGCCGCCATACCTGCGATTGCACTGCTCAGCCGTGCCAGCCGGGGGCGTACCAGACAGAGCAGCGTGATTCCGACAAGGGCGATCCATTGCATCATCAATGAGCGCATGCTCAGCTCGTTGGTGAAACCATTCAGCGACTGGACGCCGGCAAGAGTGAGCAGAAGCGCCAATAATTCAGCTGTGATGACCAGCGCGAACACCACCCTTATGCTGCAGAAATTGGGCAGGAACGAGCCGCTTTGACTCTCCCTGACGGCGCCTGTTTCCGCTTGCGTCATAGTTCGGTGGAATCCTGATACAATTCTTTAAGATGAGCGACCCGTATCGCACTGCTTAGGATAACGGACAACGGAACTTTTACCTTTAACGAAATATAGCGTGTCCGCTTGTGTTTTTGCGAGCGCCCCGGTTGTCCGCCCCTATTGGGAATCATTGACGGCAACCGGTTCCGCGACGGTGCGCAGGATATTGGCGGCCCCTACGGGCCAATCACCCCAGGAACAGTTTTCGATGAGTGACAAAAAACTCTGGTCGGGCCGCTTCAGCCAACCGACCGACGCTTTCGTCGAGGCTTTCACCGCCTCTGTGGAGTTCGACCGGCGCCTCTACCGTTACGATATTGCCGGCTCCATCGCCCATGCCCGTATGCTGGCCCGGGCGGGAATTCTCAGCGAGCAGGAGCGGGACGCCATCGTCAACGGCTTGACAAAGATCCAGCAACGTATCGAGGCGGACGGGTTCGAGTGGTCGGTGAAACTGGAGGATGTGCACATGAACATCGAATCCGCACTGACCGACGAGATCGGTTACGCAGGAAAAAAATTGCACACCGGACGCTCGCGCAATGATCAGGTGGCCACCGATATCCGACTCTGGCTGCGCGACGAAATAGTGGAGATCAGGCAGGGCGTGCTGAAACTTCAACACGCGCTGCTCGACATCGCCCTGAAAGAGGCGGATACCATAATGCCGGGTTTCACTCACCTGCAAACCGCCCAGCCGATCACTTTCGGGCACCACATGATGGCCTGGTTCGAGATGCTGGAACGCGACCGCGAACGGCTTGCCGACTGCAGCCGGCGCATGAATGTCATGCCGCTGGGCGCGGCCGCGCTGGCCGGAACCAGCTATCCGATCGACCGCCATTACAGTGCCAGGCTGCTCGGCTTCGAGCGCCCGTCGGAGAACTCCCTGGACTCAGTCAGCGACCGTGATTTTGCCATCGAGTTCAGCGCCGCAGCGGCGCTCATCATGATGCACCTTTCACGCATGTCAGAGGAGCTCATTATCTGGTCGTCGGCGCAGTTTGCGTTCATCGAGCTGTCCGACAGCTTTTGTACCGGATCCTCCATTATGCCGCAGAAGAAAAACCCCGATGTGCCGGAGCTCATCCGCGGCAAGAGCGGACGCATATTCGGCCACCTCATCAGTCTGCTGACGCTGATGAAGGGTCAACCTCTGGCCTACAACAAAGATAATCAGGAAGATAAGGAGCCGCTGTTCGACAGTGTCGACAACGTCAAGGGTTCACTCAGAATCTTTGCGGACATGATCCCCGCAATCAGCTGCCGGCGGGATAACATGCGCACCGCGGCGACGAAGGGTTTTGCCACCGCCACCGATCTGGCGGACTACCTGGTGCGCCAGGGCACGCCCTTCCGCGACGCCCATGAAATCGTCGGTAGGGCGGTTTCGCACTGCGTTGAAAAAGCGTGCGAACTGTCGGATCTCTCACTGCAGGAGCTGCAGGCTTTTTCCCCGGAGATCGGAAAAGAGGTTTTCGAAATACTGACGCTGGAGGGGTCGGTTGCTGCCCGCAACCACGTTGGAGGAACCGCGCCGGACCAGGTAAGGGCAGCGATTGAGCGCGCCCGCGTGCGGCTTTCTGAGCAATAGCCGCGGAGAATCGAATATGCAGCAGGACAGCCTGGACGAGCTGAATCGACGATTGAAAGATTTTGCCCGGGAACGCAACTGGGAGCAGTTTCACTCCCCCAAGAACCTCTCCATGGCAATGATCGCCGAATGCGCTGAACTGGTGGAGCATTTTCAATGGCTGAGCGAAGCGCAAAGCGAAGACCTTCCAACCGCGAAAAAGGAGCAGGTGGCGTTGGAGCTGGCGGATATTCTAATCTACCTGATTCGCATCGGTGAGCGCCTGAATATCGATCTGGTCGCAGCCGCCAACCGGAAGCTGGCGATCAACGAACAGCGCTATCCGGCGGCCAAAGTCTACGGCGACGCCAGACGGGCGGATGAGTATTGAACCGATTGACACGCCTTCCCACGCCGGCGCACTGGACTGGACGCAGCGATGACCTGCATCGGTCGGTCGGTTGCGGGTACCGTCACCGCACTTTTTCGTCTGTCCACCAGACGAACAGACAACGACGGCAATTTGTGGGTTGGACTGAACGCCGCGCCGCCCGGCGATGGCCATTTCCTCCGGATGAGATCTGCTGTCACAGGCAGTGCGGACCAGCAGACATCTATTGGCGTCCCAGACGCAGCCGTTTTATGCCTTTGTGACCGCGTCGGCCGCCGCTGCCTGCCATGCCCATCATCGCCTCATACTGGCTTGCCACCAGCATCGCTTCGGGGACAGCGGCCCTGACCGCCTCAACTACGGCTTTGCACCCTTCCGGGTCCGGCCGCATACTGATCCAGAGAAGATTCAGCCTCAGGTTCAGGTCGGCAAACACCACCCGTTCATCCAATCCCGATATGACACGATTGAGCTGATTCAAGGTCTGCAGACGTCTTGTCTCGGGCCAACGTCCGATTTTCGGAATCAGCATCATAAAATCATTCAGCGCACGACCGTTCTCATCCCGGGTTGGCGCCCGTTGCCAGAGAGGCTTGCCTGGAAGCAGCGTATCCTGAGACAGTAGAGATAGTGTGGACATAGGAAATTCCCGTGCGTCAGTGACCTGCTCGCGCCGAAAACCCGGCGCATCACGGAAACATAGCGCTCTTCGTCCCCACTGTCACCCCACGACCGACAATGAAATAGTGGCGTCGTGCAGAATTAAAGATTACCCTCCCCCTGCCGCTTTAGAGCAAGTAGTGCTGAGATCACAAAGTTACAAGGAGCAGCAGCATGCGCCGTATCAGTGAAAATCAAACAACTTGCTTTGAACACAGCCCGTGCGGGATGCTGGTGATGGATAAAGAGGGGTTCATCCTGCAAATGAATCCAGCGCTGGCCGCAATGCTCGGTGTTCCGGCAGAGCGATTTAAGGGTGAGAATACGGCAACCCTGAAACCGGCCGTTTATCGCAGCCTGTTTTCCGGAAAGGGGGCAATACATCTTGCTGCACCGGGTATAGACAAGGAAAAATGGTTCCACTGCGACGAGGTTGCCGGAGCGGACGGAATCATAAGGTTTTACCAGGATATTACTGAACTGGTAAAACTGAAGCAGGAGGTGGGTGCGCTTCGCCAGCAGGTGGAGGATCTGACCATTACCGATAAATTGACCGGTCTTGCAAATCCGCGCGCATTCAACCGGGCGTTAAATTCACAGGTCACCCGCAGTCGCCGCTATAACAATCCGCTCTGTCTGGTGATAATGGAACTGATAGACAAAGATAATCCTGCGGCGAGCCTTGACGATGAGGTAATTCTTGCTACCAGCCGCCACCTGCGTGATCGGCTTCGCTGGGCCGATACCATTGCACGCTGGGATCACAATCATTTCGTCATCATCCTACCCGAAACGAACGCCGAGCACGGGAGCGATCTGATCGCAAAGATAAGTTCCGGATTCCCCGATCTCGGAATTTCATCGCTGCGGCAAAGTCGAAAACTGAAACTCCGCTACGGCCTGGCCCAGTGGATGAAAGGCAACGACAGTAAAATGCTGATGGATCGAGCGGCCCAGAACCTCAACGCACAGGCGGAGGAGCAGCTACAGACTGCCGTCACTTGATTTATGCCTCACGCCGTCTACCACAAGGATGGGATCGGCCGTAAGGATCTGAACCAGGTACACCGGCGCTTCATGCTGCTGCACCGGGAGCGCCTGCGCCGCATCGGGTGGGAGTTGCTGCCGGCCCAGCTGGAGTTCATCAACCTGCTGCCGCTGCTGTTTCACATCAACCACCCGATGCTGCCTGGTTTTGTCAACACAGCGACACCGGCAGGCATTCCAAATTTTTCCCCATCCAAACTGCTTTTACAGACCGCAAAGAAGATCAGTCGCAGTTTCGAATACCAAAAACGTGCCCGCCGCAGGTTCAGTATTCAAGGTCTCTATCTGATGGGAAGCCTGGGCAGCGTGGCGCATACCGCCGGCAGCGATTTTGATGTCTGGCTGTGTCACGACCCCAAACTTACCCAAAGTGCGATCGAAAGTTTAAAGCTCAAGGCCGATCGTATCGAAGATTGGGGAAAATCGCTTGCGCTCGAAGTTCATATCTTCGTGATGAACGTGGAAACCTTCCGCTGTGGCGAACGAGAAAGCCTCTCCCACGAAAGCAGCGGCACCACCCAGCGGCGCCTCCTGCTGGAAGAGTTCTACCGCACCGGCGTACTGCTGGCCGGGCGTTATCCGCTCTGGTGGCTGGTACCGCCGGAAGAGGAGAACAACTACAGTGAATACGCACAGATGCTGCTGCACAAACGGTTCGTCGATCCGCTGGACTGTATAGATTTCGGCGGACTGGAGACTTTGACGCCGGATGAATTTTTCGGTGCTGCGCATTGGCAGCTTTTCAAGGGTATCGAGGCGCCCTATAAAACCATTCTCAAACTGTTTCTGACCGAAGCCTATTCTCAGGAATATCCGGCCGTACGCTGGCTCTGCCAGGAGGCCAAGGCAGCCATTTATGCCGGCCAGGAGAGCACCGACGAACTCGACCCCTACGTCTTGATGTACCGGCGCCTGGAACAATACCTCGGAGAACGGGGCGAAAAAAACCGGCTGGAACTGGTCAGGCGCTGTTTCTATTTTAAAGCCGGGCAGAAACTGTCCGCAAAGCCGACCGGCCGGGAACCCTCCTGGCAACAGGAGCTGATCGAAAAACTCACCCGGGAGTGGCGCTGGGGAGAGGGTCACCTGACCTTACTTGACTCCAGGGGGAGCTGGAAAATAGACAGGGTGCTGGAAGAACGCAATACGCTGGTGCGGGAGCTCACCCACAGCTTTCGCCTGCTGACCGATTTTGCCCGCACCTACGCTGATGCCGGTGCAATTGATCCGGCGGAACTCACGCTGCTCGGCCGTAAACTGTATACCGCACTGGAGAAACGGCCAGGCAAGGTGGACAGTATCAACCCCGGCATCTCACGCAACCTGGAAGAGGAGCAACTCTCACTTCACTATTCCATCACAGACGGCGACAAACCCGGATGGTTTCTCTATCTCGGCGAGATCAGCATCGATCAGGCTCAGGTCACCACGCCGGTTAAAACCACCTCGGGACTTCTGGAACTGCTCACCTGGTGCCATCTCAATGGAATCATCGGTCACGGCACCCGGATCGCCCTCTATCCGGACACCTGCCCGGTCAGTAAGAGCGAACTGCACTCCCTGCTGCATGCGCTGAAAGTGATCTACCCCAATGGAATGAGCTCCTCGGTACCCATCACGAAACTCTCATCCCAGCCCTATGCTCTTGCCTGTACGCTGTTCATCAATGTCGGCACGGACCCAATGGCGCACTTGTCAAGAGTAGGCAAACAGCTGACCAGCAACCGCTGCGATCCGTTGAGTTTCGGTGCCGCCCACGCCTCGCTTGTGGAGGGGATCGAACAGCTGATCAGCACCAGCTGGGGTGAAACTTTGGTTTTTACCTATCCGGGAGAAAATTGCCTTCTCAACACGCTTTGCCACTATCTTCGATTGCTGTTGAACGTACCGGAGACGGCTTTACCCGTAGTAAGCGCTCACAGTTACTCCTCGGTCAGGTCTCAGGGCATCGCCCGCAGAGTGGAGGAGCTGTTCAATGCGGTAAGCCGCGCTTTCAGTCCGTCCGGTCACGGTCTCTCCTGCCGCTACCTGCTGCGTCTGGGCGATGATCACTACCTCATTCAAAACGCCAGGGAGAAGTTCTTCCATATCAGGGTGTCATCCCCGGACGAGCTGTCGGATCTGCTGGCGCAACCGCTAACCGAGTTCTCCCCGGTAGTGATCGACCGGATGACGTTGACCGAAAGCCCGCTGCCCGCTATCTACGAGTTGAACCAGCCGGGAATTATTCAGCTCTTCTATCTCAACGAAAAAGAGCATACGCTGTTATTTATTCTGGACGAGCTGGGCGCGCTGTTTCAGCAGCAGTTGCCGGTTACGGAAGAGCACTATCTGTTACTCCAGCAACACCGTTTTATCAACGGCATCTGCCTGATGCGCAATCTGCAGTCGGAGGATCCGGCGTATCGTCTGTTGTTGAACGCTCCCGAATTCTACCGCCTCACACAATCCCGCGACGGGAAATACAGTGCGCAATCCCGGATACCGCCGCGCAACCGGCTTTCTGACAACTATCTTGAACTTCGCCTGCTCAGCGACGACCTCAGTCTCAATCAATCCCCGCAGGTACTGACATGCGGGGAGCGGGAATTTTCATCACTCGAATTTGGAGATCGACTGTTCCTTGCTGTGGCGGAGTATCTTCTATCGCAGAGGCGCAACCGGCAAGCCTATCCCATCTATCTGACCGGGCTGGAACTCTCCAGCCTCTCAAGCGGAAACAGTGCATCGACCATCGAGCTGTTTAACTTTAAACGCCGCCTGGAGCAGCGCCTGTGCGAGGCCATGGCGCTGTTGTCGAAGGATGGCGTGACCCGGGGAAGATTCAGCTGAGCGAATTATCTCCATCGCACTGCCCTGTCAGCAGAGAGAACAGCGTAGCAACAGTGACGGGAGGCCGGTGAGTTGTAACAGCTTCAGGTATATACTGCGGTCTGTATTGCAATAAACGGGAATAGACATGCACCGCCGGCAACGCTACATACTCTGCATACTGATAGCACTTCTTGGTCTGAGCAATCTGCTCACGGGCTGCGGGCAGAAAGGCCCGCTGTATCTACCGGAACCGGAGACGGAGACGGAGCAGCAGGAAGAGAAGAACTAGAACGCATATCCAGCGCATCCAGCAGGTTGCCGCCGCCCAACCATCGAGTGCGCCAGTACGCATTGTTCAGTTGCTCTTCCCGCACCCTGCCACCGCTGGAAGGCGCATGAATGAAACGTCCATTGCCACTGTAAATGCCGACATGCCCTCCCTTGGCACGGGTAGCGAAAAAGACGAGGTCCCCGGGAAGTAGTTCTGCAGCAGAAACGGGCAACGCGTGGCGCCGCTGTTGGGCGGCAGTTCTCGGCACCGACACACCGCCCCGCCTGTAGCTGTAGAAGACGAGCCCGCTGCAGTCGAAACCGTCGTCTGGTTCCGAGCCGCCGTAACGGTAGGGCACGCCGATCAATTGGCGTGCGATCTCAACAAGCTGCTCTCTATCCTGCGTAAGGTCCTGCTCCAGGGGCGCCCCGGATTCACTCCGTTGCGGCGCTCTGGTGGAGCACGCGGCTAGAAACAACAGGCATGCGCAAGCCGTTACCCGTAGCGACAGCAACCGTTTGAATTGAATTGCGCTGTAGTCTGCAGTCAATGGCCGCCTCTCTGCTTTCACTCCGGTGGGTACCAGGCGCTGCACCTGCCCGGTGCACAACACCGTTTTGTCGGAAGTGTCGTAAGGCTTTTCAATTCCTAAATTAAAACAATAGCATAATTATACTTTCTAGAAAATATCTCTAAATTGACGGCTGTTTATCAGCGGCTAGAATGTATGCGTGTGTAAACAGGCGGATTTTGTAAATGATTCTGGAATTCACCAAAATGCATGGGCTTGGAAACGATTTTGTCGTTTTCGACGCCATTCACCAGAAAATCGACCTTACCCCGGAGCGGTTACGCCATATCGCCAACCGTCATTTTGGAGTGGGCTGCGACCAGATATTGCTGATTGAAGCCGCGCGAATGATTGATACCGATTTCCACTATCGGATTTTCAACGCAGACGGCGGTGAAGTGGAACAGTGTGGCAACGGAGCTCGCTGTTTCGCCCGCTACATCCGTGACCGCGGGCTGACCGAGAAGGACGTGATCGAAGTGGGTACCCGAGCGGGTAAAATCACCCTCTACCTGGAAGATGACGGCAATGTCCGGGTAAATATGGGTCTCCCGGAGCTGGAGCCGGCTAAAATACCGTTTATCGCAGATCAGATGGCGCATAGTTATACCATCGAAGCGGGTGGCGAAAAGCTATTGCTGGGTGCCGTCTCCATGGGTAATCCGCACGCAGTAATCAAGGTACCCGACGTGAACACCGCACAGGTCGAACGAATCGGCCCCCTGCTTGAACGCCATCCGCGATTCCCACAGCGGGTCAACGTCGGTTTCATGCAAGTCTGCTCCCCGCAACAGATTCGGCTGCGGGTATTCGAACGCGGTACCGGGGAGACTCTCTCCTGCGGCACCGGCGCCTGCGCGGCTGTGGTTTCAGGTCGTATACAGGGCATGCTGGATGCAGCTGTGGAGGTTCGACTTGCGGGAGGGGTTTTGCGAATCGAATGGCAGGGACGAGGACACCCGGTCTGGATGAGCGGCCCCGCAACACGCGTCTACGAGGGATCTATTGACATTTGATGTGAGAACTGCGCGGGCCGGAGTGCTACTCCGGCCCGCGCTGAACATCCTTTATACAGAGAGAGAGAAAATATCACTTGCCGTTCAGCAATTTCGCCTGCTCGGGCCAACTTGACGTGTCGTATCTGGAGTAGCCCGGGCCTTCGCTCAGCAGCAGAGTTTTAATCTCTTCAGCCGACATCGCCGCGATCGCCGCGTAGCTGGTGATCCCTTTCTGCTGCAGTACCGCAGCCAATTTGGGGCCAATACCGGTTATCGCTGTCAAATCATCCGCTGCCTTGGATACATCAACAGCTTTTATCGTCCAGGCCTTGGGCGAACCGGATTTTACTGCGGGTTTGACCGCTTTGGGCGCCTTGGCATTCGATTCTGTCTTAGCGGCTGCCGGCAACTTCGGGGGCGCCACCGCCACGGTGCTGCCGCTGCGGGCCTTGACATAAGAGCCCGGCGCATCCTCCAGCACTTTGAATTTGCTGCTACCGGGTTGACGTGCCGCCACCAGATCCCCGCTCATGGGCGCTATCCAGCGCTGCCATTCGGGCCACCAGGAGCCAGGATGTTTTTCCGCACCGGCGGCCCATTCATCCGGATCCGGCACCAGTACATCGGTAACACGGTAATCGTATTTCCCACCCTCGGGAGGATTGATGATACCTGCGATATGCCCGGATCCACCAAGGATAAATCGTACAGAACCCGAGAAAAGCTGTGCGCCTGCATAGGTCGATTTCCAGGGCGCGATGTGGTCCTCCACCGCGGAAACGAAACAGGTCGGCACATCGACAGTGGAAAGATCGATGGGCGCGCCGGCTACTGTCAGCTCCGCTTTGCACAGTCTGTTGTTCAGGTACATATTGCGCAGGTACCAGCTGTGCATTTTCGCCGGCATGCGGGTGGAATCCGAATTCCAGTAGAGCAGGTCGAATGGACGTGGATCGTTTCCCAGCAGATAGTTGTTGATGTAAAAAGACCAGATAAGGTCATTCGCACGCATCATGTTGAAAGCGCCCGCCATCGAGGAGCCTTCCAGAAAACCCTCTCTGTTCATCCGCTCTTCCAGGCTGCCGATCTGCTCTTCATCGATAAAAACCCCGAGCTCGCCCGGTTCGGAAAAATCGATCATGGTGGTGAAGTAGGTTGCGCTCCTGATGCGCTTGTCACCTTTTGTTTTCATATAGGCCAGGGTGGTGCTCAACAGGGTGCCGCCGAGGCAGTAACCAATGGCGTTGAACTCGTTTTCTCCGGTAATCTGCTGCACTACGTCGGTGGCGACGAGCACACCCTCTTCAAGATAGGTGTCGAACCCGATGTCGCTGTAGCGCTCATCGGGATTTATCCATGAAATGACAAAGACCGTATGCCCCTGCTCAACAAACCACCTGAGCATCGAATTTTTAGGCTGCAGGTCCATGATGTAAAACTTGTTGATCCAGGGCGGAACCACCAGCAGCGGTCGTTTGAACACTTTTTCCGTGGTGGGCGTGTACTGAATGAGTTGGAACATCCGGTTTTGAAAAACCACCTTTCCGGGTGTTACCGCCACGTTCTTGCCCAGTTCAAAAGCCTCGGTATCGGTCATCCGTATCTTCAGCTGGCCATTTCCATTCTCCAGATCCTGCAACATGTTTTTCAGACCGTGAACCAGACTGCCGCCCTTGGTCTCCATAATCCGCTGCAATACCGCCGGATTGGTGGCGGCGAAGTTGGTCGGCGACATCGCGTCCAGATAGCGTTCGGTAAAAAACTTCACTTTTTCAGCGGTGTGATCATCAAGACCCTCGACATCCGCAACAAGACTCCGCATCCACTGTGAAACGAGAAGATAGGACTGTTTGATCACATTGAATATCGGTTCCTTGGCCCAATCTTCGTGATGAAAGCGGCGATCACTCCTCGCCTCCTGGATTACCGGTTCCGCGTTTATCCCCAGAAACCCCATCGCACTGCGCTGGTACAGATGCATGGCGTTCTGCAAAAACTCCACATTGATCTGTGCCAATTTCTGGGGATTCCTGATCGCGGTCATGAACCACTCGGTATAGAGCTCCTTAAGATTGAATGGATCGAGCTCCAGCTGCTCATATGTTTTGCTAAAATCGGTCATGATATTTTCGACGTTTTTAAAATTTTCAAGCAGTCCCTGCGCCAGTTTTTCAATATCGAGATTGTTAAAATCCAGGTTGGTCGATTCACTCATGGTCAGCCCATCCTCATTGTAATTACCCGCTTCGTCATGCCCGCTACAGGTGCGCGGATACGACTGTTTATTCGGTTTCTGACCGGCACTCCGATAATACACGCAGCCATTGAGTATCTTGTCGGATGCGGCAATCTACCGGGATAGGACCGGTTTAGGTTGCTCCCGGCGTTACCTTTTCATACGCAAAAACAGACTGGCCTCTCCTGCGGTTTACTGCAGGAGAGGCCAGTGGTATCACGAAATCAGCCCAGATTTTTGATCGCTTCCCTCAACTCCTGAATGCTCGCGAGAAAGCGCTCATTGATCTGCTTGACGACCGCTTCCTGGCTGCTCTTGACCAACTCGCTCAGTTCGGCCGAGTTCGCCAGGGCCTTCTCTACCGCAGACTGCAACAACTCGGCCTGCTTCTCCGCCAACTCTTTCGGATTGCTGGAGCCGGCCAGCTCCTTGGCAGCACTGGTAGCGTCGGCCATTGCCTGCTGCAGCATTTCCGACTGGCATTTAAAAAGCTCCTGGGTACCGGCAAAAACGGCCTGGTTGGCACTGACCAGTGCATCCATATTCTTTTTCTGGGATTCCAGAAAAGCAGCGCTATCGAAATTCGGCAGCTGATAGGCGCTGAATCCACCCTGCATCTGCTTGAAGAAGGCCTGCGGATCATAACCTTTTAAAAGGCTGGTGAAGTCAAAAGGATTGTTTGTCTGAGAAGCCATGATAGTTACCCTTGGTTACCCTGAAGTTGGTTGAACACTTAAAAATGCTGCACTGCACAATACTGGATTGTATTATCAGCACAACACGGCTTCAGGTCAAGCATTTTTTTGTGCAGTGCACAAAAAAATGTCAAATCCAGCACCCTCGGCTTTCAGTAAGACCCTTTGCACCGGCGCAGCGTCTTTTCCCAGTGTTGACTGGATGCAAAACAGCGGTTCCGCAAACCGCGCCGCAATCTGATATCGCGTACCCGCTTCACGCTGAAGATGCCCCGCCGGTTACCGCTGTTCAGACGTTGCTGACCGCCTGCGGATGGGTATCCACAAAATGCTTCAACACCAGCTTCAGGGTAATCGCGTGATGCTTGTCGCCCCGTTTCTCAGCCAATTCGATGTCATCCAGAATAATGCGGCGAATCATTGGAACGCCGCTGTTACTGTGGATCAGATAACTTCCGAATTCTGCGGCGACGATATCCGGAATGTGCTCGTGCTCCGCTATCGCTTCCACTTCCTCTTCGGTCAAATCGCAAAGACCAACACAATCCTCATAGGTCAACATCTCGCTCGCCTCCTTAAATACCTCTAATATAAGATTAGTGCGACACGAGTGCAGGCTAAAGAGCAACCGATCTGTTGTTGCCACTTCCATGATCCATATCAACGAACGCGCCCGCTTGGCGCGGTTTTACTCCCCTGAGTAATCGCGGGCAACTTGGGGCTCCGCTATCCCGCAGTACAAATTTTCAAGTGCCGGGGAGTAAGGTACACTTAACCGGACTCGGTCAATCCATGGCCAGGAATATGTTAGAGTGAAATGGCGGCAAACAGCCCGTGTGGATAAGCGGAATCGCAGCCCGTGTCTACGAAGGGAGAAACCTGAAAATGAACCTGCAGTCTGAGCCATCCTGCGATACGGAGAATCGGGAAGAGATAGTTTTGGCGCATCTCAGGGATAATCCTGATTTTTTTTCTCATTATCCCGAACTATTGCGTCAACTCGAACTTCCCCACAGCAGTGGGGACGCGGTCTCTCTGATCGAACGTCAGGTTAAAGTACTGCGGGAAGAGACTGCGGGTTACAAGCAGAAACTGGACAAACTGATCAGCGTCGCACGGGAGAACGAAAAGCTGAACAAGCGCCTTCACCATCTCACGCTTACTCTGATCGCGGCCGCCACGTTCGATGAGGTAATCAACGCGCTGGAAGATCAGTTTCACGACGATTTTCAAGCCGAGGCGATGGAACTGCACCTGTTTTCCGCCGCGCAGGCCGACCGTGAAATCAACCCCGATCTCGATGGGTTCGGTACCTTTCTGGACGCCTCCGTCCCCCAATGCGGGCACCTGCCCTATGCCAAGCTTGAATACCTGTTTGGTCCGCAGGCCGAGCAGATTAGATCCACCGCATTGATACCAATCAAGGCGCAGGGCCTGCTCGGACTGTTGGCATTCGGCAGTTACAGCGAACACCGCTTTCACCCTGAAATGGGAACCGAGTATCTGACCCGACTGGGGGAAATCGTCAGTAAAACGCTCGAGGTGGTCTCGGAACCCGGTCTCTGAGATGCCGGATTCCGGGCTGAGCTTCTGGCTGGCGCGTTTTCTTCTCTATCTGCGCCACGAACGCCGTCTCTCCGGTCACACCGTCGGTAGCTACCAGCGCGACCTGGAGCGTACCTTGCAGTGGTGCGGCGACCGGGAAATTCTCCGTTGGCAGGACCTCAAACAGCACCAGGTACGCGATTATCTTGCCAGCCGCCACCGCCAGGGCGTCTCAGGAAAGAGTCTGCAACGGGAGCTTTCTGCGTTGCGCAGTCTCTATCGTTACCTGATGCGCGAAGGGGAAACCGAGCAGAATCCGATTCAGGGGATCCGCGCACCCCGGGTTCAGCGGCGCCTTCCAGCCACGCTGGACGCCGACCAACTGGGACGCATTCTCGATGCGAACGGCAGCACGCCGCTCGAAACGCGCGACCTGGCAATGATGGAGCTCTTCTACTCTTCCGGATTGAGGCTGGCGGAACTGGTCTCTCTTGAACTGCAGGATATCGACGCGCGCGATCCGATTCTCGTCGTCACTGGAAAGGGGGCCAAAACCCGGCACCTGCCCGTCGGTCGCATGGCGCAACAAGCGTTGCAGCGCTGGATCATAGTGCGCTCTGATCTGGCGGCGGTAAATGAAACAGCCTTGTTCGTCAGCAGCAGGGGAACCCGTATCCATCCGCGCACTGTGCAGCAGCGAATTGCCCGATGGGCCAAAACCAACCATGCCGCACTTCATGTGCACCCCCATATGTTGCGCCACTCGTTTGCCAGTCACCTGCTGGAGTCGTCGGGCGACCTGCGGGCGGTGCAGGAGTTATTGGGACATGCCGATATCAGCACCACCCAGATCTACACCCATCTGGACTTTCAACACCTTGCCCAGGTTTACGACAATGCCCACCCGCGCGCCAGGAAAAAAAAATGTTGACCTTTTCAGGCTGTATCAGCACTTGAAATCCATCCTTATCTGCCCAACCTTGATCGTTTAGAATTAACCCTGGCGGCCAACAGGATGTTGGATTGCACGATTTCCGGAAACCGTTTGACTTATGCAGCGACGGCGGACAGCTAAAAATTGAGGTTAACAAATGGAGCCACTCAAAGGCACAACAATTCTCTCTGTCCGGCGCAAAGGCAAGGTGGTGATCGGCGGCGATGGACAGGTATCCATGGGAAACACCGTGATGAAGGGAAACGCCCGCAAGGTGCGGCGACTCTACAAGGATAAGGTACTGGCCGGATTTGCCGGCGCTACCGCCGATGCCTTTACGTTGTTTGAACGGTTTGAAGGTAAACTCGAGAAGCACCACGGCCATTTGACCCGTGCCGCCGTGGAGCTGGCAAAAGATTGGCGAACCGACCGTTCCCTGCGTCGGCTGGAGGCACTGCTGGTGGTAGCCGATCGCGACAGCTCCCTGATCATTACCGGCACGGGGGATGTAATCGAGCCGGAGGAGAGCCTGATGGCTATCGGCTCGGGTGGTCCTTTCGCCCAGGCGGCGGCGCGCGCGCTGCTGCAGAATACCGATCTGGATGCACGTGATATCGTGCAGAAAGGATTGAGCATTGCCGCCGACATCTGTGTCTACACCAATCACAATCTGACTATCGAGGAGCTGGACGCTGAAGGTTGAGCGTCATCTGCCATGCCTGAACTTACCCCCCAAGAGATCGTACGTGAACTGGACAAACATATCATCGGCCAGGATGCAGCCAAGCGGTCGGTGGCTATAGCTCTGCGCAATCGGTGGCGTCGTGCGCAGGTATCCGATGAGCTGCGCAACGAGATCACACCGAAAAACATATTGATGATCGGCCCAACCGGCGTGGGAAAGACCGAGATCGCCCGGCGTCTGGCCAAACTGGCAAACGCGCCCTTCATCAAGATAGAGGCGACCAAGTTTACCGAAGTGGGCTATGTCGGACGCGACGTTGAATCGATCATCCGGGATCTGGCCGATTCAGCGATGAAAATGGTGCGCGAACAGGAGATGGAGAAAGTCCGGGATAAGGCCGCAGATGCCGCCGAAGAGCGCGTGCTGGACGTGCTGCTGCCCGGTCCGAAGCGCAACAGCTGGGAGACCGAGAGCGATCGCGCGGCACGCAACGACTCTGAAACCCGCAACAAATTCCGGGTGAAAATCCGCAACCGGGAGATTGACGATAAGGAGATTGAAATCGAGGTGAGCAGCAGCCCGCTTGGCGTGGAGATCATGGCGCCACCGGGTATGGAGGAGATGACCAGCCAACTGCAGGGTCTGTTTCAGAATATTGGCGGCGGCCGCACACGTAAACGCAAGCTCAAGATCAAGGATGCATTGAAAATCCTGCAGGACGAAGAGGCTGCAAAGCGCATCAACGACGAAGACCTGAAACTGCGTGCACTGGAGATGGTGGAGCAGAACGGAATCGTATTCCTCGACGAATTGGATAAAGTGGCACGCCGCTCCGAGTATGGCGGACCTGATGTCTCGCGCGAAGGCGTGCAGCGTGACCTGCTGCCCCTGGTCGAGGGTTGCACCGTCTCCACCAAGCAGGGCACGGTAAAAACCGATCACATTCTTTTCATCGCATCCGGTGCGTTTCACCTGGCGAAGCCGTCCGATCTGATCCCCGAGCTTCAGGGCCGACTGCCGATCCGGGTCGAACTGGCTGCGCTGACCAGCGAGGACTTCGTGCGCATTCTGACCGAACCCGATGCCTCGTTGACCGATCAATACAAGGCGCTGATGAAGACAGAGAACGTCAGCCTGACATTTACCCAGGACGGCATCCGGCGCATCGCCGAGATCGCCTGGCAGGTGAATGAAAGCACCGAGAACATCGGCGCAAGGCGGCTACACACAGTCATGGAGCGACTGCTGGAGAGCATCTCTTTTACCGCGACCGAGATTCCCGGTTCGACCGTGACCATTGACGCGGGTTACGTGGATAACAACCTCAAAGAGCTTGCCTCGAACGATGACCTGAGCCGGTTCATTCTCTGATGCCAGGCACGACCGCAGTTTTCGCCACACCGGCTTTCACCACAGGAACCACAGATAATGCCCAAGCACCTACCAAAAGAGCTTAACCTGCACCGTCAGTCCCGCATCCTCGAACTGACTTTCGAAGACGGTTCGCATTTCAATCTTCCATGCGAATATCTGCGGGTCTACTCACCGTCGGCGGAAGTTCAGGGGCATGGACCGGGCCAGGAAGTGCTGCAGCTGGATAAGGAGGAGGTCAACATTGAGCGCATTGATCCGGTGGGAAACTATGCCGTCTGCCTGCAATTCGATGACGGTCACAACACCGGCATCTACTCCTGGGACACACTCTACGATCTGGGCGTAAACCACAAACAGAAGTGGCAGACATACCTGGAGCGCCTGAAAGCCGCCGGGCACACGCGCAAAGAGTCCAACTGACCGTCACGAAAAAGCCAAATTGGGATCGGGTGGCTGGCGTTCCGGTTTCGCATCTGCTGACAGGACAAAAAATGGCGATTCCGGAAAGAGGCCCGCTGCCCCCTTAAAACTCAGCGCGTAGTGGGTTACTCTGTCTCCTTTAACGAGTCGGAAGCACGATACAGAGGCAATGTGTCATGACCAAAGAGAGCACCACCCATTTCGGTTACGAGCAGATTGCGGTCAGCGAAAAAGCGCAACGGGTACGCGCTGTATTCGACTCTGTAGCCACCCGCTACGATCTCATGAACGACCTGATGTCCATCGGCATACACCGGCTGTGGAAGCGTTTTGCGGTGGAACTGGCCGGAATCCGACCGGGCCAGCGGGTGCTGGATCTGGCTTCGGGCACTGGTGATCTCGCCGCCCGCTTTGCCGGACTGACAGGACCCGACGGACTGGTGGTGATGTCAGATATCAACGCTGCCATGCTCACCCAGGGCAGATTGAGAATGGCCGATCGGGGGCTGGTTGGAAATCTGATCTACGCCCAGATCGATGCGGAGCAAATTCCATTTCCGGACAACAGTTTTGACTGCATCTCCATTGGATTCGGATTGCGCAACGTCACAGACAAACAGAAAGCGCTGACCGCCATGTACAATGCGCTCAAACCAGGTGGGCGAGTGTTGATCCTGGAGTTTTCCGAACCGGTGAACAAGCCGCTCAAGGCAGCTTATGATCTCTACTCATTCAAACTCCTGCCGTTGTTGGGCAGAGTAGTGGCCAATGACGAGCAGAGTTACCGCTACCTCGCCGAATCAATCAGAATGCACCCGGGCCAGGAGCGTCTGAAAGAGATGATGGAAGGAGCCGGACTGGAGCATTGCGACTTCCACAATTTGACGGGAGGCATAGTCGCCGTCCACCGGGGCTTCAAGCTTTGATTCCGCGCAGCCCGGAGGTCAATTATGGATCGACCTGAATCGTGACCCTGTCCGCACTCGCCTACGCGGGGCTGGAAGCGGCATTGAACGGTTACCTCAACCTGGATGCCAATGCCCGCAGACAGATGGAAAAGCTTCACGGGCGCGTTATCGCGATTGAGATACTGGGCCTCGGCCGGACTGCCTATCTGGTTCCCGGGCCGGGAAAAGTACAGGTGCTGGAAGTTTTCGCAGGCGCACCCGATGTTTGCATCAGCGGTACTCCGCTGGCGCTGGCGAAGCTGAGTGACCACGATGCCGGCTCCAGGCAGTTGTTCTCCGGAGACGTGGAGATAAGCGGCGACACCGAACTGGCACATCAGATGGGCAGGATTCTGGGTACCATGGATATCGACTGGGAAGAGCAGCTCTCCCGTT
>JAGRGQ010000259.1 GCA_020445405.1 Gammaproteobacteria bacterium | reverse complement strand
AACTTTTTAAGGACGCTGTACAACGTCCCCTCCTCCAAATTAAACAATACCGGTGCCCCAATCACGTCGTTAATCAACGTCGGATTGATAGCTTGTTCAATGCGCTCTGGAGCGACTGCAACCGTTGGGTCGACCCGTTGCCATCCCCTTCCCTGCAACCACACTTCGGACCAGGCGTGTGCATCCGACTGGCGTACGATCAGGTAGTTTCCAAGCGGGTTGACCTGCCCCCCTTGGTAACCACCGACCACCCGTGCTGGAATACCGGCAATGCGCATCAATAGCGTGAAGCTGGTTGCATAGTGTTCACAGAATCCCCGTCGGGTTTCGAATAGAAACTGATCCGCGGGACTCTCGCCGAGTGGCGGGGGGTAGAGGGTATAGAAAAATGGTTGCTCACGAAAATAGTCAAGCGCACGCAAAACAACGTCTGAATCGGATTCGTTCCGGTGCTGCCAGCTATCGACGAGATCAAGCATGCGCGGTGAAATACCGGGTGGCAGCAACAAAGACTTTGTCCTTACTTCCTCACTTAGGGTACCTGTCTGGTAATCGGTTACCGAACCGACGTCATAACGAATCCG
>JAGRGQ010000258.1 GCA_020445405.1 Gammaproteobacteria bacterium | reverse complement strand
GGTTAAGTTCCCAGCTTTCCCCTCCATCATCGCTGACGAACAGACCGCCGGGAATCGTGCCGGCATACATCCTGCCAGGCTGATCGGCACCGGCGAACGCAAGCGTCCAGATCTTGAACACAGTCGCATCCCGATACTCAGGTTGTCCCGCGGGCGATGCTGGATCGAAATCAGGTGTCGGCAGGTACTTGACGATGTAGCGGGCACCCTGCGGATACTTTACTGAAGCCATCTCTTTCCAACTCCTGCCACCATCGCTTGATCGCGACAGCTTGGGCCCCCAGTGGCCATGGTCCAGGGAGGCCCACAAAGTACCATCCCGCGGGTCGGATGCGGCATAACAGACGGGAATACCCTCGTGCAGGATCGCCCGAGGACGCCAAGCGGAATGGGTGCGATCAAACAGTAGCGTACCTTTACGAGTACCAAGCAGAATCATATTTGCCACGGGATGAGCCTCATCTGAATGCCGGAATCGTTGGCAACAACATCGATCATAACGATTCGGATCTTCATGCAAAAGTGCGATTTTGCAGGGGGACCAAAGGGGAGAGTAACGCTTCGCCCCTGTGGAAATCCCCGAAGCC
>JAGRGQ010000257.1 GCA_020445405.1 Gammaproteobacteria bacterium | reverse complement strand
CCGGTGAAACCCAGATTGTTACTGAGCCTGGAATCGACATCGCCGGGATGGCAGGTATTGACGTTGATGCCCTGCGCCTTCAGCTGCTCGGCGAACGCGACGGTTAGCATACGGTCAGCCTGTTTGGACTGCCGGTAGGCTGCATCATTCTGGTATCCCCTGCGTTCGAACTCCAGATCGTCGAGTTCGAGCCCTCCCGCCCAGTAGCTGGCGACATTGATGATGCGGGGATCCAGCCCCTCCGAGAGCTTTTGTGTGAACGCCGCTATCATCCAGAAATAACCGAGCACGTTGGTCGCGAACTGCAGTTCGATCCCTTCCGGCGTGTGCGACAGCACGCGTGGTGTAACCGCCGCGTTATTGATCAACACATCCAGTGGACCGACCCAGTTGTGTGCCAAGGTCTGGATTTCGCTGTGCCGCGAAAGATCCGCCAACGCAACACGCACCCGTCGGTTGCCGGTATCCTGGATAATGTTTCCGGCACAGCGGTCAGCCTGTTCCGGATCACGGCATATCAGCACGACTTCGTAACCCGGAACGGCGGCGATCTGGCGGGCGATGGCGCTGCCGATAGCACCGGTGGCA
>JAGRGQ010000256.1 GCA_020445405.1 Gammaproteobacteria bacterium | reverse complement strand
AGGAGGAATCCGCGCTCTGCGGGCCGAGTTCGACGCGGGCGATGTCGCCGAGCCGCACCAGCGCATCGCCGCGCGCCACGACCACGAGCTGCGCGAAAGCCTTGGCGCTGTCGAGCGAGGTCAGCGCGTTGATCGAGGTCTGCGTGTAGTCCGATTTGATCTGGCCTGCGGCGGCCGTGAAATTGTTGGCGGCGAGCGCATTGCGCACGTCGCCCGCCGTCACGCCGCGCGCGGCCATCTTGGTCGGGTCGAGCCAGATGCGCATGGCGAAGGTCTGGCCGCCGAGGATCTGCGCTTCGGCGACGCCATCGAGCGTCTGCAGCTTCGGCTGCACGACGCGGTTGAGGTAGTCGGTGATCTGCGCGCTCGAGAGCACATCCGAATTGAAGGACATGTAGAGGAGCGCATAGCCCTGGCCGGTCTTCTTGACGACGACCGGGTCCTGCGCCTCGCGCGGCAACTGGCTCTTGACCTGCTGGATTTTCGACAGGACGTCGGCGACCGCGCGATCGGGGCTCGCGTTCAGCCGCATGTTGAGCGTGATGGTCGAGACGTTCTGCTGGGAACTTGCGACCAGCGTGTCGATGCCCT
>JAGRGQ010000255.1 GCA_020445405.1 Gammaproteobacteria bacterium | reverse complement strand
CGTTAATCGTCAGGCCCAGCGTCTCCTGCCCCCAGGCCAGCACGACTTCGCCCACGGTTTCGCCCGCTGACATGATCGCACGCAGCTTGATATCGAAGCGCTGGCGCAATTGCGGCACCTGCATCAGCATCTTTAAGGCCGTAGGTGGAATGAATGCATTACGCACCTGATAGCGGGCCAGCAGATCACAGATTCGTTCCGGATCGAAACGACCGCCCTCATACGCCAGCACCGGTACGCCGTACTGCCAGCTTGGCAACAGCGCATCCAGCAAGCCGCCGGTCCAGGCCCAGTCCGCCGGCGTCCACATCAGATCATGCGGCTGTGGCAAAAAGTTCTGCGACAGCTCGAAGCCCGGCAGATTGCCTAATAAACTGCGATGCGCATCCAGCGCGCCTTTCGGTGCGCCGGTCGTGCCAGAGGTATAGATCAGCAGCGCCGGATCGTCGGCCAGCGTTGCGACCGTCTCGAAAGCGTCGCTGGCCTGCTCCAGCAAAGGCCAGAACTGTTGCGTTCCAGGTAATTCATCGCAGCAGATCAGCTGTTCCAGCGCCGGTAAGTCGTCCTGCAGCGCGGCCAGCCGCTCATAAT
>JAGRGQ010000254.1 GCA_020445405.1 Gammaproteobacteria bacterium | reverse complement strand
CATACCGCCGTGATCACTTCATCACCAAGCGTTGAACACATGGCAACGATCTCGCCCGTGGGTGCGATGATCGCGCTCTGGCCGATCATCAGGCAGCCTTCCTCCACACCACATTTCGCAACCCCGACGACCCAGGTTCCGTTCTGGTAGGCGCCTGCCTGCATCGACAGGTGATTGTGAAAGTTCTGCAGATGATCGTGTTCCGGCGCGAGCGGATAGTGCCACGGCGTATTGTAGCCGAGCGCCACCATTTCGACCCCTTGTAAACCCATGACCCGCCAGGTCTCCGGCCAGCGGCGATCGTTGCAGATGCACATGCCAAGGCGTCCGCCGAAGGCATCGAAGGTTCGAAAGCCATAGTCACCGGGTTCGAAATAGCGTTTCTCCAGATGCTGGAACGGTCGTTCCGGTTCGTGTTCGCGATGGCCCGGCAGATGCACCTTGCGATATTTGCCAACGATTGTGCCGTCGCCGTCGACAAGGATGGATGTGTTGAAATGATGTCCGTCGGCGGTGAGTTCGGCATAACCGAGACAGAATCCGATCCCGAGTTCCTTCGCCGTCTCGAACAATGGCAGCGTCGCCTCGTTGG
>JAGRGQ010000253.1 GCA_020445405.1 Gammaproteobacteria bacterium | reverse complement strand
GAATGAGATCAGCGATGTCGAAGAACCACAGGCGCGACTGGAACGGCTGACCCGCGAGGGGCTGGAACGCCGCTGCCCCGATGGTGTGCCGGAACGCTATGGCACCCTTGCCGCCAAGGAACTGAAACTGGTCGAAGAACTGGGTTTCGCCGCCTATTTCCTGACCGTGCATGATATCGTGCAATACGCCCGCTCCTTGGATATTCTGTGTCAGGGGCGCGGATCCGCCGCCAACTCGATCCTTTGTTATGCCCTTGGCATCACCGATGTCAGCCCGGATCAGATCACCATGGTGTTTGAACGCTTCGTGTCGAAATACCGGGGCGAGCCGCCGGATATCGACGTGGATTTCGAACATGAGCGCCGCGAAGAGGTGATCCAGCATATCTATCGGAAATACGGCCGTCACCGGGCCGGGCTATGCGCCACGGTGATCCATTTTCGATCCCGCGCCGCGATTGGCGAGGTCGGCAAGGTGATGGGCCTGTCAAGGGATGTGACCGCCAGCCTGACAGGCCAGATCTGGGGCATGTCAAATGGCGGTGCCGACCCCGAACGTATCCGCGAGCTGGGACTGGATCCGAGTGAGCACC
>JAGRGQ010000252.1 GCA_020445405.1 Gammaproteobacteria bacterium | reverse complement strand
CGGCGAGGCGCAGGTGCTCGGGCCGCAGGAGGACCTCCACCGAGCCGGTTGCGGGCACCCGCAGCGGGACCTCGCCACAGGGAGTGGTAGCGCTCGTGCCGCGCGCTTCGGCGCCCACGAGGTTCGCCTCGCCCACGAAGCCCGCGACCCACGCCGATGCCGGACGGTCGTAGAGCTCAATCGGTGTGCCGACCTGTTCGAGGGTGCCATCGCGCAGGACCGCGACGCGTTCGCCGAGGAGGAACGCTTCCTCCTGGTCGTGGGTGACGAAGATGGTGGTCACCCCGATCTCGCGGAGTAGTCGGTGGACCTCGGCGCGCACCTGCACCCGCAGCCCGGTGTCGAGGCTGGAGAAGGGCTCGTCGAGCAGCAGCACAGCGGGGTGGGGGGCGAGTGCTCGGGCCAGAGCAACGCGTTGTTGTTGCCCTCCCGAGAGGGTGCCGGGTAGGCGTGGCTCGTAGCCGGCGAGGCCCACCATTTCGAGCAGCTCGGACACACGGCTCGACTGCCGTTGGGCGCGCGGTAGGCCATACGCAACATTGTCGGCCACGCTCAGATGGGGGAAGAGGGCGCCGTCCTGGAAGACCATGCCCA
>JAGRGQ010000251.1 GCA_020445405.1 Gammaproteobacteria bacterium | reverse complement strand
TCACGCCGGGGGGCTTCATCCTCGACGCCGGCGCAAGGGCGGCCGGTGCCAACGTCTTTCCCGCCGGGATAGGCGCCACCGAGCAGCAGGTAGAGGCGGCAGCGGCCATCCGTCCCACCGCCTATGCCGGAACGCCGGACTATCTCAAAACCCTGCTCGACAAGGCTGCCGAGATGGGCAGGGACCTTTCCTCCATCAAGAAGGCAGTGGTTTCGGGCGGCGCCCTGTTTCCCTCGATGCGCGATGAATACCGCGAGCGCGGCATCAAGGTGCTGCAATGCTATGCCACCGCCGATCTCGGCGTCATCGCCTATGAGAGCAGCCACCGCGGCAAGCCTCTGCCGGGCATGCTGGTCAATGAGGATCTGATCGTCGAGATCGTCCGCCCCGGTACAGACGATCCCGTTGCGCCGGGCGAGGTAGGTGAACTGGTGGTGACCAGTTTCAATACGGCCTATCCGCTGATCCGTTTCGGCACCGGCGATCTTTCCGCCGTGCTCGACGAGCCTTCGCCTTGCGGGCGCACCAACATGCGCAGCAAGGGTTGGATGGGCCGCGCCGATCAGCGCACCAAGGTCAAGGGCATGTTCGTCG
>JAGRGQ010000250.1 GCA_020445405.1 Gammaproteobacteria bacterium | reverse complement strand
CCTCATCCGCGACAATCTTGGCGATGTACATATCGCCTGCGTCAAGGCCGAAATTCTCCGTGGCATTGGCCAACGCGCTCTTGATTGTCTTGGCGACGACCTGCGCCGAGGACTGCGGCATGAACTGCAACACCGCCAATGCGTCTTCGGCTTTGCGGCCGCGCATCTCGTCCACAACCAAACGCGCCTTCTGCGCACTGATTCCTGTATATTTGGTCACTGCTTGTACTTGCATCTCGCACTCTTCCTTCGCTAGCGACGGGCCTTGCTGCCCTTTTCGGACCGCACGTGACCGCGAAAGAATCGAGTCGGCGCAAACTCACCCAGCTTGTGACCCACCATGTTCTCGGTGACATAGACCGGGACGTGGCGCCGGCCGTCGTGCACGGCGATGGTGTGACCGACAAATTGGGGGAAGACGGTCGACGCACGTGACCAGGTCTTCACCACGCGGCGCTCGCCGCTGCGATTCATTTCTTCGATTCGTTTCAGCAGCTTGGGGTCGACAAAGGGCCCCTTTTTCAGTGAACGTGACATCTTGTTCTCCTATTCTCCCCTTAGCGCCCCTTGCCGCCACGACGGCGCACAATCAGC
>JAGRGQ010000024.1:24420-53592 GCA_020445405.1 Gammaproteobacteria bacterium | reverse complement strand
ATCAGCCGGCCGCGCATGAACCCCTACTTCCGTTCCGACGACTGGGACAGCGAAGCGGCAAAATGGGAAGAGCTGAAAGCCGCCCGGTAACTATCCAGGGACGCAGCCCGGCATGCCGGGCTGCATCTCAATAACAAGAGTCAGATTTTAGTATTTGGAGGTAACAATGGCTGAAGCACCCCGCATGCCCATCGAAAGCGGTGTCCCGGAGATGGACAAATATCTGCATCCGGTACTGAAGAAGAACTATGGCGCCTGGAGCTGGCACGAGCGGCCCCGTCCGGGGGTACTGCATCATGTCGCCAAGAGCGGCGACAGCATCTGGACCGTGCGCGCAGGTACCCAGCGTCAGATGGACGTTTACACCATCCGCAAGCTGGCGGATATCGCCGATAAGTTTGCCGAAGGCTACGTCCGTTTCACCATCCGTTCCAACATCGAGTTCATGGTCTCTGAAGAGTCCAAGGTTCAGCCGCTGATCGACAAGCTGACCGAGGAGGGTTTCCCCATCGGCGGTACCGGCCCTTCGGTATCGATGATCTCCCATACCCAGGGATGGCTGCACTGCGATATCCCCGGTACCGACGCGTCCGGCGCCGTGAAAGCGTTGATGGATGATCTGCACAGCGAGTTCACCACCGAAGAGATGCCCAACCGGGTGCGCCTTACGACCTCGTGCTGCCAGATCAACTGCGGCGGACAGGGCGATATAGCGATCAACATTCAGCACACCAAGCCGCCGAAAATCGATCACACCCAGGTCGCCAATGTCTGCGAAAGGCCCTCGGTTGTTGCGCGCTGCCCGGTGGCGGCGATCCGCCCCGCCATGGTCAACGGCAAACCCTCGCTGGAAGTCGACGAAAAGAAGTGCATCTGCTGCGGTGCCTGCTTTCCCCCGTGCCCACCGATGCAGATCAACGATCCGGAGCACTCCAAATTCGCGATCTGGGTTGGTGGTAAGAACTCGAACGCCCGTTCCAAGCCGACTTTCCATAAGCTGGTCGCATCGGGTGTTCCCAACAACCCGCCGCGCTGGCCGGAAGTTTCCGAGATCGTGCTGAAGATACTGCGCACCTACAAGGAGGACGCCAAGGACTGGGAACGCGTCGGTGAATGGGCAGAGCGTATTGGCTGGCCCCGATTTTTCGAAAAGACCGGTTTACCTTTTACCAAGTACCACATCGATAACTGGCGAGGTGGCCGCGGTAATCTGAATGCTTCCGCACATATCCGTTTTTAAACAGATTTAAGGCATAGCGATGAAGTTTGCAATTCAAGTAAACGAAGGGCCTTATCAGCACCAGGCGGCTGATTCTGCCTATCTGTTCACCAGGGCGGCGCTGGAGAAAGGGCACGAGATTTTTCGTGTTTTCTTTTATCACGACGGCGTTGGCAATGGTACCCGTCTGACCACGCCGCCACAGGACGACAGGCACATTGTCAACCGCTGGGCCGATCTCGCGGAAAAGCACGGGCTGGATCTGGTGCTTTGCGTGGCAGCCGCGCAACGCCGCGGGTTGGTGGACGATGGCGAGGCCGAACGCAACGGCAAGGACGCAACCAACATCCATCCGAAATTTCGTATCTCGGGGCTGGGTCAGTTGATTGAGGCTGCGGTGCAGTCCGATCGGCTGGTGGTCTTTGGCGATTGAGCACAGGAGTCAACAAATGTCAGAACAGATTAAGAACTTCCTGTACCTTAACCGTCGCGCGCCCTACGGCACCATTTACGCCTGGGAATCGCTGGAAGTGGTTCTCATAGGCGCGGCATTCGACCAGAAGGTCAGTCTCGCTTTTCTGGATGACGGTGTGTTCCAGATCGTCAAGGGGCAGGATACCTCCGGGGTGGAGATGAAAAACTTCTCCCCCACCTATTCGGCCCTGGGGGATTACGACGTCAATCAGCTCTACGTGGAACAGGAGTCGCTTGAGGAGCGCGGCCTGACCATCGATGATCTGATGCACCTGACCTGGGAGGATGAGGATGAGGACTGGGCGGAGAAGGATTCAATCCGCGTCGTCAGTCGCGCCGAATTGGCCAGCATCATAGAACAGCAAGACATCGTCTTCAGCTTCTAACGGGGAGAGTGCCGTCATGAGCGAATTGCATACTGTAAATAAATCGCCTTTCGAGAAAAGTTCCTTCAATTCCTGTATGGAGCATGTTCTCGAGGGCAGCGCCGTGCTGCTGTATGAGGACGGAGTCTATGCCGCAATCAAGGGTACTGCGGCGGAAGGGAAGGTGAAATCGGCCCAGGGCGTGAAATTTTACGCGCTGGGCCCCGATCTGAGTGCCCGCGGTGTAGCAGTTGAGCGGGTGACCGATGGGGTCGAGATTGTCGATTACGCAGGTTTTGTCGACCTCGCCGCCGAGCACGACAAGGTAGTTGCGTGGGTTTGATGCCTGGGTTCTGGTTTGTCAATAACTTTGCTTTTGGAGAAATATCATGGCTATCGAAATAGACGGTAAAACATTTGAAACTGACGAAGAGGGTTACCTGGTCAACCTGAAGGACTGGGTGCCGGCCGTCGCGGATGCAATGGCGAAGGAAGATGACCTCGAACTGACCGACGAGCATTGGGACATCATCAATTTTCTGCGCGAGTATTACGAAGAGTACCAGATTGCCCCCGCGGTTCGTGTGCTGACCAAGGCTGTGGGCAAAAAAATGGGCAAGGAGAAAGGCAACAGTAAATATCTGTACGCGCTGTTTCCGTATGGCCCCGGTAAGCAGGCTTGCCGCTTCGCCGGCCTGCCGAAGCCGACCGGCTGTATCTAAGCCGATTCGATTGACCGGGACAGGCGCCCAGTGCGCCTAATCCCGGTTGCTTTAAACCGAAAGAGGATAGCAGGAACATGTCGTTATTCTTTGCACTGCTGTTTATCGTAGCGGCCCTCGTGATGGTTACCGGTTTGGCGAGAAAAATCATTCAATATGCCAAAACCCCTGCCCCGTTAAAGATTCCAACCACACCGGCACCGGTAAACCGGACGGGTGTGGTTTTGCGACTGTTCCGAGAAGTGGTTTTCTTCGAGAGCCTGTTTAAGGGCACCAAGTGGACCTGGTTGTTCGGCTGGATGTTCCACCTCGGCCTGCTGTTGGTGCTGCTGCGGCATCTGCGCTATTTCACCGATCCAGTCTGGCTGCCTATTCAACTGATTCAGCCCTTTGGCGTTTATGCGGGCTACGCCATGGTGATCGGGCTGGTCGGTTTGCTGGGGCGAAGGATTTTTGTCGACCGGGTGCGTTACATCTCCTCGCCGTCAGATTTTCTCTGGCTGGTGCTACTGATCATTATCGGCTTCAGCGGCCTGATGATGAAGTTCATTGCCCATACCGACGTGGTGATGGTGAAGGAGTTTTTTACCGGTCTCATGGGCCTTAGCTTTGGAACATTGCCGATTGATTTTCCGCTGATGGTGCATCTGCTGATGGTTGCGTTGCTGATGTTGCTTTTTCCATTCAGCAAGCTGTTGCACGTGCCGGGTCTCTTTTTCAGTCCAAGCCGCAACCAGGTGGACAACCCACGCGAAAAACGTCACCTTGCCCCGTGGGCGAAGGCAATGGAAGAACAGCGGAACTGACCGGCACCGAGCCGGCGAGGGTAATACATGGCCAAGGCAGATTTTGAAACCCCGGAACTCCATGAATTCGTGGACGTGCCGTTGCTGGTCGAAGATACAATGGCGCATCTCAGCCCATTCGTGGCCAAGCCGGAGCACAATACGGATCTCAATTTCCCCGGGGAACTGGTGGATGACTGGCACGACAAGGCGCTGGCGAAGCTGGATGACCTGCGCGGCAGATTCCGTTCGCTGCAGGTATACCTGGACTCCTGTGTCAAATGCGGTGCGTGTACCGACAAATGCCACTATTTTCTCGGCACCAAAGATCCCAAGAATATGCCCGTGGGACGTCAGGATCTGCTGCGCAAAGTCTACCGCCGCTACTTTACCTTTGCCGGAAAATATTTCCCCGGACTGGTGGGCGCGAAAGACCTGACCCGGGAGACGCTGGATGAGTGGTACAGCTACTACCACCAGTGCTCCCAGTGCCGCCGCTGCTCGGTTTTCTGCCCCTACGGCATCGATACCGCAGAGATCTCCATGGCCGCGCGCGAGATTCTCGACAGCATCGGGTATGGTCAGAAGTACTGCAACGAGATAATCGCGAAATTGAACAGGGTGGGTAACAACCTCGGCCTTCCCGGTCCGGCGCTGGCCGATACCCTGGAGGGACTGGAAGAGGATGTCGAGGACGAGACCGGGGTCGCGGTCAAGTATCCGCTAGACGTCAAGGGCGCCGATATTCTGCTGGTAACCCCTTCGGCTGATTTCTTTGCCGAGCCCCACGTGGACGGGTTGATCGGCTACGGCAAGGTTTTCCATGAAGCGGGCGTCAGCTGGACGATCAGCTCATATGCCTCCGAAGCAGCCAATTTCGGTATGTTCATAGGCAGCTATGAAAATATGCGTCGGGTCTCCCTGCGCATCAGAAAGGCGGCCCTCGATCTTGGCGTCAAGCGGATAGTGTTCGGCGAATGTGGGCATGCATGGCGCGTCGCCTACGCATTTCTCAACACGCTGGCGGGTCCATTCGATTTTCTGGATCCCAACTATCCGGTGCCGCAGCATATTCTCGAGTTCACCTGGGATCAGATCCAGAAAGGCAATCTCAATCTGGACAAGTCCGCGAATGATGACAAGGTTCTCACGTTTCACGACTCCTGCAATGTTGCCCGCGCAACCCGAATGGGTGACAAACCGGGAGGGCAATTCGAGATTCCACGCAATGTCATCAAAGCGGTGTGCAACAACTACGTGGACATGCACCACGAGACGATAGGCGAACGAACCTTCTGCTGCGGCGGCGGTGGCGGTCTGCTGACCGATGATCTGATGGAGATCCGGGTCAAGGGAGCCCTGCCGAGGATGACCGCGCTCAAGAACGTCATGGAGGAAGAGGGGGTTACGCACATGGCGGCGATCTGTGCTATCTGCAAAAGCCAGTTCACCAAAGTGCTTCCCTATTACGGAATGGACATGGATCAGATCGTCAGTATTCATCAGCTGGTAAGCAACGCGATCATTTTGACCGGTCAGGACAGCGACGATGAAGAGGATGAAGAAGAGTTGGACGAAGTGGAGGCATAACTTGGCCGCCCACTAATCGAAAGATAACAATTTGCGGGCTGGTGGCAGCAGTATCACAGCGGCCGGTGCAAGATCTTATAATATTTGGGAATTAGGGAGAGTGAAGAGCATGGCGACTCCTACCGAAACGGTGAAAACCGATCTGAACTTCCGCCGTTACAAAGACGGCAATACCGAATGGGAGGATTGGAGTGAAAAGATTTTCAACCAGGATACTTCGCATAAGTGTCCTACCTATATTCACAAAACGCCGCCGTGCCAGGGAAGCTGTCCCTCGGGTGAAGATATTCGTGGCTGGCTGGCCATCGGGCGCGGACAGGAGAAACCGCCGGAAGGTGTCGAGTGGCAGGAGTATATGTTCCGGCGTTCCACCGATGCCAACCCGTTTCCGGCGATGATGGGCCGGGTATGCCCGGCACCCTGCCAGGATGGCTGCAACCGTAACGACGTTGACGACTTCGTCGGTATCAATGCGGTGGAGCAGTTTATCGGTGATAACGCCATTGCCAACGGGTACAAATTCGAGGCGGGGGTTGATACCGGCAAAAAGGTTGCGGTGATCGGTGGCGGACCTGCCGGAATGGCTGCTGCTTACCAGCTGCGACGCAAAGGCCATGCCGTTACTCTGTTTGAAGAAAACGCGGAACTGGGCGGCATGATGCGTTACGGTATTCCCGAATACCGTATTCCACGCGACAAGCTGAACATGGAGCTGCAACGCATACTGGATATGGGTGTCGATGTGAGGCTGAAGACGCGCGTCGGTCGGGAGGTCTCGATAAAGCAGGTCGAGGACGAATTCGACTCGATTCTGTGGGCACTTGGATGCCAGAGTGGCCGTGGCCTGCCCGTCGAGGGTTGGGAGGGGACCCCGAACTGCGTCAGCGGCGTGGCCTTCCTCAAGGCTTTCAACGAGGGGCGCATGAAGGTGACTGCCGACAAGGTCATATGTATCGGCGGCGGCGATACCTCCATCGACGTCGTATCCGTTGCCCGCCGTCTCGGCCACGTCAAGCATGCGAATCCGACCGACCGGCCGGAACTGGTGGTACGCGATGGTTATGTTGCGCACGATACCGCGATAACTGCCGCCGCCCAGGGCTCGGATGTGACATTGACCTCACTGTTCGCAAGGGACAAGATGATGGCGGCTGAGCATGAGGTGTCCGATGCACTGACCGAAGGGGTCACCATCCTCGACGGTGTGATGCCGCTCGAAGTGATCAAGGGCGATGACGGCCGCGCCGTTGCACTCAAGATCTGTGACTGCACCATGGACGGTATGAAACCAATTCCGACCGAGGGCACCGAGCGTATTCTCGAGGCTGACCTCATCGTATCCGCCATTGGACAGGGCGGTGACATGGAGGGGCTGGAGGAGATGGCTAACGAGCGGAATCTGATCGATGCCGACAAGTTTTTTCAGGTGCCCGGCAAGCCAGGTCATTTCGTTGCCGGCGATATAGTCCGCCCTCACCTGCTGACCACCGCTATCGGCCAGGCCTCCATCGCCGCCGACAGCATCGACCACTATCTGAAACACCAGCAGCTCGAGAAGCGGCCAAAGGTCGACGTACACCATTTCGACCTGCTGCGAAAGCTGCATGAGGCCGGACTCGACCCGGAGAGTTTCGATACCCAGAAGGGTGATCTGCGCGGTACTTCCGAAGCCAAGTTTGCGGTGCACAACTACGAGGATCGCTCGGAGCAGGAAGTTATCGGCTCCAGCGATCTGTTTCTCGGACATTTTCAGTACGTTGCACGGATTGAGCGGACCGAGGACGTACCCACCGCGGAGGAGGTTCTCGGGCATTTTCACGAACGACTCAATCCGTTGTCCGAAGAGCAGGCAGTGGCAGAGACCAAGCGCTGCATGAGCTGCGGTATGTGCTTCGAATGTGACAACTGCGTGATTTTCTGTCCTCAGGATGCGGTTTTCCGGGTCAAGAAAAATTCATCGACCACCGGTCGCTATGTGGATACCGACTACACCAGGTGTATCGGTTGCCACATCTGTTCCGATGTCTGCCCGACCGGTTACATTCAGATGGGGCTTGGCGAGTAGGAGTTGTAATGCAAAGTTCAACCGGCATTTTGCGAGCGGCAGGAGTGATTCCGGCGGTTGTTGCGGCACTGTTTTCGATGGCAGTTCACAGCGGCTCGGCGGTTACGCCCGGTTCCAGGGCGGCGGGCATGGAGGCCTGCGTTGCTCCAACCGCGGAGATTCGCAGGTACCATATGGACTACCTGAAGCATGACCGTATCAAAGTGGTTCGGGACGGCGTGCGGGGGGTAAAATACAGCCTGGCCGAGTGTGTGGATTGCCATGCGGAACAGGACGGCAATGGCGGCTATCACCCGGTTAATGGCGACGGGCAGTTCTGCAACAAATGCCATGAGTACCTCGCCGTCAGCCTGACCTGCTTTCAATGCCACAGTAAGAAGCCTGAACAGAAGCGTTCGGCAGCATCGCTTTCAGGCGAAAAAAATGCCGGGCAAAGCAGTCTTTTCGGGCTGCTGATGAAATTCGACGAAGCGCCGGCGTTGTCGGCGGAAGAGATGGCACAACTGCACGCCATTTCCCGGGAGGATTAATCGTGGCCGGAAAAAAAGAGCAGCCCCAGGACATCAAACGTCGGGAGTTCATCGGCAGCACAATTCTGGCTGCGGGTGTGGCCACCGTCGCGCCGGGTGTACTGTTGACGGTGGCCAATGCCACATCTGAAGACGAAGGCGCCAACAGCGAAATCCGTTGGGGTATGTTGATCGACAGCAACAAGTGCGTGGACAACTGCACTGCCTGTGTGGATGCCTGCGAGCGGGAAAATGGTATCGATCTGCTGCGGCGGCCGCAAGGGCAGGGCGACGAGATGTGGAATGCGCAGCGGCCGCAATGGATCAGGAAGGTCAAATTGCGGGATCGTCAGACCGGTGAAGTGACCAACCTGCCGATGATGTGCCAGCACTGCGAATTTCCACCCTGTGTCGATGTCTGTCCAACCGGCGCCTCATTCAAACGCGCAGACGGCATCGTGCTGGTGGACAGGCACACCTGCATCGGTTGCCGTTACTGTATGATGGCCTGCCCGTACAAGGCGCGCTCATTCGTGCATCAGAACGTGGAGCAACAGACGATACGTGCGCCGCGCGGCAAGGGCTGTGTGGAGTCGTGCAATCTTTGCATTCATCGCATCGATTCCGGGGCCACCACCACAGCCTGTCAGGATGCGTGCGAAAAAGACGGGCACAAAGCGATACTGTTCGGTGATTTGAAGAATCCGGAAAGCGAGCTGTCGAAAGCGTTGCAACAGAAGAGCAGTCGCCAGGTTCGGGCGGATCTTGAACTGAACACCGGTGTTCGCTACACCAGCCTGTGACCGGAGAGAGAAGAAGCCAATGAAAAAGTTACACTATTCCGAACTCTGGTGCAGCTCTCCCAGGTATTGGGGTGGGCTGGCAGCGCTCACCTTCATTATATTGTTGGGCATGGCGGCGGCCTTCCACATGGAGCACAGCGGTCACTGGGTTACCGGGATGAGTAACCAGGTGGTATGGGGGTTACCCCATGTTTTTGCCATTTTTCTCATCGTCGCGGCATCGGGCGCATTGAATGTCGCCTCCATCGGTTCCGTTTTTGGCGGTCCTTTGTACAAACCCCTGGGTCGCTTTTCCGGTCTGCTCGCCATCGGTCTGCTGGCGGGTGGTCTGGTCGTACTGTTGCTCGATCTGGGGCGGCCGGAAAGATTGATAGTCGCGATAACGCACTACAATTTCAAGTCCATATTCGCCTGGAACATCATTCTCTACACCGGTTTTTTCACTATTGTGGGGATCTATATCTGGGCAATGATCGACCGGAAGGCGCAAAAGTTTTACCAGGTTACAGGTTTCGCAGCGTTCTTCTGGCGCCTCGCGCTTACCACCGGTACCGGATCCATCTTCGGCTTCCTGGTTGCCCGGGAGGCTTACGATGCGGCTATTATGGCGCCGATGTTTATTATCATGTCGTTCAGCTACGGGCTTGCATTTTTTATCATCACGTTGATGTCCGCATACTGGTGGGCGAGTCGGCAGTTGGGCTCGCACCGTCTGGAGAAGCTGAAGAATCTGCTGGGGGTATTTGTCGGTGCGGTTCTCTACTTCAGCCTGGTCTATCACCTGACCAATCTGTACGTCACTCAGCACCATGGAGTGGAGCGCTTTATTCTGCTTGACGGGGGCCTCTACACGGTGATGTTCTGGCTTGGGCAGATTACCATCGGCGGTATTATTCCGCTGTTCATGCTCTACTCTCCCGCCTTTTCGGAGAACCGCTTCGCCATCGCCATCGCATCGTTGATGGTACTGATTGGCGGCTTCTTTCAGATCTATGTCATCGTGATAGGTGGCCAGGCCTATCCAATGAACCTGTTTCCGGGAAAGGAAGTGCTATCGAGCAGTTTCTACGACGGTGTGGTAGCCGCCTATACGCCCTCACTTGCGGAGGGAATGCTTGGACTCGCCGGTGTTGCCATAGCCATGACGCTGGTGGCGGTGGGCGCGCGTATGCTGAAGGTGTTGCCCGAATCCCTGGAGGACCCGGAAGAGGGTATCGCCTGACTTTCAGCCGGATGCGGTGTGAAACCCATCTCCGGCTAACCCGCCGGGGGTGGGTTTTTTGTCTGGAAAACTGGCTTAACTCACATTGTTGCCTGAACGGTCAGCAACGCATCGGAAAACCAATATTCACCCTATGCCATATTTTTTTATCTCCGCAGCACATAAGTCGTCGGGAAAAACGACGCTGTCGATCGGTTTGACCGCAGCGTTTCAGGCGCGCGGACTTTCGGTTCAGACTTTCAAGAAGGGACCGGATTATATCGATCCGCTGTGGCTCTCGGCCGCGAGCGGGCGCAGTTGCAGAAACCTCGACTTTTTTACCATGCACCGGGAAGAGATTAGGCAGGACTTTTCACACTTCATGCAGGATTCGGATCTGGGTATCATCGAAGGCAACAAAGGCCTCTATGATGGATTGGATCTGGAGGGAAGCAACAGCAACGCAGCGCTCGCCTCTCTGCTGCAGGCACCGGTAATCCTGGTGATCGATGCCCGCGGAATGACCCGCGGTATCGCTCCGCTGATTCTCGGTTACCAGTCATTCGATCCGGATATACATATTGCCGGCGTGGTTCTGAATAAAGTCGGCGGCAGCCGCCACGAGGAGAAGCTGAGACGGGTCATCGAACACTATACCGACGTTTCCGTAGTGGGTGCCGTGCACTACTCACAGGATCTGGTCATTGACGAGCGACATCTCGGGTTGCTGCCGAGCAACGAAGCCGAGCGGGCCAGAGAAAAAATCGAAAAACTTGGCAGCGCCGTGGCGAATCAGGTGGATCTCCAGCGGATTCTGGAGATCGCCGGTAATACGTCGCTGATCCTGACAGGAAAAGCGGATCCGCCGGATATGCCAAGGATCGGCAGCGGTATCAAAATCGGCTATCCGCAGGACCGTGCCTTTGGTTTCTACTATCCCGGGGATCTGGAAAAACTGGCGGCAGCCGGTGCCGATCTGGTCGCTTTCGACTGCACCAGCGATGCGCATATGCCGCAGGTTGACGCGCTTTTTATCGGTGGTGGATTCCCGGAATCCAGTATGGAGTTGCTGGAGCGGAACCGGAGCATGCGCGACGATATCCGGGCATACATCGAAAACGGCGGTGTTGCCTACGCCGAGTGCGGGGGTTTGATGTATCTGGCTCGAAGTCTGAGCTGGAACGGTAAAACCTGTAAAATGGCGGGAGTCATTCCAGCCGATGCGGTAATGCATTCCCGTCCCCAGGGACGTGGCTATGTGCGCCTGAGTGAGACCGGGGAGAGCCCATGGCCCGTTCTGTCAGACAAGAACACTGTGATCTCAGCCCACGAATTCCATTACTCCGCACTGGTGGGTCTGCCTGAAGATACCCGGTTTGCGTATGATGTGCTGCGTGGCACCGGTATTGACGGGAAAAGAGACGGAATCGTATATAAGAATCTACTCGCCAGTTATACGCATCTCAGAGATGTGGGCGGAAATCAGTGGACACGACGGTTCCTGAGTCACGTTGAACGAGTAAAAAAGGGGTGAATGATGTTCGATATTACCGAAGCTGCGGCGGCCCAGATCAGGGCTGCAGCTCAACAGAGCGGAACAGTCGGCATGGTATTGCGCCTGGCTGCGCGCATGAAAGACGACGGCAGCATCGACTATCTGATGGGCTTCGATGAAGTTTCCGAAGAGGATATCAGAATTGTCGTAAAGGGGGTGGAAATGGTCATGGCTCCGGAGTCCATGCCCCTGCTGGAAGATGCGGTAATGGATTATGTGGAGTTGAAAAAGGGCGATTTTCGCTTTATCTTCAGTAATCCAAGGGATGCCAACTACTCGCCTCCCACTGAAGCGTGATGCATTGCGGAGTTATGGTCGATAAACGGGACAAACGGAAACACACACGTACACCGCTGCGTACCAGAATCCGGATCAGCCATGACTCTTTCGGTGAACTGTTGGTGAGGACGCGCGATATCTCCCATGGCGGAGTCTATCTGATGACTGGTGATCTGCCCATGCCGCCCGTGGGCACGGTCATTGAAGGCCAGGTCCAGGACGACTACGGTGAAAGGCCCGTCGTCAAAATGAAGATCGTGCGTGTCGACGCGGACGGCGTAGGCGCTATGTTCATCGACTGATGCCTGCAATCGAACTCTCTCCAGAGGATGCGCTGCGTCTGAATGTTCTGCTGGCGAACAAGCCTCAGGCGATTCGTATCAACGAGTCGAGCATGACGCTGTTCGGACTGCTGGACGATAGCGAAACCAGTATCAGGCTCAATCCAACTTGTCCGGACGAGAAGTATCTGAAACAGATACGCTCGGTTCTCTCCGAACGCGCGTTGGGCAACCCGGCCGGTTATCCGCTCTATCTGCAGCGCTGGACCAGGATGGGCAAGATGCGCGATGAAAGTCTGAAAGAGCTGCTCAAGCTGGGCGATCCGGAGGCGGTGTTCGCGGTGGTCTGTGCAGAAGGTCTGACCGACGAGCTGGCCAGACGCGCCTGGTGGGCGTCGGAAGAACCGGAAAATGCGCGCCGCATGCTGCAGACCATGGCAGTGTCGGAAGGGCAGACAGGAAAACAGCTCGCCCGTTACCTGATTGAATTCCTGCCGTTCGAAACGGACACCGAGACCATGATAGAGTCAGTAAGGGTGGCCATGCGCCCGGGACTGCTGCCGGAGAGCGAGCGCCGGGCTTTGTGGAAAAAGTCGGCCAGGAAAACCCCTTACCTGGTAGGCTTTATCGCGTCGGCACCGGATGACCTGCCGGACCGGACGCCACCACGCAGCGATCTGTCCGGTATTTGCGACCTGCTGTCCGCGGATCAGACGCCTGCCGCGAGCCTGCTGCTGAGAAGCCTTTCGGAAAATGGCCAGCTTTTCCTGGACGCCTGTCTGCGGATTCTCAACAAACCGCCGACCCAGGATGTGATAACCACCACGCTGGATGTCATGCGAAGCTACTACGCCGGGCTCAGACCGGACGGGGACCCGGACCTTGGGCTGCAGCAGTTGTATGAAGAGGCCGCGGTTTACGTGGACAACACAGCCGCATTACAACCGCTTTTTTCGCAGGCTCCGTCTCTGCGCAGGGATGTCACGGCGATGCGCGTACTGTCAGGTCTGGGTTATGGCGTATTGCGCCCGGAGCTCAAGGGCAGCTCGGCGGCGGGCGGATTGATGCGTCGGAAACTGGAACCGGTATTGCACGGGATTTCGGACGAGATCAAGGTATTGTTGGGAAGCGCGCCATGAACCCTGATCGCCAGGGCCGCGGCTGCGGGGGAGTTCGGGACAGTTTCCGGTAACCGGACGCCGTCCGAAAACACCCTCTCCCGGGAAGAGGGTGTCATAGAAGCTCCCGCTACCCGCGAAGGGAGTCGTAAAAGCCTCCTCTCCCGGTGAGGGAGAGGGCCGGGGTGAGGGTATTTTAATCACCCTCATCCTAACCTTCCCCCTCGCAGGGGGAAGGAACAGCGGCTGTGCGACACCCTCCGTGAGGGAGGGCGTTCAGCAGTCCGGGTCAGGCTTCAGTGCTCTGCTTCTCCTTGAATTTGGCGGCCAGCTGTTGCTGGATATCGTAGGGTACCGGATCATAGTGACTGAACGTGATCTCATAGGAGCCTTCTCCGCCGGTGATCGATTTCAGTCTGGAACTGTAGTCGTCCAGCTCGGCTATAGGCACCAG
Source organism: Gammaproteobacteria bacterium (assembly GCA_020445405.1). Taxonomy (GTDB): domain Bacteria; phylum Pseudomonadota; class Gammaproteobacteria; order Chromatiales; family Chromatiaceae; genus HKST-UBA178. Next base: position 40,172 of record JAGRGQ010000024.1, on the reverse strand, counting down.
GCCAAAAATCACCATGCGCCCACCGGATGCCGTATCCGTGGTGCTGACGCGACCGCGGCGGGTCGACAGGTCGGCGGTGATGTCCCCGACCGCGTTCCCCATCACTGTGATCTGGATATTGACAATCGGTTCCAGTATCACGGGCTTCGCATTTTCCAGTGCCGTCTCAAACGCCTTGCGGCCAGCGGTGACGAAAGCGATCTCCTTTGAATCAACCGCGTGAAACTTGCCGTCATAGACGGTGACCTTGACATCCTGTATCGGGTAACCCGCTATAACACCGTCTTCAAGCGCCTGCTGTACACCTTTCTCCACTGCCGGAATCAGCGTTCCGGGGATCGCCCCGCCTTTCACTTCGTCCACGAACAGGAAGCCTTCCCCCCTGGGCAGAGGCTCCACCTTCAGATAGACCTCCCCGAACTGCCCGGCACCGCCGGTCTGTTTTTTGTGCCTGTGATGGCCCTCTGCACTGGCACTGATGGTTTCACGATAGGCGACGCTTGGCGGCTTGGTGTCGACGTGGACATTGAAGCGCTCTTCCAGTTGCTCCAGTATGATGCGCAGATGCAGATCCCCCAGTCCGCGTACGACTGTCTCGTTCGCCTGTGTGTCGTGCTCAACCTTGAGACAGGGATCCTCGGATTCCAGTTTTCGCAGCGCATCGGAGAGCTTCTGGTCGTCGCTGCGGTTCTGTGGGATCAGAGCCAGCCCGAACAGCGGCATCGGAAAGCTTTCAGGCTGCAGGTGAAAGTTGTCTTCATCGTGGGAGTCGTGCAGCACCGCATCGCGGTCTATCTCCTCGACCCTGGCAACAGCGCAGATGTCTCCGGGTATCGCCTGCCCCATTTCGCTCTGCTCTTTACCCTGAAGGCGCAGCAGGTGGGTAACCTTGAACGGTTTTCGGGCGTCGCCGATAAACAGTTGCGAATTCGGCGTGATGCTCCCCTGGTGCATCCGGAACATGCTCATTTTACCCCGGAATGGATCGTTGGTGATCTTGAAGACATGCGCGATGGCATGTGCGTTTTCGTCAATCGATATCTCGACCGGTTTTGCCTTTTCCCCCTCACCCTTCAGGAAATGCGGCGGGTTGCCTTCCGAAGGATCGGGCATCAGTCGCACCATCACATCGATCAGCTGATCTATGCCCGCACCGGTGGTGGCGGAAGTGAAGCAGATCGGTACCAGATGTCCTTCGCGCAGCGCTTTCTCAAACGGATCATGGAGCTGTTCAGGTTTCAAATCCGAACCCTGCTCCAGATAGATCTCCATCAGCTCCTCATCCATTTCCACCACCTGGTCGACAATGGTGGTGTGTGCGTCGGAGACCGATGAGAACAGTGTTTCCGCACCGTCCGGCTTGAAGAAGCAGTCAATTACCTTTCCATTCGCGGCGGGTAGATTCAGCGGCAGGCACTCTTTCCCGAAAATATCGCTGATTTCGGCGACCAGTTTTTCCAGGTTGGCTTCCGCAGAATCTATTTTGTTAACGATTATCAGGCGGCATAGCTCATCTTCCCGGGCGTGCTCCATCATCGCCTGAGCCGCCGGTTCAAGGCCGGATTCGGCATTGATTACCACGGCCGCGGTTTCAACCGCCTGCAACGCGGCAAAGGCGCGGCCGAAAAAATCGGCCAGCCCGGGGGTGTCGATCAGGTTGATGTGCCGTCCGTCTTTTTCGAACCAGGCCAGAGAGGTGTTCAGCGAATGTTTGTAATTCTGCTCCTGAGGGTCGAAATCGCACACGGTGTCACCGCGTTCAATGGTGCCCTGGGCCTGTATCGCTCCTGCGCGATACAGCAGGGCCTCTGCCAGCGTCGTTTTACCGGCGCCTGACTGGCCCACCAGGGCGATATTCCTGATATCGTGGGTGGTGTATGCAGGCATACTCTCCTCCTTAACGTCTTATGACCAAAATCGTTATCCCAATGGAACTTCCAGTTACGCGCTATGACCCCGGTCAACTATCCGTTATCGAACCTTCGACTGTTGCACCGTCGCTTCACAGGATTAAGCGGTAAACTCCTACGCATCCCGCCGGCCACAGGCAGAAACCGGTTTTCCGCACGGTGAACTGGACGGCTGCGGGGTACGGATTCAACTGCGAGAGCGCCGCTCGCGCCCCTTATACGCGGCGACCTGTTTAATAATCTCCTGAAACGGCAGTCGATCGAGTCTCTCAAAAGTCTGCACCGCGCTCTCCACCAGTGCATAGACATCTTCGACCACCGCCGGTAGCTCCTCTGCTGTATTCAGCAGCATATACAGTCCCTGCAGCCCGCCAATCTGGATGCGCAGAGCCTTCGCGTGGGTTAATGCGCTGGTCGGGTTCGCGAACTTGAGGGTAAAACGCGCATGCTGCCGCAGCAGTTTCAGCAGCTCTTCGCAACGCCGCTGCCCGGCTTCGGATCGGCAGTGCATCCCTTCACGCTCCGCGAGAAAGAATTTTGCCGCCTGCGAACAGTTGCACTGACCGGACAGAACGCCTTTTTCGAACAGACAGTAGCGTTCATTCATATCGCGGTAGAATTTCCTGTAAGCATCCTGGTCCACTTGGGGCCGCCTGGCTACTTCCCGGTAAAGCGGTGGATCATCCGCCTGTCCCGCTTACTGGGCTTGCCTGCTGCGGGTTGCGGAGCGGCCGCCCGCAGCAGGCGGGCCTGCGCCATCAGCTCCTCCCGCTTGCGGACGCTGGATTCATCCTCCTGATAGCATCCGGCCGCTTCGGCTGCCGGGCGGCGCTGCTTCGGTATCTGATCAACGGTAACGGTCCACTCCAGCGAGCCTTTGTGAATACGCAGCCGGGATCCGGCGCAGACCGCTTTACCTGGTTTGGTGCGTTGTCCGTTCAGATGCACCCTGCCACCGGTAATCGCGGCGACAGCCAGCTGCCTCGTTTTAAAAAAACGGGTGGCCCACAACCATTTGTCGAGTCGCATACTCTCCGGTTCAGACATCAGGTGGGATCGGCCTCCTCCTCGGTGACTTCAGGCTCCATGTGGCGACCCAGGCCGAGCAACGGGTCGAGTTTTCCGAATGCGTTGAGTTCAGCCAGGTCGTCGTAGCCTCCGACGTGATAGTCGTCGATAAATATCTGGGGTACGGTGCGCCGCTTGCTGCGTTCGAGCATTTCACGCATCAATTCCCTGTTGCCGTCAATTTGCAGCTCCCTGACCTGCACGCCCTTCTTTTGGAGCAGGTTTTTTGCCCGTACGCAGTAGGGACAGATGCGCGTCGTGTACATGGTTACGCTGGGCATGATGGTAGCCTCTGAAGTGATATTAGCCTATCCTAACAGCCCCCATGTCAGCGGGTCCATCAGGCTGAATCCCGCTGCAGGCTGAATTCCAAAGTTAGCATCATAGTATCCGCCACCGTTTGAGGAAACGCCATGCTGCGTGACGCACCCAAAACGATATACCTGAAGGATTATACGCCGCCGGAATATCTGATCGACAAGGCAGATCTGCGTTTCGAGCTGCGGGAAGAACAGACGCTGGTATTCTCGCGTCTCGAAATCCGGCGGAATCCCGCCGCGACGGCGGCGGGGGCGCTCCATCTCCACGGCGAAGGGCTGGAACTGCGCGCACTCTCGATTGATGGTAGACCGCTGGCGGAGCAAGAGTATGTGCGGGATACGGAGGGACTGAGAATAGCCCGGGTCCCGGAGCGCTTCGTGCTGGAGAGCGAAGTCCGCATCAATCCCCAGACAAATACCGCGCTGGAAGGACTCTACAAATCGGGGTCGATGTTCTGCACCCAATGCGAGGCGGAGGGATTTCGAAAAATAACCTGGTTCATAGACCGCCCTGACGTGATGACCCGGTTTACCACCACCATCGTCGCGGACCGGGTGAAATATCCGGTGCTTTTATCCAATGGAAATATGCAATCCAGCGAAGATATCGATAACGGCATGCGCAAGGTCGTCTGGGATGACCCTTTTCCCAAACCGAGCTATCTGTTCGCGCTGGTCGCCGGAAATCTGGCGTATACAGAGGATCGCTACGCCACGGCATCGGGTAGAGAGGTTTTGCTGCGTATCTACGTCGAGCCGGAGAATATCGAAAAGTGCGATCACGCGATGAAGTCGCTGAAATCCGCCATGGCATGGGACGAGCGCAACTACGGCCGTGAGTATGACCTAGACATATTCATGATCGTGGCAGTCAACGATTTCAATATGGGGGCAATGGAGAACAAGGGGCTGAATATCTTCAACTCCAAATTCGTACTGGCGCGGCCGGAGACCGCAACAGATCGGGATTTTCAGGGGATTGAAGGCGTCATCGCCCACGAGTATTTCCACAACTGGACCGGCAATCGCATTACCTGCAGAGACTGGTTTCAACTCAGTCTGAAAGAGGGGCTGACGGTATTTCGCGATCAGGAGTTTTCCGCGGACATGGGCTCGCCCGGCGTCAAACGTATCGAGGATGTGCGGCTGCTGCGGGCACACCAGTTTGCTGAGGACAGCGGCCCGATGGCGCATCCGGTAAGACCGGATTCTTATATCGAAATCAACAATTTCTACACTGTCACCGTGTATGAGAAGGGGGCGGAGGTGGTGCGCATGCTGCACCACCTGCTGGGTCCGGAGGCCTATCGCATGGGTACGGATCTCTATTTCCGGCGTCACGATGGGGAGGCGGTCACCACCGACGATTTCGTACGCTGTATGGAGCAGGCCGGAGGGCGCGATCTGACGCAGTTCAAACGCTGGTACAGTCAGGCGGGCACTCCCGAACTGCGGGTGACGGGAGAGTACAACGCGACTGACAACAGCTACAGGTTGACCGTGGAACAGTCGACTCCACCCACCCCCGGACAGTCGGAAAAACAGCCGCTGCACCTGCCTCTTGCCATAGGTTTGCTGGATGACACGGGCCGGGATATTCCGCTGCGCATGGAAGGCGAAGCCATGCCCGGAGGGACTACCCGGGTGGTGGAGCTGCGCGCAGCCAGGCAGAGTTTCCGTTTCCTCGATATCGCGGGGCGCCCGACGCCTTCACTGCTGCGCGGTTTCTCCGCACCGGCAAAGCTGTTGTTCGAATACAGTGATGCGGACCTGATGTTTCTGATGGCCAACGACAGCGACGGTTTCAATCGATGGGATGCCGCCCAGGCGCTGGTGCAACGCATACTTCTGCAGCGAGTTTCGGATTCCGGGGCGGCGCTGCCGGACGGGTTTGTGCATGCTTTCGGCCGCGCGCTGACCGACCCTGAAGCGGACAAGGCGCTGCTGGCGGAAGTGTTGACACTGCCGTCCGAGTCCTATCTCGGGGATCAGATGGAACAGGTCGATGTGGACGGCATACACCACAGCAGGGAAACGCTGAAACTGCTGCTGGCGCAGGAACTGCGGGTTGAACTGCTTGAGGTTTATCACACCAACCGGGAGCAGGGTGAATACGATATCGAACCGGCATCGATCGCCCGCCGCAGCCTGAAAAACCTCTGTCTCGATTATTTGATGCAACTGCAGGACGGGGCCTCTCTGGTGCTCTGTGTCGATCAGTATCGTCAGGGGCACAACATGACCGATGTGATGGCGGCGCTAAGCCTGATTGCCGACAGCAATGCGGACGAGAGACGCTCTCTGCTGCTCGATTTCTATCGGCGATGGAGAGAGGATCCGCTGGTACTGGATAAATGGTTTACCGCGCAGGCGGTGTCAAAGCGCCCGGATACGCTGGCGCAGGTGGAGCAGTTGACCGGGCATCCCGATTTCACTTTGACCAACCCCAACCGGGTGCGCAGTCTGGTGGGGGCTTTCTGTTCCGCAAATCCGGTGCGTTTCCACCGGGCGGACGGTGCCGGCTACCGTTTTCTTGCAGACAGAGTGTTGGAGCTGGACGGACTGAACCCTCAGGTGGCTTCGCGCATGCTGCGGCTCATGGCCCGCTGGCGGCGCTATGACGGGCTGCGGCAAAAACTGATGCGGGAGCAGTTGCAACGCGTGCTGGCGGTGGATTCGGTCTCCCGGGACGTTTACGAAATCGGATCAAAAAGTCTGGAAGCTTGAGTATGACGTGCCAGCCGGGCGATTTCCCGGCCCCGGCAAACGGGTCAATCGGCAGCGGCCCCGGTTGTAAAAGCGGCTCCGGAAACGGAGGTCGGTCCGGGTTTGTCGACTGGAATAATTCAACTAATCTGCCATTATAGATCGATAAACGGGTTTCCGGCTCGCGCCGGCTGCCACCAAATAATGAAGCGAGGTGCCATGTTCACCCCTCCCTATCAGTACTGCCTGCCCGACGCCGCCGTTGCGGATGTCGCGCTCAAGGCACTGTCGGAGCAGTTTCAGATAACAAGCGAAGCGGAAATAGCGCACAGCCGGATCTATTACGACAGTTTCGACTGGCGGCTCTTTTTGGGCGGCGGCGTCCTCTACAGCAAACCGGAAGGCCGCAAGAAGGCACTGGTCTGGAAAACGGATGAGCGCGCGGATCCTGCGGAGACGCTTTTGCTTGGCCGCGGCACGCCGAAGTTCGCCAGTGATCTGCCGCAGGGTGCAATGCGCGACATACTGTCCCGGCTGCTCGAAATGCGTGCGCTCATTCCGCAGGTCGAGATTAAAGGCAGGGTGCGGCTGTTCAAAGTGCTCGACGAAGAGCAGAAAACGGTGCTCAGATATTCCGTCGAGTCGTGCGCCAGCCGGGCGCCGGGTGGCGGAGAGTACCGGGAACTGCAGCAGCGACTGGGGCTTTTGCCGGTGAGAGGATACAACGCCATCCTTAAGCGGGTGAAAAAAATCCTGGAACAGAATATGGGGCTGAAGCCCTGCAGCGAAGGCCTGCTGCAGGCGGCGTTGGCTGCGACAGGTAGAATACCCGCCGATTATTCATCCAAGCTGAATTTTCAGTTTGCGGCTGAAGAGCGTGCGGGGTCGGCCGCAAGGCGGATTCATCTGCACCTGCTGGACACCGTGGAGCGGAACCTACCGGGAACACTCGCCAATCTGGATTCCGAATTTCTACACGACCTGCGGGTTGCGGTACGGCGGGCGCGCTCCGCACTGACCCAGATCAAGGGTGTGTTCAGCCAGGAAGCGGTGGCTGCATTCAATCCCCGACTGGCCTGGATCGGACAGGTTACCGGGCCGAGCCGGGACCTGGACGTCTACCTGCTCGACTACGACTGCTATCGTTCCAGTCTCCCGGCACGCTTTCAGGCGGATCTGGATCCGTTGCAGAAGTTTCTTGTTGCCCACCGGAAAAGTGCTTACCGCAGCATGGTGAACAAGCTCAAATCCAAAGAGTTCCAGATGTTTATCGACGCATGGCGTCGTTTTCTCAATGACTCTTCCGTCGGGTCCGAAGGTACTCCGGCCGCGGATCTGCCGGTAAAACAGGTTGCCAGTAAAAGGATATACCGAATCTATAAACGCGTGTTGGCCGAGCGGGCAGGGATTAACGACGCTTCGCCCGCGACAGCGTTTCATGAACTGAGAAAAAGCTGTAAGAAGCTCAGGTATCTGATTGAGTTTTTCCAGAGCCTTTACCCCGAGGCACGGATCCAGCCGTTGATCAAGGCGTTAAAGGCGCTGCTGGACAATCTGGGTGCATTTCAGGATGCCGAGGTGCAGGCCAACAAGTTGCGGGAGTTTGCTCACCAGATGGTGAAAGAGGCTGAGGTACCGGCCGATACGCTGCTGGCCATGGGTATGCTGGTGGATGGTTTGCTGCGCCGCCAGCAGGAAGCGCGCAAGGATTTTTACAGCTGCTTCGAGGTTTTCGCGGGCGGGCAGAGCCGGATGGAATTCAAGGCGATCTTTGCCGATGCCTCCGGAAGCGGCAAAAAGGGAAAAAGAGCCGCCTGACTGCCGTTGCCGCGCGGCTGTTTCATTCAGAAGGCCGTATCGGGCAGAGGCCGCTCCACCGGGCCGGTCAGGTACTACCGGCCGAAACTGCAACCCTGCCGCAGACGGCGGGGCCCGGCTGGCGCGCAGTGCGGCTGGAACGCAGCCGTATTTCCCCGCCCCTGCTCAGCGCGGCGTTTCAGCAGGTAATCAGGAACATCATTGGCGTGCACCGGCGCCGATCTGAACCGGATCAATCTGTTCGGTGCTGCCGCGGATGCGGTTCGGGAGTGGTAGCTAGGGCGGGAGTCGAACCCGCATGCCCGGGGGCGCAGCATTTTGAGTGCTGTGTGTATACCAGTTCCACCACCTAGCCAGGGTAAGCGTCGACAGCATCTCGGCATGGGATAGGTTGCACGATACCGCGGGCGCAACCGGCTTTTGCCGCAGCGCCGGAACCCGGCAGGCATCCGGTCCCGAATGCGAAAGAGCCGTAGTATAGCCTTTTCCGGGGAAGGCGCAAACGTTATGGTAACATCGCGTCCCGATGCAACGCTCCGATTTCCATTACGAACTTCCCGCTTCGCTGATAGCCCAGTTTCCACCGGCACGGCGCGGCGACAGCCGCCTGCTCGAACTGGAAGGCGCGGGCGGTACTATCAGGGATCGCCGGTTTGAAGATCTGCCCGAACTGCTCAATGCCGGCGACCTGCTGGTGTTCAATGACACCCGGGTTATCCCTGCCCGGTTGTACGGCAGTAAAGCCGTCACAGGGGGCAGGGTGGAGATTCTCGTCGAGCGTCTGCTCGATTCGCGGCGTGCGCTGGCGCATGTCAAAGCGAGTAAGTCACCCCGTCCGGGAACGCTTATCGACCTGGAGGGCGGCGGCACGCTGCAGGTCGCGGCCCGCTACGACGCGCTGTTCGAACTGATCTCCGGCGGGACCGACCTGCTGGCGCTGATGAATCAGTGTGGTCACATACCGCTTCCGCCATATATCAACAGAACCGACCAGCAGCTGGACCTGGAACGATATCAGACAGTCTATGCCGAACGCCCCGGCGCGGTGGCGGCGCCGACGGCGGGGCTCCACTTCGACCAACAGATGCTGGATCGGCTGGCGGCCAAAGGGGTCGCATCCGCCCGTGTCACGCTGCATGTCGGCGCCGCTACATTTCAACCGGTGAGGGCGGAACGGCTGGAGGATCATGTCATGCACAAGGAGTATCTCGAGGTGGGCGAGGAGACCTGCAGCAGCGTCCGGCGTACCCGCGCCCGTGGCGGGCGGGTGGTGGCGGTGGGGACAACCACTGTGCGCAGTCTGGAGAGTGCAGCGATGTCGGGGGAGTTAATGCCGTTTCGTGGGGATACGCGGTTGTTTATCCATCCCGGATACAGCTTCCGATGCGTTGATGCGATGATCACCAATTTCCATCTGCCTGAATCCACGCTGCTGATGCTGGTCGCCGCGTTTTCCGGCCACGAGCGGATTATGGCGGCCTACCGGCATGCGGTCGCTGAACGATACCGCTTTTTCAGCTACGGTGATGCCATGTTCCTGACCCGGAGGTGCTGAACACCGCGCAAAAAAAAAAGCGCGGCTGAAGGAGCCGCGCAAAGATCCACCAAAGGAGGATGGAGGAGTGTGTACTGAAGATTCAGTACATGGGCATTTTCTTATATTCTTTCCTTGTTGTCAACTGTGTTTTAGGAAAAAGACGCTCAGAAATGAAATTTGAACGACTCAAGCAGGATGGCCAGGCGCGCCGTGGACGCCTGATTTTTTCCCGCGGCAGCGTGGAGACGCCGGCATTCATGCCTGTGGGCACCTACGGCACAGTCAAGGCAATGACCCCGGAGGAGCTGCAGGAGCTGGGGGCGGAAATGATTCTGGGGAACACATTTCATCTGATGCTGCGGCCGGGCACGCAAGTGATCAAGGCGCACGGCGACCTGCACGATTTCTGCCACTGGCAGCGCCCGATATTGACCGATTCGGGCGGTTTTCAGGTTTTCAGCCTGGGGGCGACGCGGAAAATCTCCGAGCAGGGGGTGCATTTCCGCTCACCCATCGATGGCCGCCGCATCTTTATGGGGCCCGAGGAGTCGATGCAGGTGCAGCGCGATCTTGGCTCCGATGTTGTCATGGTATTCGATGAGTGCACGCCATATCCGGTGACCGAAGTGGCGGCGCAGCGGTCGATGGAACTCTCTCTGCGCTGGGCGGAGCGCAGCAAGGCGGCGCACGGCAGTAATCGGTCGGCGCTGTTCGGCATTGTCCAGGGCGGTGTATTTGAAGCGCTGCGCGAACAATCCCTGGAAGGACTGCAGGATATTGGATTCGATGGTTATGCGGTTGGCGGACTGTCAGTGGGAGAGCCTGGTGAAGCGCGCTGGCGGATTCTGGATTTTCTCTCCACCCGTCTGCCGCGCGGACATCCGCGTTACCTGATGGGGGTCGGCACGCCCGAGGATATAGTGGCCGCGGTTGCCCGCGGCATTGACATGTTCGATTGCGTCATGCCAACGCGCAACGCGCGCAATGGCCATCTGTTCACTCATCAGGGTGTGGTTCGCATCAGGAATGCGGTCCACACCGAAGACACGTCCCCTCTGGATCCGCACTGTGGCTGCTACACCTGCAAAAACTACAGTCGCGCCTATCTGCGTCACCTTTCGCGGTGTAACGAGATACTCGGCGCCCGTCTCAACACAATTCACAACCTGTACTATTATCACAGCCTGATGCGGGATATCAGGGCCGCGATCGATGCGGGCAGGTTCGAAAGTTTCGTGCGGGATTTTCAGCGTTCGAGAACGCCGCAGGGAGATGCCGGCGGTAGCTGAACTGCGGAATGGGTTCGGCGTGCCGGGCGCGGCAGCGAGTATCAATTTTTAAAGCTGGATATATGTGGCATAATGCAGCGCTCGAATGGAAGGGGCGGCTCCCCGCGGCGGCCCGACTTTCGCAACCGATTATCTTACGCCAGGTGGAATACGATGAGCTTTTTTATTTCTGACGCAACGGCCCAGGCGGCCTCCGGTGCGGCCTCCGGACCCGGACTGGAAGGTCTGATACTCCCTGTCGGCCTGATCATCATGCTCTATTTTTTAATGATCCGTCCGCAGATGAAGCGGCAAAAGGAGCACAAGAAGCTGGTTGAGGCGCTGGCGAAAGGGGATGAGGTCCAGACCGAAGGGGGTATGATGGGTAAAATCAGCGATCTGGATGAGAATTTCATCAAGCTCGAGATAGCGGAAGGGACGCTGGTGAAATTCCGCCGCAGCGCGGTATCCGCGGTAATGCCCAAAGGAACGCTGAAGGAACTTTAAGACTCTGCAGCGGGATAATACAATCGAAGGCGGCGGGACTCCGATGCAGCGGTTCTCGCGAACTTCGGTGGACGCCAGCAACCTGCTCAAGAACCTGCCGAGCCGTATACTTCAATGAATCGATACCCCTTATGGAAGAATATTCTGGTCGGCATCGTCGTGCTGGTCAGCCTGATCTATGCCCTGCCGAACATTTTCGCCCAGGATCCGGCGTTGGAAATAACCGGGAGTCGCCGGGCCGAGCTGGACTCGGCAACCGAAATGAAGGTGCGGGACGCGCTCGACAAGGCCGGGATAAAGATTAAATCGCTGGATTCCGGCAGCAACAGTCTGCTGCTCAGATTCAGTGATTCCGATACCCAGTTGCGGGCCAAGGATTCCCTGGAAACACTGCTTGGCGGCGACTACACGCTTGCCCTGACGCTCTCCTCCGATGTACCGGGCTGGCTGCGCTCGATCGGCGCGTTACCGATGTATCTGGGCCTCGATCTGCGCGGCGGCATTCACGTGCTGATCGATGTCGACATGGATGCGGCGGTGGAACAGGCGCTGGAGCGCTACTCCGGCGATATCCGGACGCTGTTGCGCGATGAGAAATTACGCTACACCACGGTATCTCTGCAGCGGGATGTGGTGGTCATCAGCTTCAAGGATGCCGGCGTGCGCGAGCAGGCAATTGCGAAGATAGAGGATGAATTTCGTAATCTGCTGCTCGAGTCGGTGGACGCGGATGGCGATTTCCAGCTGGAAGCGCGCATGTCCAACAACGAAAAGCAGACCACGCGCAAATTCGCGCTGGATCAGAATATCACCACACTGCGCAATCGCGTAAACGCACTTGGTGTATCCGAACCTATTATCCAACAGCAGGGAGAGCGCCGGATCGTGGTGCAGCTGCCCGGCGCCCAGGATCCGGCCAGGCTGAAGGACCTGCTCGGTGCTACAGCTACGCTGGAGTATCGGCTGGAGGATACGGAGCACAATGTGGAAGATGCGGTTGAAGGCAGGGTGCCGGTCGGTTCGAAACTTTACCACACCCGGGACGGCAGGCCGATTCTGCTCAAGAAGCGCGTGATCGTAACCGGCAATCAGATCACCGACGCCTCTTCCGGTTTCGATCAGCGTTCGAATCAGCCCGCGGTATTCGTCAGCCTGGATGGGCCAGGCGCACGCCGCATGCGCAACGTGACCACGGAGAACGTGGGCAAGCCCATGGCGGTGGTCTTTATCGAGACGCGAACCGAGTCAAAGATGGTGGACGGCCAGAAGGTGACGCGGAAAATCCCGGTGCAGGAGGTGATCAGCGTCGCCAACATTCTGGAACCTTTCGGCCGCCGTTTTCAGACCACCGGCCTCGACAGTCCGGCGGAAGCACACGATCTGGCACTGCTGCTGCGTGCCGGCGCGCTGGCAGCGCCGATCGAGATCGTCGAGGAGCGCACCATCGGACCCTCGCTTGGGCAGGACAATATCAATCAGGGATTTCGATCGGTTATCATCGGACTGGTGCTGGTCATGGTTTTTATGGCGGTCTCCTACCGGGTATTCGGCCTGGTTGCGAATATGGCCCTGATGCTGAATCTGGTGCTTATCGTTGCGGTGCTCTCCATGCTGCAGGCGACGCTGACGCTGCCGGGTATTGCCGGCATCGTGCTCACCGTCGGTATGGCGGTGGACGCCAACGTACTGATATTCGAGCGTATCCGTGAGGAGATAGGCATTGGCAATACCCCTCAGGCGAGTATCCACGCAGGATATGAAAAGGCGCTCTCCACCATTGTCGACGCCAACGTCACAACGCTGATCGCAGCCGTGGTGCTGTTCTCGTTCGGAACCGGACCGATCAAGGGATTCGCGGTAACCCTCTTCATCGGGATTCTGACCTCCATGTTCACCGCCATTTTGGGCACACGCGCCGTGATCAATCTGGTTTACGGCGGACGCCGGCTGGAAAAGCTGGCGATCTGAGAAACCAGCTGGATAAGACTGATTAACTAGAGAAACTCATGCGCATCCTGGACTCCAGAAATATAAATTTCATGGCCAAACGAAAGTTGGCTTTGATCTTCTCCATTACGCTCATCGTAATTTCACTGCTCTCTTTTCTGGTGCGTGGGCTCAGTCTGGGCATCGACTTTACCGGCGGCACCCTGGTAGAGGTCGGTTATACGCAGGCGGTGGAGTTGTCCAAGGTGCGGTCGGTGCTCGCCGAGGCTGGTTTCAGTGGCGCCACGGTCCAGCATTTCGGCACACCGAAAGATATCCTGGTGCGGCTCGCGCCGAGTGCGGATGAAGACAGCGCCAAGCTAAGCAGTAAGGCGTTTGCCGAGTTGAACCATGCAGCGGACGGCACTGCCGAGCTGCGCCGGGTGGAGTTTGTCGGCCCTCAGGTGGGCGATGAGCTGACCGAGGACGGTGGTCTGGCGATGCTGTATGTATTGATCGGCATCCTGATCTACGTGGCGTTGCGCTTCGAGTACCGCTTCGCGCTGGGCTCGGTGATCGCGCTGATTCACGACGTTGTGATCACCGTCGGTCTGTTCTCGCTGTTGCAGATAGAGTTCGATCTGACAGTGCTGGCGGCGATACTGGCCGTGATCGGCTATTCGCTCAATGACACGATTGTGGTGTTTGACAGAATTCGGGAGAACTTCCGCAAGATACGCAAGGGAAGCCCCGAGCAGATCATCAACAGCTCCCTCAATCAGACGCTTTCGCGTACATTGGTAACCTCCGGGACGACATTGCTGGTGCTGATTGCGCTGTTTGTGTTCGGGGGGGAGATCATTCACGGGTTTGCGCTGGCGCTGATCGTCGGCATCTTTATCGGCACCTACTCGTCTATTTACGTTGCGAGCACGGCCGTGTTGATGCTGGGCGTCAGCAAGGTCGACCTGATGCCCACCAAGAAGGAGGGCGCCGATATTGCCAGCGACGGCAGCCAGGTCTGATCAGCAGGCGGCCTTGCGCAGCAGTGGGAACGGGAGAATGTCGGCCTGTTCGGGGTGGCTTTTCCGCACTGAATCCATCCCGGGATGCGTTTTCCGGCACCTGTTGTTCTCCGGTGTTATCTCGATGATTTCAAACTCTGCGCAGCTGGATGCGTAGGCTGATTCCAGCGACAGTTCCAGCATGCCATCCAGCACGTCGCGCATCACCATCTCCAGAGCACGATCGCTTACCTGAGTGGGTGTCTTTTCATTATTATCTGCCATCTGCCGTAATCCTGTCGTGCCTTTTCCGCTCGATGCTCCAAGTGGGTTTCAGACGAATTAGCGTTCGGGCATTAAAAATCTTGAGGTGGGGAATCGCGGAAATGTGATCAGAAGCGCAGATGGTCGCTAAGGTGGGGCTGGATCATCTTCAGCATCAGTTTATGCACTTTCAGCCCGCCTGCAATCACGTTGCCGCTCTCCAGATAGCGTTCGCCGCCGTTGAAATCGGAGACCACTCCACCCGCCTCCTTCACCAGCAGCGCCCCGGCGGCGATGTCCCATTGCGCAAGCCCCAGTTCCCAGAATCCGTCCACACGACCCGCCGCGACGTAGGCCAGATCGAGCGCCGCGGAGCCCGGACGGCGTAGCCCCGCAGTCTCCTTGACGAAGGATTTGAACATGCCCAGATAAGCATCCAGATGCGCCTGTTCGCGATAGGGGAAACCGGTTCCGAGCAGGGCGCCCTGAAGCCCTTTGCGACTAGTGACCCGGATGCGCCGGTCATTCAGCTGCGCCCCTTCGCCGCGGGTTGCGGTAAACATCTCTTCGCGCATCGGATCGTAGACCAGCGCCTGTTCAAGCACCCCTTTGTGTTTCAGCGCGATCGAGATGGAGAACTGGGGGAAGCCATGGAGATAGTTGGTGGTGCCGTCGAGGGGATCGATAATCCACTCGTAATCGCTTCCACCGCCTTTGTAACCGCTCTCCTCAGCCCGGATTGCGTGGCCGGGATAGGTTTTGCGCAACAGTTCGATGATGACCTGTTCCGAGGCGCGGTCAACTTCGGTGACAAAGTCGTTCAACCCTTTGGAATCGATCGTGAGCGTATCGACCCGGTCGAAGTAGCGCAGCAGCAGGTTGCCGGCACTGCGGGCGGCGCGTGTAGCGATGTTGATGGTTGGGTGCATGCGAATAGAAGCTTTAGCCGAAAGATGGGATGATACCGGAATCCGCCAACCCCTGCGGTGCCTCC
This sequence comes from Gammaproteobacteria bacterium, assembly GCA_020445405.1. Lineage (GTDB taxonomy): Bacteria > Pseudomonadota > Gammaproteobacteria > Chromatiales > Chromatiaceae > HKST-UBA178. The sequence goes on along the minus strand of JAGRGQ010000024.1, from coordinate 24,850 downwards.
GCTCTGGCATCTCCGGGACGCAAGTATAACCGGTTGTGACGGTGGCGTCTCCGCATGCGGGGATAATTTCGGTCCTGGGACGCCTTTATTTTTAGTTCTCTTCAATGAGAATCCCGCGCAATCAGATGTTATCTTTGGGGCCGGTGAAGCCGGTCAGAAGCAGGCCTTTATGTTGCGCAGAATCCGAATCGTGCTGATCGGCACAACTCATCCCGGCAATATCGGGGCGGTGGCCCGCGCCATGAAGAATATGTGCCTGCAGCGGCTGGTGCTGGTGAAGCCCAAAAGCTTCCCCAGCGCGGAGGCGACTGCGCGGGCGGCGGGTGCCGGCGATCTGCTGGCGGAAGCACTGGTGTGCGATACGCTCGAGCAGGCGATCCGGGGATGCACGCTGGTGGTCGGAGCCAGTGCCCGTCTGCGCAGCGTCGGT
>JAGRGQ010000024.1:0-24322 GCA_020445405.1 Gammaproteobacteria bacterium | reverse complement strand
TTGGCCCCTGCTGGAGCCGCGGGCGTGCGCGGCAAGAGTGCTGGAGGAGTGCCGGGAAGACGCCGACGTGGCGCTGCTTTTCGGACGCGAGAGTTCGGGACTCTCCAACGCTGAACTGGATCGCTGCCACTATCTGGTGCATATACCGGCCAATCCGGATTTTCCCTCTCTCAATCTCTCCCAGGCGGTTCAGATCATCGGCTATGAACTGTACGTCACCGGACCGGCGGCCCGTCAGACGCAGGCGATTGAAGGGGAAGGGGAGCGGCGGGATCCGGTATCGGCGGATATCATGGAGGGTTTCTTCACCCATCTGCGGCAGACAATGCAGGATATCGGTTTTTCCAACCCCAACCAGTCGGTCAAGCTGCAGCGGCGCCTGCGGCGTCTTTTCCTGCGCGCCAGGCCGGATCGCGATGAAATTAATATTCTGCGTGGTCTTCTGAGCGCCGCTCAGGGCAGAAAATCGATGCGCCGCGATTGATTTTCCGGGCTTCGGCGGCCATCGTCTCCGCTGGTGGAAAATGTTTGAGAGAACACTTCCCCGGGGGGGAAGTTATACTATTAATCGAGTAGAATACTCTGAAATTCGGAAAACTGGGCAGGGGCCCGTTAACGCATGTTCGCGCGACTCAAAGAAGATATCGATTGTGTGTTTGAAAGAGACCCGGCGGCGCGCAATGCTTTTGAGATACTAACCACCTATCCCGGATTGCACGCGTTACTGATTTACCGGCTCAGTCACTGGTTCTGGAATAACGGTCTGCTCTGGCTGGCCAGGGCGATCTCGACATTCGGTCGCTGGATTACCGGAATTGAGATCCATCCCGGCGCCACCATAGGGCGGCGCTTCTTCATCGACCACGGTATGGGTGTGGTGATCGGCGAGACCGCGGTGATCGGCGACGGGTGCACACTGTATCACGGTGTGACGCTGGGCGGCACCAGCTGGCAGAAGGGGAAGCGCCACCCGACTCTCGGCAGCGATGTGGTTGTCGGGGCCGGTGCCAAGGTGCTTGGGCCGATAGAAATAGGATCCGGTGCGCGCATCGGCTCCAATGCGGTGGTGGTCAAGGCGGTCCCTCCGGGCACCACCGTGGTGGGCGTCCCGGGAAGACTGGTGGAGCCGGTGGATGAGGTCAATGGCGTTCACCGCGAGAAGATCGCAAAGAAGATGGGGTTCGACGCCTATGGCGTCACCGCGGATGCCCCCGACCCGGTGGCGCACGCTATCAACTGCATGCTCGACCACATCCACGTGATGGACAAGCGCATGGAAGATATGTGCAAAAGCCTGCGCAAGCTCTCCGAGGAGCAGCCCGACCTGGAACTGCCGACGCTGGACTCCTGCGAGATCGCCTCCACGGCTGAAGAGTTGCTGCGCATCCACTCCAGCGACCATGAACGCGGCGCCAAAAACACTACACCCGAATGAATAATACTTGACCATATTAGTCAGGTATTATATAGTGCCGAAACGAAAAAATTCGGGAGTAGCCTGAGTGAGATTGACTACCAAAGGCCGGTACGCGGTGACCGCCATGCTGGATCTGGCGTTGCACGACGGAAAAGGCCCCATAACGCTTGCGGACATCGCCGAACGCCAGGGTATATCGTTGTCTTATTTGGAGCAGCTGTTCGCCAGACTGCGGAAAAACACCCTGGTGCGAAGTGTGCGCGGACCGGGGGGCGGGTATGTGCTGGCAAAAGGCGTCAAACAGATTCACGTGGCGGAAGTGATTTCGGCGGTTGACGAGTCGGTCGATACCACCCGTTGCGGCGGCGGCCACAACTGCCAGGGCAACGAGCGCTGCCTCACTCACGATCTGTGGCACGATCTGAGCGACCGCATCCACGATTACCTGACAAAGATCAGTCTGCACGATCTGATGTCCCAGCGCGGAGTCAGGCAGGTCGCCGAACGGCAGGACGGCATGCAGAACCACGAGGTCAAACTCGGGTCGCTTGAGTCATCGGCGCAGGCCTGAGCCATAGCACCCGATCACTGGATAGAACGAAATTATTGCTGGAGTGACGATGAAATTACCGATTTACATGGACTACTCGGCAACCACGCCGGTAGACCCCCGGGTGGCGGAGGTGATGTGCAGCTACCTCACCCCGGAAGGAAAATTCGGCAATCCTGCGTCCCGTTCCCATCAGTTCGGCTGGGATGCGGACGACGCGGTGGAAGCGGCGAGGAGTAATGTGGCGGCACTGTTAAACGCCGATCCCAAAGAGATCGTCTGGACTTCCGGCGCAACGGAATCCGACAATCTGGCGATAAAGGGCGTGGCTCAGTTCTACCGTAAACGGGGCAAGCACATCGTCACCTGCAAAACCGAGCACAAAGCAGTGCTCGACACCTGCCGCCAGTTGGAGCGGGAAGGTTTCGACGTCACCTATCTGAACCCTGAGCCGAACGGTCTGATCGATCTGAAAAAACTCGAGGCGGCATTGCGTGACGATACCATTCTGGTATCCATCATGCATGTCAATAATGAGATCGGCGTGATTCAGGACATCGCGGCCATAGGTGAGCTGACACGCGCGCGGCAGATCCTGCTGCATGTGGATGCTGCCCAGAGCGCCGGCAAGGTGCCCATCGATACCGCAGCGATGAAGATCGATCTGATATCTTTGTCGGCGCACAAGATCTATGGCCCGAAAGGAATAGGCGCGCTCTATGTGCGGCGCAAACCCAGGGTCCGGCTGGAGGCGCAGATGCATGGCGGCGGCCACGAACGCGGCATGCGTTCCGGCACGCTCGCCACGCATCAGATCGTCGGGATGGGCGAGGCTTTCCGTATTGCACGGGATGAGATGGACCGGGACAACGCGCGCATTCTCGGACTGCGAAACCGGTTGTGGACGGGTCTCAGCGATATGGAGGAGGTCTACCTGAACGGCGCTCTGGAACAGCGGGTTGCCGGCAATCTCAATGTCAGCTTCGCCTATGTAGAAGGGGAGTCTCTGATCATGGCATTGAAGGAGATTGCCGTTTCCTCCGGATCTGCCTGCACCTCGTCCAGCCTGGAGCCCAGCTATGTGCTGCGGGCGCTGGGACGGGAGGATGAGCTGGCGCACAGCTCGATACGCTTCACCATCGGTCGCTTTACCACCGAGGAGGAGATCGACTATGTTATCGAGCTGGTTCGCAGGCAGGTTCTGCGGCTGCGCGAACTCTCACCGCTATGGGACATGTTCAAGGAGGGCGTGGATCTGAAGTCGGTACAGTGGGCGGCCCACTGAAACAACACCCGGCCGCCGCATCCCGCAGGCGCCGGTCTTTGTCGGTAAACAATAGCGTGACCGGTCTGAACACGAGACCGACCACAGTAGAGTTGGAGAATCTAGAACATGGCATACAGCGATAAGGTCCTGGATCATTACGAAAACCCGCGCAACGTCGGGATGCTGGACAAGGAGGCGAAGAATGTCGGTACCGGCATGGTGGGCGCCCCGGCTTGCGGCGATGTCATGCGGCTGCAGATACAGGTTAACGAAAACGGGGTTATCGAGGATGCCAAGTTCAAGACCTACGGTTGCGGTTCAGCTATTGCATCGAGCAGTCTCCTGACCGAGTGGGTCAAGGGCAAAACACTGGAAGAGGCGCAGCAGATAAAAAACACCGACATCGCTGAGGAGTTGGCGTTGCCCCCAGTCAAGGTGCACTGTTCGGTGCTGGCCGAAGACGCAATACGGGCGGCGGTGGAGGATTTTACCTCCAAGCAGAATAGATAATACAGGTGTGATATCAGAGCGGCCGGCATCACTGGCCGCGCGATAGGGAGTTGAGATATGTCGATAACTTTAACCGAAGCGGCGGCAAATCATGTCAAGCGTTTCATCGAAAGCCGCGGCGCAGGCATGGGCATCAGGCTGGGCGTGAGAACTTCAGGTTGTTCCGGCATGGCCTATGTACTGGAGTTCGCGGACCAGCAGGATGAGGATGACCAGGTGTTCGAGGATCACGGCGTCAAGGTGCTGGTCGACCCGAAAAGCCTGATTTACCTGGATGGTACTGAGCTGGATTATACCAAAGAGGGTTTAAACGAAGGCTTCAAATTCAATAATCCCAATGTGAAGGATGCGTGCGGTTGCGGCGAGAGCTTCAACGTCTGAGCACCCCCTTAGTTCTCCTTTTTTGACTGAACCCCGCTAGTTCCCATGCTGGACTTCTCGAAGAACTACTTTGAGCTATTTGGTTTGCCCGTCGGTTATATCATCGACAAGGTTCAACTGGCGGAGCGCTACCGCGAGTTGCAACGCGTGGTGCATCCCGACCGCTTTGCCAATGCGTCCGAGCAGGAGAAGCGCCTTTCAATGCAGGGGTCGATCCGGATAAACGAGGCCTACCACACACTGAAGGATCCGATCGAGCGAGCCCGCTATATGCTCTCACTCAACGGGATCGAGATGGAAGCGCGGCAGGAGACCACGCGGGACAGCGCGTTCCTGATGGAGCAGTTGGAGCTGCGCGAGGAGCTGGAAGCGTCGCGCGCCAAACCCGAACCCTATGCTGCCATCGCCGATCTTCGGACGAACATTAACCGGCGCATCTCCAGCATGGTGGGCCAGATGGCGGTTCAGTTTGAAACACCCACTCCCGAGCAGTTGGAGGCGGCGAGGGAGATTCTGCGTAAAATGCAGTTTTTGCAGAAACTCCGCCAGGATGCCGAGTCGCTCGAAGCCGAGCTCGACGAAGCCCTCTAGGAAACCGGTAGGTTACCCATGGCCCTGCTACAACTTTCGGAACCCGGTCAGTCCAAGGCGCCGCACCAGCATCGGCTGGCGGCGGGCATCGATCTGGGCACCACCAATTCCCTGGTCGCCAGCGTGCGCAGCGGCCGCGCGGAGACACTGCCCGATGAACGCGGGAGGCACCTGCTGCCCTCCGTGGTGCGATACACCGATGCCGGGATCATCGTCGGCCATGATGCCCGTTCCGCGGCAGTCAGCGATCCGCTGAACACCATCGTTTCGGTCAAGCGCATGCTAGGCCACAGTATCGATGAAGTGCAATCCCTGGGCAGCCTGATGCGTTATCGCTTCACCCGCCAGGAAACATCGGTCCCGCGCATACAGACGGTGCAGGGCGAGCGCAGTCCGGTTGAAGTCTCGGCGGAGATCCTCAGGGTGCTGGCGCAACGCGCAGAGGAGACACTGGGCGGTCCGTTGGAGGGCGCTGTGATCACAGTGCCGGCCTATTTCGACGATGCGCAGCGGCAGGCGACAAAGGATGCCGCCAGACTGGCGGGTATCAGGGTGCTGCGACTGCTGAACGAGCCTACAGCCGCTGCTGTGGCGTACGGTCTGGATGCCGGCTCCGATGGCGTTCACGCCATTTACGATCTAGGCGGAGGCACTTTCGATATCTCGATACTGCGCCTCAATCGCGGCGTGTTCGAAGTGTTGTCCACCGGTGGAGACTCCGCCCTTGGCGGGGACGATTTCGACCGCGAACTGGCGCGCTGGATCATGCAGCAGGCCGGGATATCCGATGATGTCGATCACAGCATGCAGCGCCGCCTGATGCGCGATGCCTGCGCGGCCAAGGAGGCGCTGACGCAGTCCGAAAAGGCCAGCCTGGAAATCGAGTTGGCTGACGGCGGACAGTGGCAGGGAGAGATGAGCAGGCAGCAGTTCAACGAGCTGATAGAACCGCTGGTGCGCAAAACCCTGGTCACCTGTCGCCGCGCACTGCGCGATGCCGGTCTGACCGCTGAGGAGATAGCCGACGTGGTGCTGGTGGGCGGCTCCACCCGCGTACCACTGGTGCGTGAACTCGTATCCGGGTTTTTCAATACACCGGCACTGGCGGAGATCGATCCGGATCGGGTGGTGGCCATAGGCGCAGCGCTGCAGGCGGATGTGCTGGTGGGCAATAAGCCGGACGACGAGATGCTGCTGCTTGACGTCAACCCGCTCTCCCTGGGCATAGAGACGATGGGCGGGCTGGTTGAGAAGATCATTCCGCGCAATACCACCATCCCGGTGGCCCGCGCCCAGGAGTTCACCACTTTCAAGGACGGCCAGACCGCAATGGCGGTGCATGTACTCCAGGGCGAACGCGAACTGGTCAGTGACTGCCGTTCCCTTGCCCGTTTCGAACTGCGCGGAATACCGCCGATGGTGGCGGGTGCGGCGCGTATCCGGGTAACATTCTCGGTCGACGCGGACGGCCTGCTGAATGTCGAGGCAAGGGAAGAGAGTACCGGCGTCAATGCCAGCGTTGAGATCAAGCCCTCTTACGGTCTTACCGACGAGGAGATCGGGACGATGCTGCGCGACTCGATGGAGAATGCCCGGGAGGATCTGGCGGCGCGGCAGCTGCGCGAACAGCAGGTGGAGGCACAACGCGTAATTGAGGCGCTCAGTGCCGCACTGGCGTACGATGGAGATGAGCTGCTGGACGCTCGGGAACGGGCAGGCATCGACACGGCGCTCTCCAGATTGGTGGAGATTGCACGGCTGGACGATCCGCAAAAGATCAAGTCGCAAGTCGAAGCGCTAGAAAAGCAGTGTGAGTTTTACGTCGAACGACGCATGAACAGAAGCGTCCGCAACGCGATGCAGGGGCATAGCGTGGGCGAGTTCGAGTAGCACCGCAGATGATGCAAATCATCCTGCTCCACGCAGGTGGAGAGGGATCCTGAACACGATAACCAGACCGCAGTCATGACCCAGATTATTTTCCTACCCCATGAAGAGATTTGTCCCGAAGGTGCGGTAATCGATGCCGAACCGGGCACCAGCATTTGCGATGCGGCGCTGGCCAATGGCATCGAGATCGAGCACGCCTGCGAGAAATCCTGCGCCTGTACCACCTGTCACGTGATCGTCAGAGAAGGATTCGATTCGCTGGCTGAGGCGGAAGAGAATGAGGAGGATCTGCTGGACAAGGCCTGGGGTCTGGAACCCGAATCGCGCCTCAGCTGTCAGGCGCTGGTGGGCGATACGGACCTGGTGATTGAAATTCCCAAATACACCATCAACATGGTGTCCGAGAACCACTGAAATCCGGAGTTGACAGATGAGTCTGAAATGGACGGACGTTCTGGATATCGCCATTGCATTGGATGAGAGCAGACCCGACGTCGATCCGATGTCGGTCAATTTCGTGGATCTCCGCAATTGGATCATGGATCTGTCCGAGTTCGACGACGATCCCGCGCATTGCGGCGAGAGAATCCTGGAGGCGGTGCAGCAGGCATGGATCGACGAGCGGGAGTGATTCATGCAGGCAAAAAATCAAAAAAAGACTTAATTTTTTTGATTTTTTGCCAATATTGAATTTAACTCATTGCAAAGGAGCGTTTAGGAGAAGTGCCTTGAACAGAAAGTTTGAGCATGAAATCGATGATGATCTGGAAGAGTGGGAGCCCTTTCTGCATCATCGGAATCGCGCACAGCGAAAGAGCGGTGGCGAGCGGCGGAATTTCGATTATGACGAATCCGGCCGTAATCTGGAAAGAAAAAAACGTAAAGTAAAACGTACGCCAGAAGTTTTCGAGTAGTCCACACTTAACGCGGATCAGTCCTCACCCCGGCGCGCCTAAGCCTGCCCAGATCGGCGGGCCGCTCTGTTGTTTTGTGAACTGCCGGGTTGAACGAACAGGCGGACCGGCCTCGCTCCCGATGTCGATTCTGCAACCCGAACGATCCCGAGGTCTCTACTGACCGGCTGCCGCTTTCGCTCCGCAGCGGCGTTGCCATTGGAAGCGGCCACGCTTCCCGCCGGTCGGAGGACTACCGGGAGCGCAGCGGGGGGCCGGCGGTAAAAGCGGCGGCAGCCCAGGTGCGGAGCGCCGCATCAATCGCCTGATGGCGGATTAAAATGCCTTCCATCCTCCGCAAAACCGCCATGGCGATTGGATCCAAGTCCGGCTAAGTGTAGTTGTACATTTCCCGGACACTGCCCACGATCTTGGGGTCCGGCGGGACCGCAACCTTTTCGTTCTTGCCCTCGTACGGCAGACTGTTCAGAACGAATCGCATGCAATTGAGACGAGCCCGTTTCTTGCCATCGGAGCGTATCACCGTCCAGGGTGCCCACTCGACGTCAGTCTTGGCGAACATCATGTTTTTCGCTTCGGTAAACTCATCCCAGCGCTTCAATCCGTCCTGATCGACCGGGCTCAGTTTCCACTGTTTGAGTTCGTCCATTTCGCGCGACTTGAAGCGGCGGAACTGCTCCTCCCTGCTTACAGAGAACCAGAATTTGTACAGGATGATGCCGTCTTCGACCAACATTTTTTCAAATATCGGCGCCTGTTTCAGAAACAGCTCATGCTGCTCCGGCGTGCAGAATCCCATCACCGGCTCAACCACGCCGCGGTTGTACCAGGAGCGGTCGTAGAGCGCCATTTCGCCCTTGGTGGGAAGAGTGTTGACATAACGCTGGAAATACCACTGCCCCTGCTCCCTGACGCTGGGAATCGTCAATGCAATCACATGCGCCTGTCTTGGATTCATGTGCTCCATGAACCGTTTGATCGTTCCACCCTTGCCTCCGGCATCCCTCCCCTCGAAGATCATCACGATGCGTTGGCCGGTATCCCCGACCCATCTCTGCAGCTTCAGCAGCTCCACCTGCAGCTCCGCCTTCTGGCGCTCGTACTCATCCGTATCCAGTTTCTTTTCATAGGGATACTGAGGACCTATCAGACGTTTCGGGTTCGAGTTGATCACCTTTTCGACGATCTCTTTGGGGACACCTTCGTCCAGCTCCGACGGCCCGTAAAACTTTTTCGCCATACTTCCCTCCTTTGGGGGGTTTGAGTTCATTTGTTCTTAATATATTGATGGTAGAGTCAAACAGCGGCGCATACGCGATTCCGGCCTCCGCCGGACAAGCATATACGGCCGCGCCGAACGTTGAAAGTCCGCTCTACCGGAGAGGCCGGAAATGACGGTGCGGGTGCACGTGGTCGCGGTGCATTAAATTGCCAGCAAAAAAAAACCGCACCGGGGCTGTCGCTCCCGGCGCGGCTGGTTTGGGCACGACCGGTCGCTTTGACCGGCCGGACTGTACTTACTTGTCGGCGGGGGTCTGCGCCACTGGCGCCTCGGGTGCAACCGGCGCATAGGGGTATGCATTGGGGCCATAAGCATACGGGGCATACGGGGCATAGGCGTATGGACCGTCGTAGTAACGGTTATGACCGTAACCGCGTCCGTAGGCGCGGGTGTTGGCGCTGGCGTTTATGTTCATGCTGAAGTTGCCATCGGCCGCACCGTCGCCAAAAAACTCGTCGGTGAAGCTGGAAACCGGATTGCCCCACCACGCCGATGCGGAGGCGGAAGCGGCGATAAGCGCGGAAGCGGCAGCGATCTTAATGATCTTGTTCATGATAGTGACTCCTGAAAGTTTGGTTAGTAAAGTTATGCGAGCAGTATTGCTCAGATAAGTATAAAAATATAAGAATATTCTAATATAGTCAAGCATAATCATATGCACTCCGCATTCATCGCCAGCGGTCAACAACCCAGGATGCCAATCCGCAGCAGTCAACGGTCCGATCTAAAAAGCGGAGATAGCACAGTTCATTCTTGAGGTTACTGTCAGAATTGGGTGTGGCGCTTGATTTTCACGCTGTACCAGCCGGTTATTGCACCAATCTGGCTGTGTAGGCCGACCGGTCCTCCTGTGACTACAGCTACGGCTACGCTTTTGTGGATGATCGGCCAACCAGCGAACCGCTGCGGTGCGTGGAGTGCCGGTTCCCAGGGGAGATGGGTGCGGCCTTTGCCGGACTGCGCCGGCATTCCGGATCCCGGTGGCTGACGCGGGCTAGTCCGGATTATCTCTCTCGGAGCAGTTTGATCTGAAACAGCACGTTGCGTTCCTCCTCTTCCAGTACCGATTCAATGTAGCGAATGGTGTTGAGGTACTTCGGAATGATATTGTACTTCAGCGCATTGACCCGTTTCCGGGCCTTGCGCTGCTCCGCCATGAGCCGGCCGAGTGCCATCTCCGCCTCCCCCAGGCGAGCCAGCTGTATAGCGGCCGCGGTCAGCTGTTTCCGGGTTTCGTCGAAGCTGGTGTCGGTGCCCAGCAGCCCCATCGGCTGCAGCGGCAGCTCACGGGCGTTGATGGCCGGGAACTCAACGCCGAGGCTGTGTTTGGGAATAATATCGATTTCGACACTCGGCTTTATCCCCAGTCCCGCCTGGTGCAGGGAACGGCTGCCCATGCGCAGGTAGGATATGCTCATCCAGTGGTAGGCCTGCTTGATCGCGTTGCGCGCCAGCTCGCGCTGCGCCCGGTACTCGTCGATATGCTGATAGATCAGCCGGGTCAGCAGTTCGCGTTTGCGCTCCAGCAGCGCATGACCATCCTGCAGAAAACGCACCTGCTTTTTCAGGCTCAGCAGGGTGTTTTTAGTCGGCGGCGCCTTGATACGCTGTTGATTCATGGCTGGCCGGTCAATCCTTTCCGCTGTGGTGATACTTCGTCAGATCGGCTTCGTTGACCCGGGTCAGCGACTCCTTGGGGAACATGCGGAGCAGATCCCAGGCCAGGTTGAGCGTTTCGATGATGGAGCGGTCCTCATCCTCCTCCTGGCTGACGAAACGGCGGTCGAATGCTTCGGCAAAGGCGAGATAGCCGCGGTCCTGCGCGGAGAGTTCATCCGCCCCCACGATGGAGGCGAGGTTGCGTGTCTCCAGCGCGCGTGCATAGAGCGCGTATAGCTGGCTCGCCACTCTGGGGTGATCCTCGCGCGTGTCGTCCCTGCCGATGCCATCCTTCATCAGCCGCGACAGCGAAGGCAGGATGTGCACCGGCGGGTAGATACCCTGGTTGTGCAGCTCGCGGCTGAGCACGATCTGCCCTTCGGTGATATAGCCGGTCAGGTCCGGGATCGGGTGGGTGATATCGTCCGAAGGCATCGTGACCACGGGCAGCAGGGTGATGGAACCGTGACGGTCCCGGATACGTCCGGAGCGTTCGTAAATCTCGGCCAGATCGGAATAGAGGTAGCCCGGGTAGCCCTTGCGCGACGGGACGTCGCCCTTGGCGGTTGCCACTTCGCGCAGCGCCTCCGCATAGTTGGTCATGTCGGTGAGCACGACCAGTACGTGCCGGTCCCGGTCGAACGCCAGATATTCGGCTGCGGTGAGCGCCACTCTGGGCACGGCCAGCCGCTCCACCGGCGGGTCGTCCGCCAGATTGATGAACATCACGACGTTTCCCAGCACGCCGGAGGAGGCGAACTCCTCCTCGAAAAAGCGGGCATCCGTGTGGGAGACGCCCATGGCTGCGAATACGATGGAAAAACTGCTCTCCTCGTCCACCAGTCCGGCCTGACGCACGATCTGGGCGGTGAGCCGGTTATGGGGCAGACCCGAACCGGAGAAGATGGGCAGCTTCTGGCCCCGCACCAGCGAGTTGAGCCCGTCTATGGTGGAGACGCCGGTCTGGATGAATTTACGCGGATAGGTCCGTGCCGCCGGGTTGATGGCGGAACCGTTTACGTTGCGCCGGATGTTGGAGACGATGGGCGGCCGTTCGTCCCGGGGTTCGCCGATGCCGTTGAACACCCGTCCCAGCAGCTCCGGCGAAAGGCTGATCTCCAGCGGCTGGTCGAGAAAACGGACCCAGGTGCTCTCCAGATCGATATCGTCGGTCCCCTCGTATACCTGGATCAGAACACTGTTCTCGGCGCTGCGGATCACCTGTCCGTTGCGTTTGCGGTCGCGGTGATCACGTATCAGAACGCGATCGCCGAAAGCGATGTCGGGCACCCCATCGACCACCAGCAACCCGCCCCGGGCGGAGCGGACGGTGCGGTACTCTCTGGCGCTCACTGGCGGTGCTCCTTGAATTTGGCGTACTCCATCCTGACATCCTCGAAAGCCTGGATGAACTCTTCGTTCAGCTCCCGCAGCTTTTCCGTCTGTTCACTGTTGTAGAGCTGTTTTACCCGCCTCGCCTTGGCCAGCATGGGTAGCTCCATCAACTCCTGCACCGGCACCCCCAGATCGATCAGATCAGCCCCCTTCTGGTAGATGAGCAGCATCATTTTCAACAGCAGATACTGTTTTTCGGGTGAAGAGAAGGTGTCGATCGGGTCCAGCGCGCTCTGCTGCAGCACCCCTTCCTTGATCAGTGCTGCGCCCTCCAGTTCCCAGCGCTGGGCGTCGGAGAGCGCTTCGGGACCCACCAGGTTGACGATGCGCGAGAGTTCCACGTCCTGCGCCAACAGCGCCAGCGCCTTGGCGCGGCGCTGCTCCCATTTGCCGCCCACCTTCCGGTGCCACCAGTCCGCCGCCACCCGGATATGTCCGGAGAAGCTGTTGACCCAGTCGATGGCGGGGTAGTGCCTGGCGTCGGCCAGCTCCTTGGAGAGTGCCCAGAAGGTCTGGATGATCTCCTTGGTATGCGCGGTCACCGGCTCGGAAAAATCCCCGCCCGGCGGGGAGACGCTGCCAATCAGCGTGACCGAGCCGTTGCCGCCGCCCCGGATCTCAACCCGGCCTGCGCGTTCGTACACCGCCGCCAGGCGCGACGCCAGATAGGCCGGGTAGCCATCCTCCACCGGCATCTGGCCGAGGCGGCCGGAGACTTCGCGCAGCGCTTCCGCCCAGCGGCTGGTGGAGTCGGCCTGCAGCACCACATCGTAACCCTGATCACGGTAGTACTCGGCGACGGTCATGCCGACGTAGATCGACGCTTCCCGCGCCACCACCGGCATGTTGGAGGTGTTGGCCACCAGCAGTGTGCGCTCCATCAGGCTGCGGCCGTTGTGTGGATCCTGCAGTTGCGGAAAGGTTTCGAGTACATCGACCAATTCGTTGCCGCGCTCGCCGCAGCCGACGAAGATGACGATGTCGGCGTTGGACCAGCGCGCAATCTGATGCTGCACCACGGTCTTGCCGGCGCCGAACGGGCCGGGCACGGCCGCTTTGCCCCCTTTGATCAGCGGGAAGAACGTGTCCATGATGCGCTGTCCGGTAATCAGCGGCTCGATACTGTTATCGCGCCGGAGGTAGGGGCGGGGAATGCGCACCGGCCAGTGGTGGTAGAGCTTCAATTTGTGGCTGACCCCGTCCGCACCGCGAATCCGGCCGATCGGATCATCCAGGCGGTAGTCCCCCTCGGGTGCCAGTTCCAGCAGTGTGCCGCCACGCTCGGGCGGCAGCAGAACCCGGTGTTCGATGCTTTCGGTCTCCTGCACCCGGCCGAGTCGGGAACCCGGCAGCAGTTCGGCGCCCGATTTGAGTGCGGTGTCGGGCACGAAATGCCAGGATTTTTCCCGGTTCAGTGCCGGCAGTGCCAGCCCCCTCGGTATGTGATCGCCGGCGCTGAGAAATATCTCCTTGAGCGGGCGCTGAACACCGTCGAATATCCCGCCCAGCAGTCCGGGTCCCAGCTCCACCGAGAGCGGCCGGCCCAGTCCCTCCACCGGTTCGCCGGGGCGAACCCCCTCGGTCGACTCGTACACCTGAATCACCGCCTCGTCGCCGTTCAGGGCAATGGCTTCGCCGACCAGTCCCAGCAGGCCGATTCTGACCTGCTCGCCGTTGCGGACGCCGGGCAGGCGGATGGTGACGATGGGACCGTTGATCTCGCGAACTACGCCGCGTCTGGCATTCTCATTCATGGTCAACTCTGGGCGCCATTGGGCAGCAGCCGCTCGATGATGGTCTGATGCAGTTGGCGTCCCAGCCGTTCCATGCGTCCCTCGAAAGTGTTGTCCACGCGGATGCGGTTATCCTCGCTGCGTATCAGGATACCGCCCAGCGTGTGGATCGGGACGCTGGCGAGCGCGATGCGCTTTCCGGCCGCTGCAGCTGCGGAAAAATCACCCCAGATCGGCTGCAGCCAATCCAGATCCCGCCGGTTCACCTCGGCTACCAGGGCGTCCCGCTCGATCGCCTGCGCGCCGCTAACCAGCAGTTTCTGCAGCAGTTGCCTGTACTGCTCCCGCTCCTGTTGTGCAAAACTGCGCATGCGCTGCGCAAGCTGCTCCCTGACCCCCTCCACCAGATTCCAGCGCAGATGGTCCATCTCCTTCTGCAGCTGCAGTTCGTGAGCCTGCACGATGCGCCGGTAGGCGCGCTCCGACTTCGCTTTTGCCAGCAGCACCTCGCGCTCCTCGCGCAGGCGGATGCGCTCGCCGGCATCGTGCAGGATGTTGTCGCGGCTGTGTTCGGCGCGCTCCCGGCATTCGTTCGCCATCCGGTTGGCCCGCTCCAGAATGGCGAGTTCCAGTTCGTTGACCTGATCCACAGTCAGTTCCCGCCCTTCGGTTTGCCGCTGCCCAGCAGCGAGTCGACCTGTTGGTCGATGCCGCAACGAAATCCGTCTGGATCGTTCAGCGGCGGTACGCCGGCGATCAGGATGCGGCGGGCTTCGCTGCGTACCCGCTCCAGCACCGGCGAGCCGGTTTCCAGCAGCCGGGTGTCGAGGATGATGAAGGCGTTGCGCCTGCTCTCCAGCAGCTCCTCGAGTACCTTGTCCAGCTCCTCGGCGGTGGGGTCGGCCCAGGTCTCGAAACCGATCAGCTGAAAACCGTCGGTCAGCGCCGCATCGCCCAGAAAGAGCATGCGTGTATTGCCGCCGGCTGCGGCGTCGGACGCCGTATCCGCCCTCATAGCTTGTCCAGCAGCAGAATACTTATGACCAGCCCGTAGATGGCAATGCCTTCGGCCAGACCGAGATAGACCAGCGTGCGGCCGAAGATTTCCGGCTTTTCGACCAGCACCGCCAGCGAAGCGGCGCCGATGGTGCCCACCGCGATCCCCGCGGCGATGGTGCTGAACGCGGTCGGAATACCGACGCCGATAATGGCAAGCCCCAGTCCGATGGAGATACCGGTGGCGCCGGCAGCTTCGGTCGCCGCCATCACATCCTGCGCGCCGACGAAAATCAGGGCCGCCTGGGCGGCGGCGAACAGCGCCAGATTGGTGCGGACGGCGGGTTTGAACCAGCGTACCGCGCGCCTGCCCCGGTGCGGACAACAGGAGAGGTAGAAACCGGTTGCGATGACCCCGATGATGCCCAAAGTCATCATTATGATAAGCCAATACATGCTCTGCTCCTTGTTGAGGTTGGGTGGGGAAGCCGCGCCGTTCCCGCGCGGATCCGTTCAATTCGGTACTTCATGCGCCGCCGCCCAGGTTCAGCCGCAGCGGTCGGAACTCCAGTCCGTCGCCCGAATAGAAGCGCGAGAAGCCCTCGAAATACTCCAGCCGAAGTGCCTGAATGGCGACGATCGCCCCCTCCAGCACCAGGATGAAGAGATTACCGCAGATCACCATGACGACGTGGGCCTGGATACTCGCCATCATGTCCGCCAGTGCGAAAATGGCGATCGCCAGCGCCACGTGATTGAGGCTGAATGCGGCCACACGCAGAAACGAAAGCGTGTTGGAAACATAGCCGGTGAGGGTCTCGAACGTTTCGATAAACGCCACCAGTATGCGTTCGCCGGGAGGGGCGTGCGACTTGACCAGCTGGTAACCGAACAGCATCAGCAGCGCCAGTATGCTGATCAGTATCGCGGCACTGCTGAGCCCGCCCGTGACGTGGTAGCGGTAGATGCCGTACAGCACGCTCAGGTAGAGCGACGCGCCGACCAGCCCGTTGCTGTCGAACAGGGCGCGCATCAGTTCACCCTGGATGACGCGGTTGTAGATGGCGATGAAACTGATCATGACGAGGAAGGCGATACCCCACCTGAGCGCCATGGAGAGCATGTAGACCGGGTCGGACATCGGTGCTATCCAGAGCGCGTCGATCAGGTATTCGTAGCCGAATACGCTGCCGTAGAGCAGTCCGAACAGCGCGGCTGAGATGCCGATCGAAACCGCGAAGAGCGTAAAACTCCCGAGTTTGCGGCGTGCCAGCCAGGCGACCAGCGCGATGGTCGCGCCGTGCCCGACATCGCCGAACATCATACCGAACATCAACACAAAGGTGAGCGCGAATATAGCGGTCGGGTCCACCTCGCCGTAGCGCGGCAGACCATACTGCTTGACCAGTGCGGAGAAGGGTGCGAGCAGACGGTTGTCCGGCATGTAACTGGGCACCAGCGGACGCTCTTCGGCGGTGGGGTCGCGGGCATCGAGCAGGAACGGATTGGCCAGCGCCCCCTCCAGCGCACGCCGGATACGCTCGATATCGCGTGCCGGAATCCAGCCGGAGACAATCGAAAGGTAGCCGGCGCTGCGCGCCGCGGTGTCGATGCTGGCGTATGGTTCAGCCATGATCAGCGCGCTGCGCGACTGCTCGAGCCGCCCGCCCAGTTCGTTTTGGCAGGCCAGGATCTCCGCCGTCTCGTGCTGCAGCTGCTGTCCCAGATTCAGCCGGCGCCGGTTGAGTTCGGCGCGCACCCGCTCCGGTTCGTGCTGCAGCTCCGGCGGGACGGACAGTGCGCGGAAACCGGCGGTGCCGAGCACCGAACGCAGCTCCCGCTCGCGCTCCCCTTTGAGGCCGACAACGATGACATGGGCGCTCTCCCTGAGCTGCATGTAATCGAACAGCAGATAGTCGGCCAGCGCGACCGCCTCTTTCAGGCGGCTGACATTGGCGCGCGGCACCATGCCGACGAGGATATCGAGATACAGCCGCTCTCGCCGGAGCAGTCCCAGGTCGATATTGAGTTCGCCAAAATTCTCCAGCGCCTGCTCCAGCTGCGAGATCATCTGTCTCTCATCGTCCAGGCGGCGCAGACTCTCCTCGAATCTGGAGCAGCGCTCCCACACTTCTCCCAGCCAGCTGTTGGTCTCCTCCAGCTCCGCCTCGCTGATGACACGGAGCTCGCCGGGACTCGCCAGCGGCGCCAGAGGAATATGCCGCGAGATCTTCTGCAGCCGGCTGCTGGCCTGCGCATGGAGTTCGCGGAAGCGTTCTCCCGGCACCAGCGGGAAGTGCGCCGTGCAGTGCGGACGGTAGTCGGGACTGAACAGCGCCAGATCGGCCAGAATCAGCGACACCTGGGGCAGGTCCTCGGTCAGCACCTGGAGCAGTACATGCTTCATTGGCTGCGGACTAAACACGTTCGCCCACCATGCTGCGCGCCACGCCCGGGCTGTCCTGGTCCATATCCAGCGCGATACGGATCAACGGGTCGCTCAGCGAGAGTACCCTGCCCTGTACCAGCGCATGGATTTTCTTCAGATCCATCTCCCGCAGCAGCAGATAGGCGAGCGAGCGGGTCACCGCCGACTGGCTGAAGCGGAGACACTTGTGTGCCTGCACCGCGGTCTCTGCCGCGAGCCGCTGCTCCACCCCCAGCAGCTCTTTGACATCCTGCATGGCCGATCTCAATGCGTTGGGCAGATGCTCGATGATCTGCTCGAACCGGTCCAGATTGACCAGCATCTTCAGCTGCTCCCGCTGCAACCGTCGTCCGAAAGGGATCAACAGATAGTAGGTTTCGGACGGCGACAGGCAGTAGCTGAATCGGTAGCGCAGTAGCCAGACCAGGTTCTGCTGGTCGACCAGCGTGCCGACCAGCCGCTGCAGCGGTTTGCGATCCCCGGGCTCCACCCGGTGAATGCGCCGCAGCATACCGGTGTAGTAGCTGCGATCGATCGCCGCGTCCAGCGAAAAAGGCTCGTTCTTCTCCTCGTACACCTGGCGCGCCTGCAGCGCAATATCGGCGAACGCTCCCTGCTCCAGACTGCGCAGCAGCTCCTGGATGCTCTCGGTTCTGAGCAGACGGTCGTGGGGCAGGCTGATCAGCGGCGGCAGGTCGTAGAGATTGCGCTTGATCTGGTCGAACGGGAGCCCATGCAGCTTACCGCGGATCAGTGCTTTCAGGTTGTAGAGTTCGAACTTCCGGCTCCAGTGGATCAGGATGTTGCGCGCATTGCCGTCCAGCGGCCTCAGCAGCACGCTCAAATCCCGCATCAATGCATGTATCAGCGCCTGCTCCGCCAGCCTGTTGCGCGCGGCTTGGGAGAGCGAACTTTCGAGAATGGCGTCGAGCCCGAAATCACGGCTCAGAGCCTCCAGCGGGGATAGCGCCATGTGCTCCAGCAGCGCCCGCGAGAGCAGCCGCCTGGCCATGACCGCAGCGCGGGTCTTGAGGTAGGTGTCGGAGGCGGGGATGGTCATGGCAGTGGCTGTTTCAACCGTCGGCATCCGGGTCGATCAGCATCGCAAAAGCCGCCGACAGCGCCTCCTCTTCACGCGCCTCGGCCATGTCGCGCAGCTGGGTGTGGCGCTCGTCGTAGCGCCGTTTCATCTCACTGATGGTCTGCCCGGCGCGCGCTTCCGCCTTTTCCAGAAACGCCGCGTAAAGCTCCGGAATCCTCGCTTCAAAACGGTTCTCTTCCGCCCTGGCTTCGAACAGCGCGCTCTGGATCAGCTGCTCCCGCGACTCCTCCGCCTGGCGCGCAATGGTCTCCGCGCGCATCTCCGCGTCCAACAACCGTTTGAGTGACTCATCCATCCTTCGCCATCCCCCGCAAGCGGTGCAGCAAATTTACCCCGGCCGCCTCTGACCGGAGACACGCGCATATCAGAGACCGGTCGCCCCGGCGGAGGCCGGGGGATCCGGAAAATACCTCAGGCACCCGCATGCCGTCATCCGCCCGTCTCACGGAATCACCGTTTCCGAACAGCGTCTATTGTATCCGCACTGGCCGGCATTCGGCATGCCGCAGATCAGTTGTCTAAATCTTAGCGGATCACGAATATTAAAAGGAATTAGAAGGTTAGAATCACCCACGGGGTGGGAGTGCGGGTCAGCGCAACGCTGACGATGTAGCCGGCGCTGACCAGTGCCAGCAGGCCGGTCAGGATGCGCACGGGCCGCGTTCTGGCCCGTTTCAGCGCCAGCGTTCCGAGCACGATATACGCCAGCAGGCCCACCAGTTTGGCGCTGAGCCAGGGTGCCGCCAGCGGGTACTGCCGGGTCAACAGTGCCAGCGCGATGCCGGCAAAGAGCAGGACGGTGTCATTGGCAACGGAGAGCAGGCGCACCCAGCGCTGATTCTCCCGCTGCGAGTGGATCAGCATCCAGTAGTAGCGCAGCGTGAAGAATGCGATGCTGAATGCCACCGTGGCGATGTGGAGTTGTCGGATCCAGTGGTAGCTCATCAGCTGCAGCCGTTGTCGTGGGAGCGGGTAAGGATACGCGGCAATGACAATCGGGTAAAACCGAAAACGGGCCACCGCCTCCGGCGGTTGCGGCGGAGCGGTACCTTTTCGCAATTTGACTCCCACCCGCAATAGCTATAGTAGTAGACGTTCGCGCCGTCTCTTGCCACGAAACAGAATGAAAATCGAGTTCGACACCATCGGCATCGTGCACTCCCCGTATAAAGAGAAGTTCGGGGTGCCGCGCCAGCCCGGTCTGGTGCCCCAGGCCAGGGGGAGCGTGGAGCTGCTGCCGCCCTATGCTTGCGTCGAGGCGTTTGCCGGACTGGAGCACTGCTCGCATATCTGGATCGAGTTCATTTTCGACCGCTCGCCGCATGGCCGCTGGCAGCCCAGCGTCAGGCCGCCGCGTCTCGGCGGCAACCGCCGCGTCGGCGTCTTCGCCAGCCGTTCGCCGTTCCGGCCAAACCCGATCGGACTTTCGGTGGTGCGGCTGGAGCGCATCGTCACCGATAAGGGCGGGGTGATACTGGAGATTGCCGGGCTCGATCTGGTGGACGGCACGCCGGTGCTGGATATCAAGCCCTACATCGCCTACGTGGACAGCGTCCCCGACGCGGTGTCCGGATTTGCCGCCGCGGCGCCGGGTGCCTGCTTCAGGGTCCAATTCTCGGCCAAAGCGTTGCAGCAGCTGGCGGCGCGCCCGGATGGCGAAACGCTGAAGGAGATGATATCAGCGCTGCTCGAAACCGACCCGCGACCGGCCTATATCAAGGCGGGACGGGAGCAGCGGGTCTACGGCATACGGTTGTACGACTTCGATCTGCGCTGGCGGATTGCCGACGGGACGGCGGAGGTATTGGAACTGGCGCCGCCGGATCACTTCTCCGCCGAAAGGTAGCAGATCCATCCGGCATCCGATTCGCCTTCGGTCACCGGCTTGAAGTCGCCATCGGCTTCCCCATCCTCGTCCCAGCCCTGCCAGTAGACCGTGGTTCTGCTGAATCCCGCCTCCGCCAGCAGCTCACGGATCTCGGGCAGCGTCCACAGGCGCCAGTCGTAGCTGAAAGCCCGTTCCAGACGCGAACCGTCGGGAAATTCGAAATGAATGTGGCAGATCAGCGTACCGCTGACCGGTTCGTACTTCTCCTGTTCCCAGACGTAGGTGAACCCCCCTTCCTCCTCGATCCTGCGCTCCTCGACTATCTCCCTGAAAGAGTCGTAGCCGCCGTAGGCATCGAGAAACAGAATGCCGCCTTCGGCCAGCGATTCCCGCACCCGGCGGAAATAGCGCTGCAACGACTTGCGCTCCTTGAACAGCCAGTAGCTGAAGTTCATCGCCAGCACGATGTCGGGCGCTTGGCCCGGGGTCTTGAGCACGTTTTCGCAGCGCAACTCGATGCGCTGGCGCTGGGACGGTGAAAGTTTTGCGAGGTTGTGCTCCTCTCCCCAGCGCAGTACCTCGGGGTCGATATCGACGCCGATGGCGCGGTTGCCGTTGCGCTGCCGCACCCATTCGCAGCTGACATTGGCGGTACCGCAGAAATCTTCCCGCAGCAGCGTCGCGCGCCGCCCCCGCAGCGTCCTGAAGGCGGCGTCGACAAACTCGATCTCCGAGGCGGCATACTGTACCGACAGCTCGTACAGCCGGTGCCGGTCCGCCCGGGAAGCCAGATCAGGTTTTGCCGACTTTTGTGCAGATTTGATACTTCCCGACATCTCGAAACTCCAACCAGGGATAAACGCGACGGGCAAATATACGCGAATCCACAGCCTGCCGTGAAGATCCGTACGGAAACTTGCCCGCTTCCCGCCTGTAAAAGAGTCACGCTGGTCCACAGGCACCCTGCCTGATCCGGCTGCAGATGTCAGCTGCCGCCGGCACAGCTGTATCAAATACATTGCAAAATTGTGGTTTTTGAACAATATTTTCTGTACACCGGGAATTCCCCTGCTCGCTTAGGGAATAATCTGGAAAGAAGAGCGTCATTAAAAGAGTGAAGGGAAGCCGGAAATAAAACAGGGAAAACAATTCAAGCGAAGAGAGGAGAAAGAGCAAATGGTCTATACCAAGAAGAACCCGGCACCGCTGATACTGGGAGTCGTCTTCCTGTTGATTGCGGTGACCCTTCAAATGGGCCTGCAGGCGGGGCTCGTCGAATACCTCGGTATCGGCAAGAAGACAGCCGAGATGATCAACACCTCGTACGTGGCGGGGATCATCGGCGTGGTGGCCGGCATCTGGTACCTCGTAGGCACCCACCGCGAAGGCCATCTCGACTATTACGCATCCACGGTGGGCGGGGTGCTGTTCATCCTGGTGATCGCGATGGTCATCCGCTGGTATGTGGCCCCCTGGGTCGCTGTCATGAGCAAGGCGATGGGGCCGGTGATGGGGGATAAACATCTCCACGATGTACTCGGCCTGAACTACGTGGTCCTCGGCATCCTGGCGGGCATCGTCGTGGTCAACGTCTTCAAGATACCGTTGTGGGCCGAGAACGGCGTGCGCATGTCCCGCCTGGGACTGAAGACCGGCGTCATCCTGCTGGGCACCCTGTACAGCCTGGCCGAGCTGGCGAACCTGGGCCGTCTCTCGGTGGTCCTGATCGGTTTCTTCGTGCTGGGCTCCGTCGGTCTGGTGCTGTGGATGGGACGCCGGCGCAACATCCCCAACTCGATGGGCGGGGTGTTGTCGGCGGGCATGGGCGTGTGCGGCGTATCGGCCACCGTCGCCGCGAGCCCGGTGGTCAACGCCAAATCCACCGAGATTGCCTACACCATAGGCACCATCCTGCTGTGGGGCGTGGGCTGCATGTTCCTGTTCCCGGTCGTCGGCCATCTGTTCGGCATGGGTCCGGTGCAGTTCGGCGCCTGGGCCGGCACCGGCATCCTCAACTCCGCACAGGTGGCTGGCGCGGCCCTCGCTTTTCAGCCCAACGGCATCGAGACGCTGAAGGTGGCCGAGATCTTCAACATCACCCGCGTGCTTTTCCTGCCCATCATCGTGCTTTGGCTCGCGGTGTGGTACGTGCGGCGTGAAGCCGGGGCCGAGAAGGTGAACATAGGCCGCGTGGTGTTCGAGAAGTTCCCGATGTTCGTCATCGGCTTCATCCTGATGTTCGCGCTGTCGTCCACCGGCGTTTTCGCCCCGAAGCAGCACTACAAGGGCAAATATTTCGATAACAACATCAAGGCAGAGAAGATGCTGAAGAGCGATCAGGTTGCCACGCTGCAGGCCGAGATCGGCAGCCTGCAGCGCAACGATCAACGCGACGCGCTGCAGCGCCTCATCGACAACAAAAAGGTGATGAGCATCGATGACGACGACACGCTCCGCGGCGTGGTCAACACCAAGCTTCTCTCCAAAGATGCCAACGGCGTCCTGAAGGGCGCGCACAAGGCGGTTCGCCACACGTCGAAGAAAATCGCGGCTTTCAGGGACTGGATCACACTGCTGTTCGCCTTCGGCCTGACCGGTCTGGGTATGCAGATCACGCTGGCGTCCATCAAGCAGGCGGGTGGCCAGCCACTGGTTATCGGCGGCGTGGTGGGTACGGCCAAGGCGGTACTCTCGCTGATCGTGATCCTGTTGTTTGTCCACGAAACCATTTAACAAGGAGGAGCCGAAATGACTGACTCTCACAGCCAAGACATCGACCTGCAGGAAGAGAAGGGCGTCAAATTCCACCGGGGCTCGGCACTATCGATCTTCGCGAGCGACAGGCGCGAGGATTTCGTGGCACTCGTATGTGCCCTGCTGATAGCGGCCGGCGTCTATCTGTTCGTGGGGTGATCCGTTGACCGGCCGGGCGCCTGCTCAGGTGGCGCCCGGCCTTCATTACGCAGTTATATACAATGCAGTTCAAAAACATTCTGGTCGCCAGCCACGACACGCCCGGCGCCCGCGCCGCCGAACGGCTTGCGCTGACGCTGTGTGAAGCCGGAGGCAGCCTGCACCACCTTTACGTGGTGCCGGACCTGTGGAAAGGCATGCTCGGGGACGACTGGCTCAACAATGCGGTGACCCAGGACCGGTTCGGAAAATATCTGGAAGGCCAGCTCGGCAGGGAGATCGACGAGGCCCGCCAACGGCTGCAGGCGGACGTCGAAGGCCGGGGCCTGCGTTATCATTTCGAGTTTCGCGTCGGCAAACCGGCGCATTGCCTGCTCGAGGCCGCGGGCGAGGGATCGCACGACATCGTCGTCATTGGGGCTCCCCGCCCCAAGGGAACCGAGGGGTTGCGATCCCGCATGGAACTCGAAATCCTGGTACGCGGCCTGGCGCTGCCGCTGGTCATCGCGCCGGCGCCGGCACAGTGAGCGAAGCGCCCTCGGAAGACTGCGCCTGGGTCACCATCCCGGCGCCCTTCGGCGCCGACGAACTGCGGCAGTGGCTCGAGGATCCCGAGACCCTGTTCCGGATCAACTCGCTGCTGGAAATCGGGCAGTGGATCCGGCAGGGCGAACGCCAGGCCAGGTGCGTGGGCCGCAACCTGAGCAACGACCGGGAACTTGAGCTCGCAATGACGCTGGATCCCGGGCAGCAGGGGTTGCTGATCACCTATACCGGCGGACTGAAGCGCTCCACAACCTTTACCGTGGAGCCCGGAGATACCACGACATCGCAGCTGCGCATCACCGACGACTACTCGGGTCTGTCCGAGGACGAACGCAAGGCGCGCGTGGGCGAGGTGGACCGCAGTCTGCCGCAGTGGGGTCGTGACCTGCACAAATATTTCCACGCCTGGAAGCGATGGTCGTGGTTCCCCCCCTGGCGCTGGTACATGACCCATCTGTGGCTGAAGATGAAGCCCACGGCGCGGCGCATCACACGCTGGATCTGGTGGCTCACGCTCGCCGAGATCGTCGCTTTCGCGCTTGTTTTCGGCGTGCTTCTGATCGAACAGCGTTAACCGCGGCCTGCCTGCAGGCGTTGCCACGCGGGAATCCCGCGAAAGGCGGCGTAATCGCCTTATGCTCGGGAAACATCACGTCATCCAGCTGCTTTCTCCAAACCGGGACCCACGAAACAGGAAAATACAACGCGAAACCATGGCCCGCCGGGCAGATCCCGAAGAGACCGATCCATGACTGCCGGCAATTGCGCCGCCACGCGTTCTGGTATACCCTTGCGCCTCCAAAATCGGGAGAGGTGTCCGAGTGGTTTAAGGAGCACGCCTGGAAAGTGTGTGTACGTTAATAGCGTACCGAGGGTTCGAATCCCTCCCTCTCCGCCAATTCATTTCAGATAACTATCTG
>JAGRGQ010000249.1 GCA_020445405.1 Gammaproteobacteria bacterium | reverse complement strand
GAGACAAATATTGCACCGGCGCCCTGAATAGCATTCCCACCCGCCTTATTGGCGGGGTCGCCGGAGTCCCAATAGGCTTCCGCTTCCGCACGATCGATCCGGCGAAAGCTGACCTGGCTCAAACTGAGTCTGCTCTCGGTCTGCTCCGCCACCAGTGCCACAGCTGTCAGCACCTCGTGGGTCTGCCCGGAGAGTCGCCGCAGCATGGCCAGTGCCTGGCCCCGGTCAGCCGGTTTACCGAGCAGTTCCCCGCCTGCAACCACCGCGGTATCGGCGCCGAGCACCGGCAGCCGGTTGCCTGCGGCGAGCTTGGCAGCACCCGCCCTGGCCTTGGCCAGCGCCAGCCGAACCACATATGCAGACGGTGTTTCGCACTGCCGGATCGACTCGTCTACTGCAACATCGACCAGCCTGTGGCGTATACCGATCTGGTGCAGTAGTTCACGCCTGCGCGGAGAGCGGGAAGCAAGGAAAATCTGATCGGTCATATTGCAAACTCTATTCTCCACACCCGGCGAGCGGATA
This sequence comes from Gammaproteobacteria bacterium, assembly GCA_020445405.1. Lineage (GTDB taxonomy): Bacteria > Pseudomonadota > Gammaproteobacteria > Chromatiales > Chromatiaceae > HKST-UBA178. The sequence goes on along the minus strand of JAGRGQ010000249.1, from coordinate 69 downwards.
CTGTTGCCGGCGCATTTTTTTGGCAACCCTACACCAGCGGGATTGTGAATAACAGTCTGCGCTGTGGCC
>JAGRGQ010000248.1 GCA_020445405.1 Gammaproteobacteria bacterium | reverse complement strand
GTCTTACCAGCACCCAGGTCACCCTCGAGGAAGATCAGCATCGGCGCCACACAGACATCGGCGAGGCGCGCGCCCAGCATCTCCTGCGAGGATTCGTCGGGCAGCTCGATGCGGCAACCGGCAGTCGTTGTCATCGGGGATTCACCAGGCCGCGCAGGCAGTTGATCAGATCGCCGGCGAGCAGACCGCGCTCACCGCCCATATCGGCCGCAACGTCACCGGCCGCTGCGTGCAGGCAGACACCGGCCTCGGCCGCATCGCGCACCCCGAATCCCTGTGCCAGCAGTCCGGCAATCACGCCGGTCAGCGCGTCCCCCATGCCACCACTGGCCATGCCGGGGTTGCCGTCGCTACAGATCGCAGGCGGGGTGCTGCCGGTGCTGGCGACCACACTGCCAGCCCCCTTCAACACCACGCTGCCACCGAACCGATGCTGCAGGTCCCGCGCGCTCTGCAGGCGCTGACCCTGGATCTCGGCGCTGCACACCGCCAGTAATGCGGCCGCTTCGCCGGGATGTGGTGTGAGCACCCAGTCGTCGCGTCGTACCGGCGCCTCAGCCAGCAGATGCAGTGCATCGGCGTCCACGACCAGCG
>JAGRGQ010000247.1 GCA_020445405.1 Gammaproteobacteria bacterium | reverse complement strand
CCAGGGTTCCAGAGCCTGCCGAACTTCCATCACCAGACTGCCATAGTTGATTGAACCAAAGAGGGGAAAACGGAACTCCAGGTGAGGCGCGAACCAGTCGTCCTGCAGTTCGTACCCGGCGCGATTCATATCCTGGATGACTTCATGGAGATCCTGAGCGAGAAAGTGGGGTAGCATAAAACGATCATGAAGTTGGGTTCCCCATCGAACGAGGTTTCCCTGGTCCGGAGTTTTCCAGAAACGCGCAACGAGGGCCAGGAGCAGAACCTGTTGAGCCAGACTCATGCGTTCGTGGGGCGGCATTTCGAAGGCCCGGAATTCTACCAGTCCGAGTCGGCCGGTCGGGCCATCCGGAGAGTAGAGTTTGTCGATACAAATTTCCGTCCGATGCGTATTCCCCGTGACATCAATGAGCAAATTTCGAAAGATCCGATCGACCAACCAAGGAGGTGGTGGTGTCCCGACGTTGGGAGCAGGGACCTGGGCAAATCCCAGTTCCAGCTCGTACAAGGAATCATGACGGGCTTCATCGATGCGAGGAGCCTGACTGGTCGGGCCGATAAAGAGCCCGGAAAACACATAGGATAGGGAAGGAT
>JAGRGQ010000246.1 GCA_020445405.1 Gammaproteobacteria bacterium | reverse complement strand
TACGGCGTCATGTCAACGCCCGGCGTGGTGGTTGATGGGAAGCTGGTGCATAGCGGGGGTGTCCCTGGCCCGGATAAAGTACGATCCTGGGTTGAGTGACTGGTTATCAGCCATAAGACCCAGTGGGATAAGATGCACCGGCTCGGCCTCAAATTTCAGTCTTAATCCATATTGTTAGCTTCATCAGCTCCAAGATGAATATGAGTATAATTCCTATAACTGAGTGGCATTCCGGGTGGCATATCTCGTAACTTATTGAAAAATATAATAGTGCAGTTGACTGCAAAGCCGTGTACCTCGGTTCGATTGCGGGCTCAGCCTCCAATAACAGCAGAAAAAACAAATAGTAAAAGCGATTATCTAAGATCCTTTCCACTTCTGAAATCACGAAAAAACCTGGGACAAAAGGCCTGAGATTGGTTAGCAATGTCTGTAATTGGGTGGCATTGCCACTCAATCTGATGCTGATATAGCAACTGACGCGAGTTTTTTCGGGCACGACAGTGGCAAGTTATCGCAAACGGGGCAAGAGTTACGAATTTAAGGTGACCCGGGGGAAGATTCCTCCGCCGCCTGGTTACCGATGTTTCACCTTTGA
>JAGRGQ010000245.1 GCA_020445405.1 Gammaproteobacteria bacterium | reverse complement strand
GATCCGCGCTGACGTAGATATCTTTTTATAACATCCAGACGCTTATCGGCGCGGATTGCCAGCAGTTCCCTCTCCATCAGGCGGCCGGCACACTCCTCTGGGTAGGAGAGCCGGTTCTCCACTAACACACGATCCCCCGCGGCGAGCGAGTTCAGAATTGCATCATGCAGCTCATCCGATACCTCATCGATCACGTCCGCCAGGTCGGGTGTGTCCATACCGATGGTTGCAGCTACAGCATCTTCCAGGTTGAGAGAGTCCAGCAGCTCGGTGCGCACCTGCTCGCCCAATTTAGTAAGTACTTTTGCCTGCCGTCGCTCGGGTACCAATTCCCAGAAACGATGACGATCGACCACCGTCATCGCCGATATAGCGCTGGCGATTTCACTGGCTTTAAACTGTTCGATCAGTTGCGAAAGCTCTTCCACTCGTGCTTCTTTCAGGAACTCCTGAATCTGGGATAGAGCGTCTTCGAAATGGGAGATCGGTGCTTGTGAATTCGAAGTTGATGATTCTGGTTCTTTATCAACCATGCAAATTATCCCTCTGTTCTAAAGCCATTAAGTTAAATTTCCGGGCTCTATAGTTCGAAATTGTG
>JAGRGQ010000244.1 GCA_020445405.1 Gammaproteobacteria bacterium | reverse complement strand
CTCGATCAGCGACAGATGAATTTGGGTGCCGCGCAGTTCGAGGCGCATGGTGTCGGTCAGGGCTTCAAGCGCAAACTTGCTGGCATTGTAGGCGCCGCGCCATTTGAGCGCCACCAGGCCGAGGATCGACGAGCACTGCACGATGCGGCCGCGGCCATTGGCGCGGAACATCGGCATGCAGGCCCGGGTCAGTTGGTGCCAGCCGAAGAAATTGGCGGCGAATTGCGCTTCCAGCACCTCGCGGGTCAGGTCTTCCACAGCACCCGGCTGGCCATAGGCGCCGTTGTTGAACAGCGCATCGAGCGTCCCCCCGGTGCGCTTCGATACTTCGGCGGCGCAGGCCTCCACGGAGTCCCGCTCGGCATAGTCGAGATAGAGCGCCTCCAGCCCCTCAGCCTCCAGCCGCTTCAGGTCGTCATTGCTGCGCGCCGTGGCAAACACCCGCCAGCCGCGCGCCTTCATGCCCAGTGCGCAGGTATGGCCGATGCCGGATGAACTGCCGGTGATGAGGATGGAGCGATTCGCGGTCATGACTTTTCATAGCTTCAGTCCACAGGCCTGAGCTAGAGGACGAAGTCATTCGCCGCCAGTGATGCGAC
>JAGRGQ010000243.1 GCA_020445405.1 Gammaproteobacteria bacterium | reverse complement strand
GACCTGGCTACCATCAACGAAGATGATTTCTCGAACGGTGGTACGCTGGTGTCGGACCTGATTTCCGGGCAGATCACCGATGCCGACAGCGGTTCGGTCGAAGGCATCGCAGTGGTCGCGGTCGACGACAGCCACGGTACTTGGGAATACAGTACCGACGGCGGCAGTAACTGGACCGCCTTCGGTGCGGTGGATAGCAATGCCGCCCGGCTGCTCGCCACTGATGCCAATACTTCCGTGCGTTTCGTGCCCGATGCTGGCTGGACAGGTGCCGTCACCGATGGCATCACCTTCCATGCCTGGGATCAGACCAGCGGTACGGCTGGCGGCACAGCCGACCTTACCAGCACCTCCTCTTCGGTGATCGCCGACGAGGACTGGAATCCCGCCAACTACAGCGGCGGGACCGGCAACTGGGTCGGCAACTGGACCGAGGTGGGAGATGATGGAAACTCCGCCACTGGCAATATCGTGCTGATGACCGCGGGGCAGGTGGGGAGCGACCCCATTCCATACCTCAAGATGGCGCTCAGTGGTACGCGTTCGATTGAGCGTGGTGTCGATCTCTCGGGCTTGACCTCGGCGACTGTCAGCTTTGA
>JAGRGQ010000242.1 GCA_020445405.1 Gammaproteobacteria bacterium | reverse complement strand
CGATTTCAAAGGCTCGGCAGGGCAAAGCTTTGCTGCCTTCGGGGCCAAAGGTATTTCCTTCCAAATAGAGGGAGAAGCGAATGATTATTTCGGCAAGGGCCTTTCTGGAGCACATCTGGCGATCTACCCTCATAAGGAATCGAAACTGGTAGCGGCTGATAACCAGATTATTGGCAACGTGGCCTTTTATGGAGCCACCTCTGGCAAGGCTTTTATCAATGGGTTAGCAGGTGAACGTTTTGCGGTGCGTAACTCAGGTGTTACTACGGTAGTAGAGGGTGTGGGTGACCATGGCTGCGAATATATGACCGGAGGAACGGTGGTGGTGCTGGGTGAAACAGGGCGCAATTTTGGAGCAGGAATGAGTGGAGGAACAGCTTATTTGTACGATGCACATGGTAAAACGGTTCCTAAGATCAATATAGGGATGGTGGACATTGATCCATTAGATGAAAAGGATAAACAATTATTGAAGAAGTTGGTAGAAAAGCATGTTGAGACAACAGGTTCAGCAAAGGGAAAAGAATTACTGACAAACTGGGATAAGGAATTGAAACGGTTTATTAAGGTAATGCCACGAGATTATAAGGCCGTATTGCA
>JAGRGQ010000241.1 GCA_020445405.1 Gammaproteobacteria bacterium | reverse complement strand
TCGAAGGTGTGATCGACACGGATGCGGTTGTCCTGACTACGAATCAATATGCCACCGATGGTATCGATCGGCCGCGAGCCGAGTTCGATGCTTTTTTCCAGCGCGACGGAGGTGTGGAAATCATCCCACTCCGGCAGCAACCACTCCAGGTCCGACTGATTCACTTCGGCGACCAGCTGGTCCCGTTCGATCGCTACCGCACCCTTGCCGAGCAGCGCCTGCAACAGCGCCCGATACTGCGTTCGATCCTGTTGCATCAGCGCATGCATCGCTTCGGCCAGCCGTTCGCTGACCCCCTCCACCAGATTCCAGCGCAGTTGGTCCATCTCCCGGCGTAGTTGCAGCTCGCTGGCTTGCACCATACGCCGGTAGGTGCGCTCCGCCTGCGCTTTCGCCAGCAGTACCTCGCGCTCCTCGCGCAGATGCAGCTGCTGGCTGGCATTGCGCAGGATGTTGTCGCGGCTCTGCTCGGCGCCTTCGCGGTACTCGCTCGCCAGACGGTTGGCGCGTGCAAGAATTGCAGCCTCCAACTCTTCTACCCGGTCCATGGCTCAGTCCGTCGGCTCAAGCCCGCCACTGGCACTCAACGAATCGACCTGGTT
>JAGRGQ010000240.1 GCA_020445405.1 Gammaproteobacteria bacterium | reverse complement strand
CAGGCTTTCCCGCCAATGTGGAATATCGTAACCCAGTACCTCGCGAATCTTGCGCTTGTCCAGTAGCGAAAAGTGCGGGCGAGTCGCAGGGGTTGGATAGGCACTTGAGGGAATCGGTCGTAGCCGTTTCACCTTGACCGGATAGCCGAGTTCCCGTGCAGTACTGATGATTTCACTGGCGAAATCGTACCATGAAGCAACTCCCTCGTTAGTGAAATGGTAGGTTCCGGAGTGCTCGGCTGCGATCAGCGTGCTGATCGCGACGGCGATATCATAAGTCCAGCTTGGCGTACCGATCTGGTCATCCACCACGCTCAGCTGCTCGCGTTCTGCAGCCAGACGCAACATGGTCTTGACGAAGTTGTTACCATGGATGCCGTAGACCCAGGAGGTGCGTAGAATGAGCGCTTCAGGCAGCGCCTGCAGCACCGCCCTTTCGCCCTCCCACTTGGTTCTTCCATAGACGCTTTGTGGATTCGGAGGATCTGTCTCAAGGTAGGCGGTGGCGTGCCTGCCATCAAAAATGTAGTCGGTGGAGATATGCAACAATCGCCCTCCGGAGTCTCGTACCCCTTCAGCCACTGCCCGCGCACTCTCCCGGT
>JAGRGQ010000023.1 GCA_020445405.1 Gammaproteobacteria bacterium | reverse complement strand
TTGCGCTTCACTTCGTTCGCTGTGATCAACTTACGGTGGGACTTGCACCCACAAGAGTGTGCCCATGCTGGGCGCACAAAAAAAACCCTTCCGGTCAGGAAGGGTTTTTATCGATTTTCCGGGACGATCTCAATTTTTATTGGCTCTCCGCAGTCTCTCGATTGCCCGCAGCTGGGCAACCGCCTCTGCAAGTTCCGCCTGGGCCTTGGCGTACTCGAAATCTGCATGTTGTCCCGCCAGCGCCTCTTCAGCTCTGCGCTTGGCCTCTTCGGCGGCGGCTTCATCCAGATCGCGCGCGCGAATCGCGGTGTCTGCCAGAATCGTAACCACGTGAGGCTGGATCTCGAGAATGCCGCCCGATACATAAAAGTGCCGCATTTCGCCATTACCTTCGTCGACCCGGACTTCTCCCGGCTTCAACCTCGTTACCAGCGGTGTATGGCGCGGCGCTATTCCCAATTCACCCATAACCCCATGCGCATAAACCATCTCGGCGAGTCCGGAAAAAATCTCCCCTTCCGCACTCACAATATCGACATGGACTGTCATCGCCATTTAGATTTTCTCCTGACCGATCATTTGCCCGAAGCCTCGTCGATGCCGCCGATCATATAAAATGCCTGTTCCGGGAGATGGTCGTATTCGCCGTCGACAATCGCCTTGAAGCCGGAGATGGTGTCCTTCAGGGCAACATATTTACCGGGGGAGCCGGTAAACACCTCCGCCACGAAGAAGGGCTGAGAAAGGAACCGCTGCACCTTACGTGCACGCGCCACCACCAGTTTATCGTCTTCGGAAAGTTCATCCATACCCAGGATCGCGATAATATCCTTCAGCTCCTTATAACGCTGCAGAATACCCTGTACGCCACGCGCCACGTCGTAGTGCTCCTGCCCAACCACATTCGGGTCGAGAATCCGGCTGGTGGAGTCCAACGGATCCACAGCCGGGTATATGCCCAGCTCGGCAATCTGGCGGGAGAGCACCAAGGTCGCATCCAGATGGGCGAATGTGGTGGCGGGTGAAGGATCTGTCAAGTCATCAGCCGGAACGTATACCGCCTGGAAGGAGGTGATGGATCCCGTCTTGGTGGAGGTGATTCGCTCCTGCAAGGCGCCCATCTCCGCAGCCAGCGTCGGCTGGTAACCCACCGCTGAAGGCATGCGTCCGAGCAGTGCGGATACCTCGGTGCCCGCCAGCGTGTAACGATAGATATTGTCCACAAACATCAATACGTCACGCCCTTCATCGCGAAAACCTTCGGCAATGGTAAGACCTGTCAGCGCAACACGCAGTCTGTTGCCGGGCGGCTCGTTCATCTGGCCGTACACCAGCGCAACCTTATCGAGTACCCCGCCCTCTTCCATTTCGTAGTAGAAATCGTTGCCTTCGCGGGTACGCTCACCGACACCCGCAAACACGGAATAACCGGAGTGAGCCACCGCGATGTTACGGATCAGCTCCATCAGCGTTACCGTTTTTCCCACACCGGCACCGCCGAACAGGCCAATTTTTCCACCCTTGGCGATAGGCATGATCAGGTCGATCACCTTGATGCCTGTTTCGAGAACCGCAGCCGAAGTGGCCTGTTCCTCAAAACTGGGGGGCGCGCGGTGAATCGGCATCCGCTTTTCAGCCTCAACCGGGCCGGCTTCGTCAACCGGTTCACCCAAAACATCCATAATTCGACCCAGGGTTGCCTGCCCGACCGGAACCGTGATCGGGGCACCGGTGTTGGTGACCGACACACCCCGCCTGAGACCATCGGTCGATCCCATGGCGATGGTCCTGGCGACGCCGTCGCCAAGCTGTTGCTGCACTTCCAGGGTCAGGTTGGCCTGTTCGACCTTCAACGCATCGTAGACCTTTGGCATCCCTCCCATAGGGAACTGGACGTCCACCACGGCACCGATGATTTCCACCACTTTACCTGAACTCATTTCTGGTTCCTCATTATTTCAAATTCCAATCCGGACCGGATGCACCAATGAATCGCCCACATCCAGACCTTGGTTCGTTTCAGACGGCAGCCGCACCGGCGACGATCTCGGAGATCTCCTGGGTGATAGCTGCCTGCCGGGCCTTGTTGTAGACCAGCTGCAATTCGTTGATGAGCTCGCCTGCATTGTCCGTGGCCGATTTCATTGCCACCATACGTGCAGACTGTTCACAGGCACCATTTTCAACCACCGACTGGTAGACCTGGGACTCCAGATAGCGGCTCAACAGGTTATCCAGCACATCTTTCGAATCGGGTTCGTAGATATAGTCCCAATGATGTTTCAGTTCCGCTTCACCTTCAGAGGTGATGGGCACGAGCTGCTCCACCATCGGTGCCTGCGTCATTGTGTTTACGAAACGGTTGTAAACCACATAAATACGGTCTATTTCGCCGCTTTCGTATGCGTCAAGCATGACCTTCACGGTACCGATCAGATTTTCAATATGCGGCTGATCGCCCAACTGGGTTATCTGTGCCCTGACAGTGCCGCCGAATCGCCGGAAAAAACCCAGCGCTTTTTTTCCGATGGTGCAGAAATCAACCTCGATGCCGTTTTGACGGTGCGTGCGGATCTCCTTGGCCAGCATTCTGAACAGATTGTTGTTCAGGCCGCCGCAAAGGCCCCGATCTGAAGAGACGATGATGTAGCCGATCCGCTTCACCTCACGCTCTTTCATGAAGCTGTGCTTGTACTCTGGATGCGCCTGGTGAAGATGGCCGATAACCTGGCGCATCTTATCGGCATAGGGGCGCGTAGCCGACATTCTGTCCTGTGCCTTGCGCATTTTCGCGGCCGCCACCAACTGCATCGCAGAGGTAATCTTCTGCGTGTTTTTGATGCTGGCTATCTTTGTCCGGATCTCTTTTCCGCCTGCCATGTCAAACCCTTTATTGTCAGATCAAAGCGTACCCAACTACCAGGTATTGTTTGCTTTGAAATCCTGCAGCGCCTTATCCAAAGCACCCTTGATATCGTCGTTGTAATCACCGGATTCGTTGATCTGGTCAAGCAGCGCCTTTTGGCTGGTGCGCATATAGCCATGCAAAGCCGCTTCAAAACTGACCACCTTGTTGGTGGCGACGTCATCCAGATAGCCTTCATTGGCCGCAAACAGGGAGACAGCCATTTCAGCAATGGAGAGGGGAGAGTACTGACCCTGCTTCATCAGCTCGGTAACACGCTCACCGCGTTCCAGCTGCTTCCGCGTTGCTTCGTCCAGATCTGACGCGAACTGGGAAAACGCCGCCAACTCACGATACTGGGCCAGCGCCAGACGGACGCCACCACCAAGCTTCTTGATGATCTTGGTCTGCGCCGAGCCACCCACGCGGGATACCGAAAGACCGGCGTTGATTGCTGGTCTGATACCGGCATTGAACAGATCCGCCTCAAGAAAGATCTGGCCGTCGGTGATCGAGATCACGTTAGTGGGAACGAAGGCGGAGACGTCACCGGCCTGGGTTTCGATGATCGGCAATGCTGTCAACGAACCAGTCTTTCCTTTAACCTTACCGCCGGTCACTTTTTCCACGTAATCCGCATTTACGCGGGCGGCCCGTTCGAGCAGACGCGAGTGCAGGTAGAATACATCGCCGGGATAAGCCTCTCGTCCCGGCGGACGACGCAACAGCAGGGAGACCTGGCGATAAGCCCACGCCTGCTTGGTCAGATCGTCATAAATGATGAGCGCATCCTCGCCCTTGTCGCGAAAATATTCGCCCATGGCGCAACCGGTATAGGGCGCCAGATACTGCATGGCCGCCGAATCGGCAGCGGGGGCGGCCACCACGATGGTGTGCGCCAGTGCGTTATGCTCTTCCAGTTTGTGCATCACCTGCGCAATGGATGAGTTTTTCTGACCGACCGCGACGTAGATACACTTAACGCCGGTGCCTTTCTGGTTGATGATCGCATCGATGGCAATCGCGGTCTTGCCGGTCTGACGATCGCCAATGATCAGTTCGCGCTGACCACGGCCGATCGGCACCATTGAGTCGATGGCCTTCAGTCCTATCTGTACCGGCTGGTCCACGGACTTACGCGTGATAACGCCGGGTGCAACTTTCTCCAGCGGGGAGGTTTCGGTGGTCTCTACCGGCCCCTTGCCGTCAATGGCATTGCCCAGCGCATCGACCACGCGACCCAGCAGGGCCTCGCCCACCGGCACCTCGAGCACGCGGCCTGTGCATTTCACCGCATCGCCCTCGGTCAGGTGTTTGTATTCACCCATGACCACGGCACCGACGGAGTCTCGCTCCAGATTCAGCGCCAAGCCGTAGGTATTGCCGGGAAATTCCAGCATCTCATAGGACATCGCGTCCTCGAGACCGTGGATCCGGACAATGCCGTCGGTCAGGCTGATGATCGTACCCTCGTTGCGGGCCTCGGTCTTCAGATCGAATTTTTCGATCTTGCTTTTGATCAGTTCGCTGATCTCGGATGGATTGAGTTGCATAGTGGCTTCTCGTTTAGATTCCCAATTCGTTGGCCAGTTGCTGCAGGCGCCCGCTGACGGAGCCGTCGATCACCGTGTCGCCCGCGCGGATATGGACACCCCCGATAAGCTCGGGATCCGTTTCGCTGGTGACGATAATCTCTCGGCCGAAGCGGACCTTCAGTGCATCGGCAATGTTTTTTTCTTGAGCAGGCTTAAGCGCAAAAGCAGAAGTCACATGGACTTTAAGCACCTGTTGGCTCTCATCCTTCAACTTCTGATACACCTCGACCATCTCCGGGACCACCTGAAGACGGTCGTTCTGAATCAGCAGTTTGACCAGATTTTTACCTTCATCGTCCAGTTTGTCACCGCAGATCTCAGTCAGCAGGTCGTTTAGCCTGGCGCGCCCGAAAAGAGGGTCGGCAATGATTTGCGTCAGCGACGGATCGCTGACCAATCCGGCCAGCAGAGAAAGCTGTTCAGCCCAGCTGTCCAGCTTGCCGCTCTCGCTCGCACGGGCAAAAACCGCTTCAGCGTAGGGGCGGGCTATCGTGCTTGTATCTCCAGCCATAACGGTGCCTTAGATCTCTTTTGCCAGTGAGTCGACAATATCCTGGTGCGCTTCGGCATTGATCTCCTTGCGCAGGATTTTTTCGGCGCCCGCTACGGCGAGTGCCGCAACCTTTTCCCGCAACTGCTCGCGGGCCCGGTTGGTCTCCTGCTCGATCTCGGATCTGGCCGCGGTCAGGATACGCTCGCCTTCCACGCGGGCGTTGCTTTTGGCTTCGTCCACGATTTCGGCAGCACGCTTCTGCGCCTGCGCCAGAATATCCGAGGCCTGTCCCTTGGCGTCATGGAGCACCTCCTTGGCGCGCTCCTTGGCAAGTTCTCGCTCGTGCTGTCCGCGCTCCCCGGCGGCCAGGCCGTCTGCGATACCCTTGCGCCGCTCCTCCAGCGCCCCCATGATCGGGGTCCACACATACTTCATGGTGAACCAGACAAATACCACGAAGGTGAGAAGCTGGCCTATTAATGTCAGATTAATGTTCATCCCGGAAACTCCTCGTTGGCTGTCGAGATGACAGTCCGTCTATTTGAAGTTGGGGTCCAGATTAACCTGCAACGGCAAACAGAACGTACATGGCCAGACCCACGGCGATCATCGGTACCGCGTCGACAAGACCCATCACGATGAAGAACTGGGTACGAAGCATGGGAATGAGTTCCGGTTGGCGGGCGGCGCCTTCGAGAAAGCGACCACCGAGTACGCCGATACCCACGGCGGCACCCAGGGCACCCAGGCCCATCATCAGCGCGCCAGCGATATACAGCAGTGCATTTGCCATTTCCATTATTGGTCTCCCGTCAGTGAAGTGTTGGTTAACAAAAAATACAAATCAGTGTTCGTTATGCGCCATATCCAGATAGACGATCGTCAGGGTCATAAAAATAAACGCCTGCAGCGTAATGATCAGGATATGAAAAATCGCCCATCCAAGTTGTAACACTCCGCCGAACAGGCCCATGAAGGTTCCGGCGCTGTACATGATGGCAATGAGGATGAAAATCATCTCGCCCGCATACATGTTGCCAAACAGGCGCAAGGCAAGCGATACGGGCTTAGAGATCAGACTGACGAATTCGAGAATGAAGTTGACCGGAACGAACAACGCATTGACCAGCGCATTGGAAGAGGAAAAGGGCTGCAGTGTGAGTTCGCCGACAAACCCGCCCACGCCTTTGATTCTGATGCTGTAAAAAATTACCAGTATGAACACACCGATAGCCATACCGAAGGTGGCGTTGGGATCGGTCGTCGGTACTACCTTCATGAAATGGATTCCCAGCAGCTGAGAGAGCGCGGGAATTACATCCACCGGCACCAGATCCATCAGATTCATCAGAAAGATCCAGACAAAAATGGTCAGGGATAGCGGTGCCACGAGATCGTTTCTGGAAGAAAAAGATCCGCGCACACTCTGGTCGATGAATTCGATGATCCACTCTGCGAAATTCTGCAGGCCGCCGGGAATTCCGGTGGTGGCGGCGTCTGCCGCTTTTTTGAACACATAGAGAAACAGCACCCCCAGCGTGATCGACCAGAACATCGTGTCCAGGTGAATGGCGTTGAAACCCATTGCTTTGGCCGCCTCGCTGCACCCCGCCAGTTGCCAGCCCCCTTCCGTTACGACCTGATGGCCGTCGCAGTAGTTGCCCGCCGGAAGATTACCGTATACGAGGTTGGTCAGATGATGCCTTATGTATTCGCTTGAAGTTAACGTGTCGCCAGCCATTGTGCTCTTTCAAACCGAAAATGAAGTTAATCCAATTTGTGCGCAATCAGCATAGGAGCCATCTGCACCAGCAGAAAGACTCCAAAAAGGGCTCCCGCACTCAATGGTTTTACCCAGAGTATCGCTGCTGCGAACAGCATGCCGGTCAACAGCAGTTTCTGAAACTCCGCCCCGTAGAAACGGCCGAGCAGTCTCCCCGGTTCCTGAGCTCGATAGTGGGCGAACACCCGAAGCGCAAAAAAAGCATTTGCCACTGTCGCAATCAGTCCCCCGACCAGGCCGGACCAGGCATGCACCCAACCAAGGAAAATCAAGATCAGAGAAGCGAGCAACGACACGGCCAACTGGAAAAAAACCAGCTGCCACGCCGGTCTGGCGCCGGCTAGATTCATAGCCGCGATTCATTCCGTTTCAGAGTCAGATCCCCATCGACGGCCGGTAGTATAAGGGCATCAGGATATAAGGTCAAAAGATAGGTAAATAAATTTAATGTGGTCACAAATGGCGATCTCCAACGCCTGATTCCGACACGCTGGTGACCCCGGATAAGCCAGAATACGGTACTGCGCCGGTCAGTTGGTGAGTGGAATGAAATCTATTGGATATGCTCCAATATCCCATCCAACTCTTCGAGATTGTTGTAGCTTATCACCAGTTTGCCCTTGCCGCCGACACCCTGTTGGATTTTGACCTGCGCGCCGAGCTTGTCGACCAGACTGTCCTCCAGTCGCCTGACATCGGGGTTTTCGTCGGAGAGCGGCTTGATTTTTGGCGCCGACTTCACGCCCTGCAGGCGACGCACCAGTTTTTCCGTATCCCGCACCGAGAGACCCCGGGCCACCACCTGGCGCGCGGCATCACTCTGGTGATGGCCCTGCAGTCCCAACAGGGCCCGGGCGTGCCCCATCTCGATTTGCCGCTCCTCGATGAACTGCTTCACATCCGCATTCAGCTCCAGCAGTCGCAGCAAATTTGTCACCGTAGCGCGTGATTTGCCGATTCCCTGGGCAATCTGCTGGTGTGTCAGTTCGAATTCGTCCAGCAGTCGATGCAGCGCGGACGCCTCCTCAAGGGGGTTCAGGTCGTCCCGCTGTATATTCTCGATCAGGCCCATCGCCATCGCGGTCCTGTCAGGTACATCGCGTATTACCACCGGTATCTCGCTCAGCCCCGCCTGTTGCGCCGCCCGCCAGCGGCGTTCACCGGCTATAATTTCGTAGCGATTGGAATCGATGGGGCGCACGACGATGGGTTGCACCACGCCTTGTGCCGCAACCGAGTCAGCCAACTCCTGCAGGCGCTCGGGGTTAAAATCGCGCCGCGGCTGGAAGCGACCTCTTTGAATCAGATCCAGCGGCAGCGTATCGACCTCCTTCCCGGATGGCGTCTCCCTGCCGGTAGCCTGCTGCAGGTTGGCATCGCCACCCAGAAGCGCATCCAGTCCGCGTCCAAGTCCGTGTTTTCTTGCTGCCATAATCTGTCTTTAATCTGTGGTTGAGTAAATTCAGTCTGAACCATTCCGGGATTGCCTGCTGCGCTGCAGAAACTCATCGGCAAAAGCCAGGTAGGAGACGGCGCCCCGGGAATTTTTATCATACATTAAAATCGGCAGCCCATGGCTCGGTGCTTCCGCCAGACGGACATTGCGCGGAATGATTGTGGCAAACACCTTGTTTTTGAAATAGTGAATCAACTGGGCGGAGACTTCGTTGGTCAGGCGATTACGGGGATCATGCATGGTGCGCAGAATACCCTCGACCTGCAGGCCCGGATTGCGGCTTGACTGAATTTGTCGGATGGTATTGATCAGTGAGGAGAGTCCTTCCAACGCATAGTATTCACACTGCAGTGGAATCAACACGCCGTTAGCGGCCACCAGCGCGTTGACCGTCAGCATGTTCAGAGATGGGGGGCAATCGATGATGATATATTCGTACAGCTCCTCTGCACCCTCCAGCGCCAGTCTGAGGCGTTTATCTTTCAGCGGGGCGTTCATCAAACCCACTTCCGCAGCAGTCAGGTCGGAATTGGCCGGCAGAACATCGAAGTCCGCGGTGGGGGAGCGGGTAATCACCGCCTCCAGCCTCTGCTCGCCCAGCAACACGTCGCAACTCGAACTCTGCAGCTCATGCTTGTTGACACCGCAGCCCATGGTCGCATTTCCCTGGGGATCTATATCCACCAACAGAACCTTGTGCCCCAGCGAGGCCAGCGAAGCGGTGAGATTGACGGCCGTGGTGGTCTTACCCACACCGCCTTTTTGATTGGCAACACAGACTATTCGACCCATGCAAATGTTTCCGGTCCATCCTTAAAACCAACCGACTCGGAATCGGCTGGCGATTGCCGAGGCGGGGGAAACGAGAATATCAGAAAGCGAAAGGATGTGCGCCATCTCATTGGCCGCGGTTGACTTCAAATACCTTTTTGCAGTTGCGGACTAACCTTTCTGGGAGAGCAGGATTGACTTGATCCCGGAACCGTACCGGCGTCCGGCAGAATTGCGTTTTGGCCTAATCCACCCATAATGTAAATCTATATATTACTGGTCTTAAGCCTCCCGGCGAGGTATCTTTAGCAGCCCGGTTCTCTCCAAGGGCTTAATACTACTGTAATAAAACTGTTGGTATTGTGCTTTTAACGGAATCCAAACCTTAAAGAATCAGGGCAGCAGTATAAAACCGGATTTCAGAATTTAATTATTCACTAGAGGATGAATTGACATGGCTGATACACGTGGCGTGGTTGTACTGAGTGGAGTGAGGACAGCGATCGGAGATTACGGTGGAAGTCTGAAAAGCTTTTACCCCACGGATCTCGGAGCACTGGTGGTCGCAGAGGCGATCAAACGCTCCAAGGTCGACCCCGGTCAGATTGGCCAAGGCGTTATCGGCAATGTGATCCACACGCAGCCCAAGGACATGTATGTTTCCCGCGTCTCCTGCGTCAATGCCGGCATGTCCCATGAGTCGGGGGCTTTGACGGTTAACCGCCTGTGCGGCTCGGGATTGCAGGCAATCGTCTCCGCCGCCCAGATGATCATGCTGGGTGATACCGATTTTGCCGTTGGCGGGGGCGTCGAATCGATGAGCAACGCCGGCTATCAGCAGCCTACTGCCCGCTGGGGCGCGCGCATGGGCGATACCAGTCTGATCGATATGATGGTCGGCGCGCTGACCGATCCGTTCGATACGGTGCACATGGGTGTAACCGCGGAGAACATTGCAGAAAAATGGGGATTGAAACGCGACGAACAAGACGAATTCGCGGTCGAAAGCCATCGTCGTGCCGCCGCCGCTATCGCGGCGGGATATTTCAAAGAGCAGATTCTCCCGATTGAGGTCAAATCCAGGAAGGGGGTGACGGTGGTGGATACCGACGAGCATGTGCGCGGCGATGCCACTGTCGATGGTATGGCCAAGCTGCGGGCTGCGTTTAAGAAAGACGGCACGGTAACGCCGGGTAACGCCTCCGGCATCAACGACGGAGGCGCAGCTGTCGTGTTGGCAGACGCCGCCACCGCCGAAAAGCAGGGCCTGCAGCCGATGGCGCGTCTGGTGTCATACGCTATCGCCGGTGTCAACCCGGCATTTATGGGAGAGGGGCCTATCCCCGCGGTAAAACTGGTCATGCAGCGTTCCGGACTCAAGATCAGCGACATGGACGTTATCGAGGCCAACGAAGCATTCGCGGCCCAGGCTATGGCGGTATGCAGGGGTCTCGATTTCGACACGGCAAAGACCAACCCCAACGGTGGTGCGATCGCCCTGGGTCATCCAATCGGCGCTACCGGTGCCCTCGTCACGGTTAAGGCGCTGTATGAGTTGCAGCGCATCGGCGGCCGTTACGGTCTGGTTACCATGTGTATCGGTGGCGGCCAGGGTATAGCCGCTATTTTCGAAAGGATGTAACTCGAAAAGCTGATTGCGGGGCCGGAGCAGCCGCACAGTCGTCCGGCTGCTCCGGCCCCGTTGTCATTTGAACAGATCCTCGGCCGCCTGACGTAATGCGTCCGGCGCACCGCGATCGCCACCGGTTCGGGCAGTGGGTTCGAAATACTCGCAATAGTTGGCCCGGGCCTTGTCCATTACCTCCTCTGCGACCGGTTCCTGACACTGGCTGGCCCTGCTGGGATCGTACCAGCGGCAGTTTCGGCAAACCCTTGTCGGCTTCCCGCAATAGGTACAATCGGTCTCACGCCCATAGTCATGCTTTCCCAGTTTCGCCCCGCAATGCCAACAGTTACCGACAATTTCCGTTTCCATCTTTTCCCCGCAAAGCACAAATAATTCTTCCCGGCAGAAGCTGGCCTGGAGACGAGCAGCCTACCGCCTGTCAACGGGACAGATTAATCCCTGTAATAACAACCGGCAATGCCGCTTGCGAAAGCCGCTTCAAACAACCTTCCGGAACACGATGGCATGCCGCTCTCCTTTGGTATCAGGCACCTTCAAAGTGTGAATCATGATCCCGCTGCACTTCTTTGCCGCTGCATCGATCTCCTCCTGATGCAGCGCACCTTTCATCGCCAGCATGCAGCCATCGGAAGCTAACAGATGCGCCGAGAGTTCGAGCATGTCGGGCAGCGATGCAAAAGCCCGTGACAACACCATATCGAAATGGTTGTCCGGCACAAACTGCTCGACTCTGCTGCGCACCACAGTCAGATTATGCAGCCGCAGCTCGATCTTCGCCTGCTGCACGAAGCGGCACTTTTTGCCGTTCGAATCCAGCAGCGTAAAGCGAAGCTCCGGCCGGGCAACAGCCAGAGGAATACCCGGCAGGCCGGGTCCGGTACCCACATCCGCTATTTCACGACCGCTCAACAGCGGCAGGATGGAGAGCGAATCGAGCAGCTGCCGGGAAACCATCTCAGCGGGATCCCTGACTGCAGTCAGGTTATAAGTCCGGTTCCATTTGTCGAGCAATGACAGATAGTCCAGCAATTTCTGCTGCTGTTCCGCATCCAGCGACAGATCCATCCGCATCAGTCCGCTGGGCAGCTGTACCCTCCAGCGCTCATTTAAAGTGGAGGGAGTGCGCACTAAGCCGATCTCTTTTTCAAATGTATCAACAACAGCGAAATCGCGGCCGGCGTCATTCCCGGAATGCGCCCGGCCTGGCCCAGGGTCAGGGGGCGGTTCCTCGCCAGCTTCTCCCGTGTTTCCGTCGAAAGCCCGCGTACCTGCAGATAGTCCAGATCAACCGGCAACTCGATCGCCTCTTTCTGCCGCAGCTTATCGATTTCTACCTGCTGGCGCCGGATATAACCCGCATACTTGGCTTGAATATCGAGCTGCTCCGCAACGGCTTTGTCCGCCGGTCCCGGACCGATCCCGGGCAGCCGGCTCAGCGCCTGATAGCTCAACTCCGGCCGGGACAGAAGATCCAGAGCGCGGGTCTCATGACTGAGCGAAATACCCAGGGTTGCCGCAACCCGATCGCCTTCGGCGGTGCCCGGTCGGATCCAGATATCCCGCAACCGCTGCCGCTCGAGCTCGATCGCCTCCCGCTTCAGTTCAAAGGCACGCCAGCGCGCCTCGGTTACGACCCCCAGTTCCCGGCCCTTCTCGGTCAGTCGCAGATCCGCATTGTCTTCCCGCAACAGCAACCTGAACTCAGCACGGCTGGTAAACATGCGGTAGGGTTCGCTGGTGCCGCAGGTAAGCAGGTCGTCAACCAGCACACCCAGGTATGCCTGCTCCCGGCCGGGACACCAGGCATCCATATCGCGCAATCGCAAAACCGCGTTGATCCCGGCAAGCAATCCCTGGGCGGCTGCCTCTTCGTAACCGGTGGTACCGTTTATCTGGCCGGCAAAAAAGAGTCCTTCTATAAACTTTGTCTCCAGTCCCGGCTTGAGATCCCGCGGATCGAAGAAATCGTATTCAATAGCGTAGCCCGGACGTGTGATACGTGCCCGACTGAATCCCTTCATAGAGCGCACGAGCGCCTGCTGTACGTCGAATGGAAGTGAGGTGGATATTCCGTTTGGATAGACTTCGTTGCTGCTCAAACCCTCGGGTTCGATAAATATCTGGTGGGAATTCCGGTCCGCGAAACGTACCACTTTGTCTTCGATGGAGGGGCAGTAACGCGGCCCGACGCCGTCGATGACACCCGTGAACAGCGGTGATCGGGACAAACTGCCCCGGATGATTTCATGGGTCTCCGTATTGGTATGCGTGATATGGCAGCAGCGCTGTTCCGGGTGCTCCTCGCGCGAACCCAGGAAAGAGAAAACCGGTGTCGGCTGATCGCCCGGCTGCGCCTGCAGACCGGTATAATCGATACTGCGGCTGTCGATACGCGGTGGCGTGCCGGTTTTAAGTCTCTCCACGTTGAACGGCAGTTCGCGCAGCCTTCTGGAAAGTGCATTGGCCGGCGGATCACCCAGCCGTCCACCTTCAAAGCTGTTCAAACCCACGTGGATCCGGCCGCCCAAAAAGGTTCCGGTGGTCAATACCACCGTGCGGGCGCGAAATTTGAGGCCGATCTGGGTAACTACGCCGGTGACGCGGTTGTTCTCCACGATCAGATCGTCGACCGCCTGCTGAAACAACTCCAGTCCGGGCTGGTTTTCCAGCGCCCCCCGAACCGCCGCCTTGTAGAGCAGGCGGTCAGCCTGAGCGCGCGTGGCCCGCACTGCCGGGCCCTTGCGCGCGTTGAGGATACGAAACTGTATCCCCGCACGGTCTGTTGCCCGGGCCATCAAGCCATCCAAAGCGTCCACCTCCTTGACGAGGTGCCCCTTGCCGATACCGCCGATCGCCGGATTGCAGCTCATCTGACCAAGGGTTTCGATATTATGGCTGAGCAGCAGGGTATGGGCCCCCATCCGCGCAGCAGCCAGCGCTGCCTCGGTACCGGCGTGCCCGCCGCCCACCACAATCACATCGTAAGCATCGGAGTAGAACATTGGTTTTCCTGGAAACTTTTCAGCCGCTATTTTATCCGGTAAACGCACTTTGCACAGCTCCGGAAGAATATGATTGGCCAGGAGAAAGAATAACCGGCGTTGTCCGGTCCGGGTATCTGATGCCGGCGCCTCTCCCGTATTGGATGACAACAACCGGTTGATTGGTTTTCATCGGCTGCAAAGCAGATTGAAAAGTCGAATTAGGGATACAGCGGACGGCATCGACCGCTGCAGGTTCTTGCGCAGCATTCCGTAGTTTACAAGTCTCCATTCAGGCGCGGCACAAAGAGGTATACGAGCCATGAAAACAGGTATAAACCAGACAAATCACGCTCTTTGGCTCACGCTTCTGCTCTCCCTGCCGGTCGTTTTGCACACCGGCAGCGGCCACGCAGCCAGACAGCTGCCTCAACCGGCACCCGAATTCACCCACCAGGATGACGACGCCTGGCTGAATTCAAAGCCTCTGTCACTGGTTGAGTTGCGGGGAAAAGTCGTCCTACTCGATTTCTGGACTTTCGACTGCTGGAACTGCTACCGCTCGTTCCCCTGGCTGCGCGCGTTGGAATCCCGAATGAAAAACCGTGCTTTCATGGTTGTCGGGGTACATACTCCGGAATTCGACCATGAGCGGCAAAAGATCAGGCTGGAGGAGAAAGTAAAGAGCTACCGGCTCCGCCACCCGATTATGATCGACAATGATTTCTCCTACTGGAATGCAGTGGGCAGCAGGTACTGGCCCAGCTTTTTCATCATCGACAAGAGCGGAGTGATTCGGGCTGACTTTATCGGTCAGACCGATCTGAACAGTGCCCAGGCGGAAAAGATCGAACGTATAGTGGAGCGCCTGCTGGCTGAATAACAGGTTATCATCGGAGCCATTTATGTTACGCAGGTCCGGTGCCGACAACCATGTCATCATGAACAATATATTGGACAGACTCGTCAATGAGGCGGGAACCATCATTCTGGGTAAAGAGCTGGCTCTCCGTCTCGCGCTCGCCTGTCTGCTCGCCCGGGGCCATCTTTTGATCGAGGATCTCCCGGGTGTTGGTAAAACCACGCTGGCTCATCTGCTTGCCCGATTGCTCGGACTCAACTATCAACGCATTCAATTCACCAGCGACCTGCTGCCGGCGGATATCGTCGGCAATACTGTTTATAACCGGGAGGAGGGGAGTTTCAACTTTCACCCCGGTCCGGTATTTTCACAGTTGGTGCTGGCGGATGAGATCAATCGGGCAACTCCGAAAGCGCAAAGTGCCCTGCTGGAAGCAATGGAAGAGCAGCAGGTGACTGTCGATGGTACAAGTTATCCGCTGCCGAAACCCTTTTTCGTCATTGCCACGCAGAATCCGGCGCATCAGATCGGCACCTTTCCGCTGCCGGAATCCCAGTTGGACCGCTTTCTGATGCGGGTGGAACTCGGTTATCCCGATTCCAGATCGGAACGCCTGTTGCTGACCGGCCACGACCGACGGGATCTGCTGCTTGGTCTGGAGCCCTGCCTGAATCAGGAGCAGTTGCAGGCGCTGCAGAACCAGGTGGGTGAGGTACACGTCTCCGAGGCTGTTCTCGACTACTGCCAGGCGCTGCTCGCATTCAGCCGCAGCAGCCCGCGTTTTCATCGCGGTCTCTCTCCCAGGGCCGGGCTGGCGCTGTTGCGCAGCGCCAAAGCCTGGGCGCTGCTCTCCGGACGTTTCCAGCTGCTGCCGGAGGACATCCAGGCGGTATTGCCCGCCACCGTCGGCCACCGGCTGCACTCCACCACCGACACCGGTGCGGACGAAGGTGCAACACTGGCCAGATTTCTGATCGAGTCGGTTCCGATACCCTGAGCACACCCGGAAAGTTCAAACGTCCATCCCCGTGTCAATAACGCCGGCATGCCTGTTCAACGCCAATGACTTTCCGAACCATGAACCCACTTCGCAGACTGGCCCGCTCAGACAGCGCTGGCAAAGCCGCCGTAACGCCACGCCGCATCTATATTCTGCCTACCGGCTTCGGCGTGCTGTTTGCACTGCTGCTGATGTTGATGCTGCTGGGATCAATCAACTATGCCAATAATCTTGGATTTATGCTGACTTTCCTGCTGGCGGGACTCGGATTGGTGGCAATGCTGCACACCTGGCGCAATCTGGTCGGACTGGAACTGGGCAGCGGTCGCGCTGCACCGGTGTTCGCCGGCGAAGATGCCCGTTTCGAAATAGAGCTGAGTAATCGGCGGCGCTGGTCGCGGCCGGGAATACAGCTTCAAATCAGGGGCCGTGCGCCAGTCACCACAGATCTCAATCCTGTCGCCACCGAAGTCCTGACGCTTACCGTCGGAAGCACCCGTCGCGGCAGGTTGCCTTTACCGCGGTTCACACTCTCCACCCGTTATCCGCTGGGACTCTTCAACGCCTGGGTCTATGTGGAACTGGATGCGATCTGCCTGGTTTTTCCCAAACCGGGGAAGAGAATGCCCGAATCCCCTGCGCCCGAGTACGGTCAGAGCCAGATGGGGGACAGAGGGGTGGGAGCGGACGATTTTGCCGGATTGCGCCACTATCGGCCCGGAGACTCTCCACGCCACATCAACTGGAAAGCACTGGCGCGTGAACAGGGACTTCAAACCAAACTGTTTGGGGGAGATCGTGCCGAAAAATGCTGGCTTGACTGGTACAACCTGGCAGGAGACAGCGAACAGCGTCTGAGTCGGCTCTGCCGTGGAGTGCTTGATGCCAGTGCGCAGGATATTCAGTTCGGACTGAAACTGCCGGAGTGTGAACTCAAACCGGCCCGGGGCCAACGGCACCGACTGGAGTGCCTCACCGCACTGGCGCTGTTCGGGGAGTCAGGGTGAACTCCCCATCCCGCACACCGCTCCCCAGGTTGCAGCAATATGCGCTGATTGCCCTGTTGACGCTGACAGCACTGCCGCACGTGCTGAATATCGATTTCCGGATCAGTGCGTTTTTTCTTGTGCTGGTGGGTTACCGCACGCTGGCTGTCGAAAAAACCGCCCTGCTGCCAAACAGGTTGCTGCTGTTTCTGATTACACTGGGTGCGTTGGGCATGGTGATGATGCGCTATCCGATTCTGTTTGGACGTGATGCCGGTGTTGCATTGCTCATCGCCATGCTGGCGTTGAAACTGATTGAGATGCGGGTTCGGCGGGACGTTCATATACTCGTTTTTATCGGCTATTTCATGCTCGCCACCCAATTTCTCTACCGCGATCAAATCTGGCTGGTTGGATACGCTATGGTGCTTGTTGCTGCCCTCACCGCCATGTTGGTAGAGAGCAGTCGCAATGCACCCTCTGTAAGCCTGTTCCGGTCAATGGGCGTTTCACTGTTGCTGCTCTCTCAGGCGCTGCCGGTGATGATTCTGTTGTTTATTTTCTTTCCGCGCTTCAGCTCCCCGCTATGGCACCTGGCTGCGGATACCGATCATGCCGTGATTGGCGTCAGCGGCAACATTTCCCCCGGGAGCATCAGCCATCTCAGTCGCTCATCGGCGGTTGCTTTCAGGGTTGATTTCGAGGGAGAGATCCCTCCGCCGGAGCAACGCTACTGGCGGGGACCGGTATTTTGGTTTACCGACGGTGTGAACTGGCGTGTTGATAAAGACGACGATTTGGCCGCCGCCGAGCTGATAAGCCTGGGTCCGACCATCGCATACAACGTCACCCTGGAACCCACCCCCGGCAGCTGGTTGTACGCGCTGGAGTTGGCGGTCGATATTCCCGGGGATTCGCAGCTAAGGTCGGACTACCAATTGATCCGCAACACGCCGATAAAGCAGCGTATCCGTTACCGCGTCGGCTCCGTAATCGATTACCGCAGCGGGGCGCTTGGCATGGCGGAGCGGCAAAAGGGGTTACAACTGCCGCCGGGCATTACACCCCGCATGCTGGATCTGGTCACCCGTTGGCAGCAGCAGAGCGACTCCGATGCGGAACTGGTGCTGAAAGCCCTCGACTATTTTCGGCAGCAGGAGTTCTATTACACGCTGTATCCGCCGCCGCTGGGAGAAAATCCTCCCGATCAATTCCTGTTCGACACGCGTCGGGGATTCTGCGAACACTATGCAACCAGCTTCACGCTGCTGATGCGGATCGCCGGCATACCCTCTCGGGTCGTGGGCGGATATCAGGGGGGACAGATCAATCCGCTCGGCAAGTATCTGATCGTGCGCCAGTCCGATGCCCACGCCTGGGCGGAAGTCTGGCTCCGGGGCAAAGGCTGGCAGCGCATTGATCCAACCATTGCGGTGGCACCCGAACGTAT
Organism: Gammaproteobacteria bacterium; assembly: GCA_020445405.1. Lineage (GTDB taxonomy): Bacteria > Pseudomonadota > Gammaproteobacteria > Chromatiales > Chromatiaceae > HKST-UBA178. The sequence goes on along the minus strand of JAGRGQ010000023.1, from coordinate 35,901 downwards.
CGAGCAATCGATCGATCCAACGCTGATCAGCGATGTAATCGGTGCCCCGATTCGGTTCATCGAGGTTAAAGGCGGCGTGCTGGGCAGCGCATTAAGGCAGCTGCGCTGGGGTGCGGATGCCATCAACGCTTCCTGGCACCGATGGGTATTGGGTTATTCAAAGGAACGTCAACTCTACCTGATGCAACTGCTCGGCATCGGTTTTATGCACGGGCCCAAACTGGCTTATGGCATGGTCGCTATCACCGGGCTCTGCGTAATTCTGCTGTCTCTGATACTACTCTACCGTGTGCGCGTGAAGCGGGATCCGGTCTATGCAGTCTATCTCAGTTTTTGTCGACGTCTGCAGCGCAGGGGCATCGTCCGAATGGCCCACGAAGGACCCCGGGACTTCGCCTCCCGTGTCATCGCGGCGCACCCGGAACTGCGCAACCGGGTGGCCAGAATAACCGGGCTCTATATCGGTATCCGCTATGGTCAACTGGACAACAAGCCCAATCGCCGGCAGTTCAAACGTCTGGTGCGCAGATTTAATCCCTGAACGGTGCAGCGGATTGGGAGGCAGCCCGGGGTGTGCGGACGTGATCATAGGATCCCGCCCCGGAGAGAAATGAACCACGGAGTCGGATAGACAGGTATTGTCGCACCGTGTCAGGCTTTGCATACGGACTGTCGGGCAGACTATTTTCCAATGCAGAAACTGGAGAATATTCTGCCAAGCAGATCATCCGAACTGAACTCTCCGGTGATCTCCGACAAGCTGTTCTGCGCCTGACGCAAATCTTCCGCCAGCAGTTCGCCGGAGGCTGATAAAGTCAACGCCTGCTCACCCGTCAGTAAATGCTTACTCGCTCTGGCGAGCGCATCCAGATGCCGTCTACGAGCAATAAAGGCGCCTTCCTGGCTGCCCTGATAGCCCACGCTCCGTTTTAAATGCTGGCGCAGCAGATCGAGACCCTGTCCATTGCGGGCGGAGAGAGCAACCTCGGTGCCTTCCGCTGTCTCCCAGGTACCCGGGGTGCGTCCGGTTAAATCGATCTTGTTGCGAACCAGGGTGACCGGAACCTCTTTTGGAAGCGTGCTCCGATCCAGCGCGTCATGACCGGGATCGGCCTGATCATCGAAAATCCAGAGCACGCGATCGGCTTTTCCAATCTGCTCCCTGGCACGGCGAACCCCCTCCTGTTCCACCTGATCCCCACTCTCCCGTAATCCTGCGGTATCGATCAGATGCAACGGCATGCCGTCAATCTGTATACGCTCACGGAGCAGATCTCGCGTCGTGCCGGGAATATCCGTAACGATGGCCGATTCGCGTCCGGCCAGCGCGTTCAGCAGGCTCGATTTGCCCGCATTGGGACGACCCGCAATAACCAGTGTCATACCTTCCCTCAGCAGGCTGCCAATCCGCGCGTTCTCTGTCAGATCACTCAAATCGCTTTGGATAGCACGTAAGTCAGCGCTTACTTTTCCATCGCTGATGAAATCGATCTCCTCCTCCGGAAAATCGATCGCCGCCTCAACGTAGATGCGAAGCTGAATCAACTTTTCCAGCAGTTGGTTAATACGCGCTGAAAACTCGCCCTCCAGAGAACGGACAGCCAGACGGGCCGCGGCGGCTGTATCGCTCTCTATCAGATCCGCCACAGCTTCCGCCTGGGCCAAATCCAACTTGCCATTGAGAAATGCCCGAAGACTGAATTCGCCAGGTTCGGCGAGACGTGCGCCGCACTCCAGGCAGCGCTGCAACAGCAGATCCATCACCACCGGACCCCCATGGCCATGCAGTTCCAGCACCTCCTCTCCGGTGAATGAGTTGGGGGCGGGGAAAAAAAGCGCCAAACCCTCGTCGATAACCTCTCCCTGTGCGTCGCGAAAACGACAGAAACCGGCGACTCTCGGTGCCGGAACGCGCCCCAGAATCGATGTGCAAAGCGCCGCTACTCCCTGGCCGGAAAGTCTGACTATACCCACACCGCCCTTGCCCGGCGGTGTGGCAACAGCCACGATTATCTCCGCTGAAGTCACGACCGCAAGGGTGCTAGGTCGCCTTCTCTATCTGTCGGGTGATAACCCACTGTTGGGAAATGGAGAGGATGTTGTTGGTCACCCAATAAAGCACCAGTCCGGAAGGAAAAAAGGCAAAGAAAACGGTAAACACAAAGGGCAGTGCCATCATAATCTTGGCCTGCATTGGATCCGGCGGTGCCGGGTTCAGCTTCTGCTGAATAAACATCGAAATACCCATGATCAATGGCAAAACGTAGTATTGGTCTTTGATCGAAAGATCCCGGATCCAGAAGATCCACGGCGCCTGACGCAATTCCACGCTTTCAAGCAGTACCCAGTAGAGCGCAATGAAAACCGGGATCTGCACCACGATCGGAAGACACCCTCCCAACGGATTGATCTTCTCTTTTTTATACATTTCCATCATGGCCTGGTTCAGGCGCTGTTTATCGTCGCCGTAGCGATCTTTCAATGCCTGTATACGCGGTGTCATCTTGCGCATATTGGCCATGGACTTGTAACTGGTTTCCGATAGCTTGAAGAAGAGCAGTTTGATAATCAGTGTCAGCACGATAATCGACCAGCCCCAATTACCTAATAGTTTGTGAATCGCTTTCAACAACCAGAAAATCGGCTTGGCGACCACAGTCAACCAACCATAATCGACTGTCAGTTCAAGCCCCGGCGTAATCGCCTCCAGCTTATCCTGGAGTTTTGGTCCGGCCACAAAACCTGTCGTGAAAGTATGGCTGCCACCAGGGGCCACGCTGATTGACGGTGTGTAGGCGCCGAGCACATAACGTTGTCCGGGCAGGACGTTGGTGTAAAAGTGATCCGTTTCGTCGGCAGGGGGTATCCAGGCGCCGATAAAGTAGTGCTGCAGCATACCGAACCAGCCACCTTTGGCTTCAATCGAGAGTGGCTTTTCCTCCATCTTCTCGAAGGATATTTTTTCGTATTTCTCTTCCGGTGTGTAGATCGCCCCACCGGTATAAGTGTAGAGAAACTTGGAACCGGCTGGCTTTTCGCCGGGGAGGCCGCGCATCAGTTGACGATATTCGCGACCCGACCAGACTGCTTCCGTGGGATTGTCTATCCGATGTTCAACCTTCACCAGATAACTTCCGCGGGTGAAGGTAAAACGCTTGGTTACCTGAATCCCCTTGGGACTTGTCCATGAAAGATCCACAACCAGACTATCCTTATCCCCCATGCTGTAATGCTGTTCCTTGGATTGATACTGTGCCTCGTGCGTTGGAGCTTCCCCCTTCTCCAATCCGATCAGTCCGGATTGGGCGACGAACAGATCGGGGGAGGTGGGCCGCATCAGAGTAAATTTGACATCTTTCTGTTCCAGCGATACCGGGTATTCATTGAGCAGCAGCGAAAGAATGCTGCCGCCGCGCGTATCAATCTCCAGCGTGAAAAGGTCCGTTGTAACGCCAATCTTCCCACTGACCGTCCCCATGGAATCGTCCACCCCGGGTAACGTACCAGTGAGCTGCTTGCCGACGGATTCCGGCTTTGCGACTTCAGCCGAAGGTATCGCCGGTGGGGAAGCAGCCGGATTGCCAGACCCGATTTCAGACTGTGTAACCGCAGTCTCCTGTTCAGGTTTCGGACCATAATCTTCATTCCAGGCCTGCCAAAGAAGAAGTACGATAAAGGCGAGAGTGAAAACTAAAATAAGGCGAAGATTATCCATGAAAAATCTCAGGTCTGACGAATAGCGGTGTTATCAAGAGGGGACACTGGGGAATCAGGCGCCTATTATGTCTTTCCGGCCAGAAAAAGACAGATAAATATCGTTAACGGTCAGTGGGGTCATCCACCTCAGTTCTTATCCTTTTCGCCACTCGCTGCCAGTGCCGGTCCAGCGATTCCCGAAGCAGTTTTTTATCGTGTAACGGCAAACCCCGGTGACATATCACGACGATGTCTATGCCGTTAAGTCGACGCTGTTGATGTCTGTAACTTTCTCTGACCAGCCTTTTAACCAGATTGCGGTCGACAGCCCGTCTGATATTTTTCCTGGCAATGGCCATTCCAAGACGGCCGCGATCGAGTTTGTTGCATCGCCAGAGTAGCGTGAAAAAACCGTCAAAGGATCGAGTTGGCCTTTTGAATACACGTCTGTATGAATCAGCATCCTGCAATCGACTGCATTTGGAAAAACCTGCCGGCTTCTGGATCAATAGCTACTACTGTCCGCAGGAATCTTCAGGGTGTCAGACGCATCCTGCCTTTGGCGCGGCGAGCATTGATCACCTTGCGACCGCCGCGTGTAGCCATACGGGCTCTGAAGCCGTGGGTACGAGCACGCTTTAGCGTGCTGGGCTGAAAAGTTCTTTTCATAACTGTGTTCCCAATTTCCTGAGGCGATCGGGTAATATTCCCCGTCTTCGCGACTGAAAAAAACCCGGTAAAAAAGGGGCGTAGAATACTTTGAAAATAAAGATACTGTCAATATTTTGGTGTACCGGCCCGGCAGGCCTCACTACGTCGTTGACCGCTTGAAAAAGGCAGGTCAGCGAACCAGGTTGTCGTCGCTGTTGAAGCTGTTTCTGCCTGTGGATAACTTCATTAAACAGCGGTAGACTCAGCCCTTCAGAATGGATGAGTAGAAAACGCCGACGTGAAAATACTCCATTGCTGATTCTCCACCAAGCAGTACGGCAGAATTTTTATCCATACCCTTAACTTATCGAGAGAAACCCTGTGAGTCTGTGGAACAAGTGTATGGATCGTCTTGAAGGTGAACTCACCTCGCAGCAGTTCAACACCTGGATCAGACCGCTGCAATCGATAGAAACGCCAGACAACGTTCAACTGCTGGCGCCGAATCAGTTTGTACTGAACTGGGTAAAAAAACATCACCTTGGACAGATCAAAAACATCATAAACGAACTTTCCAGCACAAAATCACCAAATATCGTGCTTGAAATAGGAACCAGGTCAAAACAGAGAAAAGGGGCATTGCCATCGCCCACGGGAAGTTTTCATGCACAACATGCCGACCGGCCGATTCCTTTTGCGGAGCGGACTGAACAACCTCTTCAATGCAATCTGAATCCGGAATTTACTTTTGAAACCTTTGTCGAGGGAAAATCAAACCAGTTGGCTCGGGCCGCATCGACGCAAGTCGGTGAGAACCCCGGCTTTGCCTATAACCCGCTATTCATATACGGGGGCGTGGGTCTGGGCAAAACGCATCTAATGCATGCTGTCGGGAACATGATTTTGTCAAACAACCCCGGGTCAAGAGTTATTTATCTGCATTCCGAAGGTTTCGTGGCAGAGATGGTCAACGCGCTTCAACACAATACCATCGAGAAATTTAAAGCCAAATATCGTTCAGTCAATGCGCTTTTGATCGATGATGTGCAATTTTTCGGCGGAAAGGAGCGTTCCCAGGAAGAGTTTTTTCATACTTTCAACGCATTGTTTGAATCAAGGCAACAGATCATTTTGACCAGCGATCGATTTCCAAAAGAGGTTAAAGGGTTGGAGGAGCGGCTAAAATCGCGATTCGGTTGGGGACTGACTGTTGCCGTGGAACCTCCGGACCTGGAAACCAGAGTAGCTATTCTTAAAACCAAGGCGAAACAGCTATTCGGCGTCAATCTGCCCAACGAAGTCGCATTTTTCATTGGCAAGCGGGTGCGCTCCAACATACGTGAACTCGAAGGCGCATTACGTAGAATCATCGCCAACGCTCATTTTACCGGCGGACAGATAACACCGGAGTTCGCCAAAGACGCGCTCAGGGATATGCTTATCGCACAAGATAAGCAGGTAACAATCGAAAATATCCAGAAAATAGTCTCTGAATATTTCAAGATCCGGACATCGGATCTGTTGTCGAACAAACGCAGCAGAACAATAGCCCGACCACGTCAGATTGCGATGGCACTGGCCAAAGAGCTTACCAGCCACAGCCTTCCGGAGATTGGTGAAGCGTTTGGCGGCAGAGATCATACAACGGTTCTCTACGCTACCAGAAAGGTGGCGGAACTGAGAGAGGGCGACTCGCGTGTGGAGGAAGATTTTGGAAACCTGTTAAGAATTCTGACCAATTGAGGTAGAAAACCTGTGTTGAAATAAACCGCTGCAAATCCGCGCCGGATTATGCACAGAAATCTGACAGATAAAACGACCATCCTTAACCTGTTTATCAATACGATATGTTAAACTAAGTTATTGATTAAATTGAAAAATATGAATTTATCCACAGACCGGTACGATTCAATAATAACAGTAGTATTTATATTTTCAGATTATATTGTTTAAGAGAGCTTCGACATGAAGATCACCACTACCAAAGCAGCGCTACTGGATCCACTTCAGCAGGTAGGTGGCGTAGTAGAAAGACGCCAAACACTACCGATACTTGCAAACATTCTGCTCAATCTGAGAGGCAAGTCATTGGTGATAACGGCAACTGACCTCGAAGTTGAGATGAAAACCAGCACTCAGGTAGAGGCAAGTGGAGAAACCGATATCACTCTTCCTGCGAGAAAATTGATAGATATCTGCAGGGCTTTACCGGATCAAGCGGTAATCCATATCAATGTAGAGGGAGAGAGAGTTGTTATCGTTTCGGGACCCAGTCGATTTACTTTGGGCACATTGCCGGCGAAAGATTATCCGGTAATAGAACCGACAACCAGCAGCAGCAGTTTCGCAGTTTCAGAAAAAATTCTTAAGACGTTGATTGAAAAAACCCATTTCGCAATGGCTCAGCAGGATGTCCGGTATTATCTGAACGGCATGTTGTTGGAGATAAAAGAGGGAAAAATTCGTTCCGTCGCCACAGACGGCCATCGGTTGGCAACCAGTGAAAGTCGGATAGATAATGCTATGGAATTGCAGGTCATTATTCCACGGAAGGCGATTTTGGAACTGGGTAAGTTGCTGTCCGGTTCAACTAGGGAGGTACTGGTGGATGTCAGTTCCAACCACATTCGCTTCAGTATCGGCAGCACCGTCTTTACGTCGAAACTGATAGACGGAAAATTTCCTGACTATAAACGGGTTATTCCAATCAATTCAGACAAGACTGTTCTGGCAGACCGAGAGATATTAAGAGACGCCTTGCAGAGAACGTCGATACTTTCAAATGAGAAATATAGGGGTATCTGCTTTCAATTTTCAAAAAACTCTCTGGAATTGCTGGCCCACAATCCTGAACAGGAAGAGGCAAAGGAGGAGTTGCCGATTGACTATATCGGGGACGAATTGGTGATAGGTTTTAACGTTGGCTATCTTATAGAGGTTTTAAACGTTCTTGAAACTGAAAAAGTCAGGCTGATGCTAAGCGATTCAAACAGCAGCTGCCTTGTGGAGGCGGAGGAAAATTCAGATAGTCGTTACGTTATTATGCCTATGCGGCTGTAAGCCTCAAAGAATAGAGGATTAAAGCGTACTACGATTCATACATACGAGAAGAAAGCCTGAAAACATATGGCTTTTGATCTTATCAGGATAAGTGGTTTAAGGAATCTGACCGATTGTGAATTTGCTCCGCACAAAGGTTTAAACCTGGTTCATGGCGAAAATGGATCCGGTAAAACATCCCTGTTGGAGGCGATTTACATCCTGGGAAGAGGACGATCTTTCCGGGATAAACAGCTGTTAAACGCGGTGCAGAGAGGAAAGCACTCTTTTACTGTGTTTGGGAAGAAAGATCTGCAGACAGATCAATCAACTATAGGTGTCAGTTATTCAACCAACGGGGCAAATGTCAGGATAGACGGAGAGAAGGTTACAAAGCTCTCAATGCTGGCAAAAGCAACCCCGATTCATATCATCACTCCCAGGTCACAAGAGATCATCGAGAACGGTTCAAGTATCCGGAGACGCCTGCTCGATTGGGGAGTGTTCCACGTGGAACCTTCGTACCAACACTTTTCATCACGATATCACCGCGCACTATGTCAAAGAAACATGGCCTTGAGAGCGAATACAAAAACCGCAGCGATATGGAACAAAGAGCTGGTGGAGTCCGGAAGCAAAATGCAGGAGCTTCGAGAAAATTATTTTATTAGAGTTAAAGAAGAATTTTTCAAACAATTGGACTACCTGGAGGTCGGACTTGATCTGGAAATGGCGTTCTATAGAGGATGGTCCAGGGAACGGTCATTGCAGGAAGTATTGGATGAAGGAATTGCGGGTGATGAAAACAGACGATTCACCCGGATGGGTCCACACCGTGCGGATATTTTATTTAGAATAAACAGTAAAAACTTTGATAAATGGGGCTCAAGAGGCCAAATGAAACTGGCAGTTTTCGCTCTATTCTTTGCTCAGGCGAAAGTTATCAGCGCACTGGCAAAAAAGGATACTGTATTGTTGGTCGATGATTTATCAGCAGAACTGGATAAAAAAAATGTGAAAAAAATAATCGAACAGTTGAGTTTCCAGAAAAATCAAATTTTCATTACCACCAGCGATGATCAATTAAGTATTGGGAGGAGTGTTGGGAAAATGTTCCACGTGGAACATGGGTTGGTAAGTGAACTGGGTGTATAATGTTTTTTTATCATTTTCCGCAACTTGCTGAAAATATCATCCAATTCGTCTGTTTCATCCTGGTAGGGACCGGGGGGACATTTAGGAGTACTTAATGAGTTATAACTCTTCAAATATTAAAGTCCTGAAGGGCCTGGATGCAGTCAGAAAAAGGCCTGGTATGTATATCGGTGATACGGATGACGGCACCGGTCTGCACCATATGGTTTTCGAAGTGGTTGATAACTCGATTGATGAGGCCCTGGCTGGGTACTGTAGTGAGATTAAAGTTACGATCCATGATGATCAGGTAATCAGTGTTGCTGACAATGGACGAGGCATTCCGGTGGACTTTCATTCGGAGGAGCAGAAATCAGCGGCGGAAGTCATCATGACGGTTCTCCATGCCGGAGGAAAATTCGATGATGATTCCTATAAAGTGTCAGGCGGTTTGCACGGAGTTGGTGTGTCAGTTGTAAATGCGCTTTCCGATCATCTTAAACTGGTTATTCATCGGCAGGGAAAATGTTACCAGCAGGAGTATCGTCTGGGAGAGCCGGTGGCTCCGTTGGAGGAGATCGGCGATTCGGATAAAACGGGTACGATCGTTACATTTAAAGCCAGCGATAAAATTTTCAAAAACATTGAATATCATTATGAAATACTCGCCAAACGGTTGCGAGAACTCTCTTTTCTGAACTCCGGCATTAGAATCATTTTAAACGACGAAGTTAAAGACCGACAGGATGTATTTGAATATGAGGGCGGCATCGCTTCTTTTGTTGAGCATCTGAATCGTAAAAAGACACCGCTGCACAGCAATCTGGTAGCTTTCTCAGTTGAAAAAAATGGGGTGGTAGTCGATCTTGCAATGCAGTGGAACGAGTCCTACCAGGAAAATATTTATTGTTTTACTAATACTATTCCACAAAAAGATGGAGGATCCCATCTCGCCGGGTTCAGGGCGGGATTAACTAGAACACTGAATCAATACATAGAGAATGAAGGCCTTGCGAAAAAGCAGACAGTAAGCACTATTGGCGATGATGCCCGGGAAGGTTTGACTGCTGTTCTTTCCGTCAAGGTGCCGGATCCTAAATTTTCCTCCCAGACAAAGGACAAATTGGTCTCGTCTGAAGTGAAAGGAATCGTGGAAGCGGTAATGTCTGAGAAGCTTGGCGATTTTCTCATGGAAAATCCGGTCGATGCCAAGGCCATAGCAGGAAAAATGATTGATGCGGCCAGAGCCAGGGAGGCGGCTCGCAAAGCCAGAGAGATGACAAGGCGTAAAGGCGTGTTGGATGTTGCCGGGCTGCCGGGTAAACTGGCCGACTGTCAGGAAAAAGATCCAACAAAATCAGAGATTTATCTTGTGGAAGGCGACTCCGCAGGTGGTTCCGCGAAACAGGGGAGAGATAGACGCCATCAGGCCATATTACCGTTGAAAGGCAAGATTCTTAATGTTGAACGGGCGCGTTTCGACAAAATGATATCTTCGGCGGAAGTGGGGACCCTGATCACCGCGCTTGGGTGCGGAATTGGCAGAGAGGAGTTCAACCCCGACAAGCTTCGGTATCACCGCATCATTGTCATGACCGATGCTGATGTGGATGGCGCCCATATACGGACGCTTTTACTCACTTTTTTTTACCGTCAAATGCCGGAATTGATTGAACGGGGGCATGTTTATATAGCGCAACCGCCGCTGTATAAGATCAAAAAAGGAAAACAGGAACAGTACTTGAAGGATGATATCGAGTTGGAGAGGTTCCTTTTACAGGCTGCATTGGATGGCGCTCTTGTCCATGTTAACGATGAGGCGCCCCCACTGTCAGGAGAGGCACTGGAAACGATCGCAATGCAGTTCAACGCTGTTATGGCAACCATCAAACGTCTCTCCACAAGGTACAACGATCTGGTATTGAATAAACTCATTTACATGCCCCCGGTCGATTCGGCACTGCTCGCCGATAGAGTAAAATTCGACCAATGGCTGCGGGAGCTGGAAGGGCGCCTCAACCTTGAAAAAAGCGCGGCGTCGCACTACGAGCTTGTTAGAACGGAAGCCAGTGAATCCAATCCCGAGGGCATTCTTGTGTCTCACTGGGTCCATGGAATCAGTACCGAATCACTTTTTTCGTTCGAATTCTTTCACACCGGCGAATATCGCAAGATGGTGGAACTAGGCATCAAGTTGGATGGATTGCTTGGCGAAGGGGCATTTGTAAGCCGCGGTGACAAGAGTCTGAAAATCACCAGCTTTGAGCAAGCATTGAATTGGCTGACGGATGAAGCCAGACGCGGCCAGCACATTCAGAGATATAAAGGCCTGGGGGAGATGAATCCTGCACAACTGTGGGAGACAACCATGGATCCGGAGGTTCGGCGTCTGTTACGGGTCAGCATCGAAGATGCAATTGGAGCTGACGAGGTGTTTACGACGCTGATGGGAGATCAGGTGGAACCCAGAAGGGATTTTATCGAGAAGAATGCACTTTCGGTGGAATTTTTAGACATTTAGTACTGGACAGTGCATATGACGATCGAACTTTTTCGGAATGACGGTTACCTCAGATCGTGCACCGCAACGGTTATCGCGGCCGACACCCGGGGAGTTCAATTGGATCGGACGGTATTTTACCCTCAAAGTGGGGGGCAGCCCGGGGACAGCGGGATATTGACATGCGCTGACGGTACAGAGCTGACGATTGTGGATACTTTTATCCTGAGAGAGAGCGGAGAGTATCTGCACCTGTTAGAACCGGATGTCTCGTTACCCCGCCCGGGTGAGCAGGTGGAACTTCAGCTCGATTGGGCCAGACGCCATCGCTTGATGCGAATGCACAGTTGCATGCATCTGTTGTGTGCAATTATACCTGCCGGGGTAACAGGCGGGTCGGTGAGAGACGGCAGTGCCCGCCTTGACTTTGATTTGCCCGAACCGCCGGATAAATTGTGGATTGAAGGGGAACTCAATCGGCTGATCGAAGAAGACCACCCGATGCATATTCGGTGGATCTCAGATGAAGAGTTGGAACGGCAACCGGAACTGGTCCGGACAATGTCGGTAAAGCCACCAACTGGAAGCGGTCGTATACGGCTGGTCGAATTCGAGGGAGTGGATTTGCAGCCCTGTGGCGGTACCCACGTTGCTTCCACCGCGGAGATCGGCCCCGTCAGAGTGAAGAAGATAGAGAAAAAAGGCAGATATAACAGACGAATAATCGTAGAATTTAATTAATATCAACCAGTTGACTGGAAGTAAGTGATCACTTCATGATCAATCGTATTCAACTGGAAAGAGACGATACGGTACCCTCTATCCACTGTTCCGCGCGCCTGTTTATCTCGGCAGCTTTCAATCCATGAGAGTCGATAACCGGTCCAATGACAACCTGAATTGTGCCCGGATATTTTTTTAAGCCACGTCGGCGCCAGAATACCCCGGCATTGTGTGCGATAGGCAGAACCGGATAACCGGTTTTTTCCGCCAACAATGCACCGCCAATGCCATATTTTTTTCGTGTGCCAGGAGCAACCCGGGTACCTTCCGGAAAAATGATCACAGTGCGTCCCTGCTGCAACCGCGCGCGCCCCTGAGCAATAATCTGGCCGGCTGCTCTGCGACCGGCCTTGCGATTGATTGCTATAGGCTGCGCGGCGGCCAGAGCCCAGCCAAAAATCGGGATCCACATCAGCTCTTGCTTCAGCACCCAGGTCTGCTCGGGTGGAAGTATGCAGCGTAACGCGATGGTTTCCCAGGCCGATTGATGCTTTGAAAGTACAATGGTGTTGCTGGCGGGAATATTTTCCAGGCCAGTGACCCGATAGTCCAGGCCGCAAATACTCTTCTGCAATTTGAGGTTGATTCGGGCCCATTGGTTGGCGATACCAGAGCGCTTGTCAAAGGGGAGAAACCAGCCGATCGTTGACAGCAGAAGTCCATATAAAGTTGTGCTTATGATCAGAGAAGCAAAATAGAGAAGGGATCGGAACAGGATCATATGGAACGGAGAGGTCCTAATTGCTTAAAAGATCTTGCACAGCAACGTAGAGGTCGGCGTGGATTGGGACATCCTCCCTGGTGGAAATCTCGCTTCTGGTTTTTATGCCATTACCAGTCAATACCAGAATATGTTTGACTCCAAAACTCTCGGCTGCCTGCAAATCCCGTAAACTGTCGCCGATGGAGAGGATAGCGCTGGGATCGCAGAAAAAGCGCTGACTTGCCTGGAACAGCAAACCGGGTTTTGGTTTGCGACAGTTGCAATGCGCTTTCGGACCGTGCGGGCAGAAAAATATACCGTCGATATGGCCACCGATTCGTCCCAGTTCATGCTGCATTTTTCGATGTATCGCATTGAGCGCGTCAATATCGAACAGCCCTCTGGCCAGGCCGGACTGGTTGCTGGCAATGACAACCCGATAGCCTGACTGATTGAGGTCCGCGATGGCTTGCAGACTTCCGGGAATGGGAACCCACTCTTCCGGTGACTTGATATAATCATCGGAGTCCTGGTTGATGACGCCATCTCTATCTAAGATTATGAGTTTCATCAGGGGCCAAGGAGTGAGTGAGCATTTACTTTAAATCGCCTAATCGAGAAACTCGGATACACGGACCCTCCCGTCGACCATGCGCGACCCGCGCAGCATCAGTTTTTCCATTTTTTTCCAGAACGCCTGATTCAGGTCAAACCGCCCGGCAATGGCGGTACCCATTACCAGTATCAATAGATCGGCCACCTCCTCCGCCAGTGCCTGACCGCTCCTTCCCTTGGTGACACAAGCCGAGATTTCGCCCAGTTCCTCGGCCATCAGGGCAATGCGATAAGTCATCTCCTCACCCCCCGTTTCACTGAAACGGTGTTTGTCGTGGAAGCGCTGGACTTCCCGAAGCATCGATTGCCAAGAGTCCTGATTGTTTTCGTTTTGTTTTGCCATACCGGGCCGTTGATCAAATGCGCGAGATATCCGCGACACCCAGGAACAGGAGATTGAGGCGATTGAGCAGCGCCAAACGGTTACTGCGTACGCTGACATCATCCGTCATCACCATTACGTTGTCGAAAAACCGATCTACAGGATCACGCAGACCTGACAGTGCAACCAGTATCTCTTCGTACCTGAAAGTCTTCAGCAGCGGGGCTACCTCTGCCTCCTTGTCGCTGATGTGTTGATGTAAGGAAATCTCCTCTGCGCCCTCGAAAAGGTCCACTGAAACCCTTCTTGCCGGGTGCTCACCGGATTTTTTAAGAATATTGCCGATGCGCTTGTTGGCGGCCGTCAGCGCTTCCGCTTCGGGTAATTTTTCAAAGGTGAGCACGGCATGGATGCGGCGATCGAAGTCGGCAACGGTTTCCGGCTTTACCGCGGCAACGGCTTCAAACACATTGATCGATACACCCTCATCCTGATAGAGGCCTTTCAGTCTTTCGAGCATAAAATCGTAAACGTCGGCGACGACGTTGCTGTTTTCCACCCTGGCGCCAAGCGTATCGGCACTGGTTTCGAGCAGAGTCCGCAAATTGAGGGGGAGTACATGCTCTTTCAGATTGCGTAGCACACCCAGTGCCGCTCTGCGCAACGCAAATGGATCCTTGTCCCCTGTGGGTTTCTGGCCAATACCGAAAATACCGACCAGCGTGTCCAGTCTGTCCGCGATGGAGATAGCGATTCCGGTGCGGGTCCTGGCCAGTTGATCACCCGAAAAGCGGGGCATGTAGAACTCTTCCATGGCAAGGGCCAACTCCTCTGCTTCACCATCTCTGTCAGCCTGGTAGCGACCCATCACGCCCTGCATATCCGGAAATTCCCCAACCATCTCCGTCATCAGATCACAGCGGCTGAGTAAAGCCGCCCGGGCAGCCATTTCCGGGTTGCCTTCAATCTCCCCGGCTATGAATGCGGCCAGTCTGGAGACGCGCTCCGATTTTTCGAACAGCGTGCCTAGTTTCAATTGGAATACAACCGATTTAAGCGATTCAAGGTGGGACTCAAGCGGTCGCTTCCCATCCTGCTGCCAAAAAAACATCGCATCGCTCAGACGCGGTCTAATCACCCGTTCGTTACCCTCCTTGATCACTTCGGGTGTCGGGCTGTCGATATTGGCAATCGTGACGAAATGGTTCATCAAACGGTTCTGGTTGTCGACCAGATGAAAATACTTCTGGTTTTTTTTCATGCTCAGGATCAGCGCTTCATGCGGCACTTGAAGGTACTCCTCTTCGAAACCGGCGGCTATCGGAACCGGCCATTCAACCAGTGCGGTAACCTCATCCAGCAGCTCCGGGTCAATTTCGGCTCTTCCACCCAGTGTATCCGCTGTGCGCTCCACCTGTTCCCTGATCTTTTCCCGGCGCTGGTCGAAACGAGCGATTACCGAACCTTTGTGCTCGAGTAGTCCGGCATATTCTGCGGGATGCTTTATCTCAATGGCATGGGGATAATGAAAGCGATGGCCGTAAGTGAGCCGGCCGGCGCGGGCGTCCAGAATGGTACACGGCACAATTTCTTCGCCATGCAGAAACAGCAGCCAGTGAACCGGTCTTACAAACTGAGCCTCGGACGATCCCCAGCGCATCCGCTTCGGGATCGGCAGCGAATTCAGTGCGGTTTCCGCAATTTCCGGCAACAGCGCCGATGCTGCTTTACCTCTCTCCAAAAGACGATACGTAAGCCACTCGCCCTTATCGGTTTTGATTCTGCCAAGATGTTCAACGCCGGTGCCGCAGGAGCGGGCAAAACCCTCCGCAGCTCTGGTGGCTTTCCCGGTTTGATCGAATGCGGCCTGCAATGCCGGGCCGCGTCGCTCTACTTCGCGATCCGGCTGATTAACGGCACATGCGTGGATCAGCAGACCGAGACGTCTTGGTGTAGCGAAGGCCGTTACCTCACCATGTTTCAGATTGGCTCGATCCAGACCGGCGATAAACTCGGTCGAGAGCGCATCCGAGAGCCTTTTAAGTGCAACCGGCGGTAACTCTTCCGTGCCGAGTTCGAACAGCAGGTCGACGGTATCGGTCATGGTGCTTCTCTCCGGTTTGAATCGAGCATGGGAAAGCCCAGTTTTTCTCTGGCGTCGAAATAGGCCTGCGCCACATCTCTCGCCAGGGCTCTCACTCGCAGTATGTAGCGTTGCCGTTCTGTCACGGAAATGGCGTGTCTGGCATCCAGCAGATTGAATACATGGGAGGCTTTGAGAACCTGTTCGTAGGCCGGCAGAGGCAATCCCAGGCCGATCAGCTTATTGCTCTCCCTTTCACATTGGTCGAAAAAACCAAAATGAAAATCGACATCGGCGTGCTCGAAGTTATAGGCTGACTGCTCAACTTCATTCTGCAGAAAAACATCACCGTAGGTGACGCTGCCTTGAGGTCCATGGGTCCATACAAGGTCGAACACACTTTTTACACCCTGCAGATACATGGCGATACGTTCGAGGCCGTAGGTGATCTCTCCGGTTACCGGTCGGCAATCAAGTCCGCCAACCTGCTGAAAATAAGTAAATTGGGTAACTTCCATGCCGTTGAGCCAAACTTCCCAGCCGAGTCCCCAGGCACCAAGGGAGGGTGATTCCCAATTGTCCTCGACGAATCTTATGTCGTGCACCTTGGGATCGATGCCAAGCATTGCCAACGAACCCAGGTAGAGCTGCTGGATATCCAGCGGTGATGGTTTCATTACCACTTGATACTGGTAGTAATGCTGCAAACGGTTTGGATTCTCCCCGTAGCGTCCGTCCGTCGGACGGCGCGATGGCTGAACATAGGCCGCATTCCATGGTTCCGGTCCAATGGCGCGGAGAAATGTCGCTGTATGGAAAGTGCCCGCACCCACTTCCATATCGTACGGCTGCAGAATCACGCAGCCATGCTCGGCCCAATAGGTTTCCAGTGCGAACACCAATCCTTGAAAGGTGCTCAAATCAAAACTTTTATTATTCGTCAGTGTATTCAGGGTCAAGGGCTGGTTCCCGAGTTAAGAGATAATCGCCAATTATATCGTTGCCAAAGCAAATTTGGCTAACCTGTTGTTGTGGCCGTTGATTTAACACGTTCTGCAGCTAACGGCGGTCTCTCTAAAATGCTCGGACTTCGGTAATAAAGATCCATGATCGCCGCAGATGGTGTCAGACGGGTGCGGACTGTTAAAATAGGCCTGCTCACGGCATCTGACACGCGATTCCGACGCTGAGATGCACACCTTGTTAAACATCCTGATTGGCAGGATCTCTTCCCATGACACAGCAAAGAAAAGCGGTGGCTTTGATCTCCGGCGGACTCGATTCCCTGCTGGCTGCAAAAATAGTGCAGGAGCAGGGCATTCATGTCGCAGGCATTAACTTTTTTACCGGTTTCTGCGTGGAGGGCCATACTCACGCGATCCGTAAGCGGGGCCAGGACAAACCCAAGCGTAACAACGCACTGTGGGTGGCGGAGCAATTGGGAATCAAGCTTCACATCATCGATATCATAGACGAGTACAAGCAGGTTGTTTTCAATCCCAGGTATGGCTACGGCGCTAACCTGAATCCCTGTCTGGACTGCAAGATATTCATGGTCAGAGAGGCGCATCTTTGGTGCCAGCGGAACAATTTCGATTTCATTATTACCGGGGAAGTCGTTGGTCAGCGGCCCATGTCCCAGCGCAAAGACACGATGCCAGTGATTTCCCGGCGATCCGGCGCCGACGATCTGCTGCTGCGTCCACTCTCTGCCAGAAATCTTCCCCCGACATTGCCGGAACGCCTGGGCTGGGTGGACAGGGAAAAATTGTTGGGCTTATCCGGCAGGAGCAGGAAGCCGCAGATAGCCCTGGCCAAGCGCTTTGGATTTGAGGAGTATGCTCAGCCGGCGGGTGGCTGCTGTTTTCTGACGGATGCCCAATACTCAGCCAAACTGGCAGACCTGTGGCAGGCAAGGGGGAGCAAACAGTATGAACTTGATGACATCATGCTGTTAAAAGTCGGTCGTCATTTGCGGCCGAAACCCAATTTCAAGGTGATCATAGCGCGTGAGGAAGGGGAGAGTAACTTTCTGCGAGGCTACCGGAAGCACTACCTGAGCATTGACAGCTTGAGCTGCCCGGGACCTGTCGCGCTGATCGACGGTAACGTAAACAACCAGGACATAGAACTGGCAGCCAGCCTGGTTGCCCGTTACGGAAAGGGTAGAGATGCAACAGAGGTGGAGATGGAAGTTCGAACGCCTGCCGGCACCGGTTATCTGTTGACGGTGCGGCCGTTGACGCCCGAAGAAATACCGGAGCAGTGGCTTTTGTGAATGCTGTTGTGATTGACGCCCGCCGGTTGCTCTGCCCAATGCCGGTGATCCGGACACAGAATATTGTGGCCGAACTGAGTGCGGGCACCCTGGTGGAGGTGGTGTGTACCGATCCGGGTGCGCTCAACGACATACCCAGCTGGTGCCGAATAAACGGCCATCGTGTGGTGGAGACCCGCAGTTCGGCGGATGAATACGTCGTTATCCTGGAAGTGGGAGAGGAATGACGGTAAAAACGGAAACCTGGGCGGCGCTACGTTTCAGGGAGACAAAACGGGTTACGCTTATCGGGGCAGTTGTCAACCTGCTGCTTTCGGCTATCAAAATAGCATTCGGATGGATTGCCCAGTCGCAGGCGCTGTTGGCCGACGGGATTCATTCGCTATCCGATCTGATGTCCGATGCACTGGTCTGGTTTGCCGCTGCACACGCTGCACAGGGCCCGGATTCCGATCATCCGTATGGGCACGGCAGATACGAGACGCTCGCCACGTTGGGCCTGGGAATATTGCTGTCGCTGGTTGCTGTCGGCATCATATGGGACGCTTCCAGCCGGCTGTTTTCACCTGAACGGCTGTTGGTGCCCGGTAGTCTCGCACTGGCGGTGGCACTGATGTCTGTGGCGGCAAAAGAGTGGCTCTACCAATTCACGATGCGTGTCTCCCGTCGCGTCAAATCCGATATGCTGCGCGCAAACGCATGGCACCATCGCAGCGATGCAGTATCTTCGGTCGTGGTTATTTTCGGCGTGGCGGGTACCATGGCCGGATTGCCCTATCTGGACGCAGTCGCAACCATTGGCGTCGGTCTGATGATCGCCCATATAGGCTGGGGATTGGGATGGCCCGCGATGCAGGAGCTTGTGGATGCCGGGCTTGAGGAGGAGCAGCTGGAACAGATCAGAAATACTATTCTGTCGGTAAACGGCGTCAAAGCGATCCATATGTTGCGTACCCGCAGCAGTGGGGGTCTCGCATCAGCGGATGTCCATGTTCTGGTGAATCCCAAACTGAGTGTCTCCGAGGGTCACATGATCAGTCAGATGGTAATGGATAACCTGACTGACGACATCGAGCAGATGTCCGATGTGACCGTCCATATCGATCCGGAAGATGACGAGGTCGCCACGCCCAGCAAAGACCTGCCTATGCGGGATGCCGCAGAGCAACTGTTGTCACAGTGCTGGCGGGAAGTGCCCGGGGTGGTCCAACACGAACGCATGCTGTTGCATTATCTGGATGGCAAAATCGACATTGAGCTGTTTTTCCCTCTGCACGCCTACCGGGGGAGCGACGACGCGCAAGAGCTGACTTCGTTGTTGCAGAGTGGTCTAAAGGAGCAGTCCTGTTTCGGTAAAGTCAGGATCTATTTCGGTTAACGCACCAATATCATGCAAACTCAATTTTATCTGCACCATTTTTGTGCATTCAATTGCCGGGCAGATTTAACGTGGTATCCACTTATATTCAAAGAAGGTTTCTGAGATAATTTATTACCAAGGTTTATCTCTCTGAAACTGTTGTTTTTTTACATGGTGATCCACGTCGACCCGCAGGCTTCCAACGCCTCCGACAGGATGTGATCCTGCCTGTGGCATGGTTTCTGCAGACCATAGGCAGATCGTTATCTGCCGGTTTTTTATTGCCCGGTGATTATGTATTGAAATAGGTCGTTTACGCGGCCAGATTAATTTTATTTAGCTGGAGAACATGATGGCATCGAAAGTCCTGAAGATGATAAAAGACAATGAAGTAAAGTTCGTTGACTTCCGTTTTACCGATACCCGTGGCAAGGAGCAGCATGTTTCGATGCCTGCCACCATCATCGATGACGATCTTTTTACCGATGGTAAGATGTTCGACGGCTCATCCATCGCCGGTTGGAAGGGCATTAACGAATCCGACATGATTCTGATGCCGGATCAGGACACGGCGGTACTCGACCCGTTCACGGATGAAGTAACCCTGATTATCCGGTGTGATATTCTCGAGCCCACCACCATGGAGGGATATGAGCGTGACCCCCGTTCCGTAGCCAAACGGGCAGAAGCCTATCTGCAATCCACCGGTATCGGTGATGCCGCTTATTTCGGGCCGGAACCGGAGTTCTTCATTCTGGACGATGTTCGCTATGGTGCTGATATATCAGGCGCTTTTTATAAAATTGATTCCGACGAGGCGCAGTGGAACTCGGAACGCGTCTACGAAGACGGCAATATCGGCCACCGCCCCGGTCTCAAGGGTGGCTACTTTCCGGTACCGCCGGTTGATTCCCTGAACGATATCCGTGCAGCCATGTGTCTCGCGCTGGAGGAGATGGGGGTGAAGGTGGAAGTACACCATCACGAGGTTGCCACTGCCGGTCAGTGCGAAATCGGTACCTTGTTCAACACGCTGGTGCGGCGTGCCGATGCCAACCAGACCATGAAATACGTGATCCAGAATGTGGGCCACGCCTATGGCAAGACGGTCACCTTCATGCCCAAACCACTGGTGGGCGATAACGGATCCGGAATGCATGTGCATCAGTCGATCGCCAAAGGCGGAGAGAACATCTTTGCCGGCAACCTGTACGGCGGCCTCTCGGAAGCCGCGCTTTACTATATTGGTGGAGTTATAAAGCATGCGCGTTCCCTGAACGCTTTCACCAATGCTTCGACAAACTCGTACAAACGTTTGGTGCCAGGCTTCGAAGCTCCGGTGATGCTCGCTTATTCTGCCAGAAACCGTTCCGCCTCCATCCGCATCCCATGGGTCTCCAGCCCGAAGGCGCGTCGTATCGAGGTGCGTTTCCCCGATCCGACTGCCAATCCCTATCTGGCGTTCTCCGCCATGATGATGGCCGGTCTGGATGGAATCCAGAACAAAATCCACCCGGGTGAGGCAATGGACAAGGATCTCTATGACCTGCCTGCGGAAGAGGCGCGCAGCATTCCGACGGTATGCCACAGCCTCGATCAGGCGCTGGATTGTCTGGACTCCGACAGGGAATACCTCACCGCCGGCGGCGTCTTTTCGGATGACCTTATCGATGGATACATCCGGTTGAAAATGGAAGAGGTTACCCGGTTGCGAATGACCACTCATCCGGTCGAATTCGATATGTACTACAGCCTGTAGTCTGTCGCAGTCAGGCATGCAAAAGGGCCCCTTCGGAAAGAAGGGACCCTTTTTTTGTGACGTTGGTCGGACAAAACGGTCCATTCGTCCCACCGGGTTATTGTTGTGTGTCAACTGCTGGGCTATGCTGTTGCGCATGCGCAAATTGTTGATCTTTTTTTTGCTCGCAAGCACCGGTTATGCAACTGCCGGTGTCTATCGTTGGATAGATGAGAACGGGCAAATCCACTTTTCCGATAAGCCGCAGGCAGGCGCCGAACAGATCAAGCTGAGAGAGACCTCGGTCTATACGCCACCGACCGAAAAGGAACGGGAAGCGGGTTCTCAGGCAGAACCGAAAGAGCGGGTCAACGTCAAGGAAAAGTCATCAGCGGCAGCGGGGTATGAAGCGATCTCCATTGTCAGCCCGGAAAACAATCAGGTAGTTCGCTCCAGCGAAGGTACTGTGGATATATCGGTGGAACTCAGACCCGGGCTTCAACCCGGCCATAAAATCCGGGTCTATCTCAACGGCACGCCAGCTTCGCAGGATCTTGAGACCACCCAAATCACGCTGCAGGACATGGATCGGGGCACCCACTCGCTTGAGGTCAGCGTAATCGATGAGAAAAACAGAGAGCTGAAGCGCTCAAGCGCCGTGAGTTTTCATATGCTCCGTTTGGCTGAACCCCGTACTGCGCCATTTGGGGGGAGCGCCAGCGAAAGCTGAGGTTTTGCTGTTCTTCGCCCCCTCTTCCGTTCCCACTTTTGTAATTATCTCGCAAGCGTTGCTTTACCAAGCGCGATCTATGCACAATATTGGTGCATTCTTTCTATAAGCAAAACTGAGCTGCTGTTTGTAATAAGCCTACACCCTATGTTTTTTCAAGGTTTTTAATTTTTTTCCGTCTGGTGTGTTTCTTGCTTGCAAAAAACCAGAATGAAGAAAACAGATGCCGCACTTATGAACAATTACCGGACCCGGATTCTCGATAATCTGAATACGGTGACGTTGTTGTTCGATAGCAACCTCAAGCTGCGTTACATGAACCCGGCCGGTGAAGCCTTGTTTCAGGTGAGTGCCCGACATGTGATGGGGCAGGATGCGACCGCGCTGATTCACTGCCCCGGCGGGGTGGTAAAGACCAATCTCAGACGCTCCCTCAGCAGCGGCCGCCCCTTTACCGAAAGAGAGATGAGCCTGCCGCTGTCCGAGGATCGCTCGGTTACGGTGGATTGCACAGTCATTCCGCTGAGCCCCAGAGAGGGGGAGTCGGGATTGTTGGTGGAACTGCAGCAGATAGACCGCCAACTCCGCATCAGCCGGGAGGAGCAGCTGATTTCACAACACGATGCCACCCGGGATCTGGTGCGGGGGCTGGCGCATGAAATCAAGAATCCTCTGGGTGGACTGCGCGGGGCTGCCCAGCTGCTAGAACAGGAGCTGGAAGGGGCGGCGCTTAAGGAGTACACCCAGATCATTATCAATGAAGCCGACCGGTTGCAGTCGCTGGTTGACAGTATGTTGGGACCGAACAAACTTCCCCGGATGGCCAACGTCAATATTCATACCTTGTTGGAACGTGTCAGAAACCTGGTCACCGCTGAATTCGGCAGCAACGTCCGATTTGCGCGCGACTACGATCCGAGTATTCCGGAACTGTTGCTCGATAGTGACCGGATAATTCAGGCGCTGCTGAATATCGTGCGTAATGCCGCCAGAGCGGTGGTTGGTGTGACCAACGGAGAGATCTATCTGCGGACCCGTATTCTGCGTCAATTCACCATCGGACATAGACGCCATCGGCTGGTGGTGCAGATTGTGATTGAGGACAACGGACCCGGCGTACCGAAAGAGATTCAGGAAAAAGTATTTTTTCCGATGGTTACCGCCAGTGATGATGGGATGGGATTGGGTCTCTCCATATCCCAATCGCTGATCAACATGCACGGAGGCCTCGTGGAGTGTCAGAGCAAACCGGGGAAAACAGAGTTTACCGTATTGCTTCCAGTGGAAAATCCTAATGCCAAGAAGTCATAGAATCTGGGTCATCGACGATGATCGTTCCATTCGTTGGGTACTGGAGAAAGCGCTCCAGAAAGCGGGAATGGAAGTTACAACCTATACCAACGCCAACGGCATCATGGAGGCGCTCTCCAAAGAACAACCGGACGCAATCGTATCGGATGTGCGTATGCCCGGAATCGATGGACTTTCGCTGCTAGTCAGCATCAACGAACATTATCCGGATTTGCCGGTCATCATCATGACCGCCCATTCGGATCTGGACAGTGCAGTAACCGCTTACCATAGCGGAGCCTTCGAGTATCTGCCCAAACCGTTTGACGTTAACAATGCGATAGAGCAGGTGACTAGAGCGTGTCGTAAGAGTCGTGGCCGGGCAAATATCAGTGATGACACAGCCTTAAGGGCACCCGAAATTATCGGGGAGGCGCCGGCGATGCAGGAGGTTTTCCGGGCCATTGGACGTTTGGCGCGTTCCAATATCACGGTGCTGATCAATGGAGAGTCAGGCACAGGCAAGGAGTTGGTTGCCCAGGCGCTGCATCGTCACAGCCCGCGTTCCAATTCTCCTTTCATCGCTTTGAATATGGCAGCGATTCCGAAGGATCTGATGGAGTCCGAGCTTTTTGGACATGAGCGGGGCGCGTTTACCGGAGCCCAGACACGGCGCGTGGGACGGTTTGAGCAGGCTGATGGCGGGACGCTGTTTCTGGACGAAATCGGTGATATGCCGGCGGAATTGCAAACCCGCCTGTTGCGGGTGCTGGCAGAAGGTAAATTTTACCGGGTGGGGGGGCATGAACCGATCGCGGTCGACGTGAGAATCATCGCCGCGACTCATCAAAACCTGGAAAGGCTGGTCAGGGAAGGCCGTTTTCGCGAGGATCTGTTTCACCGTCTCAACGTGATCAGGGTGCATGTGCCGTCATTGCGGGAGCGCAAGGAGGACATTGGCCTTCTGATGTCCCATTTTCTGTCCAAAGCTGCGGCAGAGCTTGAGGTGGAAACCAAAATTTTACAGCCGGATGCGTTGGCGGAACTGGAAAATATGGAGTGGCCGGGAAATGTTCGACAGCTGGAGAATATGGCCCGGTGGCTGACGGTAATGGCATCCAGCCATGAAATCCATCTCGAAGATCTGCCATCGGAAGTAAGAACCAGCAGCAGTGCCGAAGAGAATGGAGACGCAGTTAAGGATTGGCGTCGCAGTCTGCGTATGTGGGCCGCAAGACGATTGCAGCAGGGTCAGCAGAACCTGTTGGAGGAAGCTACACCGGCATTTGAAAGCGTTATGATCGAAGCGGCACTCGAGCGTACCGGTGGACGGCGACAGGAGGCGGCTAAATTATTGGGATGGGGAAGAAATACGCTGACAAGAAAAATAAAGGAGTTGGATCTGGGGGAGTAGTCGGGTCTGCACCGAATAGAGTGTCGGGTATAATGCTGTTGAAGTTGAGCGGCGTCATTTGATGGAGCGGACTGATGGACAGTAGCAGTATCAATCTCCCGGGCTGCGAGGTGGATTCTGTCGAGATAGAGGGCGAGCGGGTGGTTTTGCGATTTTCCCGTGCCTACATTATCAAGACAATGACAGGTTCAGCCGAGCGCACCCGGTGGTGGCAGGCCGGCAGCCTGGTGTTCGAAGGTGCCGAGGTCGATGGTGAATTACCACAGCTGCCGGGCGTCTGCTCGGGTGGCGATGTGGGCGAGAATATCTACACCTACAGAAATATGATCCCGGTACCGCTGCAAAGTCGCGGACGCGTTCACTGCGACCTGGGATTTGAAGGATCGGATCTGCGGCTGAGGGTGCGGGCCGAGGCTGTTCACCTGGATATGATCGATAGACCGCATTATATCGAACATCTCCGTCCCGGATAGGATCCGGACCGGCGTTCCACATTCCGCCGGTGTGTCCGCAGGCTACTCCTCCATCGCCAGTGAGCGCAGTGGTACCAGCAGGAGAGGGTCATCCCATTGACGCGCCCCCAACGCCCGGTAGGCGACTCGGCCCTTGGAGTCCACCACATAGGTAGCGGGCAGGCGCTGGATACCCCAACGGGACGAGATTTTGCCGTCGCTGTCCAGAAGCACCGGGATTTCAAAGCCGAGCCCTGACACGAACTTCGCCACGACTTCCGGCGCTTCGCCCATATTGACAGCCAGGAATCTGCCCCGGTACTTACCGAGCCATTCGGCTCCTCGCTGCATCGAGCGCATCTCGCTGACGCAGGGGGGGCACCAGCTGGCCCAGAAATTCACAACCACAACTTCTCCCTGAAAGTCGGAGAGAGAAATGCTTTTTCCGTCAATGCCGGGTAGAGAGAGATCCGGCGCCTGGACTCTTTCGTCAAGAGGCGTCAGTGTCTGTCCGCCGGCAAACAGCGCGGTACAGGCACTCATTTGAATCAGCAGTACGAATAGTCGCAAGCCTCTCATTGTTGAACTGCGGCTGTTTTTTCAGATGTTCAGCAGTGAGATTGCGTGGGCGATCTGCTCCTTCGCCTCATCCAGAATCTTCAGGCTGAGCCTGGGCGTCAACTCACCCAATGCGAGACGTGAATGGGCCGGCACCTCATGGATAGCCGGCGCGGAAAACGCCTTGCTGGTGCCGACGAAACTGTGCAGTTGGGCAATAATGACCAGATCGCAATAATCCGGGGTTATGCCCTTTTCACGATGCCACATCTCCGCCTCGAGTGCCGCGATAATGAATTCGGTTGGGAAGCCCCATTTGCGCAGGATCAGGCTTCCGGTCTGAGCGCGCAGGCGTTTGCAGGCCTGGTCAATGACTTCCGGTTGTCTTGCCTCCAGCGGAAAGCTTTGTGCGTAATTGAGCACCGCCACAACACCAATGTCGTGCAACAGTCCAATCAGCATGGCAAGTTCCGGATTAAAACGATTGTCATGCTTTGCCAGTACGTAACAGAGTGCGGCAACGTGCGTGCTGTGTTTCCACAGCTCCTGCATGCGCTGTTGCAACAGGCCCGATTCGGACTTGAACAACTCCTTCATGGCAAATGAGAGCACCAGCTTGTGCGTCACATCGGTACCAAGGCGGATGACGGCGCCAGTGCAGGTCTCCACTTCGTTGCGTCTTCCGTACATCGCGCTGTTGGAGGCTTTGATGAGCTTGGCGGTAATTTGCGGATCGGTCTGTATCATTTCAGCGATGGTCGCGGCATCGCTGATATCGTCTTCCATCGCCTTGCCGATTCTGATGGCTATTTCCGGCAGGCTGGGGAGTTCCAGCGCATCGCTCTCAAGATCCTGAAGGAACTGAAATGAGAGCTGATTTTCAAACTCCGTGGTTTCGCCTTCACTCTCTCCACTCACCTCGTATCCGTCTATGCCATCAGACGCGTTAGCAGGCGCTTTCCGCCTTATTTCATCCAACTGCTCCCGCCGGATCCGCAAAAACTTTACCGTGGAAACGGAAATGACATCGTAGTGGCGCGGAAGTAACTGGGAAATCGGATTGTCGGCAGCCGGATCACCTTCGCGTATATCGCTGATTTTACCGTCTGCCGCCCGCAACCGGATGTGCCCTTCCAGCAGAAAAAAACTGTACTCCTCCTGGCTGCCTTTTTTGATCAGCAGTCGCCCCGACGGTACCTCTTCGATTGCAACGATCGAGCTTAAGTTCTGAAGCTGCTCCTCGGACAGATCCCGTAGTGGAACAAATCTGCGCAGCATTTCGGGTGTGGGGCTGTTGGAAGCCGTTTCCATCGTCATTTGATTCTTTCCCGGTTTCGGATAGCTATTTTATCGACCGATTCTCACAGAACATTATTCATGTCATTCAACCAGTTAGCTCTATAAACGATATGTTGCCAAAAAACCAGCCCCGTCAGCATCCGCAGCGCACCTCCGAGGGGGGGGCATTGAGTCTCAGAGTGCCGGTCAATTGCATGACTGATTGTAACTTATGCCGCTCCAGATAAGCGGCGATGCCGCTGTTGATCTTAATGCAGATGAGTGGATCGTAGAATAAAGCCGTTCCCACCCCTACTGCGCTGGCTCCGGCAATCAGAAACTCCAATGCGTCTTTCGCGCTGTTAACGCCGCCCTGGCCGATTATAGGTATACCATGGTCTTTGCAGACCTGATAGACCTGATGAACCTTGAGTAGTGCAACCGGTTTGATTGCGGGTCCGGAGAGCCCGCCCTGATTGTTGCCGATTATCGGCGTGCGGCTTTCGCTGTCTATCGCCATCCCCATCAGCGTATTGATCACCGAAAAAGCGTCGCTGCCGGCTTCGATGCAGACTCTGGCATTGCCCGCGATATCGGTCTGGTTCGGCGAGAGCTTGGTAATCAGCGGCTTGCTCGTGGCCCTGCGGCACACTTCAACCACCCTGGCCGACATAGCGGGGTCATTGCCGAAGGCGGCGCCCCCCTGTTTTACATTCGGGCAGGAGATATTGATTTCGATGGCATCGATCGGCGAGTCATCGAAACGCCGGGTTACCGCCTCATACTCTTCCACCGTTGAACCGGAAACATTCGCAATGAATCGAGTCTCGGAAAAATCGAGTGTGGGCAGTATCTCATCTACCACCTTGTCCACGCCCGGATTCTGCAGTCCAATGGAGTTGAGCATTCCCTGCGGTGTCTCGTAAACACGGTGGGGCGGATTTCCCAGGCGTGGCGAAAGCGTGGTTCCTTTCAGGCAGACGGCACCGGCATCCCGATTGGAAAAACCTTTTATCCGGGTGTACTCTTCGCCAAATCCGACGCACCCGGACAACAGCACCAGGGGGGTATCGAAACGCAATCCGCAAAAATCGACCGTTAGTGGTGAGTCAGTGCTGGGTAAAGCCATTTTTGTTTTCCGAAACGCAGTTTATATACCATCGGTTAGCAGATAGCGCGGTTACCGGAGTCAGAACCTGTATGTTCCACGTTGCATTATACGAACCGGAGATTCCGCCAAATACCGGGAACATCATACGTTTGTGCGCAAATACAGGCAGTACGCTTCATTTGATCCACCCCCTGGGATTTACGCTGGAGGACAGACAGTTACGACGGGCCGGGCTCGATTATCACGATCTCGCCAAACTGCGCCAGCACGAAACATTGCGCCAGTTCCGCGATGCGCATCGTAGCCGGCGGATTTTCGCCTGTTCCACACGTGGCGTTACCGATTATACCAGCCCGCGGTACCGCCCGGATGACGTTCTTCTGTTTGGCCCTGAAAGCCGGGGCCTGCCCCAGGCGTTGCTGGCGGAAACTGTGCCTGAGCACTCGATCCGCATTCCGATGCGGCCGGGAAACCGCAGCCTCAACCTCTCCAATGCCGTTGCGATCGTTTTGTACGAAGCCTGGCGCCAACTGGGATTCGCCTGAACTTCTGTTATCCGGCTTCCTGTTTCCGGCTGCGTCCGAGTAATGCCTGGACGCCCTCTTTCGGTGAGATCCCCTGATACAAAACTCGATAGGTCTGCTCGGTAATCGGCATATTGACTCCGAGTAATTGCGCTTTCCGTCGAATTTCCCGAGTAGTCGGAACCCCCTCAACCTCCTGACCGATCTCCTGCCTCGCGTGCTCGATAGAGAGCCCACGCGCCAAAGCCAGTCCCATACGCCGATTGCGCGATTGGTCGTCGGTGCAGGTAAGAACCAGGTCGCCGAGTCCACCCAGTCCCATAAATGTCTCAGGTGCGCCGCCCAAAGCAAGCCCCAGCCGAGTGATCTCGGCGAGGCCCCTGGTTATCAGCGCGGCGCGGGTATTGGCACCGAAACCCAGTCCATCAGCGATACCTGCAGCTATGGCCATGACGTTTTTCGCAGCGCCGCCAACTTCCAGTCCGATTACGTCATTACTGGTGTAAGCTCGGAAACTGTCCGAGTGCAGATATCCCGCGAGCCGGGTTGAATGATCACTGGAACGGGAGGCGACGGTCAAGGCAGTCGGTAGCCCGCGAGCCACCTCAGTGGCGAAGCTGGGACCGGAGATAACCGCGGACGAAGCAATATTCGGAATTCTGTCCACAAGTTCGTGCAGCAGTTCGCCGGTTCCCGGCAGCAGGCCCTTGGTGGCCCAACTCAGGGTCGAGCCGGATTTGAGTATGGTACCGGTTTGCTCCAGGACATCGGAAAAGGCATGGCTGGGAACAGCGACCAGTGTCTCGTCGACATCCTCCAGGGCGTACCCCAGATCGGCGGTCGACTCAAGTCGCGGTGGAAATGCATGCCCGCGAAGAAAGGCCCGGTTTTCCCCATCTCTTAGCAGTTCATCCGCGTGCGCCCGCAGATGGCTCCAAAGTTTTACCTCGGCACCATTGCGGCTGAGCAGAATAGCAAGGGCGGTGCCCCATGATCCGGCACCGAGCACCGCTATAGATACCCGGGAATTTGCAGTCATTGCCAGCTGTGATGGGTGTCGCAGACACAATCTTTTTGGCTGCGACACCTGTTGGTGTTCAACCTAGTGGGTGTTGCCGGCATTCTCACTGGCTTTTTTCTGCTGCTCCTGCATATGTTGGGCATAAACTGCGTCGAAATTGACAGGGTTGAGCAGCAACTGGGGAAAACTACCCTTACTGACCAGATCGGTAACCACTTCGCGCGCATACGGAAACAGTATATTGGGACAATAGGCTCCCATCACGTGTCCCATTTCCGCATCCGTAAATCCTCTCACTCCAAAGATTCCGGCCTGATGAATTTCTACCAGGAACGCGGTTTTTTCACCGACATTCGTGGTGACGGTGATGGTCAATACCACCTCATAAGTGTCGTCCGTCAGCTTGGTTACGTTACTGTTGATGTTGAGATTCGACTCCGGCTTCCACTCTTCAGTGAAAATCGCGGGGGAGTTGGGCGTTTCGAAGGAGACATCCTTGACGTAAATTCGCTGTATCGCAAATTCCCGTGGGTTCTGCTCGGGCTGATTCTGGTCACTCATGGTGTTGAATCCCTTAACTGTACAAAGTCTGTTTGGATATGACTATTTCTTACGGCTGATGGGCAGATTGGCATCCTGCCACGCCAAAATTCCACCTTTCAGATTAAAAACCTTTTCGAACCCCGCTTTGTGCAGCTGTTTGCAGGCACTGCTCGACTGGGCTCCGGATCGGCATGTAACGATTATCGGCTTGTTCCTGTATTTCTCCAATCGGTTGATCTGGTTCTTTAATCCGTTAACCGGGATATTGATCGAGTTGATGATATGCCCGGTGGAAAAATCGGCCATCGGCCGGATATCCACGATAACGGCATCTTCCTGATTGATCTTGGTGGTTGCCTGAAAGGGGTGAATCGAAGACTTGTCCATCCCGCTGACCAGATTATGGATGAGCAGAACGGAAACCACGCCCAGTGCAGCGAAAAGGTAGAGATGGTTGGATGCAAATTCTACGAGTTGTTCCATGAAAAGTTCGGTCAGATTGATATGTGGAGGCGCATTCTAACCCAGAGCGGGGTCAAGCTGATAATGGAAAACGGGAATCGTTGATTCCCGTTTCCCGTTACTTCGATTTCGGCATCGATTGTCTAATGCGAATGGGTACAGAACACCTCACGCATCATACTGACCAGTTGCAGTGTACGTGAATCGCTTACCCGATAAAAAACCCGGTTTGCGTCTTTACGGGAAGCGAGAATGCCTTTGTCCCTGAGTATCGCCAGATGCTGTGAGATATTACTCTGCGACGTCCCCACCTGTTCTACAATATCCTGAACACTCACCTCCTGACCGCCCAGCGTACACAATATTTTCAGGCGCAATGGGTGAGATATCGCTTTGAGCGATCTGGAGGCGCGTTCGATATCTTCGTCATCGGCAAATATTTCGTCGATTTCGGGACCGAAATCCGAGCCTGAGCCCAGCGGCGACTTTTTGGTGCTACCGAATTTGTATTCCATACCAGATGCCTTGGTTAAAAGTAGACTAATAGAATAATAAACTCTGATCTTTTACGTAAATTTCAACACTTTTTCAATCATTATATAAGGAATTGAATATATTTCTTTTTTTTTAATGTTAGCGAAAATTAATTTAAGTCGTTTGCCGGCCTTCTCTTAATCCTGAAAAAGTGATCTAATGATCGCTATATTTAATATTATTTCAATGAGTTAGCTTAACCATTAAAACCTATTGGGGCTTGAGACAGGACAAAAAATGGCGGTAAAAAATCTAATTTGCAGATCTGCACTGAAATGACCGGAAAAAGTCGGATATACCGCTCCCGCAAATCCCAGGCTGAGCTTTGACGACAGCAGTGGGCAGGCAATTCGCATCTCTATCTGCCGGTCTGTTCCTGTTATTTCTGTCTCAGGGCTGCATCGCCGGCTCGACGGAAAAAACGATCAAACACAGCGAGAGCCAGTTACAGCATATCGAGGGACTTATCCAGACACTGCGCGCCGATCTGAATGAGAGCGGAGCGGTTCGGAGCCGGTTGTTGGCGGAACTGGAGGAGAGCGAGAAGCAGATCGGCCAAAGCGCTAAAAATTTGCACCAGATTGGTGAGCAGCTGCAGCGGCAGCAACAGAGACTGGATGATCTTGAGCGGCGCTACGGCGTTCAACAGGAGGCGTTGGGTGTTGAGCGCCAGGCGCTGAAACAGCAGCTTCTGGCGGCTTACGCGATGGGCCGCCAGCAACGATTGAAAATCTTGTTGAATCAGCAGGATCCCGCCATAGTCAGTCGTATTCTGGTGTATTACGATTACTTCAACAGGGCCAGGCTCGAGCAGATGGGGCGCATACGGCAGAAGATGGATGGTTTGCAGCGCATCAGAGCGGAGATCGGTACTGAGCGTTCACAACTGCTGGACCTGCAATCCACGGAGCTGGCTGAGCGGGCGCGACAGGAGGCAAACAGACAACAGCGGCAGGAGGTGGTCGCTTCCCTGAGTCAGGAGATACGCGACAAAGGCGAACGCCTTGCAGCCCTCAGCAAAGACCAGGAACAGCTTCAGTCTCTGCTGAAGCAGTTGCGCCAACAGCAGATTTCGGTGCCTTTGGAGCAGACAGAGGCACAGCCCATCAGTTCTCTGAAAGGAAAATTGAGGTGGCCGGTAAAAGGGCGAATCCAGGCCAGCTTTGGCAGCGCCAAGGTAGGTAATTTGAAGTGGGACGGCATGATCATCTCGGCACCTGAGGGACGTGAAGTTTATGCCATTCACCGGGGCCGGGTCGCATTTGCTGATTGGTTGAGAGGTTTCGGTCTGCTCTTGATCATTGATCACGGCGGTGGGTACATGAGCCTTTACGGGTACAACCAGAGCCTGTTCCGGGAGACAGGCGAGTGGGTCGAAGCCGGTGAACGGGTGGCTCTGGTGGGGAACAGCGGGGGGCGCTCGGATTCGGGGGTCTATTTTGGCATTCGGATTAACGGTGACCCCGTCAATCCCAAAAAGTGGTGCCAAAGAATAGAGAGCGGCAACAGGATCTCGTTTTCTCCCGTTTTGAACAGTGGGATAAAAATCATGTCATACAGTTTGAGCGTTCCGGCTGAAAGCGCCGGGGCGGCGTAGAGGTGCCCGGCTAAACGAGGCCGGATCAGCGTTTTGGGAAGCATTTTCGCAGGCATTGGGTAGAGTATGAAGCAGCGCACGAAGTTGATTATTGGTTTAGGACTGGCATTCGCGTTCGGGGGCGCCCTCGAACCGGGATTTGGCGTTGCCGCAGAAAAAGCGACGTTGCCGATGCAGGATTTAAGAGCCTTTGCCGAGATATTCGGTCGGATCAAACAGGATTACGTGGAGCCTGTCGAAGATCGCGAACTACTCGAACACGCTATCCGGGGCATGCTTTCAGGACTCGACCCGCACTCGGCGTATCTCAACGCGGAGGAGTATAAAAGCCTGCAGGTTGGTACCACAGGCGAGTTCGGCGGACTGGGGATAGAAGTGGGTCTGGAGGATGGTTTTGTCAAGGTGATTGCGCCCATCGACGACACACCTGCGCAACGTGCCGGCGTACAGGCGGGTGACCTGATCGTTAAGCTGGACGACCGCCCGATCAAGGGAGTCAGTCTGGACGAGGCGGTCAAACTGATGCGTGGTAAAAGGGGTACTTCGATTACCCTGACGATCGTTCGCGAGGGGGAGAAAAAACCTCTGACTATTACCGTCGTCAGGGATGTCATCAGGGTTGCCAGTATAAAGAGCCGCATGCTGGAAGCGGGATTTGGTTACCTGCGGATATCTCACTTCCAGTCGCGCAGCACCCAGGACATGTTGCAGCATATCAGTGAACTCAAGAGCCAGGCGGGCGGAAAGCTGCGCGGATTGGTACTTGATTTACGTAACAATCCCGGCGGAATCCTGAATGGAGCCGTGGCTGTCAGTGATGCGTTCCTGACCAAAGGCATTATCGTTTACACGCAGGGCCGCGATGCCGAATCCCGACTTGATTTTACCGCTGCGCCCGACGATGTTCTGGAGGGGAGTCCTATCGTGGTACTGGTGAACGGGGGGTCGGCTTCGGCTTCGGAGATTGTTGCCGGCGCGCTTCAGGATCACAAGCGGGCAGTCATCATGGGGGCCCGGACTTTCGGGAAAGGGTCGGTCCAGACCATTGTTCCGGTGAACAGCCATGCAGCGGTTAAATTGACCACCGCCCGTTACTTTACGCCTTCCGGGCGGTCGATTCAGGCTGAGGGGATCACTCCTGATATCGTGCTCTCCGATATCAAGGTTACCTCAGTGAATAAACCGGACCTCGAGCAGATAAAGGAGGCGGATCTCGGAGGGCATCTGGAGAACAGCAATTCGAAGGATAACGGGAAAGATAAAGCGGCAGAACGCAAAGACGCAGAGATATCGCTGGCGGAGACCGACTACCAGCTCAGTGAGGCGTTAAATTTATTGAAAGCACTTTATATACTGGATAAAAAAGGATAGTGGGTGTTTACTTAGTGAGAGGCGTTCTCCTCAGCGCGCTGCTTCTGCCTGTGGGTGCACTACAGGCAGATGAACCCCCGGCAATAACCATCATCATCGATGACATGGGCAATCATCAGGCGCAAGGTCTGGCGGCGCTTGAGCTGCGCGGTGCGGTAACCTACGCTTTTCTGCCGCACACCCCTTACGCTGCAGCGCTGGCAGAAAAAGCACATGGTCTGGGTAAGGAGGTGATGCTGCACCTGCCGATGGATGCGCATGAAGGTAACGCGCTGGGACCCGGGGCGCTGACCCTGCACATGACGGAAGTCCAGTTCAAGCGGACATTGTTGGACAATCTGAACGCGATACCCCATGTGTCCGGGCTGAACAACCATATGGGAAGTCTGCTGACGCGTCATCCCGGGGCCATGGGCTGGATCATGCAGGCGCTGACCGCGGCGCGGTCCGGGCTCTACTTTATTGACAGCCGCACGACGCGCGAAACGGTGGCCCAACAGGTCGCCACGGAATACGGCGTACCCAATACCCGGCGTGACGTTTTTCTGGATAACGATCCTGCGGTCGATGCCATCGAGAAGCAGTTCAGTGTGCTGCTCCAACGCGCAAGACTACAGGGGTACGCGGTCGGTATCGGTCACCCGTATCCACAGACGGTGGAGGTTTTGCGACGGGTTTTTACCCGTCTGAAAAGCCAAAATATACAGTTGATCAGTGCTTCGGCGATGATTGAACTGCAACAGAGGAGAAACTCATGGCCAGAACCCTCGTTCCCCTTGCTCAAGGTTGCGAAGAGCTCGAAGCCGTAACAGTGATCGATCTGCTGCGCCGGGCCGGCGTGGAGGTGGTGGTCGCCGGGCTCGACGCACAACCGGTCAAGGCCAGCCGAGGGGTGGTTTTGATTCCGGACGCAACGTTGGATGAGGTGATGTCGCAGTCCTTCGATATGATTGTCCTGCCTGGCGGTCTGCCGGGTGCCGACCATCTCAATCAGGATCCCAGAATTTGCACGATGCTGCAGACCATGAACCGGAACGGAAAGTATACCGCCGCCATTTGTGCTGCGCCGAAGGTATTGGCCAGCGCGGGTCTTCTGAAGGGGCGTAAGGCGACCGGTTATCCCGGTGTGTTGGAGAAAACGGGACAGGCGGGGATTGACATCGACGCCGGCGCGGTGGTCAGGGACGGCAACGTCATCACTTCCAGAGGGCCGGGAACAGCCATGGATTTTGCACTGGAATTGATCGAACTGCTGGTGGGCAGCGCCAAGCGGTTGGAAGTGGAGAATGCGTTGGTGCGCTAACTGCGCAGCCAGGTGTGAATCAACAACAGACCACCGGCCGAACCGAGTCCGATACCGGCACCGGTAACGATAGTGGCCGGTAATAGAATGCTCGGACCTAGGGTGAGCAGCAAGGCACCGGATATCAGCATGGAGCCGCCGCTCACCGCAGCAATGGTGTTGCGGGTGCCCTCCCTGAGCTCTTTGCGAAGCAGTCCCAACTCCTCCGACTTCCAGTTCAGTTCGAGCCGGTGCTCGGCGGCATCATCAAGCACCTTGTGCAGCAGCAGTGGCATATCCGCAGCGTGCTCCGCCATCTTCGGAAGATTCTTGCGCAGTTTGCGGGAGAATGCCTTGGGCCCGACCTGCTCCGCCATCCAGCGTTCAAGAAAAGGTTTGGCCGTGGTCCAGAGGTCGAGTTCCGGGTAGAGCTGGCGACCGAGTCCCTCAATGTACAGCAGCGTCTTTTGCAACAGTACGAGCTGGGGTTGTATCTCCATGTGGAAGCGGCGCGCCGTCTGGAACAGATGGACCAGAAAGTGCCCAAAAGAGATCTTGCTGAGCGGTTTGTTGAAGATGGGTTCGCATACCGATCTGATGGCCGATTCGAACTCGTCAACACGGGTATTCCGCGGTACCCAGCCGGATTCCACATGCAGTTCCGCCACGCGGTAGTAGTCGCGGTTGAAAAAGGCCAGCAGGTTCTCCGCGAGATAGCGCTGATCTGCTTGAGTCAGCGAACCGACGATACCGAAATCAACCGCGATATAACGCCCGCCGGGCTCCACGAAAATATTGCCTGGATGCATAAAAGAATGAAAAAAATTGTCCC
>JAGRGQ010000239.1 GCA_020445405.1 Gammaproteobacteria bacterium | reverse complement strand
CATCGAAACACCCATGATCACCGGCAACACGAAATACGGGTCCTGGGTAGACAGGTCGTTGATCCACAGGAAGAACGGGGCTTGACGCAGTTCAACACTCTCAAGCAAGGCCCAATACAGGGCAATAAACACCGGTATCTGCACCAACATCGGGAGACAACCACCCAGCGGGTTGATCTTCTCTTTGCGGTACATCTCCATCATCGCCTGATTCAATTTTTGCTTGTCGTCGCCAAACTTCTCTTTCAAGGCCTGCAGGCGTGGCGTCAGCTTGCGCATATTGGCCATGGACTTGTAACTGGCTTCGGACAACTTGTAGAAAGCAAGCTTGATGAGGATGGTAAGGACGATGATCGCAACACCCCAGTTGCCGAAGAACCCGTGAATCTTGTCGAGCAGCCAGAATAGTGGCTCAGAGATGACCGTCAGCCAGCCGTAGTCGATGGTGAGGCTCAATCCCTTCGCTACCTTTTCCAAATCTTTGCGTAACTTCGGACCGACAAACAATTTCGTCGTCAGGATCTGCGTTTCACCCGGGGCGACATCCTGCGCCGTAGACATCATGCCAAGCACGTAACGACCGTCGCCCAATGGCTTGCTGTA
>JAGRGQ010000238.1 GCA_020445405.1 Gammaproteobacteria bacterium | reverse complement strand
CTGATCAGTCGCGCCAGCTCCCGGGTAAACACCGTCAGCTGAGCATGTGACAATTGCCGATAACGGGTAAAAAGACCGCTCTTCTCCGCGCTCGCGCCGCTCTTCGCCGTTTCCACGAAACTGATCGGCAGATGACCGTTTTCGCGCAGTCGTTCAACCGCCGCCGCTTCGCTGGCGGCCTCCAGATCGCCCTCGAAGATCTCTCCAGCAGGGTTGAGTGCTTTAAAGTGATACAGTGTCATGGCGAAACCGGTTCCATCAACGGGTCAGTTCTCCCTGGTCACCCGCAACACCTCTTCGATCGTGGTCTGTCCGGCGAGCGCTTTGATGACGCCATCCTCGAACATGCTCACCATTCCCTGCTCCCGGGCCGCACGATAGATCTTGCTGGAGTCGGCACGTTTCAGAACCAGTTCGCGAATCGTATCGTTCACCTCCAGAAACTCAAAAATCCCTATCCGGCCGGTATAACCCACCGCTGAACAATGATCGCAGCCGACAGCATGGTAGAGCTGAATCGCACCATCCTGAGCGGTGCGCGCTGCCAACATGCGACGCAACTGCAGGCGATCGATCAGCTCATCCGAGGCACTGTAGGGGGCT
>JAGRGQ010000237.1 GCA_020445405.1 Gammaproteobacteria bacterium | reverse complement strand
TTCGCCCGCACCAACCTCATCCAGACCGTCAACGAGACGCCGTACGCCTCCGCGGGTGGCGAGAAGTCGATCCCGGAGTGGTTCAAGAAGTGGGAGAACACCGATCTCATCGCGTGGCTCGACAAGAACGGTGACGGCAAGGTGCAGTACCGCGGCGGCGTGCCCTTCGACGGCAAGCCGGCCTTCACGGCCGATCGCGGCCCGGCCGGCCAGCGCATGCTCTCCAACGCTCCGAGCGCCAACGCGAACGAGCTCTACATCGACCGCGACATCATGGTGTTGGCCAACCCCGAGATCGCGCGGCTCCCCGCGTGGATCATCGCGCTCGTGGCCGCCGGCGCCCTGGCCGCCGCGCTGTCGACCGCCGCCGGGCTCCTCCTGGTGGTGTCCACCTCCATCAGCCACGACCTCCTGAAGCGGACCCTGATGCCGGACATCACCGAGAAGCGTGAGCTCATGGCGGCGCGCTTCGCGGCGGCGGCGGCGGTGATCCTGGCCGGCTACTTCGGCATCAACCCCCCAGGGTTCGTGGCTCAGGTCGTGGCCTTCGCGTTCGGCCTGGCGGCGGCGAGCTTCTTCCCGGCGATCATGCTGGGCATCTTCT
>JAGRGQ010000236.1 GCA_020445405.1 Gammaproteobacteria bacterium | reverse complement strand
GATTCGCCGGTTGGGGCCGCAGAACGGCAGTATGACGACAAGTTAAAGCGCATACCTCAGGGTGAGGTTGCAGGGTTTATCCGACTTGACTCCGCCGCTGTTTCGGTGCGGTAGCCTTACGGCCAACAGAGTTGGGTGACCCAAGGTATACAGGGACGGAAATGAATTGAGCAGTCCAGCTCAATCTGGATAGTCTTAAGTTTAACCAGACTGTTCGGTTTATATGATGCAATACTAATAAACTACGCAGGAGATTCACATGACTAAAATTAAAATGTTAGCAGCCGCTGTGGCGGTAGCCAGTGTTTCGACCATCGCTGTTGCGGCTCCGCCTGCAGCTCCGACTGTATATGACAACGGCCCAATGTCGCCTTTCGTCAATCAGACCAACCTGTCTGAGCAGGAAAGAGTCGCCTATGCGCTGTTGGAAGGCATGATGCAGGCTGCTGAAGGTTATGTTCACGCTAATGGCTGCCCGGCCAGCAAACTCGAACTGCCTCTGTCTGTCTACTCTGACGCACTTGGCAGCCCGAAGATCCTGGGTGACGCCAGCCTCGGTTCTGCTCCGAACATCTTCAAGCTGCTTGCTGTAGCCGACAACGCG
>JAGRGQ010000235.1 GCA_020445405.1 Gammaproteobacteria bacterium | reverse complement strand
GATCTTCTCGAGCTGCGTCGCCGCGCCATATTCGGCGGTCATCACGTACAGCGCGACGTCGGAGTGCTCCGTGATCTCCGTGTCGCTCTGTCCGATACCGCTCGTCTCGACGATCACCAGATCGAAGCCGGCGAGCTTCGCCAGCTGGATGCTGTGCTTGACATAGCGGCTGAGCGCGAGGTTGCTCTGCCGGGTCGCGAGGGAGCGCATGTAGACGCGATCGTCGTGGATCGAGTTCATGCGGATGCGGTCGCCGAGCAGCGCGCCACCGCTCTTCCGTTTCGACGGATCGACGCTGATGATCGCCATGCGCTTGTCCGGGTGGTCCAGCAAGAAGCGCCGCACCAGCTCGTCTACCAGGCTCGATTTGCCCGCGCCGCCGGTACCCGTGATGCCGAGGACCGGAGTCTTGATCGCCGCGCTCTTCGCGCTGAGCTCGGCCTGCAGCGCTTGCGTTTCCTCCGGGTAATTCTCGACCAAGGAGATCAAGCGCGCCAGCACCGCGGGCTTGTCGCTCTGGATTTCAGGGAGGAGCTCGTCCGCGTCGCTCGGCTTACCAACGGCGAAGTCGCACTGGCGCATGACGTCGTCGATCATGCCTTGCA
>JAGRGQ010000234.1 GCA_020445405.1 Gammaproteobacteria bacterium | reverse complement strand
ATTTTGCGCATGCTCGTTCATGTGAATTGCAGAACAATGACGGCCTAAGTATCGGTTATTATAAGAGTTAATGTGATTTCACCGCTTTTCACATGAGTAGCCAGCACGGTCGTATCGCTTTCAAACCCGCTCAGTGGTTGTGTGGCGATGCGAATGAGCTTAATCCGGCGCTAAGCAGCAGCAAAAGAATCTCTAAAGGTATTTTATGAACCCAGGTACCCGGCCCCATACGCGCAAGAAGATGCTCGCCGTGCTGGAGGGGGAGGTTTTCACGACGCCTCCGATGTGGCTGATGCGTCAGGCCGGACGTTACCTGCCGGAGTATCGGGAGGTGCGGGGGCAAGCTGGTTCGTTTCTCGATCTTTGTTTCAATCCGAAGCTTGCCGCTGAAGTTACGTTGCAACCGATCCGGCGCTTTGGTTTTGATGCGGCAATCCTTTTCAGCGATATTCTGGTTATTCCGCACGCACTCGGGCAGAAAGTGTCCTTCGAAGAAGGGCACGGGCCGCGGCTGGAGCCGATAGTAACTGAGAGGACAGTTGCGAAGGTCCAGTCATTCGATATGGGACGTTTATCGCCGGTGTTAGAGGCTGTGGCCCTGATCA
>JAGRGQ010000233.1 GCA_020445405.1 Gammaproteobacteria bacterium | reverse complement strand
ATCTGGAGAAAAAGGTCGGTGCGATCATGGACCTGATGGAGGCCGCCGACGATCCGTTCCCCGCGTCGTTCTCGGCCGAGCAGCAGGCGCTGTTCGGCCTCGGCTACTATCACGAAAATAGTGCCCGTTTCTCGAAACATTCATCGCCCGCGAACTCATCTGATTCCATCGAAGAAGGAGCTGACCAATGACCGCTCTTACCAACCGCTACGACCTCGTGCTCATCTTCGATGTCAAGAACGGCAACCCCAATGGCGACCCCGATGCCGGCAATCTCCCCCGCCTCGATCCCGAAACCAACCACGGCCTGGTTACGGATGTTTGCCTCAAGCGCAAGATCAGGAACTATGTCGAGCTTGCCCATGCCGGCGAGGATGGGCGGCATATCTATGTCGAGGAAGGTGCGATCCTCAACGACAAGCACCGCCAGGCCTATCGCGCCTTGCGCCCCGAAGACCCGAAGGTGGACAAGGATGCCAAGCTTAACCCCAAGAGCGACGAAGAGGCGGCCAGGTTACGTCAGTTCATGTGCGACAACTTTTTCGACGTCCGTACCTTCGGAGCGGTGATGTCGACCGGTGTGAATTGCGGTCAGGTCCGAGGCC
>JAGRGQ010000232.1 GCA_020445405.1 Gammaproteobacteria bacterium | reverse complement strand
CAACTGTTATCCCGAATTCACTTATTTTTAAAAATCCATAATATCATTAGGGGCTTAAATTTACAGCCGCATATGATAACAATTTCCTGAAGCGTTATAATAATGGCCAGAATTTAAATAATTTGATCAACAATACAACAATATGTTTAAACAACTGATTCAGAGAACACCCTCGCTCAACGGCGAAGACGTCAATGCAAAGCGGGAAGAAATCCGCGCCTATTTTCATGGCACACTCGATTGCTACGAACAGCTTTTTCAAACGTTGCGCAATGATGAAGCGTATTACAAAAAACCGATTTCACTGCGCCATCCGCTGATTTTCTATTACGGCCATACCGCAACCTTTTTTGTAAACAAACTGGTACTGGCCGGACTGATTACCGAACGCATTAACCCAAAATTTGAGTCCATGTTTGCGGTTGGCGTCGATGAAATGAGCTGGGATGATCTGGACAACACACATTATGACTGGCCTACAGCCGCGGAAGTCACTGATTACCGTAGAAATATGCGCAACATGGTTGACAGACTGATCAGCGAATTGCCGCTGACATTCCCGATTACCTGGGACAGCCCTTTCTGGCCGATTCTGATGGGCATCGAACA
>JAGRGQ010000231.1 GCA_020445405.1 Gammaproteobacteria bacterium | reverse complement strand
AGGGGCTGACCGGCGACGAGGCAATCATGGTGGCGTTTGAAGAAAACGCTCGCGACCTCTCCCGCGTAGGTGGCAACTGAGATGGGCAAGCCAACAGGATTCATCGAGTTCGTACGTGAACTGCCGGTAGACCGGACCCCGCGCGAACGGGTCCGCGACTGGAACGAGTTCCATCACCACATGGACGAGAAGCGGCTGCGCCAGCAGGGCGCACGCTGCATGGACTGCGGTGTGCCCTTCTGCCACAACGGCACGGTGATTGAAGGTTCCACGGTCGGTTGCCCGGTCAACAACCTGATTCCGGAATGGAACGATCTGGTCTATCGCGGCCTCTGGCAGGAAGCGCTCGTTCGACTGCACAAGACGAACAACTTCCCGGATTTCACGGGCCGGGTCTGTCCCGCGCCCTGCGAAGGCTCCTGCGTGCTCGGCATTTCCAGCCCGCCGGTAACGATCAAGAACCTGGAAGCGGCGATCATCGAGCGCGGCTTCGAGGAAGGCTGGGTGGTTGCCGAACCGCCGAAGACCCGTACCGGCAAGAAGGTGGTCGTGGTGGGCTCGGGACCTGCCGGCCTCGCCGCAGCTGCACAGCTCAATCGCGCAGGCCACCT
>JAGRGQ010000230.1 GCA_020445405.1 Gammaproteobacteria bacterium | reverse complement strand
GTCATGATGATGATGGCGCTGCAAAAATTGGCCAGTTTTCCCCGGGCGTCCGTTAGCCGGCCTTCGCTGAGCACCTGCAGCAGCAGGTCGAAGAACGTGGGATGAGCCTTTTCAACTTCATCAAAAAGAAGGACGCTAAAGGGTTCGCGGCGGATGGCGGAGGTAAGCAGGCCATCGGAAAAATAGCTGGTGCCCACCAGCCGCGCCACGGCGTAAGGGGTGGCAAATTCGCTCATGTCGAAACGGGCGATGCGTTCCCGGCTGCCGAACATGAATTCCGCCAGTATCTTTGCCAGCTCGGTTTTGCCCACCCCGGTGGGGCCCACAAAAAGCAAAGAAGCAATGGGCTTGCCGGTTCGGGTCAAGGCCGTTTTCACAGCAGCCAGTACGTCAATTACCCTTTCTACAGCCGCTTCCTGGCCAAATACTTTGCTGTTGAAACTGCTTTTTACCGCCTTCGCGTCCATAGGCAGGGCGGGGTCGACCATGAACCTGGGCATTCCCGTCTCTTCGCAAAACTGATGGATGACCTCCCCCCTGGATATGTGAAAATTATCGCCGGGCGGGCCGGAAGAACTGCTTTTGTTGATGAGCAGGCTTTCCAGAAAGCGG
>JAGRGQ010000022.1 GCA_020445405.1 Gammaproteobacteria bacterium | reverse complement strand
CAGCGTATTGACTATTGGCTACTTTGATCAACTGGGTCTGCCAGAACTATCAGGACCTCAACTTCCCGAACCGCCCGGTGCGGACCCGCATGCCGGGTGGTGTGGCAGGGGACCGATCAGATAAACTGGTCGCCCCTATGCCGATGCTCTGAATATGTGCGCGGCAAAGTATACACGCACTATTATAGTGCACGTCTCTTATTTTTGCATTAGTCCATTATATTAACCAATTGATAACTATAGAATATTAATTCGGTATGATTTGTGCATTAAAATATCCCGTCTTTTAATACCGGTGAACTGTTTTGGAGATGTTCGGGAGAGAATGCAGATGAGAAAAGCGCTATTTTCAGCCTTCCTGGCAATGCTTGCACCAGATTTGGTCATGGCGGAAGAATCGGCGATGAGCGGATCCAATACAGCCTGGATCCTCACATCCACCGCGCTTGTGCTGTTCATGACACTGCCGGGCCTGGCGCTTTTCTATGGGGGATTGGTGCGCACCAAAAATGTGCTCTCCGTGCTCATGCAGTGCTTCACCATTGCCGGCGTCTCCTCCCTGCTTTGGCTGGTCATCGGCTACAGTCTCGCTTTTGGCGAGGGAAACAGCTGGATTGGCGATTTCAGCAAAGTGATGATGGCAGGTATTGGCCGGGAGACTGTTTCGGGGGATATTCCCGAGTCACTTTTCATGCTGTTTCAAATGACATTCGCGATCATAACGCCCGCTCTGATTACCGGTGCGTTCGCGGAACGCATGAAATTTTCGGCGGTGGTGCTGTTCAGTGCTTTCTGGCTGCTTTTTGTATATGTGCCGATAACCCACTGGGTGTGGGGAGGCGGCTGGCTGGGTCAGATGGGGATATACGATTTTGCCGGGGGTATCGTGGTGCACATCTCCGCGGGAGTCGCGTCACTGGTGGCGGCTCTGGTGCTGGGGGCGCGTAAGGGATTTCCCCGCACCGCGATGCCGCCGCACAACATGACGATGGCGATCTCCGGCGCCGGAATGCTTTGGGTCGGCTGGTTTGGATTCAATGGCGGCAGTGCATTGGCGGCGGATGGCAATGCGGCAATGGCGATGCTGGTAACCCATATAGCAGCCGCCGCTGGCGCCATGACCTGGTTGGGTATCGAGTGGAAG
This sequence comes from Gammaproteobacteria bacterium, assembly GCA_020445405.1. Lineage (GTDB taxonomy): Bacteria > Pseudomonadota > Gammaproteobacteria > Chromatiales > Chromatiaceae > HKST-UBA178. The sequence goes on along the minus strand of JAGRGQ010000022.1, from coordinate 53,459 downwards.
CGCTTTGGTAAACCCAGTGCCCTGGGCGCGGTCACCGGTATGGTTGCTGGGCTGGGTACCATTACACCGGCCTCCGGATTTGTTGGGCCGGGCGGTGCACTGATCATTGGGTTGCTTGCGGGCGCCACCTGTTACACCGGTACTCAGTTTATAAAGAAGGTGCTGCAAATCGACGATTCGCTGGACGTATTTCCGGTGCACGGCATCGGTGGCATGCTGGGAACGCTGATGGCCGGGGTTTTCTCTTCCACCAGTCTGGGTGTTTTCAGCGGTTACGGCTTTGCCGATGGGATCCCCAGTATGGGCGGACAGGTCTGGGTGCAGTTTGTCGGGATCGTTTCGGTGGTTGCGTTTACCGCCGCGGTCACCTGGTGCATTCTCAAACTGGTTGGTCTGTTGACGGCTGGACTCAGGGTCAGCGAGGAGCAGGAGGTCGAAGGTCTCGATCATGTGAGCCACGAGGAGACGGGCTACAACATGTAGCAGTGCCTGTTTCGCAAACAATAAAAAACGGCGATTACGCCGTTTTTTATTTTGAATCCGACAAGCTGTTCTGCATGAACTGCAGCCACCGCGTGTTGGTGGTCGGGATGAGAGGATTCGAACCTCCGACTTCTTCGTCCCGAACGAAGCGCGCTACCAGACTGCGCTACACCCCGAGTTACATCTCAGTTTTTGCGCTTTACCGCAAAGTCCGCCACGGCCGCCAGCGCATCGCGGTAGGTGGAGCCTGGAAGCTCCGCAAGAGCTGCTTTTGCTTTTGCAGCCTCTTCTTTCGCGAGTCGCGAAGTGTACTCGATCGCGTCGGTTGATTCAATGGCGTCCACAACGACGCCGATACGTTCACGTCCGCCCTCCACGATAGCATCGCGCAGCGCCTGCCGTTGCGTATCGGTTCCGACCTGCATGGCTCGCAACAGTGGTAGCGTGGGTTTCCCTTCGGCCAGATCGTCGCCGATGTTTTTGCCGATCTCACTGTCTGACGAGCTGTAATCGAGCGCATCGTCGATGATCTGAAAGGCGATGCCGAGATGGCGTCCGTAATCTGCCAGCGCACGTTCATGGTGCGATGCTGCGCCGCACAAAACCGCCCCAAGTTGTGCGCCCGCCTCAAACAGCGTGGCGGTTTTGCGCAGTATCACTTCAAAGTATTTTTGTTCGTCTATATCCGCATCGTGGCAGTTGAGAAGTTGTAGTACCTCGCCTTCCGCAATGCGGTTGGTCGCGTGGGACAGGATCTCCATGATGCGCATCATATTGATATCCACCATCATCTCGAACGCGCGCGAGTAGAGAAAATCCCCGACAAGCACACTGGTGGCGTTACCCCATACCGCATTGGCGGTATCGCGGTTGCGTCGTTTGTCCGAGCCGTCAACGACGTCGTCATGCAGCAGGGTGGCGGTGTGGATGAATTCTATAATGGTGGCGAGTTCGACATGTTGCGCACCCGGATAGTTCAGTGCGCGCGCCGCCAGCAGTACGATGATCGGCCGCAGACGTTTACCGCCGCTGTTCACGATATAGTGACCAACCTGATTGATCAGCACCACATCGGAGTGCAGGCGACGCAGTATCAAGGCATCGACCAGCTTCATGTCGCCCTCGATCAAAGCGTTTATGGCGGCTATATCCATCGTCGTTATATCGGGAGAATTCATACTGTTACTGCACTCGCTTGGCAGGACCCTGCATGCTAGAGTTGAGCGCCATCATCTGTCAAGCCGAAGCGTTTTCATCTTGATAACACAACATTTTATTTGACCTGTGTATCAAGCATGTATAGAATTCCCGCTCTTTGGTTGGTGCGTATTCGTTTACGTGCCGGATTTTGGTGATTTATTGCGGAGATTTGGTATGTATGCCGTAATCCAGACTGGTGGAAAACAGTACCGGGTTTCCGAGGGCGACATTCTCAGAGTCGAGAAACTCGGTGCCGAAGCCGGTGCTGAAATGGAACTCGACAAGGTGCTGATGATCGCCGATGGCGACAACGTCAAGGTTGGCGCTCCCTACGTGGAGGGCGGGAAGGTTTCCGCCACCGTCCGATCCCATGGCAGGGGTAAGAAAGTCAAGATCGTAAAATTCAGACGCCGCAAACAGTATTTGAAGCGTCAGGGCCACCGTCAATCTTATACCGAACTGCAGATAACCGGCATTAGCGCAGGCTGAGGGGGATTCTACTATGGCACATAAAAAAGCAGGCGGCAGTACACGAAACGGCCGTGATTCGGAATCAAAGCGTCTCGGCGTCAAGGTGTTTGGCGGACAGACAATCACTGCAGGCGGAATCATTATCCGTCAACGTGGCACCCATGTGCATGGCGGCATCAATGTTGGTTGCGGCAGAGATCATACGCTTTTTGCCAAAGCTGATGGAGTGGTCAAATTCGAGGTGAAGGGGACAAAGAAGCGCAAGTACGTCAGCGTAGTTCCAGCCTGACTGCGCCGCTCTCCATCCAGCCGCACGAAAAAGGCCTCGTCGAACGACGGGGCTTTTTACGTTTCGCAAAACCGGTCGCCCGACATTCCTCATCTCAAAGTCGTTATCAGCCGAAGTGACAGCAAGTCCGGTAACCAATGAAATTCGTCGATGAAGCAACGATAAGTGTCGAAGCCGGCAAAGGCGGGAGAGGCGCGGTCAGTTTCCGACGGGAGAAATACATACCCAGAGGCGGACCCGATGGCGGTGACGGGGGTGATGGCGGCAGTGTTTACCTGCGCGCTGATTCAGGTTTGAATACGTTGGTCGATTTTCGTCACAAGCGCACTTACCGCGCCGCACATGGCGAAAGCGGCGCAGGCCGCAATCGGACCGGCGTGAGCGCGGACGATCTCTATATAGCGGTGCCGGTCGGTACCCGGGTCCGGGACATCGGTACCGGAGAGAAGATCGGCGAGCTGTTGCTTCACGATGAAAAGCTGTTGGTGGCCAGCGGGGGTTTTCACGGTATCGGCAATGCGCGATTTAAAAGCAGTACCAATCGCGCTCCCCGGCAATTTACACCCGGGAGCGAGGGTGAACGGCGCGAGCTCAAGCTCGAACTCATCCTGTTGGCTGACGTCGGATTACTGGGAATGCCCAACGCAGGCAAATCAAGTTTTATCCGCAAAGTTTCCAGCGCACGGCCAAAAGTGGCCGATTATCCGTTCACCACGTTGTACCCCAATCTGGGTGTGGTCAGCGCTGGAGAGGAGCGAAGCTTCGTAATCGCCGATATCCCCGGTATCATCGAGGGAGCGGCGGAAGGAGCTGGGTTGGGTGTGCGTTTTCTTAAACACCTGGAACGTACCCGCCTGCTGCTCCATCTGGTCGATATCGCACCGCCGGACGACACCGTCGATCCGGTCAGCGGGGTCAGGCTCATCGCCGACGAGATGGCGCGTTTCAGTCCTGAGCTGGCTGCTCGGGAGCGTTGGCTGATACTCAACAAGAGGGATCTTCTGTCGGAAGAGGAGCTGGCCCGCAAAAAGGCTGCTCTGGTGGCTTCTCTTCGATGGAAAGGAGAGGTATTCGCGATATCCGCGTTGAGCGGTGACGGAGTCGAGGCATTGATTCAGGCGCTTATGGGGCGCCTTCAAGAACTCGGCCCGCGGTACCCACAGGCAGCGGAAATGGAAGGCACGCTCGATGAAGCAGAGGCATGGAATCCGTTGAAGTGAAGGATATCAGTTCGATGATCAGATCACGCGGCGACTTGACCAGCACCAAACGCTGGGTTGTGAAAATTGGCAGCGCGCTTTTGACAGCAGATGGAAAGGGGCTCGCACGGGAGTCCCTGTCTGCCTGGGTTCAGCAGATGTCGGATCGGGTGCTCGCGGGCAAGCAGTTGATTCTGGTCTCTTCCGGCGCCGTGGCAGAAGGGATGAGCCGTCTCGGCTGGCAGCGTCGGCCCACCGCACTGCATGAACTGCAGGCCGTGGCGGCGGTTGGTCAAATGGGTTTGGTGCGTGCTTATGAAACCTGTTTCATGAAGCGTGGATTGCATACCGCCCAAGTGCTGCTTACCCATGATGATCTCATGAACCGGGAGCGCTACCTGAACGCCAGAAGCACTCTGCGTACACTGATGGAGCTCAGAGTGGTGCCGGTGGTAAATGAAAACGATACCGTTGCCAACGATGAACTGCGTTTCGGCGACAATGATACGCTGGCAGCGCTGGTGGCAAATCTGGTGGACGCCGAGTTGCTGGTGTTACTCACCGATCAGTCGGGACTGTTCGATGCTGACCCGCGATTCGAACCCGATGCCAGATTGATCTCCGAGAGTCGGGTGGACAACAGCCTTCTGGAACAGGTGGCCGGAGATAGCGCCAGTGGGTTTGGAAGGGGAGGTATGGCGACCAAAGTGCGGGCAGCCGGAATTGCCGCGCGCTCCGGTGCGGCTACGGTAATCGCACCGGGCAGGCTTGATAATGTGCTGAATCGTATTGCCATCGGCGAAGATATTGGTACCCTGCTGCTGCCTATCCAGGGTCCGGAAGCGGCTCGCAAGCGCTGGCTGGCGGGCCAGTTGCAAGTGCGCGGCAGGCTGGTTCTGGATGCCGGAGCAGTGCGGGTACTGCGCGAATCCGGGCGCAGTCTGCTGGCCGTCGGGGTGAAGGAAGTGGTCGGTAATTTCTCACGTGGACAGGTTGTCTCCTGCGTGGACGAACTGGGACACGAAGTGGCGCGTGGACTGGTCAACTACGGTTCCCAGGAAGCGAGCGGAATCAAGGGCAAGCCGTCAAGTCAGATCAGGGAGATTTTGGGCTATATGGATGATGAGGAGCTGATTCACCGGGATAACCTGGTACTGGTTTAACACTTTAAGGGGTGTTTGCAACCAGAGGACACCTTGACACGATAAAAAAACCGGCTGTTCAGGCCGGCTTTTAAAACCACTCAGAGCAGCGTTCTCTGCTTACATTGCTTTGATGCGTGCATTCAGGCGGCTTTTGAATCGGGCTGCCTTGTTCTTGTGTACAAGACCCAGATTAGCGGTGCGATCGATTACCGGTACCGCCATTTTGAACGCCTCGGCGGCGCTCTCCTTCTCACCAGCATTTACCGCCTTTAAAACGTTTTTCATGTGCGTTCGCATATTGCTGCGGCAGGATGCGTTGTGCTGTCGATGCAGTTCCGCCTGGCGCGCTCGCTTGCGGGCTTGTGCTGAGTTGGCCAAAGTAAAACTCTCCCAATAACATTGAAAACACTAAAGAGCTGCGCATTTTGCGGCCAACATCCGCAGTTGTCAATACCGGGCCACAATTGCCGATAGGATGGATTCAGGCGCCCGGTCGGCGGTAATTTATTTCTTCGGGGATATTCCGAGGGCCTATAATCTGTGCTCTTATCAAAATCACAGGACGGGATTCAGTTTCATGCTCAAGTCTCTGGCCAAGGTCGGATCCAACACCATGCTGTCGCGTGTGTTGGGGTTTGTACGCGACCTGGTGTTTGCCCATATGTTTGGCGCCAGTGCCGGTACCGATGCCTTTTTCGTTGCTTTTAAGATCCCAAATTTTTTACGGCGCCTGTTTGCCGAAGGGGCTTTTTCAGTGGCCTTCGTGCCGGTACTGACCGAGTACAAGGAGAAGCGGGGCTTCGATGAACTCAGACTGTTCATCGATCATGTCGCGGGTACACTGGGAGCGGTGCTGTTGATGGTGACGTTGCTGGGTGTTGCCGGAGCTCCCTTTCTGGTTATCGTCTTCGCGCCGGGGTTTTATGGCGATCCGGAAAAGCTGACGCTTGCCAGCGATATGCTGCGGTTGACTTTTCCCTATCTCTTTTTTATCTCGTTGACCGCGTTGGCTGGCGGTATCCTCAATGCCCACAACCGTTTCGGGATTCCTGCATTTACGCCTGTGCTGCTCAACCTCTCCATGATCGGTTGCGCACTCTGGCTGTCGCCTCTGATGGATCGGCCGGTTGTCGCACTTGCCTGGGGTGTACTGTTAGCCGGTATTGCCCAGTTGTTGTTTCAGGGACCTTTTCTGCATCAGCTCAAACTGCTTCCAAGGTTTAAGTTTGCCCCGAAAGACGATGGCGTGCGGAAGATCGGCAGGCTCATGCTGCCGGCGCTGTTCGGTGTCTCCGTCACCCAGCTGAACCTGTTACTGGATACGCTGATCGCCTCGTTTCTGGTAACGGGCAGTATCTCCTGGCTCTACTATTCAGACCGGCTGATGGAGTTTCCGCTGGGGGTGCTGGGCGTGGCACTGGGCACCGTGATACTGCCCAGCCTTTCCCGTAATCATGCGACTGAATCGACCGAGGGATTCTCGCGCACTATCGATTGGGCGCTGCGCTGGGCGCTGCTGCTGGGAGTGCCGGCAGCGGTTGGGTTGTTCATATTGTCGGGTCCGATGATTGCCACGCTGTTTCAATCGAATGTATTTCTGGAGACAGATGTGGCGATGGCGCAACGGAGCCTCATGGCCTATTCGCTCGGCCTGGTGCCGTTCATCCTGATCAAGGTGCTGGCGCCGGGGTATTACGCACGCCAGGATACCCGCACACCGGTGCGCATTGCAGTCGTTGCCATGGTGACCAATATGGTGTTGAACATCGTTTTGGTATTCCCGCTCGCGCATGCGGGTCTTGCGCTGGCCACAACGCTCTCCGCAACACTCAATGCATTTCTTCTTTTCCGCGGACTGCGGCGGGAGGGGGTGTATGTGGCTCAGTCGGGCTGGCGTCTTCTGCTGTTGCGGGGAGTTGCGGCCAGCACCTTGCTGGCGCTGGCACTCTATTGGGGGGCAGGGACACTCTCGGAATGGACTGCGGCTCCGACCGCAGATAGAGTCTGGAGGCTGTTGGCGCTTGTGGCTGGTGGAGTTTTGGTCTATGCAGCCGCTTTGCTCTCCTTTGGAATACGTTTACGCCATTTTCGTAACAGCGAGGTCTGATTGCCCGGTTGTTTACATAACAGGAAAAGCTTCGGATTTTTGCATCAATTCATAGAGTTAAACAGGGACTTGAACGGGAAGTTCGCTTATAATCACAGGCTTTGGACTGAACTGATCCAGGGCTTAACGCAATGCAGGTGATTCGTGGATTGCACAATCTGCGTGCCGAGCACCGGGGATGTGTGGCGACCATCGGTAATTTCGATGGGGTGCACTTGGGACACCAGGCGGTTTTCGGGCATCTGCGGGAGAAGGCGCTGCAGTTCGGCCTGCCGGCGACGGTAATCACCTTCGAACCCCAGCCACAGGAGTTTTTTGCCCCGGCAAAGGCTCCCGCCCGGCTGACCAGGATGCGCGAAAAACTGCATGCCGTCAGAGATACGGGCATCGACCGCGTGGTGCTGCTGGAGTTTAATCACAAACTCGCAGCCATGTCTGCGGAACAGTTTGTGCAGCGCTTGCTGGTGGATGGTCTGGGTATTCGCTATCTGTTTGTGGGAGACGATTTTCGCTTCGGCAGAAACAGGGCGGGCGATATCGAACTGCTGCGGATAGTGGGAGAAAAGCAGTTGTTCGAAGTGGAGAATATGAACACCTTCGTGGTGGGTGACGAAAGGGTAAGCAGCACCCGTATACGGGAGTTGCTGGCTGCGGGAGATCTGCATCAGGCCGCGCACTACCTGGGGCGACCCTACACCATCTGCGGACGTGTGGCGCACGGTGATGCACGTGGAAGAACCATTGGCTTTCCCACGGCCAACATTAACCTGCATCGTAAAGTGAGCCCATTGAACGGTGTTTACGCGGTTTCGGTTTCCGGATTGGGCAATGCGAAAGTCCGCGGTGTAGCCAATATCGGTACCCGCCCGACTGTAAAGGGGGACCGACGCTATCTGCTGGAGGTGCACCTGTTCGAATTTGAACGGGATATTTACGGCGCCCATGTAGAGGTGGAATTCGGAATCAAATTGCGGGACGAAAAACGTTTCGACTCGTTTGAGCAGCTGAGGCGGCAGATCGAACTGGACAGCATGGCCGCAAAACAATTTTTTTTAACCGATGATATTAACTTGAAGCAACAGAGCGACCATCCGTGACCGATTACAAGAGTACTCTAAATCTTCCCAAGACCGGATTTCTAATGAAGGGAAATCTCTCCCAACGCGAACCGGAGATGCAAAAACATTGGGAGAGCATGGACTTGTACCAGAAAATCCGTGAAGCGCGCAGTGGACGGAAAAAATTCATCCTGCATGACGGCCCTCCCTATGCCAATGGCGATATCCATATCGGCCACGCGGTTAACAAGGTCATCAAGGATTTCATCGTGAAGAGCCGTACACTCGACGGCTATGACGCCCCATATGTGCCTGGCTGGGACTGCCACGGCCTGCCAATCGAATTGCAGGTGGAGAAGAGGGTCGGCAAACCCGGAGGCAAGGTGAGTGCCGCCCAGTTTCGGGTGGCCTGCCGCGAATTTGCGTCCCGGCAGATCGACAGGCAGCGGATGGATTTCAGGCGGTTGGGCGTATTCGGCGATTGGAACAGGCCTTACCTGACCATGGATTTTCAGACAGAGGCGGATATCATCCGTGCGCTGGGCAGGATAGTTGCCAATGGACATGTGCACAAAGGCTACAAACCCGTGCACTGGTGCACCGACTGCGGTTCGGCACTGGCGGAGGCGGAGGTGGAATACAAGGACAAGGAGTCATTCACCATCGACGTCCGTTTTCCGGTGGTCGATGCAGAGGCGCTGATCGCGCGTTGCCACGCGATTCCAGATGGCCATGGAGAAGGCCGTCTGTCGCTGGTGATATGGACGACGACACCCTGGACACTGCCGGCCAACCAGGCGGTAGCGCTAAATCCGGGTCTCGAGTACGTGGTCGTTCAGGCCGAAACTCCCCAGGGAAAAGAGCGGTTGATGGTGGCCGAAGGACTGCTCAAGGAGGCCATGGATCGCTGGGATATAGAGCACTATCACGTGATCGCCTACGGGCGGGGCGATGCATTCGAAGGTCTGAAGCTGAAGCATTGCCTGTATGATCGTGAAGTGCCGGTGATTCTGGGCGAACATGTCACGCTGGAGGCTGGCACCGGCGCGGTACATACGGCACCGGGTCATGGACTGGAAGATTATATCGTCGGGCAGCGTTACTCGCTGCCGGTCGATAATCCGGTGGGCGGTGACGGGCGTTTCATCAAGGGAACCGAACTGTTCGAGGGTGAGCATGTATTTACCGCCAATGAAAAGGTGATTGAAGTGCTCAGGCAGTACGGTGTACTGCTGCAGGAGGCGCGCATGTCACACAGTTACCCGCATTGCTGGCGGCACAAAACGCCGATAATCTTTCGGGCAACCCCGCAGTGGTTCATTGGAATGGACCAGGCAGGCCTGCGCGAGACGGCACTGAAGGAGATTGGCAAAACTGTATTTACACCTGACTGGGGGCGTGCCCGGATCGAAGGCATGGTAAAGGGGCGGCCGGACTGGTGCATTTCACGGCAGCGCACCTGGGGTGTTCCAATCGCACTTTTCATCCACAAGAGCAGCGGCGAGCTGCATCCGGATACGCCGCGTCTGATCGAGGAAGTGGCCGGACGCGTGGAAAAAGCCGGCATCGAAGCCTGGTTTTCGCTCGATTCCGCGGAACTGCTGGGCGAGGATTCGCAGCACTATGAAAAAGTGTCAGATACTTTGGATGTCTGGTTTGACTCGGGCGTTACCCATTTCTCAATTTTAAAACCGCGCGAGGAGTTGGAATTTCCGGCTGACCTCTATCTCGAAGGATCGGATCAGCACCGGGGCTGGTTTCAGTCATCACTGCTTACATCGGTTGCGATTGACGGCTGTGCACCTTACAGGGGTGTGCTGACCCATGGGTTTACCGTGGATGCCAGAGGATTGAAAATGTCCAAATCCCTGGGCAATGTGATCAGCCCCCAGGATGTGATGAAAAAACTGGGTGCCGATATCATCCGGCTCTGGGTTGCGGCGACCGATTACCGCGGTGAGATGAGCGTATCGGACGAGATCCTGAAACGTACCGCGGATGCGTACCGCAGGATTCGCAACACTTCACGTTTTCTGTTGGCCAACATCAACGGCTTCGACCCGGCGATAAATTTGGTGGCGCCGGGGGAGATGATCGAGTTGGATCGTTGGGCGGTGGCACGTGCAATGCAGTTGCAGATGGAAATTGTCGAAGCCTACCAGAGCTACCAGTTTCACCAGATTTTCCAGTCTATCCACAATTTTTGTGTCAATGAGATGGGTGGTTTCTACCTTGACATTATCAAGGACAGGCAATATACAACCCAGACGGACAGCCTTGCGCGGCGTTCCTGTCAGACGGCGATGTATCACATCATTGAGGCCATGGTCCGGTGGCTGGCACCAATACTCAGTTTCACTGCGGACGAGATATGGCCTCATATTCCGGGCGAACGGGGTGAAAGCGTTTTTCTGGAAACCTGGTACCAGGGTCTTTTCTCGCTGGATGAAGGCGACCGCTTCGATCGGGGTTTCTGGAGTCGCGTGATAGAGGTGAGAGGGGCAGTTGGAAAGCGGCTTGAACAGCTGCGCGCGGACGGCGTCATCGGCTCCTCGCTGGATGCGGAGGTGGATCTCTACTGTTCGCCGGAGCTTCTGCAACTGACCGGGATGCTGGGCTCAGAACTGCGCTTCGTGCTGATCACCTCCGCCGCACGGGTCCATGCGCTGGAGCAGAAGCCGGCGGATGCGCTGGATAGCACGATGGCGGGACTGGCCATTCTGGCAACCAGGTCGGAGCACAGGAAATGTGCGCGCTGCTGGCACCATCACGAGGATGTCGGCAGCAGCAACGAGCATCCGGACATCTGTGGCCGTTGTATTGAGAATATTACCACCGACGGTGAAGTCAGGAACTACGCCTGATCTTGAGGACGGTTGTGCATGCTGCGCTGGCTCTGGCTCTCTCTGTTGGTGGTGATACTCGATCAGATCAGCAAGCAGCTGGTGGAGTCGAACTTTCTGGTTTTCGAAGTGATGCCGGTGTTGCCATATCTCAATTTGACCTTGGTCTACAACGAGGGCGCAGCTTTCAGTTTTCTCAGCGACCAGGATGGCTGGCAGCGCTGGTTCTTCGTTCTGATCGGACTGACAGTCAGTCTGGTACTGATAATATGGATCAGCCGCCTGACGGTGAGCCAGCGGCTCAGCGCCGTTGCGTTGAGTCTGGTGGTCGGCGGTGCGCTGGGCAATATTCTGGACCGCCTGCTGCTGGGTCATGTGGTCGATTTCATTGATGTCTACTACCGGGACTGGCATTGGCCTGCTTTCAACATCGCCGATTCGGCGATCACTCTGGGTATTCTTTTGCTGCTTGTCGATGCGGTACGGGTGGAGCGTCAGCGCGCGGCTTTGTAATATGCCTGCGCGTCGAGACGCCCACTTTCACCAGTGAGTCTGGCACATTAACCGGGCGAAATTGTGAAATTAGAAAGAGTTGAATTTTTTGGCGATTGAAGTATTTGGGAGGTTTGTCAAACATGAGCGATGCTCTGAATTATCTGTTGAAGACGCGGCCGGAAGCGATGTCGGCCTATTTCTCTTTCCTCAAGAAGTCCGAGACCCATCTGGACACCCGCACCCGGGATCTGATCTCTGTTATTACCAAGGTTGCGGTACAGACCGAAGGGGGGTTTCGCCAATATCTAACCCGGGCGTTACGTAATGGTGCGTCGCCAAATGAGGTAATCGACGCGCTTTTGATGGCTTTCCCGGTTCTCGGTCTGGCCAAGATTGTTTGGGCTACCGAAATATTGTTGGAAATGGATATTCCGGAGTTCCGGCCAGATAATCTGAATGCCGAGCCGGAGTGGCATGATATTGCATCGCTGGAGGAGGTGCCGCAAGAGGAGGCTGCATATTTCGAAAAGGACGGGCGCCACCTGTTCACCTGGCGCAAAGGCGAACAGATAGCCGTTTACGACAGCCGCTGCCCGCATCAGGTAACCGATATCCCGCATCTCTCCCTGGCGGGTACCACGCTGACCTGCCCTAAACATCAGTGGGCCTTCGATATCGAGAGCGGAGAATGCATCGCCAAGGGGAATCGGCCGTTAAAGCGTTTTGAGCACAAAATTTCCAATGGGCGGTTGCTGGCGCATTGGTGAGAACCGATCCATCTCCTTTTGCGCAGGACGTTTCCCGTCATCCCGATCGGAAGGGGATGGCGGGGTTTGGTCAAGACCTGCTGGTCCCGCAGAGACAACCCGGCTTATACAGCGAAGTCAATCCAGACCGTTCAGGTATCTCATCCAATCGAATGCCGGTCCCGGATCGGTTTTTCTGCCCGGCGCGATATCGCTGTGACCGGTGATTCTCTCCCTGGTAATACCTGGGAAGATTGACATAATACTTTTGGTCGCATGCACAAGACTGAGATATTGTGGGTCGGTGTATGGAATATCATCAGTCCCCTCCAGTTCGATTCCGATAGAGAAATCGTTACACGCAGTTTTACCCTCGAAACACGATTCACCGGCATGCCACGCGCGCCGGCAAAGGGGGACGTACTGCAACAGTTCTCCATCGCGTCTTATAAGCAGGTGTGATGAGACCCTGCGTTGACAGATATCGGTGAAATAGGGATGCTCGCCGGGATCGAGGCGGTTGTGAAACAGATCGTCGATCCAGGGTCCGCCGAATCGACCCGGGGGAAGGCTGATGTTGTGGATAACCAGCAGATCGACTACGCAGTCCGCGGGTCTGAGATCCTGATTGGGCGAAACGCGTTGGCTGGCTTCGACCAGCAAAACGCCGTTTCCAGTCGCGTTCACTGCCGCCGAAGCCCCTTCAGCGTCATGTCAGTAAAGCTTACGATGCCAACAATATTGCCGTTATCGACTACTGGTGCCCGCGATAGATGGAAGCGCGTAAACAGGCGTGCGCAGTAGCGGATATCCATGTCTGGATCGACGGTAATGACCGGTTTTGACATGATTTCGTAGATATTCATCCGGCTGGGGGATTTATCTTTTGCCAGCACCTGGCGTGCGATGTCCGAAAGCATGACCAGACCGTATTCGTCATTCTCGTTGCGTTTTTTAACGACCAGGCATTTTGTCTCTACATGGCTCATCTGGTTAAGCGCATCCTCCACGGTCGCTATACCGTCGACCATATCGAATTTGGTCTTCATGATATCCCGGACCCTGATGGTTTTGTTCTCGCTCACAACTCATCCTCCACTACGCTGGTTAACTGTTTAATCTGATGAGAAACACCCACCGCATCCTCTACATCAATCTGGAATGCAATGCCGGTACCCGGCTTTTCGTCGAACTCCCCTACTTCGTAAATCGTCTCCAGGATAGTGCGGCTCAAATGCTCCTCCACAAGCAGCAGTATCATGTCTCTCTGCGTCTCGAGGTTGAGACCGAAGAAGGTTTTGCTCTTCTCGACACCTTCGCCTCTGGCCTGGCTGATGACAGTGGAACCGGTGGCACCCGCCTGCCGTGCCGCCTCCAGCAGAGGTTCGGTTTTGCTGTCTTCGATCAGTGCTATGATCAGTTTGAAATGCACGGTTAATTCCTCTAGTTATCCTAACGGGAACGTTTGTCCCGTTGAGCGCGCCACTCACTGAGCTGAGCGTAACCCATCACGCTCATGATGGGAAAAAGGCTGGCAAAAGCTATCAGACCAAAGCCGTCCAGCAATGGATTCCGGCCAGGGATATTACTGGCGAGACCGAGTCCCAATGCCGCAACCAAAGGTACCGTTACGGTAGAGGTGGTCACGCCGCCGGAGTCATAGGCCAGGGCGATGATGGTTTTGGGGCAGAAAACAGTCTGAATGACCACCAGAATATATCCGATGATTATATAGTAATGAAGCGGGGTGCCGGTAACGATTCGATAGGCGCCAAGACTGATGCCGACGGCAACGCCGATTGCCACCGCGATGCGCAGTCCCCAGGTGCCTATTGCTCCAGCCGAAACCTGGTTGGCCTTGATCGCGACCGCGATCAGCGATGGCTCCGCAATGGTGGTGGAGAAACCGATCGCGAAGGCAAAGACGTAGACCCAGAAATAGTGGGCCCATTCGCCTTTTCCTCCGCCGGCTAGACCAAGAAATTCAGGTGCAGTGAGCTGTTCGGCCATCAGCTTCCCCAGTGGAAAGAGTGCCTGCTCCAGCCCCTCCAGAAAGAATGCCAGGCCGAGCAGCACAAACACGAAGCCGATCAATATCTGCCGCAGATTGGGAATTCGTTTTCTGAGAATGGCGAGCTGAAAACCGAACAGGATGATTGCGATTGGCAGCACGTCCCGAAGTGTGCTCAACAACGATGTCAGGAAGTGGCTGAGCAATGACATCAGAGAATAATGCCGTAACCCATGACGAAGATCATAGGTGTCAGCGATGCAAAAGCGATCAACCCAAAACCATCGGTCAACGGATTGCGCCCCTGGATACTGCTGGCCAGTCCGACTCCCAGCGCCGTGACCAACGGCACGGTAATAGTGGACGTGGTGACGCCACCTGAGTCGTAGGCGATGCCGATAATCTCCGGTGGCGCGAAGAATGTCATGATAACCACCCCGATATAGCCGCCAATGATTAGATATTGGATCGGCCAGCCCTTGATGATGCGCAGAACTCCAATGACGATGGCCAGTCCCACTGAGAGGGCGACCGTCATTCGCAGACCGTTGGCATAGCTTTGCTTTGCCTCTTCCGATTCGTCGATCATACCTCCGGTAGCTGCGACTTTAGCTGCCTCGTCCGCCACCGCAATCAACGCTGGTTCCGCGATCGTGGTGCCAAAGCCCAATGCAAAGGCAAACGCCAGCAGCCAGAACAAGCTTCCCTTACGGGCAAAATCGTGTGCCATCGATTCACCGATCGGAAATAAACCGACTTTAAGTCCGTGAATAAAAAGCGTTAGCCCGAGAATCACCAGGAGAGTTCCGATCAGCAGTCCGCTCAGGTCGGGTATAGGCTGGCGCAGTATCAGCAACTGGAAGAAAGCAATGACCGCGATAATAGGCAGCAGATCACGGACACTTTCAAGCATCGACTTGGCAAGGAGGGTTAAAATTTTTTTCACGATGCGAACATTACACTAGTCGGCAATCCTTGTTAACCACATCACAGATATTCTCATCCGACACCCGCAGAGGTAAAGATATTCCGATAGCGTGCCGCAACAGAGTCAGGACAAGTACGTATTTTTTGTCGAGTTGTTCGATTTTCCCCCAGCATAACCAGGTGCGCTTATGAGTTTCCAGAACAATGTACTTAGTTTCGAAGGCAGCCGCATAAACGGGGGAATGAGGCCGGTACTCAAGGAGGAGCATCGAGCCAGCATCGACGCCTGTCGTAAGACCGTGCTCAAGCTGATTCCCAAATGCATCAGCGAGATGTTTGAGAGTCTGGACGATGCGCTCTATGAACTGGCCGATAAAGCGGAAAGCAATATCCGGCAGACCGCATTCTTCGAAGCGATGCGCGAAATCCGTAAAAACCGCGAGGGTATAGAGGCTGGTTTCAACCAGCAGATAATGAAGTGTTTCGATGAGTTCTGGAAAACCGGCCAACCGCCCGCCGGACCGAATCATCGGGAGATGGAGAGCGCCGAGGGCACTCTTTCCCTGCTGGGTCAAGATGACCTGGAAGAGGGGCTGGCGATCAGCAATATGACGTCGCGTGGGGAAAACCGCCACTTTCGCGCCCTGTATGGCTTGAATCAGAGGTTTGGCCATCTACTCGGATGGGAGGATCTCGACACACAGGACAATCCGCTCTCGCCGGGTGTCATGTGCCTGGCTTTCCACGATAAATTCAAGGTAATGGCGGTTGATATACCGGTGAAGTTGGTTGTCTACAAACAGTTCCAGATCCATGTTATCGACGCACTTGGAGCGATTTATGATGAATTGAACACCCTGCTTGCAAAGCAGGGTGTGTTGCCGCAGCTGATAAACAAGATACACCGCACGCCGGGTTATCAGCCGGGTGGAGGGGGCCACTCCCCTGCAGCATATCGGGAGAATAACAGCGAGGTTTTCAGTGATGAAAAGGCCGACGAAAATGATCTGCAAGCGGAGCTTTTTTTGACCTTGAAACAGTTATTGAACGAAAAGCGGCTGGTTGCCTCCGGCGCCGTTCCCAGCGGAGCCAGACTGCCGGTCATCGAGACCAACGACATGATCCATGCATTGTCGACGCTGCAACGGGTGGAGAGTCCCTTGCCGGGGCAAATTTCCAATGGTAACCCTGCCAGTATGGACGTCAGGGCCAATCTGTTCCAGGTCATGGGTCTCGCCCAGGGTGTGGCGGCGGAAAAGAAAATCAGTGGAAACGACGAAGATGCCATCGACGTTATCTCCATGCTGTTCGATTTCATACTGGAAGACAGAAACCTGCCGGATGCGATGAAGGCGTTGTTGGCCAGGCTTCAGATTCCCATGCTGAAAGTCGCGATACTGGATAAGTCGTTTTTTCACAGCAAGGGACATCCCGCCAGACGCCTGCTCAACATTATGGCCAGCGCCGCCATCGGATGGTCGGAGCAGTCAGGAAAAGCCGATGGCGGGCTGTACGAGAAGATGGAGAGTATCGTGGAGAGGGTGCTGAATGATTTTGACAAGGATGTCGAATTGTTTAGCCGTCTGCTGGAGGATCTGACCGCTTTCATACAGCGTGAAGAACAGGGCTCGAAGGTAGCCGAGCAACGGGTTGCCCAGGTGACTCAGGGCAAAGAGCAGCTGAATAGTGCCCGGCATCGGGTGTTCGAGGAGATCAATAACCGCCTCTTCGGAAACGACTGGATACCCTCTCCGGTAGTCATGCTGATCAAAGATGGATGGCGCGATGTGTTGTTGCTGCTCAGGCTGCGTCAGGGCGATGAGAGCGAGGAGTGGC
This sequence comes from Gammaproteobacteria bacterium, assembly GCA_020445405.1. Taxonomy (GTDB): domain Bacteria; phylum Pseudomonadota; class Gammaproteobacteria; order Chromatiales; family Chromatiaceae; genus HKST-UBA178. The sequence goes on along the minus strand of JAGRGQ010000022.1, from coordinate 36,649 downwards.
AGAATGCGTTGGGGCTGATGGACAAACTGCTTTGGAGTGTACAACCCAATCCGGACCAGAGCCGGCGCCAGGAACTTCTGAACGAGATCCCGCCGCTGCTGAAAGGACTCAGGGCGGGGCTGAAAGAGATCTCCTACGATCAGCATAAAATGGCGCGCATGTTCAAGGAGCTTCAGGTTTGTCATATCAGATGCCTGAAGGGCGAAACAGCGGAAGACGCCGCAGCAGCTGCAAGCGAAGGCGATTCCGCTCAAACAGATCCTGATGCCGCGGTAACGCAACCAGAGGCGCCGGCTGCCGAAGAGACGCAAAGCACCGGTTCTGTGGATCATGGGGTACAGGACGAATACCAGGAGCAGGCTGAGAATCTGCAAGTTGGCACCTGGTTCGAGATACAGGAAGCCAGTGGCATGAAGTTCCGCGCAAAGCTCTCCTGGCGCAGCATGGTTTCCGGGACTTGTCTGTTCGTCAACCGAAAGGGAATGAAGGTTGTTGAGATTCCGGTTACCGGATTCGCATCCTGGCTAAGGGTCGGCAAGGCGGTTCCGCTGGACGATGTAGGCATTCCACTGATGGACCGTGCACTTGACGCCATGATGGACGTGTTGAAAAAAACCGAGATTGACGACTGATTTTTTTGCTCATTGTGCAATCCGTCAACTGGAGGTGATCGGTCGCTTCGCTTACAATGCTCGCGCGATCGAAATAAATTCAAGAGGAGCTTATGAGCGAAAAAATAACCGATACGGGTCTCAAATATGAGGACCTTGCGGTTGGGGAAGGCAAAGCTGCAGCAGCGGGCCAAACCGTACGGGTGCACTATACCGGCTGGCTGACCAACGGAACGAAATTCGACTCGAGTCTGGACAGAAATGATCCTTTCAGTTTTCCGCTGGGTGGTGGCCGCGTGATCCGCGGTTGGGACGAAGGCGTTCAGGGCATGCAGGTGGGAGGACGGCGTAAACTTACCATACCTTCCCCGCTTGCTTATGGCTCTTCTGGTGCGGGAGGTGTGATTCCGCCCAATGCGACACTGATATTTGAGGTGGAACTGCTTGAGATCCTCTGAAATGCGGTCCGGGCTTCCGACTGCCGAAGTGATAGCCCGCCAGGTGCGACTTTGCCTGGAGGAGGATGTCGGAAGCGGGGACCTGACTGCCGGGCTGATTGATGCTGACGCGTTTTCGCAGGTGGAGGTTATCTGCCGTGAAGCCGCTGTGATCTGCGGTTGCGCCTGGTTCGATGAGGTGTTCCACCAGCTTGATCGGGATATCCGGGTGGAGTGGCTGATATCCGATGGGACACTAGTGACGCCAGGAACCCTGCTTTGCCGCATTAACGGCAACACCCGGGCGCTGTTGAGCGGCGAACGCACCGCGCTGAATTATCTGCAGACGCTATCCGCGACCGCCACTGGTGCACGTCGTTATGCCGATGCGGTTGAGGGAACCGGAGTACGCATACTGGATACCCGGAAGACCCTTCCCGGTTTGCGCCTGCAACAGAAATATGCGGTGACTTGCGGCGGTTGTTATAATCATCGCATCGGCCTCTATGATGCGATTCTCATAAAGGAGAACCATATTCAGGCGGCGGGTTCCATAGCGGCTGCGTTGCGCGCTGCCCAGGCGGTTGGCAGGGACGTGGAGATCGAGATAGAGGTGGAGAACCTGGCAGGTCTGGAGCAGGCGCTTGCCGCCGGTGCGCGGCGGGTGCTGCTGGACAATTTTTCCCGCGATCAGTTATGCCAGGCGGTCACTTTGAACGCCGGTCGGGCGCGGCTGGAGGCGTCGGGCGGTGTCACGCTGGAGAACATTCGGCGGATTGCCGAGACTGGAGTGGACGATATATCGGTAGGCGCCGTGACCAAGGACATTGCTGCCGTCGACCTCTCGATGCGATTTGTGTAGTGTGTTCAACCTCCATTACCGCGACATTCTGCGTGGGCCTGCACAATCGGATCAGGCCTCGATATCCAGCAGTGAACCAATCATCTGGTCGGCCGCCTTGAACACTGTAAGCGACGCTGTGGCCTGATGTGCGTTTTGATGCAGTTCCACCAGAGCGCGAACAGCGTCCTTCGTCGGAAAGGTGGTGCCTGCCTGGCCCGGGCTGGCGATTTCAGCGGCGTTTCTGCGCAATCCCTGCATGCCACGCTGTATACCCTGAAGGGCTGTGCCTGTGATGGATGTTATTGCCATGGATTTCACGCTCTGCAGATTGCCTTGTTGCAAGATTAGAACGATGAACAGAACAAGCCAAGTAAATATTGTCAAAAATGTGACGAATTGCAATATGTTGACGCTAGTTGTATATACGCCCCACTAAATTCCTTAAACCCAGTTAAATCAAATCAGGAGTATTCATGCGTTATTTACTCAGAAACACCATGTCCGCGCTGCTGTTGGTGGGATCTTCCGCGATTGTTCAGGCAACGGATCTCGACACGGACGAGCAGAAGTTCAGTTACGCTTTGGGACATCAGGCGGGGCAACAGCTGAAGTCGGCGGGCGTTGAAATTGATGCGGTCGCCTTTGCTGCAGCGATTAACGATGTTACCAAAGGGCAGCCGATGCAATTGACTGCGGATGAAATGAACGCTGCACTGCAGGCCGGGCAGCAGCGTCTGCAGCAGAAGAAGGAGGCCGAGGCGCAGGCGGCGCTGGAGGCCGGTAAAGCCTTTCTGGAACAGAACAAGGCCAGGGAGGGTGTCGTGGTGTTACCTTCAGGTCTGCAGTATATCGAGCTCAAGGCAGGTGAAGGGGAGTCTCCCGGAGAGGATTCAGAGGTGACCGTTCATTATCGGGGGACACTGATCAATGGCCAGGAGTTCGACAGCTCCTATAAACGCGGCGAGCCCACCAGTTTTAATCTGAATGCCGTGATTCCGGGTTTCCGCGAGTCATTGATGCTGATGAAACCGGGCGCCAAATGGCAGGTTTTCATTCCTTCCGAAATGGGTTATGGCAGCAAGGGTGCTGGCGCCGCCATCGGCCCGAATCAGACGCTGATTTTTGAGATTGAGCTTATTTCGGTCAAGTAGCATCCGACCGGGACAGCAGTTGAATTCAAGCTGAGGAATATCGTCGTTCCGGCTTTTGCCGGAATGACGGATAAACCGACTGCACAGACAGCTCCGGCGTCATCGGGTGCAATCAGGGGTGGTTCTCAAGCGCCCTCTGCGCTGCGGCGGGAGCCGCAGGGGCGGGGGTGCACGGAGAACTTCCTGGCCGGCCGGTTCACAGCCCCCGCAGGAAAGCGGGTCTGATTCCTTTTTCTCCACTCTGAACACGGTGAATATCCGCCAGCAGGCGATCTCTGTCGCGGGGAAGATTGCCGGCCAGCGCCAGCGCATTGGAAGCATGGTTCGAGCGGAAGATAACCGGACTGGGAGGGTTCAGCTTGGAGATCAGGCGTTCCAGCTCCGACAGGATTCCCCGGTCATCCTGTTTTTTAAACGGTTCACCAAACTTACGCGCGAATTCCTGTCGCACGCCGGGTTCCAGGTAGAGCTGCAGTGTAGAGACGTAAGTTGAAGGCGCCGTGTTCAAAAGCGCTATCGTGCCATCGATATGCTCACGCCAGTAAACTGCGCCGCCCAGGCCCAATACCACCGTGGAGGATAATTTTACACCTGCGTCGCGGACTTTCTGCATGGAGTCGCGGATGGTGCGGCTGGTTGCGCCTTTTGTGATTTTCTTCAGTATCAGGTCCGAGCCCGATTCGATACCGAAATAGAGCAGGGTCAGTCGATGCTCGCGCAACTGCTCAAGTTCGGCGATGGTTTTTCGCCGGATATTGGCAGGGGTCGCATAGCAGGAGACACGGGTCAGGTGCGGAAACGCATCTCCGAGGTATTGCAGTATGCGCAACAGTTGCCTGCTGGGAAGCGCCAGCGCATCGCCGTCCGCCAGGAAGACCCGGGTAGCGCCGGGCCATCCCGATGCGGCGCGGTCGATATCTGCAAAAACGGATTCCAGGGGCCTCTGCTGATAGGTTTTATCCTTGTACATGGAGCAGAAGGAGCATTGATTGAAACTACAGCCGAGCGTGGCCTGAATAATCAGGTTATTGCCTTCGCTCGGCGGGCGGTAGAGGGGCATGTCGTAGTCGAGCATAGCAGTGATCACTCCGGTGGAAAGACCAGGCGGACTCCGGCGAACAGATGGCGCTCGTCAGCACGGGCGCGATTGCGGAAACTGGGGCGTTTCAGTGCACGTTGGGTGTGGAGGCAGGCCCCGCGCAGGCTGAAGTGCCGATCATCGAATTCAAAGGTCCGGCCTTCGCTGTATTCAGAGGGACGATAATCTTTATAGGGTTGAAAGCGGTTCGCGCACCACTCCCATGCCAGTCCGTATCCCCGGATTTCGCGTAAACGGGCCGCGACCTCCCATTGATATTCATGCTGCACGACAGCCCCGCTGAAAGTGTCGCTTTGGCGGCGGAGCCAGTTGGCGAAGGCCTCCGCTTCGTATCTGTTGATTCCGGAAACCGGTTCTTCGGCAATCAACTCAACCGGCCCATTCAGGCCTATTGCGTACCAATTGCCCGAACGGTCCTGGCGCCAATGGTCCGGATGGGCGGCTTCCTGCTGTTGCCGCCATAGCCAGCCAGGATCGCTCCAGAGATCCCGGGACAGATAACCATCCGCCAACATGAAGGTGAGCCAGGCGGCGTTGCTAACCGGCGTCATCTGGATGCGAAATGCGCTTAATTCGACGATCTGGGCTGGCTCCTCATTGTCGTAAGCGGCCGGATCCTGATTGGCGCCGACACGGTAGTGGCCTCGGGCCACTTCGACCATCTCGGATTTCATCGGAAGTGGTAGCAGCGGGCGTTCGACCCGGTGACTCGGAGCCCCGTCAAGCCTGCGTTGGGTGAGTACCATCAGCATTTTTTCGTAATTCCGCGCATGCTCCTGCAGGATGATCCGGTGCAGGCGCTGGTTGTTGGTCAGCGGGTGTTCGCCCAGCAGTGCGGGATTGGCCAATCGCATCAGGTTTTCATCCTGCAGTTCCAGCGCCCAGTTCAACAGATGGTCTTTGGGGGGCAGCTGGCGCCATTGCACCTCGGTCGGCGCGTGGCCCGGTGAGAAAATCTCTCGCACGCGCCCGGTCATGTCCGCATCCGCCTGCACCACTTCCCGCAACCAGTAGGTCTCCAGGTACATTGTGCGGCCGAAATACCAGGCGAGCGGAGCCAGACGGGCGTGATAGCAGCGGTAAGCATCGGTCTCAGGAAGGGATTCGAGCAGCTGGTTCAGCATCTGATGGAGGTTGCTGAGTTGCGCAAGTAGGGTTTGGCCGTTCATTTGACCGGAATTATACCCGAGCTTTGGATTGGATACTGGCGTGCGCAAACACGCCCGTCTGCGCCATCTCACCGCGGCAGAAATTCGTTCCTTTGGTCACCGTTGGGCTATCCGGCGGGAACGGTGCGATCAGCTGCCCACTGCCGCAACCAGGAGATTTTTTCCGCCATCACCACGGACAACGGGCTGGTTCGTTCCAGCTCTTCCAGCAGAGATTCCGTGGTTAACGCCTGTTCACGGGAGTGGGCGTTGTAGAGCGACGAAACAATAACCTGCTCAATCTCCGCACCTGTGAAGCCCTCGCTGGCCTGCGCCAGGAGATCTAGGTCGAATCGGCTGGGCGCCTGGTTGCGGCGTCGTAGATGAATATTGAATATTTCGCGCCGGCTCTCTCGGCTCGGCAGATCAACAAAAAAAATCTCGTCCAGGCGGCCTTTGCGTACCAGTTCCGGCGGCAGGCGCTGGATATCGTTGGAGGTTGCGACCACGAACACGCCCGCCCTGTTTTCCGCCATCCAGGTCAGCAGCGTACCCAGTATGCGCTGGGATACGCCATCGTCGGATTGGCCCGGCGCGATGCCCTTTTCTATCTCATCCATCCACAGCACGCATGGGGCCATGGTCTCTGCGGTTGCCAGGGCAACCCGAAGATTCTTTTCCGTTTCCCCGATGTACTTGTTATACAGATTTCCGAAATCCAGCCTTAGCAGCGGAACGCCAAAAATTCCCGCGACGGCTTTTGCCGCAAGGCTCTTTCCTCCTCCCTGAACACCCAACAGCATGATACCTTTGGGTCGGTCCAGGGCGCCGCTGTTCAGATGAAACAGCTTTCGGCGGGTCTCCAGCCAGGTTTTCAGATGCTCGAGCCCGGCCAGATCGGAAAAGTGGGCCGTGTCGTACTCGTACGAGATCAAACCGTCTTGGTTTATGAGGTCATATTTCGCCTTCATCACCTTCGGCAGGTCGTCGTGGCGGATAGCTCCGTCGTCCTCGATCGCGGCGCGGACCAGCCTGCGGGCATCACTGGCGCTGACTCCAGTCAGGTTGGTTGCCAGCTGCTCCACCGCTTTGGGATCTGCGCTGACTGCTTTTCGGGATCTTGCCTGCCAGGCTTTCGCCTCCTCCATGATCAGGCGTTTGATGCCAGCCCGGTCCGGCAGTTTGAGTTCGAAGCGGGCGCTGAGATGCCTCACCTCCAGCGGAGTATCGAAGCAGCAGCCGATAAAAACGAGCGTTCTGGGGATTAACGCGTAACCTTGCGCAATCTCTTTTATCAGTCTGACGTGCAAAGGATCTCTGGCGTAGGGGTGAAAATCGAGCAGCAGGTAGAGACCGGGCTGCGCTTCCGATTTGATGTGCCTGAGTACGTCGCCCGGATCTCTATTCTGGTCTGAACTGCCGAAATCCACCTCCTGCCGCCTCAATCCCTCCGTGACGGTCCATTGAAAAACCGCCTGCCCCATACGCAGGCCCAGCCGCGTGAACAGCTGCAGTATCCTGGGTTCTTCCAATGATTCAATGACGACGATGGGTATTTGGGATCGCAGCAACAGCTCCAGATCGTTCTGTTCAGGCATAAAAAAGTCCAGGTGTGGTGCCAGCCTACCCGGACTCTATCAGTGTTTACGGTTTATCGCACCGTCAACCGCCGATCAGACGCAACCCGTGGGTTTGGGCAGACCGCCATATTTTGTAATAGGTTTCATCGGACCGGTCAGCCAAAGATTGAACATCTCTTTCTGGTCCGCGCCCAGGTATTTGGAAAACTTGCGAATGGGCGGAACCACCGAGTGTTCATCATAGTATTCACGCGCTTTCAGGATTTGACGCCACTTTTCTTCGTTCAGCTCGAATTGATCGGCTTCGGCCATGGCGCGGGCAACCTCCGGGCTCCATGAGTCCATATCCTGCAAATAGCCGTCGCCGTCCCGGGGGGGTAGATCTATATTCATAACCATATGCTTCCATTTAATAACCAAGTAATTTACTCGGTATAATTTCGCACGAATCAATCAAATGGGCAACTGAATTTTACCATTTAAGGATTATGGAAATAGCTTGACTGGATGCAGTCAGTCAAGACTGACAGAAATTCCGGGGGAGTGTTCACGCGCGCGTGCAGTGACAGCCGCAGCAGCCTGCGGTTCTGCCTGAGGTCAAGTCCGGACCCGTCCAGGCCGACAGCTATCAGCGGGCTGTCGGCATCTGTTGTTGGCGCCAGTCGCTTAATGAGACGGCCGCAAAAACGATTGTTGATGTCCGCCAGGAGCGCCTCTTCTTCACTGTGGCTAAAGGGATTGTCCACCTGCATGCGGTCGACGCCGATCCAGCGGGCCGCGCCGAATCCGGCAACGCAGTAGAAGCGTACCGGCACCAGTCGGTAAAAGAGAAAGTTGAGATCTTCATGGTAGATTCGGCTTTCGGGAAAGTAACGGAAGTGGCGATCGGCAGCCCGCTTGTCGATATTGCTTACCGGGACCGCATCGGCCAGGCAACTCAACCGGGTCAGTGTCTGGGTATCCCCCGCATCCTGCTCGGAAATTGTCAGGTTACAATGGGGGTCTGTGGTCATGTTGCGGGTGTGTTTCGCCAAGTGGCTGATCAGAATCAGAGGCCAGCCATGCCGGTCGAGGCTGTATGGTATCAGGGAGCCGAACGGATAGCCGGGACATTCGATGGAGTGGGTGGCGAGTATTCCCTGAAAACGGCTCGAAAGGAGTTCGCGGGCGTTTTGGACAATCTCGATCTCTTCGTTTTTCGTCATTATTGCGCTCAATCTGCACGTATCCGGCCGTTAAGCATAGCGCAGGTAGGTACAGTTTCGGGCTCTTGAATGATTTTCGACGGAAAAATCCGGGCACTGATATTCGCCGCGGCAGGCTCTGTTGATTTTTTGTACTATACCGGACTGAAAATGGTGCAGCGCCGGTTCTCAAAACCCGCCGGATAATCTGGATTGAGATTGATCAATGCGGGATTTCACCCAGTCGATTAAGTTGATTCAATGCGGGATGCAAATTGCCGGTGGTGATTGATCGCTGCCTCTGAACCAACATTTCTGAGAGAGGCATTTTTTTGAATCTATCACTGCCGCTGGCATTCACAGTAGGGTTATTGAGCACTTTGCACTGTGCCGGTATGTGTGGTGGGATTGTGGGTGCCCTCAGTTATGGATTACCGCCCGAAATAAGGCGAAATACAGCGCTGTTATCGCTCTTCCTGCTGATTTACAGTAGCGGCAGAATCCTCAGTTACGTCATTGCCGGTGCGTTGATGGGCACTATCGGCAGCGGGTTGCTGCAGATGTTGGGACCGGGTCAGGGCCATCGGTGGCTGCAGTGGACGGCAGCGTTAATCGTCACGCTCATCGGGCTGCATATTACAGGCTGGTTACCGCGATTGGCGCTTGTCGAGCGGATGGGTGTTCCGCTGTGGAGAAAATTGGAACCTCTCGGGCGGCATTTGCTGCCGGTGAGTACCCTGCCGCGTGCACTGGGGTATGGCCTGGTTTGGGGCTGGCTGCCCTGCGGATTGGTTTATACGATGCTACTATCGACCGCCAGCCGGGCAGGTTCACTGGACGGCGCGCTCTATATGCTGGCATTTGGGCTGGGTACGCTGCCTGCGGTGCTTGCCACCGGACTACTGGCTGGCAAACTGCTGAAATTTGCCCGTACTCCCCGCCTTAAAATAGCAGTTGGGTGCGGTATCATCGTTTTGGGATTGTTAACGCTTGTATACCCTCAGTTACTGGATCTGGCGAGTGACGGTGGCGGTGGATTAAAGAGCACATCTGGATGAACGAATCAACGATAAACCTGCTTGGCAGCAATCCGGAATTTCTGCGGTTGATGCATACCATGAAAATGGTCGCGGCAACAGATGCCAGCGTGGTGATCAGCGGTGAAAAAGGGGTCGGAAAAACAGCTCTGGCAAAAGAGATTCATGCGAGCAGCCGGCGTCGAAATCTGCCATTTGTGCCGGTCAACTGCGCCGGAATCTCAGATTCGGCGTTCGCGTCGATTTTTTCGGATTCCGGGCAGCGGGAAAAAAGCGGAAGTGCCGGCATCTCTCACGGTGGTACGCTGTTTTTGGACGAAGTCGGCGAACTCTCTTACCGTTCCCAATCGCTACTGCTCCACTTTCTTGAAACAGCGGACGGTGAGCGGGATTTACGTCTGCTGTCGTCCTCCAGTCGGGATCTGTTGGAGCTGGTGACAGATTGCCGGTTTCGTGAAGATCTGTTTTACCGCCTCCATGTTGTGCCGCTGAATCTGCCGCCGTTGCGCGAGCGTCCGGAGGACCTGATAATTCTGCTGAAACATTTCAGCCGGGAGATCTCCCTCGCCTACAAGCGGTCGGCGCCGCATTATTCGGTTACTGCGCGCAATTTGTTGAAGGCCTACAATTGGCCGGGAAACCTGCGGGAATTGCGCAATCTGTGCGAGCGGATGGTGATTCTGATGGCGGGTAAAATTATCCAACCAGAAAACCTGCCGATTGAGATAAGGCGAGGCGGCACCAATAGAAAAAAGGATGCGTTGTTTGCGCTCCCTGCAGATGGTTTGGACCTGTTGGCGATGGAGGGCGACATGATACGTCAGGCGCTGGATATGTCCGGTGGTAATCGCAGTAAAGCCGCGCGTCTTCTGCGACTTACCCGGGATACACTGCTCTATCGTATCCAGAAGCACAAAATCGAGGTTTGATCGGTTTGGGTTAAGCGGACGGCTATGCGGTTCGCGGGGGATTGACCGCGGTTCCAATAACTGATTGCGCTTGGCCGAAAGCGCTGATTGGAAGCATCCATTTCCCACGGGGTGCTGGTTTGATACTTGCCAAAGGGGGTAGCCCGCTTTGCCCATTGCGTATATTTCTCACCCTGACTGCCTGCTGCACGATGTCGGCAATGGACACCCGGAGAGGCCTGCCCGCCTGAATGCGATTTGGGATCAGCTTATCAGTTCCGGTATGGAGTTCATTCTGCACCAGCACGAGGCGCCCCTGGTGAAGCGGGAGCACCTCGACCGCGTGCACGATCCTGATTATGTCACCGGCATTCTGGTGGAGGCTCCTTATCAGGGCGTCTTGAGACTCGACGGCGACACCTTCATGATGCCCAAGACGCTGGATGCTGCGTTGCGTGCTGCGGGAGCGGTTGTGCATGGTGTCGATCTGGTGATGGAGGGCAAGGCAAGTTCAGCTTTCTGCGCCGTCCGCCCGCCTGGACACCATGCGGAGCGTCATCGGGCGATGGGATTCTGCTACTTCAACAATGTGGCGGTGGGTGCGGCCTATGCTCTTGATGTGCATGGACTCGATCGTGTTGCGATCGTCGACTTCGATGTGCATCATGGCAACGGAACCGAAGATATTTTTCAGCGCGACTCAAGAGTGCTCTTCTGTTCCAGTTTTCAACACCCTTTTTACCCTTTCACCGGGCACGACTCCGAATCTGATCATGTTGTCAATATCCCGCTTGCCGCAGGTGCCGCGGGAACCGATTTCAGAGCCCGGACAGCGCAACACTGGTTGCCGGCACTGGAGTGTTTCAAACCGCAACTTATACTGATCTCAGCCGGCTTCGATGCTCATGCCGAAGATGAGATGGGTAATTTGCGCCTGAGGGAGGACGATTACTCCTGGATTACCGGAGAGTTGAAGTCCATTGCGGATACCTATGCCGGCGGAAGGGTTGTCTCAGTGCTGGAAGGGGGATACGCGCTGAGTGCGCTGGGACGGAGCGTGGTAGCGCATCTGGATGCGTTGCTGGGCAACGGTTAAGAGGCTTACGCGGAGCGGGCAAGCCCCAGGGACAGCCAGGGCCAGTAGGTAATGATCAGCACTGCGGCCAACAAAATCAGAAACCATGCAAGGGTGGCGCGGTAGAGTTGGGTAATGGGTTTGCCGAAACGGTAACTGGCGATGAACAGGTTCATTCCCACTGGAGGAGTAAAATAGCCGATCTGCATGTTAGCCAGAAAAATGATGCCGAGATGCAGCGGGTCAATGCCGTACCCGATGGCGACCGGTAGCAGCAGGGGAACCATAAGCACAATTGCCGAAAAGATGTCGAGCATTGTCCCCAGCAGCAGCAAAAAAAGATTCAGAAGAACGAGAAAGGCGTATTTGCCGGACACCAGTTCCCGGATCCATTCAAACAGCTTTGCAGGAACCTGGGCATCGATAAGGTAATTGGTCGACGCCAGAGATACGCCGAGGATAAGCAGTATCCCTCCTACCAGCACCATTGATTCGCGCATCACCGCAGGCAGTCGCTGCAAAGTGATTTCCCGTCTTATCGCCACCTCTACCAGCAGCGTGTAGCCAGCGGTGACCGCGGCCGCTTCGGAGATGGCGAAAAAACCGCTGTATACGCCGCCAAGTACCACCAGCGGAAGCGGTATTTCCCAGATCGATTCGATCAGGGCTGTGCGCGTGCTGGACCAGGAAAAGGGGGTGAGCGGCTGCGTACGGTTGGACCAGATACTCCAGACGGTCAGCATAAACAGCATCAGCAGACCCGGCAGGATACCTGCCAGAAACATCGCGTTCACCGTTATATCCTGACCTAATCCCAGTTGCTGGGCGATCACCGCATAGAGAATAAGGGGCAGGGCGGGGGCGAACAACAGGCCCAGGCTGCCGGACGTGGTAACCAGTCCGAGGCTGAAAGCATCGCTGTAACCCGACTGCTTGAGTGCCGGGTAGAGCAGCGCGCCCAACGCAACGATAGTGACACCGGAGGCACCCGTGAATGCTGTAAAGAGAGCGCAGGCGATCAATCCGACGATGGCCAGGCCACCCGGCAGCCAGCCCAGCAGGGATTGCGTCAGCCGCACCAGACGCTGCGGTGCCTGGCTTTCGCTTAGCAGGTAGCCGGCAAATGTAAACAGCGGTATGGCCAACAACACCGGCATTTCGGCGATGCGGAAGAATTCGATGATCACCACTGACAGGTCTATCCCGGAAAGATAGAAACCGAACATTGCGCTGGCGGCAATGACAGTGAACAGGGGGGCGCCCATCAGTGCCAGCAGAATCATGAGCAGGCCGAGCAGCGGGGTCATCTATTTCACCTGGGCATCCGGTCGACGCCCGGCCAGCGATGCAAGCAGAAACCGTATCGCCATGACGCCGAAGCCAAGAGGCAGGATCAGTTCGCAGGTCCAGGCAGGAACCGAGGCAAACAGCGTAATCCCCTCTGCGAACTCGAGGTGGACGAAACGGATAGCCTGCCAAGCCATGAGCGCACAAACCAATGCGGCGAACAGATCGGCAATTCGAGCGCTGTGGGAACGCAACACAGGCGGAAGATAGCGTGGTATGACATCGATTTTGATGTGGTTTCCATCGCGCGTTGCCGTCATGGCGCCAAGCAGGGCGATCCAGAGTACCAGCACCCTGAGCGCAGGGTCTGCCCAGCTGATACCGGTATGCCAGATATCGCGCAGCAGAATCTGGCCGAGAGACAGCAGAAGCGTCGCTATCAACGCGGTCATCAGCAGGCCATCCTCAACAGCCAGCAGCACCCGCTGCAGCCTTTCCGGCCTAAACCGCATATCCCACCCAGGTGAATCTTGATTTCAGCGGATGCAGCACGTGGCCCCTTGCTGGCGTCTGTTGCGCAAGTCGGCGAGGTGATGTTCGATTTGCTCAAACAGGTCAGCAGAGTACCGGTTTCGATCCTGGCGTAATTTTGCCATGGCTTTGGCCACGATGGTCTGCCACTGCTGCATATCTTCCTCGTTGGGTGTGACCACCGATATACCGCTGTTTTTCAGCGCCTGGCGCGCAGCCTGATTATCGGTTCGGCTATCCTGATTGAGTTGCCTGGAGACTCTCTCGAGAGATTGTGACAGGATTTTACGATCATCCGGTGAAAATTTTCCGAGATCCCGCTCTCTTATCACCAGAGTACCGTAGAGGTAGAGTACCGGTGTATCGGTCAGGTATTTAACCCGGGTGTGCCATTGCAGTGCGATGGCGGCGACCGGAGATGCGCCGATGGTTTCAATAAGCCCGGTCTGCAGGCCGGTCAGTACATCGCTCAGGGGCAGCAATATTGGAGAGACACCCAGTGCCTCGAACGCAGCCCGGCTGATGTCGTCACCCTCCGGCGCCCAGACTTTTGTCCGACGCAGATCGGACACGTTGGATATCGGTGTCTGGGTCATCAGGTAGACGAAGCCTCCTTCCGTCAAGCCGTAACTGACATAGCCTTCGCGTTTAAGACTCTCGAGCAGGATCGGATCCATCTGTTTTCGAACATAGTCCACCTCCTCGAAAGAGCGGAACAGAAACGGCAGGCTGTACAGCTGGATGTCCGGACTCACCTCAGCCAGGCCGCCGGCCGTGAGTACACCGCCATGCAGCTGCCCTGCACGTATCTTCCGCAGTACGCTCTTATCGTTGCCCATTACACCGCCGGGATAGAATTGAATTTTTACTCTGCCCTGGGTCAGCTCCATGATCTCTTTCGCCGCACCACGCATTGATTTCATCCAGCTTGTGCCATCGGGAAGCAGGGTGGCGATCTTCAGGGTGGCGGCATGTGCCTGGACACCAGGCGACAACAGGCTCAGCAGCAGGAGAAGCCTTAACATCAGAAGTAGTCGTCCTGGAGCATGGAGTGAGCCAGTCTTTGTGCCAGCGTATTGCTCAATGTCAGGTCAGGCTCCCGCGGATCGGCAGCGATAACCTCGTGCAGCAGGCGGTCGTGAAGTACTTTGTCATATACAAGTCGGGCGTAGCTGCGGGCGAATTCCACTTTTGCCATCAGGTCTCGGCTGTTCGAGAATTCAACCGCGCGTTCGAAATGACGGCGACCACGTTCCGGATCTCCACCCATAGCCGCAGGCAGTTGCGTGCGTATGATGCCCAGGTAGAGTTGCGCGCGGCCACGAGCGTAGTCAGGCTGAAGATCGATAATACGCTGTAACAGATACTCCACTCTGCCAAGGTCGGCCAGCGCGTTCCAGTCATCACTATGCGCCTGAATCCAAACGGCCCAGCTCACCGCCAGGGTATAGATTGCCTCAAGGTCGAAAGGGGTTGTTGTACCCAGTTTCGCAGCGAACTGCTCGAACGGCATCTGCGCTGCGGCACACATTCCGGCGATTTTTCCGCACAGGGCGCGGGCGGCGTAATCTTTGGACTTTGTCGTCAGCAGTTTGCGCCGATCGGGGTCATCCACCAGTCCGTTCGCATACGCAGCATAAAGGCGCGCTCCTGCCAGCAGAAGAGTGGCATCATCCGGCCTGTCTGCAATCATTCCATCGATCAGCAACAGGTAGGCCGGTGCGCCGCTGCGAACGGTTTCAGGATCGTCCTGATTCAGTATGGCGCCGCCCAGACTGCGAGCAAGCTGATGATTGGCCATGGAGGCGCATCCGGTAAGCAAGGCGATGCCGGCAACAGGCAAGAGGAGGTGGCGGGCGGCTGACACTGGCGGTTGCTCTGTAAATCAGAGGTGTCGGTCGGGTCAGCGATGCTTTTTGTTCACATTCTCCATGTGGTGGAGCCAGCTGTGAAAAATCCTTCCAACCGAGGCTCCCCCCCGTCGCCGGCCACGAAACGTGCCGAAGCAGTTCTCGGCCGGCGAGTCGGAAAAGCGGGAGGAACCGATATTCAAAAATAGAATTATCAGGAATACGTCCAGAACAATCGCGGCCATTACCGAGGAACCATGCAGGATAACGTTCTGAGACATCCAGCCGAGTAACGGCCGTTGATACTCGACTCCGGCCCAGATCGTTCCAAACAGCATGACCACTGCCAGCAAAGAAAACAGGTCGGCGACCCATTCATGACTTCTTGTAATGCCCCTGATTTTATTACAAACCGTCATCAGTCTCTCCTTGTCGACACACTCGCCGTTCGACTTCCAGGTCAAAAACCCAAGTGTGCAGCTGCGCGTGAATTTACGATCTGACCATAACCAATATATTAACCGCCTTATGTCCGGGACAGCAAAGGGTTACAGCCGCCTTTGTACACAAATGCATCGCCAGACTGAGACCCGTTATTGAGATAGCGGCCGTTACGGCTGCTTCAGCAGAGCTAAACGACAGGGACCGGCTCACTGGTGCGCCAGCAGATAATCCGCGCAGATTGCATACTGATTCTGGGCCTCATTGCGGAGCACTGAGGAATTATCCAGCATCATCAGGCAGTTGCTTGCCATGCGCGACTGGATCGCGGCTCTCCAGGCCGGATTGGCACCGGACGTCAGCCGCTCCGGGATGAGCGCGGCACTGCAGGCGGCTGCGATAAAATGCTCCGCCTGTGTCTCCCAGTCAGTATCCTGCCCGCAGGCGGTGTAGGTTCTGGTGGCAACGGATTTTGCGGTTTTATAAGCCATTTCCTGCACATGCTCGTCGGTATCGGATTGCTGTGCCAGCTCCAGTGCCTGCTGCAATTCCCGGTCCATCCCCGGCAGTTCGACAGCAGCAGCGAATAGTACCCCGACGGTCCTCTGGTGTTCGATCGGTAGGCTGTCGAGCGCAGCCCTGAGTTCCTGGTCGTTGGTTATATTCGGCATTTGATTACTCCTGTAGCGCCATTGTTTGCGGGTAAGGCAGGCCTTGGCCAGTCGATCTGTTCATGAAAAGCGGGCACCCCCTGGAGAAACAGGAAGTATAGCGTGAGTGACGCAAACTCATTGTTCCTTCCAGGCATTAACACAAAAAATAATCTCCCCGGCCCGGGGAGCGGTGCAATGATTTATCGCAATCAGGGAAGAGCTTCGGTGGCCGATAAACGCACACCATTCAGAGATCGTGCCGCTCGGCACATGTAACGCAAAATTCGGAATTGGGCAGGATTTCAAGTCTTGCTTCCGCTATTGCCTGACCGCATTCCGCGCATATGCCGTAGTCCCCCGCTTCAATGCGTTCGAGCGTACGGTTTATCTGACTCAGTTCGAGCCGACCTGCCTCCCCAAGCGCATCCAGGACCTCTTCATGCTCCCGTTCGGTGGCCTGTTCCGCAAAATCCTGGGATAGCGGACCATTCGTATGCTGCTGTTCCTCAGCGATCTCCTGCATTCGCCGAATCAGCGTATCCCTGCGCTGCAGCAACTTTTGTCGTACCGTTTCGTATTTCTTCATCTATATTTTCAGTAACTCAGTTATCGGAATTTTTTCCCGGGGTATAGAGAGAACTGGGGAAGGGGGTGATGTTGGTCTCCTTGCCCAGCTCCATGATTTTACTTTGACCCCTTTTTTGAACTTCGTCCACCCGGATTACCGCGTGCATGGGTACTAATGTCCGGGTAACACCGGAAAACTCGTTTTTCAGCTTCTCCTCACCGGGATCGATGACAACAGAACTGGTTTCGCCGAATATGAGGCCTTCAATTTCGATGAAGCCGTAGACCTCAGCCTGACGTACGGCTTCAGCGTAAAGCAGATAAATTTTGCCCTGATTGATAAATGTGACTCTGAAAATGCGCATCGGATCAAACCCGTCTTCAACTTTTCCCCCAATGGGCAGAAACAACTTCTCGTCACAGTATACCACCAGCAATCGGCATGAAGTGGTATGATGCAGCGCAGTTATAACGGGTGAATCAGCATGAAAGAGACCGAAAAGTTCAATCTTGGCGAGAGCCTTCCGCTTACCCAGGTGCTGGACAGCCTGCCGTACAACAGCGACGGGCTGATACCGGCAGTTTCGCAACAGTACGACACCGGAGAGGTGCTGATGATGGCATGGATGAACCGCGTCGCGCTGGAAGAGACGCTGCAGCATAACCGCGTTTGCTACTGGTCCCGGTCACGGCAGAAGCTGTGGCGCAAGGGTGAGTCCTCGGGACAGATCCAGATACTGAAAGAGATGAGCTTTGACTGTGACGGCGATACCATTCTGCTTAAGGTGGACCAGACAGGCCCGGCCTGCCACACGGGCAGGCGAAGTTGCTTTTATAATGTGGTTCGCGGAGACCGTGTCGAGGTTGCGAGCGACGTGTTGATCGACCCGGAACAGTTGTACGGAAAATAACCCGAATGCTTGAAATCAATCCCATATCGGCGTTCAGCGACAACTACATCTGGTTGCTCCGGAGGCCAGGTGGCGCGTTCGCGGCGGTGGTTGATCCGGGGGATGCGGTTCCGGTAATCCAGCGCCTGCGGCAAGACGGGTTATCGCTGGAGGCGATCATGATTACCCACAAGCACGGCGATCATGTGGGTGGTGTAAAAGAGCTCAAGCGCATCTGGCCGGAAGCGGTGGTTTACGGTCCCGCAGGGGAGCCGATACCCGCGTTGGAACGGGCGCTGACCGATGGCGACCAGATCAAACTCGACGGTGTTGCAGCGGAGTTTCTGGTACTCGATGTGCCGGGCCACACGGAAGGCCATATCGCATACCTTGGCCAGGATGCCCTGTTTTGCGGCGATACCCTTTTTGCGGCCGGTTGTGGCCGGGTATTCAGCGGCACTCATGAGCAGTTGCACCGATCACTGCAGAGGATCGCTGCGCTTCCCCCAGAGACGCGGATTTATTGCGCCCATGAATATACGTTGGACAATCTCGGCTTTGCAGCCTGGGTGGAACCGAAGAATAAGGATATTGCTCAGCGCCGTCGGGAAGCTGAGGAGACGCGGGCAGGGGATCGTCCCACGGTGCCGTCGCGTTTAGGCCTGGAACTGCGTACCAATCCGTTTCTGCGCAGCGGTGAGCCGGCGGTTGTAGCCGCAGCCGAACGCTATGCAGGTCGCGGTTTGCAATCGTCAGCTGCAGTGTTTAAAGCCATAAGGACCTGGAAAGACAGGGAGTACGACTGATTATGACCAAGAGTATTCTGGTAAAGAACGCACTTATGGTGAACGATGGCCATATCCTGGAGGGCGACCTGCTCATGGCCGGCGGCCGCATACAGCGCATCGATGCCGAGATACCCGCGACCGGGGATGTCAGGATTCTGGAGGCGGATGGTCGTGCGCTTTTGCCCGGTATGATCGACGATCAGGTACATTTCAGGGAACCCGGTGCCCCGCAAAAGGCGGATATGCAGTCGGAGTCTGCAGCGGCGCTGGCCGGTGGCATCACCAGCTTCATGGATATGCCGAATACCAATCCACTGACAGTGACACTGGCGGAGCTTGAGGCAAAGTACGCGCTGGCGGCTGATCGAGCGCTGGCCAATCACAGCTTCTATCTGGGTGCGACCAACGACAATCTGACCGAGATCCGCAATCTCAAACCGGATCAGGCATGCGGTATCAAGATATTCATGGGTGCCTCGACCGGTAACATGCTGGTCGACGATGTGCATACGCTGGAGGCTATTTTCAGCGATGCGCCGACCCTGGTCGCGACCCACTGCGAGGATACACCGACCATTTTGCGCAATGAGCAGGCTTTCCGGGAGAAGTATGGAGAGGATGTGCCGATGGCGTACCACCCCCAGATCCGCAGCGCCGAAGCCTGCTATCTCTCTTCATCCAAGGCGGTGGAGCTGGCCAGGCGCCACGATACCCGCCTGCATGTGCTGCACCTGACAACGGCGCGCGAGCTCGAATTGCTGGAATCCGGACCGCTGGACGGAAAGCGCATTACCGCGGAGGCCTGTGTGCACCATCTGTTCTTCGACGATGGTGACTACGAGATGAAGGGCGCCCTTATCAAATGCAATCCGGCGATCAAGAGCCGCGCGGACCGGGACGCTCTCCGTGCTGCTTTGGTGGACAATCGAATCGATGTGATAGGCACGGATCATGCGCCGCACACACTCAGGGAAAAGCTGGGCACCTATTTCAACGCACCCGCAGGCCTTCCCCTTGTTCAGTGGGCGCTGCCCATGGTGCTGGAACTCTATCACGACCGTCTGATTTCATTGGAGCAACTGGTGGAGAAGACCAGCCATGGTCCTGCCCGGCTGTTTCAGATCTCGCAGCGCGGTTATCTGCGGGAGGGGTATTGGGCGGACCTGGTTCTGATTGACCTCAAAAGTCCATACCGCATCGAGCGCGAGTCGGTCCGTTACAAGTGCGGCTGGTCACCGCTCGAGGGGTACCGATTGCGTTCGCGCGTTGTGACGACCGTCGTCAATGGTGAGGTTGCTTATCATGAGGGCCGGGTCAACCAGGCGGTTCGTGGAAAACGGCTGGAGTTCGAGCGCTGACCAGAGACATCCGCAGAGAAACCAGGGAAGAGAACCTTTCCGCGATCCAGCATCTCTGCAACATGGACACAGGCCTGCGAATCCCGGCATCCGCCGGCATGGCAAACAATGTGATATCCGGAGGGAGACTGTTTATTCGGGAGCCGGAACGCTAGTCCTCACTCTCACTGATCGCCCCTTTCGCCACTCCCTCGAAGGCAACGACCCGGAAAGCCGATGCCGGGTGCTCGAGCTTCAGCGTTCTGCAGATGTGCCGAGCCAGATTTTCCACGGTCGAATCAGTATCGATCAGATAGCACGATCTTTCCGGCAGGATCAATTCAAACGAGCCCTGCGGCGCGCTGTAACCGAATTGACAATAGCGGGTGCAGTCGCCTGCGAAGCTCTTTTTCAGATCGGCCCGGACTCCGATATAGATATCTTTCCAGCGCAGCGCCCAGTCGGATTCCAGCTCCGGACTGCGGCGTCCGTCCCGGAAAATCTGAATGCGGGAACGGTGTCCGTGCGCAATGCGCTGGCAGTTACCGCCGTGGTGCCTGAGCCCGTGGCTGTATTGATAGCTGGCGCCCCGGATCTTTTCCGTACGCAGCTGCAGCCCGAGTCGATGTACATTATCCGGCAGCGTCGGCGCGAGCCGCCGCCGAATAGCGTCGGTAAGCGCAGCCTCATCCAGCAATTCAGTGTCGATGCGGGCGCAGGCATCCGCCGGCCCCCGATATTCAATCGTGGCACCCGACGCCAGTTGAAAGTAAACGGCACTGTTTTCACCGCGATCTTCTACCCGGCATCCGGAGTATGCGTCCGGGATCAGCAGTCTGTGGTCGAACTCTTCGTCTACGCACTGCTTTATCTGTTTTTTGACCGTGCCGAAGTCGATCACCATGCCCTGCCAGTCGAGCGAACCCTCCAACTCCACGTCCAGCATCCAGCTCTGGCCGATCAGCCCGCGATCGGGGTCAAGCAGCGATCCATCGATGACGGTCAGGCAATTTACAAAAAGCGTGGTCATGGTCGCGAAGACCTGTATGGAGCCGATGCGCGGATTCGAACCGCGGACCTACGCATTACGAATGCGTTGCTCTACCGGCTGAGCTACATCGGCTTGAGTTGAGGCGTGGCGAAGTATAAAGAAACGACCCTTTGGCTACAACTTTTTACGCTCGCCTGTCATGGGTGGGACCTGCCGGCCCGCCACCTCTTTTCTATCGGTTTCGATCAACGGGTTACAAAAAACCAGCGCTGTAAGTGTCGGGTAATGACCGTCTGTCGGGAATCCGGCGCCAGACGTCCCCTCAGCTGGTGCGGATCCGGGCACTATCGTATATACAGTACCCATGGACAGATATCGGCAAAAAACCCCGGGTTTTACCCTGGTGGAACTGATGGTAACCGTTGCAGTGATCGCGGTTATCCTGGTTATCGGCGTACCGGGAATCGCCAACATGAAACGCAGCGGCGACCTGATCACCACTTCCAAGGATATCGTGGCCGCGCTCAATTTCGCACGTGCCGAAGCGGTACGCCAAGGCGTTTCCATCGACGTCAATCCCAAATCCGGCAGTTGGGCCAACGGGTGGCAGGTGGAACTGGGCGGGACCGCTATCCGAGAGTTTGAAGCACCACCTACGGGCAGCAGTGTCGCGCTGACCATCGGCAGCGCCCCGGTCACTTTCGCCGGATTGGGTAACGTCGTCGCGACAAGCTGCTTCGATATCACGGTCAGCGGCAGCAGCGCGGTACGCAGCGTGCCGATTTCACCATCCGGCCGGGTGACCACCTGCAATGCAGACTGCACAACCGTTGCCGACCCGACCGACACCGACTACGACCCGACAAAATGCGATTAGCAGGGAGTGGGAGAATGAAGCAATCCTTTACCGGCAGCAAAGGTTTCACGCTGGTGGAAGTGCTGGTCACGGTGGTGATCTTCTCGGTCGGGTTGCTTGGGCTGGCTGGATTGCAGGCCACCGGCATCAAGCTGAACCACAGTTCGCTGCTCCGCTCCCAGGCGACACTGCTGGCCTATGACATTATCGACTGCATGCGCGCCAACCAGGGGAGCAGCAAGGCCAATCTGCCGGACTATGCCATTGCGATGAATGCCTCGCCGCCCTCCACGGCAACCAATCAGGCGGATCAGGATGTAATGGATTGGATCGGCACTCTCTCCCAGAGTCTGCCCAGCGGCGATGGTTCAATCACACTCAACGGCAGCAGGGCGACGGTGGTTGTTCAGTGGGACGACATCCGTAACCCGAATGTACCGGTGAAATCGATGACTGTGGTTTCGGATATCTGATTATGCGACGGCATCTTGAAATTGGAAAACGCAACGCCGGATTCGGGCTGGTCGAGGTCCTGATCGCGATGCTACTCGGCCTGCTTCTGACTATCGGCATGGCCAACGTTTTTATCTCCAGCAAACAGGCCTACCGCACCCAGGACGCACTCTCCATTATCCAGGAGAACGGCCGCTATGCGATGGAGGTGCTGGCGCGGAATATCCGTATGTCGGGTTACCAGGGGTGTGGTAACCTGGCGGCGGTGATTCCCAATGTACTGGCCAGCAGCATGCCGGGCAGCGGCACCTACAGCTCGAGTCAGTCGATACGCGGCTACGAATACAACGGCAGCGCCTTTTCACCGTTGTATGGCGATACCGGCTCGACCTCGGACGACCCCGGCAGTGTCATCGCGGGCAGCGATGTCATCACCGTCAGCCGGGCGGAGCGGGTCGACTCCTGCGGCGGCAACCTGAAAGAGGCGATGACATCGGACAGCGCCAGTCTGAAGATCAATGGTGATACCAGCTGCGGGTTGGCGGCAAACGACTATGTACTTATCACCGATTGCGAGACTTCCGATCTGTTCCGCATCACCAGTATAACCAAAGGTTCGACGGAGGTGCAGATCAGTCACAGTGCCAGCAGTAATAAGAGCGCACGGCTGAGCAAGCCCTACTCGACCGATGCCCAGGTGTTCAAGTTTATCCACTCCGACTATTTTCTCAGTCAGAACAGCTTCGGTCAGCCGGCGCTGTTCGTGCGGGAAAACGGCGGCACTCCCCAGGAGCTGGTGGACGGGGTTCAGGACCTGGAATTGCTCTACGGCGAGGACACAAACAGCGATCTGGCGGCCGATCAGTACGTCGATGGGGCGACTGTATCCAATTGGTCCAACGTGACCAGCGTCCGGATGGACCTGACGCTGGTATCTAAGAGCCAGAACGTCACCGTCGACCGCCAGGCGATGACCCAGAACATGACCGCCACCGTCGGTGTCAGGAACAAGCTGCCATGAAGATCGATTGTAAACGCCAGCGCGGCGCGGTGATGATTACCGCCCTGATGATTTTGCTGCTGATGACGATATTCGGCATATCCACCATGGATACCAATATCCTGGAGGAGAAGATGGCGGGCAACATGCGCGACCGGAACACCGCGTTCCAGGCGGCTGAATCGGCGCTGCGCGCAGCAGAGACGTGGATTGCCGCCCAGACGAGCATGCCGGACGTCAGGGATATCAGCAACAGTTCCGACACCAGCCCGCTGTGGGAGCTGACATCGCCCGATGCACAATACCCCAATATCACCAACAGTACACCCTGGTGGGATGAACGGGATGCCTCATGGTGGGCGAGCAAAGGGGTGGTGCTGAGTGGCTCCAACCTGCTGCCCGGGGTGGCCGCGCAGCCGGCCTATATTATCGAAAAACTGCCGCCCAGCACCGAAAGCCTGGAGGCGGCGCAATCGCTGGATACTTCGGATATCTATTTGCAGGTGACCGCACGCGGGGTGGGTGGAACTGCCAGTACCGTTGTGGTGTTGCAGAGCGTGTACAAGTGGTGACAGGACCTAGGGGGTCTCGATGAACAGTCTCAAACGAAAAGCCTTCGGCCTGGCGGCGCTGATCGTCAGCGCATTACCGGCCTGGACAGTGATAGCCGCTCCGGCGCAGGTACCGCTGTTTCTCGGCGGATCGATCGAACCCAATGTGATGTTCACGCTGGACGACTCCGGCTCCATGCATTACGAAATGATGCCGGACAGTCTGATCTGGTCCTACTTTATTTTCCCCAGGGCGAATGACGTATACGGCACCGACGACTATTACAATTATGTGGTCTCCTTCACCCAGACCAACAACATCTACGATAAATGGGTGCGCAGCAGCGCGATCAACAAGATCTACTACAATCCGGCGATCACCTACCGCCCCTGGTCCAACTCCGATGGCAGTTCGATGGGCAATGCCTCGATCACCTGCGCGCCGCACAACCCGGTCAAGACCGCCAGGGGGTGTCGAAATCTGACGGTCAACAACACTCAGTCAGCCTACTGGGATCGCTATACAAACGCGGCTGATTTTGGTGATGTCGGCACATACAACAACTACGCATACGATGGATCGAACAACAAGACCTTCTGGCCCTCGTTCTATTATCAATTTACCGGCGATATCAATTCGACGGCCTCCAAGGAGAATGCGGCCAACTACACCCGGGTGGAGATCAAATCAGCCAATGCCCCCTTCACCGGCAGCACGGAGCGCTCGGATTGCGCCGCCGCACCCACCTGCACCTACGCCGAGGAGATTCAGAACTTCGCCAACTGGTATACCTATTACCGTTCACGCATCCTGCTGGCCCGGGCCGGTGTCGGCCGGGCGTTCGCCGAACAGGGAACCGGTCTGCGTGTCGGATTCGCGGCGATCAACAAGGGCTCGGCCACCGTTGACAGCGTCAGCAGTCCGGGCGCGCTTATCAACGGCGTGCGCAAGTTCACCGGGAGTGACCGCACCGCGTTTTTCGACTCCCTCTACACTCACAGTATTCCCACCGAAGGCACCCCACTGCGGCGCGCGCTGGACAATGTGGGGCAGTACTTCTCCCGTACCGACAACAGAGGGCCCTGGGGCGCACAGCCCGGTTCGAACGATTCGACCGCGCATCTCGCCTGCCGGCAGAGCTATAACATTCTGATGACGGACGGTTACTGGAACGGTGCGGGCGCACCCACCAGCACCGGCTCGGTCAACGCCACCAACGCCGATAACAAAAGCGGTCCCAGTATCACCGGACCGGACAACCAGTCTTACAAGTACACCCCGGCCAATCCCTACCAGGGTCTGGACGAAGACACGCTTGCCGACGTCGCCATGTACTACTGGAACCGGGACCTTCGGACTGACCTGGACAACCTGGTCCCCACCAATCCGGCGGATGAGGCGTTCTGGCAGCACCTGGTCAACTTTACCGTGGGACTTGGCGTCATGGGGACGCTGGATCCGGCGACGGATCTCCCGCTGTTGACTGCCGGCACCAAACAGTGGCCGACACCGTCCGGCACAGGAGCCGAGGAGAATATCGACGACCTGTGGCACGCGGCGGTCAACAGCCGCGGCGGCTTCTTCTCCGCGGCGGATCCGGAGGAGTTCGCCGAGCAGCTCTCCGCGACGCTGCAGCAGATTATCGGCCGGACCGGTTCGGCGGCCGCGATCGCCACCAACTCCACCCGGCTCAACGCGGATACTTACGTCTATCAGGCCAGGTTCGACAGCAAGGACTGGCGCGGTGAGCTGCTCGGGTTCAAGGTCGACGGGACCACCGGCGCGATCATCGATGCCGATACCTCCACCACCGCACTGGACCCGACCTGGGAGGCGGCAAAACTGCTGGATACCAAGAGCGCGCTGGCTTACAACGTGCGCAACATATTCACCCACGAGGCGGCGGACAGCGACGGCGACGGCGAGGTGGGTGTCGATTTACTCTGGGACGCAACGCATACCCCCCCAGCTTCAATTATGACCGCGATCAAGCACGGCGACAGCGATACTGTCGGCCAGCGGCGCCTCAATTTCATCCGCGGCGACGATACCTACGAAATCGGCAACGATCCTGCAGGCACCTTCCGCAAGCGGGTCTCGGTGCTGGGCGATATCGTCAACTCGGATCCGTTCTTCGTCGGCCAGCAGGATTACGGCTTCAATATACTGCCAGGTACCGAGGGGTCGAGTTACATCACCTACCGCTCGTCAAACGCCTATAAGAACCGTCCCGGGGTGGTCTATGTCGGCGTCAACGACGGTATGCTGCACGCATTCCGCGAGGATACTGGCTACGAGTTGTTCGCGTTCATTCCGGAGGCGGTCCAGGCGGACCTGTGGAAACTGAGCGATCCCGACTACAGCCACCAGTTTTACGTCGACGGCCCAAGCGCCGGCAAGGACGCCTATATAAACAATACCTGGAAGTCGGTGCTGCTAGGTACCACGGGCGCCGGCGGGAAATCGGTATTTGCGCTGGATGTCACCGATCCCGAGAATTTCAGCAAGAGCGATGTGATGTGGGAGTTTTCCACTGACGACGACGATGCCGATACCGACGGCACCCCGGACGGTGATCTGGGCTATACCATCGGTCAGCCGACGCTGGCGCGTATGGCAAACGGCGCCTGGGCCGCGGTTTTCGGCAACGGCTACTCCTCGACAAACAACCGGGCGGTGCTTTTTATCGTCGACGTCGCTACAGGTGCGCTGATTCGCAAAATAGATACCGGCGTCGGCGACGGCTCCAGCCCCAATGGCCTCGCGACGCCGATACTGGTCGATTACAACAACGACAAAATCGCGGATCGCGCTTACGCGGGCGACCTGCTGGGGAATATGTGGGCATTCGACCTGAGTGATACATCGGATACCAGCAAATGGGAGGTCGACTATCAGTCAAGCGGCTCGCCTGCGCCCCTTTTCGTCGCCAAGGACGAAGACGGCACGACGCAGCCGATCACCAGCAAGCCCGAGGTGACCAATCACCCCACCGGCGGCGTCATGATCTTCTTCGGAACCGGAAAATACTTTGAATCCGGCGATGGCACGGTGAAACGTAAAAACAGTTTTTACGGTATCTGGGACGATTTCAACGCAACCACTCCCGCACCGGTCTCCGGGGGTCGCAGCAGTCTGTTGCAGCAGCAGATTACGCATGAAACCTATACTGACAGCTCCGGTGACTCCTGGCTGAGCGATGGCACCACCGATACCGCAAATCCATTCCCATGGGACCTGAGAGTGACCACTGAAAATACCATCAGCTGGACCACGCACAAGGGGTGGTACATCGATCTGGAGTCGCCGCTCCTGGGCTGGGAGGGGGAGCGCGTTGTCAGTACGCCGCTGCTGCGCGACGGACGGGTGATTTTCAGCACCTCAATCCCGAGCCTGGACCCGTGCGAATACGGCGGCACCAGCTGGTTGATGGAGTTGTCTTCGGTGGATGGCTCACGCTTGTCGGTCAGTCCGTTTGATCTCAATGGCGACGGTGCGTTCAACGAAGGTGACTATGTCGAGATATGGGTCAACGTAAATGGCGTCGATGTGAAGATCAAGGTGCCGACCTCCGGCAAGAAATCGAAGGTGGGTATTACCAAGACCCCGGCGGTCATCAAGACCAAAGAGAAAGAGTTCAAGTTCACCAGCGGATCCTCCGGGGAGATCGAACAGACCCTGGAGTCGCTCAGTTACCGCGATGGCCGCCAGTCATGGCGTCAGTTGCGATGATTCGAAAGGTATGGGAGAGCGTCAGATGAAAAGCTTTCGGAGGTTTAAATACGGGGCACTGGTGCTTCTGACAGTGCTGGCCTGGACGTCGACATTGGCGGCGCGGGATGCGGATGTGCCGAGGCGCCTGTTCGAAGCGCAGGGAACCATGCGCTATCTGGATTTGCCGGCAAATATCGTGCAGATTGACGACAAGCGCTACCGGCTCGCTCCGAATATGAAATGGTATGGCGTGGATACCGAACAGAGTCTGATCAGGCAGTTGCTTGCCGCCGTCAATGAGCGGATCGCCTATGTCGTTGATTCAGAGCAGAGCTCGCCGACGGTAAATGCTATCTGGATACTTCCATCGGAGGGTAGGTAGAGACATGAGGGGGGATCTGTTCAGGCGAAATCGGAAAGGGTTCACACTGGTGGAACTGTTGGTCGCGCTGGCGGTATTCGCGATTCTTACGGCTATCGCCTACCCCATGTATCAGGAGCAGGTTCGCAAGAGCCGGCGGGCGGCAGTGAAGGGGTCGATACTGCAGGTATCCCAGTTCATGGAGCGCTACTACACGGAGAACAGGAGTTACGGCGATGCCGGCGGCAACTCTCTGAGCATGAACGATGTCTATAACGCCTCCATCATGGAGGATCCCAACACCGTAGAGCAGTACTACACCCTGAATCTGACATCGAACAGTACCGCCTATACCATTCTGGCGGTGCCCAAGAGCGGACAGAGCGCGGACGTGTGTGCGAACCTGTCGTTATTGAGTACCGGAGTCCGCTCAACCTCCTCCAATCACACAGGCTGTTGGTAACAACAACCTAGGTCTCTTTGCGCAGCTCCCTGGGAAGCGAGAATATGACGTTTTCCTCTCTTCCCGGAAGCGAGGTGACGCTGTCGGCTCCCCAGCGTTTGAGTGCCGCTATCACCTCTTCGACCAGAACTTCCGGAGCCGAAGCACCGGCTGTAACGCCGACCCGGTCTGCTTTCCCGATCCACTCGCGGTGAATGTCCTGCGCACCGTCAATAAGATAGGCGGGCGTGCCCAGCTTGGTTGAAATCTCTTTAAGGCGGTTCGAGTTGGAACTGTTGGGTGAACCCACTACCAGTACCAGATCGCAGTTCGATGCCAACTCTTTAACCGCATCCTGACGGTTCTGGGTGGCATAACAGATGTCATTCTTCTTCGGGCCTTCGATTCTGGGGAAGCGCCGCTTCAGGGCTTTCACGATTTTTTCGGTATCGTCCATCGAGAGAGTCGTCTGCGAGACATAGGCGAGCCCTTTGCTGTCGTCGATCTCGATCTCCTCGACACTGTCGACGTCGACCACGAGATGAATGCGACCGCCTTTCTCATTGGCGATGTACTGCCCCATGGTCCCCTCGACCTCGGGATGCCCGCGGTGTCCGATGAGAATGACATCGTCGCCATTGCGGCAGTGGCGCGCGACTTCGAGATGAACCTTGGTTACCAACGGACAGGTGGCGTCGAAGATGCGAAGGTCGCGCGATTCGGCTTCGGACCTGACCTGCCTGGATACACCGTGGGCGCTGAAGATGACGGTGCTGCCGTCGGGTATCTGGTGGAGTTCGTCGACAAAAACAGCGCCGCGCCGGCGCAGGCTTTCCACTACAAAACGATTATGCACCACTTCATGGCGGACGTAGATCGGTGCGCCGAATATCTCCAGCGCCCGCTCGACAATTTCGATGGCGCGGTCGACACCGGCGCAAAAACCGCGGGGATTGGCAAGTTTGATATCCATGGCTGGATGCGTCTCTCTTTCACGATTCCGGATCAAGTACTTCCAGAATCTCCACCGAAAAAACGATATCCACCCCGGCAAGCGGATGGTTGAAGTCGACGTTGACCCGGCGCTCCCCCACTTCGGTTATCGTGCCCGGCACTTCCTCCCCCGACGGCGTCTCGAAAGCAATGGTCAGACCCGGTTCAAGCATCAATTCGGGAGCAAAGTCACTGCGCGGCATCCACTGCAGCTTATCCTCATCCCATAATCCGAAAGCCTGCATTGGTGTCAGTTCCAGCGTCTGTCTGTCGCCCTTTTTCAGCCCGATGAGTGCCATTTCCAGGCCCTGGGTCAGGCTGCCGTCTCCCAATATCACCTGTTCCGGTTCGCCGCCGAAAGTCGATACTGCTTCGGTGCCGTCCGGCAGGGCCAGCGAAAAATGCATAAGCACCCGGCTCCCGGAGCGAATCCGCGCGGTGTCAGACAAGCGAATCAACCTCCCTTGCGCCATAACACTTCGCTGCCGCCATTCTCCCTGGCAAGCACCCGGCCGACGACGAACAGCAGGTCGGACAGACGGTTCAGATACTTAAGCGCATTGGCACTGACCTCCTCTCCCTGCTGACGCGACAGATGAGTCAGTCGGCGCTCAGCGCGGCGGCAGACGGTCCGGGCGTGGTGGCAGTGTGCGGCCGGCGGATTCCCGCCGGGAAGAACGAACTCCTTCAATGGGGGCAGATCGCCGTTGAGTTGGTCCAAAAATGCTTCCAGCTGATCCACGGACTCAGCTTTGATTACCTGCATGGAGGGTATGGAAAGCTCGCCGCCCAGATCGAACAGCCGATGCTGGATGCCGGTAAGGAGGTCACGTATGGATTGGGGTATGGCTTGTGCGATCAACACGCCGATCAGGCTGTTCAGTTCGTCCACGGTGCCAATCGCTTCGATCCTGGCACTGTCTTTGTCCACCCGCCGACCATCTCCAAGACCGGTCGTACCCTTGTCGCCGGTACGCGTATAAATTTTCGAAAGACGGTAACCCATAGTTTTCCCGCTGGTGCTTCAGAAAACCGGAGTATAGCAGTTTGCCGGGGAGGAGGGAGGTGGTCGGAGATTCAGGCAGCGCGCCACACTGCTCAAAGCTCAACGCAAAAATTCCTGGGTGATGAATAGATAACCAAGCATACCGATCAACAACGCAACCGCCAGGTACTGCAGCAGTATGCAGATGCCGGGAAGCGTGTTGCAGAGCTCGCTATAGCGGCAAAGTTTACAGTTCTTCAAGTTGCCCCCCCACCACGATAATCTCGAATATTTTTTCCATGTATTAAATATATTATCAAATACTGAATAATTAACCATTGATTTTTCTTCAGCGTGAATGAAAGTTGGCGGTTGTACCTGAGCCTGTCTTACTGCTGCGGTAACGGGGTGTTTCGAAGCGCGGCTTATTTAGGTACTCTGGGCAACCAATGGTTTGCAAATCAAACAGAGCGAGAATTCTAAAATGTTGATCGAAGGTCCGTTGAAAATTGCTATCGCAGAGCCGGAGGACGGGCAGGGGAAGGTCCTCGTAATCGGATTTCAGCCCGATTTTCAGGCACTTGACCTCTCCGGACAGTCGCGGCAGTTCAGGGCTTATCTGGAAACGCTCAAGCAAAATATCGAGGCGCCTGAAGCCACCGATGAGCGCAACCGGGCCGGCATGCTGATAGTCCAGCAGATAGCGGAGCAGTTGTTACCGCACATAGAGTCGGGAGATCTTGTGCTGGAGGAGACGATGACAGTGCAGATCCGACAGAATGAGCAGGCTGTGGCGGTAACCGATCTGCTATCCCGCAACAACCGGTGAGTGCATCAAAAGGGGGTCTTCCGCAGCCGGCAAAAATTGGCTTTGTCAGTTTGGGCTGCCCGAAAAATCTGGTTGACTCCGAGCGCATTCTGACCCAGTTGCGGGCCGAAGGCTATCAGATATCCCCCAGCTATGGAGCAGCCGATCTGGTTGTGGTAAACACCTGCGGCTTTATCGATTCCGCCGTTGACGAGTCGCTGCAGGCGATCGGCGAGGCAGTTGCGGAGAACGGCAGGGTTATTGTCACCGGATGTCTGGGCGTGCGCGAGCAGGAGATCCGCAGTGCGCATCCGGCAGTACTTGCGGTAACCGGCCCGCACGAATACGAGGCCGTGATGTCGGCGGTGCACCGGTTCGCTCCACCCCAGCACGATCCGTATACCAGTCTGGTGCCGCCACAGGGGATTAAACTGACCCCGCGCCACTACGCATATCTGAAGATTTCGGAGGGCTGTAATCACACCTGCACTTTCTGCATTATCCCCCACCTGCGCGGCAGACTCGTCAGCCGGCCTGTCGGCGATGTGATGCGTGAGGCGGAATCCCTGGTTGCCGCTGGCGTCCGGGAGTTGTTGGTTGTCTCTCAGGATACCTCGGCTTACGGTCTGGATTTGAAATACCGGAGCGACTTTTGGGGCGGCAGCCTGCTCAGGAGCCGCTTGCCGGAATTGGCCAATGCCTTGGGGTCATTGGGAGTATGGGTCAGGTTGCACTACGTCTACCCCTATCCCAGCGTCGACGAGCTGATTCCGCTGATGGCCGGGGACGGGCTGCTGCCGTATCTGGATATGCCACTGCAGCATGGCAGTGAGCGTATTCTGCGCAGCATGCACCGCCCGGCCGCGGCCGAAAAAGTGCTGGAACGGATTGCCCAGTGGCGGAAAATCTGTCCAGACCTGACCCTGCGCAGCACTTTCATCGTTGGCTTCCCCGGAGAGAGCGAGGCCGATTTCGAGCAGCTGCTGGATTTTCTGCGTGCTGCGGACCTGGACCGGGTAGGTTGCTTCAGCTACTCACCGGTTGACGGTGCGGCGGCCAATTCACTGCCGGATCAGGTTCCGGAACCGGTAAAGCAAGAGCGATTGGCGCGATTTATGGCAGTGCAGGCGGAGATCAGCCGGCACCGTCTCGCAGCCAAAATTGGCCGGGAGATGCTGGTACTGGTTGATGAAGTTGAAGAGAGTCGGGTGATTGCGCGCAGTGCCGGCGATGCGCCCGAAATAGATGGATGCGTGATCGTGGAAGGGGCCTGGGATCTGGATCCGGGTGACTTTATCCGCGTGCGAATCATCGCCGCGGGGGATCACGATCTTTTTGCCCGGCCGCTGGAGACGGCAGGATAAAAAGGGCGCCACATGGCGCCCTTTTCCGGGTTCTCCTGATACTGTTCAGATTTCAGAAGGCGTGGCCCGGCTTGCGGCCAAGTTTTTTCAGAATAAGCGCCAGCGGGCAGAAACCGGTAAAAGCGGATTGCAGTAAATTGGCACCGATAAATGCGGTAAACCACAACCAGTTGCTGGATTGAAATATTGGGCTGCCGGCAACGCCCAGCCCCAGGCTGAGTAGAATCATCAATCCGGCAAAGGCAAGTACGATACGCTCGATAGACATTGTGGCTCCTGATTTGCGTGCAGTGTGAACTGGATGGCGCCGGGCTGGCGTGGCGCCAAGATAATAAAATATTACCATATACTAAAATAGATTCAACCGCCTGCTGAATCAGGAATAACGACACGATTTAAAATAGGGCTGCCGCCAATCAATGCATGCTCCGCCCCCATGCGGTTATGCTCTCTCCAGAGACAAACGGGAAAAGTGTCATGTCAGCCATGCAGGAACATCACCGGCTGGTAGCCAACCTGGTTCGTTGGATGTCGGCGCAAAAGGCGTGCAACCGGATCGAACTGATTGAGACTCATATATCATCGGTGATCCTGGCAGGGTCCTACGCCTACAAAATAAAAAAGCCGCTTGATCTCGGTTTTCTCGATTTCTCCACACTGGAGCGGCGACGATTCTGCTGTGAAGAGGAGATCCGTCTGAACAGGCGTTTGGCGGAAGATCTTTACATCGACGTCGTAGATATTACCGGCACGGTGGATCGCCCCTCATTGACGGGACAGGGAACCGTGATCGAGCATGCGGTAAGAATGCGTCGTTTTGCCGAGGGTACGCTGCTGTCTGAACATCCGCAGCGTTTAACTGCGGCGCTGGCGGATGAGCTGGCGCAACAGCTTGCCGATTTTCATGCGTCTGTCGCGGGCGCTACCCTCCCACCATACGGTACGCCCGAGCAGGTGCTGCTGCCAATGCAGCAGAATTTCGAACAGATCCGTTCCCTGGATCCTGAATGCAGCGAGCAGCTCTCGCGACTGCAGACCTGGACCCTGACAGAGTTTGGGCGACTCAAGCGACGGTTGGCCGAGCGCCGGGAGCAGGGCCATATCCGCGAATGCCACGGTGATCTGCACCTTGGAAACATCGTACTCGAGGGCAATCGGTTGATCCTGTTTGACGGCATCGAATTCAATCCGGAATTGCGCTGGATCGATACGATGAGCGAACTGGCATTTCTGCTCATGGATATAGAGGAGAAGGGTCTGGCGCGAATCGCGCGACAGATACTGAACAAGTACCTTGAAATCAGCGGCGATTACCAGGGAATGGATCTCCTCCGTTTCTACCAGCTCTATCGGGCGATGGTTCGGGCAAAGGTGTCGGCCATCCGCCTGCACCAGCCGGATCTCTCCGTCGCTGAAAAAGAGCCGCTGCGGGCGGTGCTCTCAACCTATCTGGAAAACGCGCTGAAATACACCGTTTCCGGGCGCCCCTCGCTGTTGATCACCCACGGTTTATCCGGATCGGGAAAAAGTACTGTCAGTGAGGCGTTGTTGAAGTTTATGGCGGTGGTCAGAGTACGCTCCGACGTCGAGCGCAAGCGTCTGGCCGGCCTTGATCCCGGGTCCGACAGCGGTTCCTCTCCGATGAGCGGGATCTATACTCCCGATTTCAGTAGAAAAACCTACGATTACCTGCTGTCGCTGACACACTCCCTGTTAGGTGCCGGGTACACGGTTGTGGTTGACGCGGCATTTCTGAAACGGGATCAGCGCTGTCGTTTCGAAGAGATTGCACGCAGGCTTTGCCTCCCTTTTCTGATTCTCGATTTTCAGGTCCCGATGAACGAACTCAGACGGCGGGTTACGGCCAGGGAGCGCCTCGGATCAGACCCGTCCGAAGCCAACGTTGAAGTGCTGAACAGACAGGCTGAGTCGAAAGAGAGTTTAACCGAACAGGAGCGGCAATCTGCGGTTAGGGTGAATCAGGAGTCCGGGGATATCGGCGACCTGGTCAAACTACTCCAAATCCGGCTTGACGGTTATACGGGTCTTTAATGGCGGGGTGATCTCCCCACAGGCGGTTTTCGGTTGCATTCAGGAGGGAAACAGCGGAGAGAGGGTTAAATAAACCAGATTGGCTGCGAACAGACCGGCGATTATCAAAATCTGCGTTACTTTTTTCTTGGTCTCCGTGGACATTTGACTCTCCTCAATTCACCTGACTGATATTGTCCGGCCGATGCGCCCTGATCCGGTCAGAAAATATTGCACCAAGGTGGCAGTTTTTAAAATAAGCAGACAACCTCTTAAAGCGTAAGATTTTCCCTAAAAGACGAAATTCGTGAGCCGAATATCAATTTGGAAATAACGGCGAAAACGCGACATACGCTGCTATAGCCGTGAAAAGCGCCGTCACGATCAGATACTCAGCCAGTTTTTTTCGGGATTGCGTGGACATTCGTGTTGATTCTCGTGTAATAAAAACACCCCACCTATGAAAATGTGAACCAGATCACAATAACATTATGACGCAATTCACCAAAAAATGATATGAAAAATATCTATCGAATTGATCCGGTCATTAAGAAAATGGCTACACGGGTAGAATCCGGATTACAGCATGACTAGGCGGAGAGCTTTCACGATGACGTCTGAATCGGCATCGCTTTTATAGCTGTGGTTGCTTAAGTA
This sequence comes from Gammaproteobacteria bacterium, assembly GCA_020445405.1. Classification (GTDB taxonomy): domain Bacteria; phylum Pseudomonadota; class Gammaproteobacteria; order Chromatiales; family Chromatiaceae; genus HKST-UBA178. Next base: position 2,024 of record JAGRGQ010000022.1, on the reverse strand, counting down.
TCTGCGCCACGCGCGGGCGCCGGGTTGTCCATGGAACAGGCCAAGAATATGCCTGGTGATGCGATTGAGCGGTACACCTGCGGCCAGTTCAAGTTCCACGAAAGGCAGCAGTTGGGCGATGACCTGATCGCGGGTCGGGACCGGGGTCTCCTCTCCGAACAGCCGGGCATCCACCTGTGCCAGCAGCCAGGGGTTGTGATAGGCCTCCCGGCCGATCATCACACCGTCCACCAGCGCGAGGTGCTCTTCGCACGCTTCGATCGAGGTGATGCCGCCGTTGATGATAATTTCCAGTTCGGGGAAATCGCGTTTCAAGCGGTAAACGGTGGCGTAACTGAGCGGCGGAATTTCGCGGTTCTCTTTTGGGCTCAAGCCCTGCAACCAGGCTTTGCGGGCATGGACGATAAATGTCCTACTGCCGGCGAGAGAGAGCCTCCCGACAAAATCGCGCAATAGTTGATAACTGTCCAGGTGATCGATGCCGATGCGCTGTTTTACCGTTACCGGGATCGTGACGCTGTCAACCATCGCCTTGATACAATCTGCCACCAGATCCGGTTCGGACATCAGGCACGCGCCGAAGCGCCCCGATTGTACCCGCTCGGAAGGGCAGCCCAGATTCAGGTTTATCTCATCGTAGCCCCACTGTTGCCCGAGTCTGGCCGCGCGGGAGAGCTGTACCGGGTCACTCCCCCCGATCTGCAGCGCCACCGGATGCTCCATCGGATCGAATTTAAGTAACCGCGCCTGGTCCCCGTAAAGCAGCGCACTGGTAGTGACCATCTCGGTGTAGAGCAGTGCCCGCTTCGAGATCTGCCGCAGAAAGTAACGACAGAATCTGTCGGTCCAATCCAGCATGGGTGCTATGGAAAATCTGCGATCAAGCATTGAGGCCAGTCCGGTAAATCACCCATTTTATCATGCGTTTTTACGCTATGCCGGGGGGCGAAAAACCCGCCTGGAGGGTCACCAGGCTGGCACCTGTCTCAAAATCCTCCGCGACCGTGGCGGTTTTGGTTCATGGTGCAACGCGGCTCGCGGGGGATTATGGGATAAGTTCCCGTACAATCCCGCTCTCGGGCAGCCCGCCATGGAGACTGCCCGGTTGAGCTGATTGGTGCCGGCATTGTGTGTGTATTGTTAATGATATAACATAACATAATTGATTTTTCGCCCGGTCGGTGGTTCGATGCAATTGAGGTTGGGTTCAGCGTACATCAGCTGCATGTTGGCCTTTGTGCTCTGGTGGTCTTCGCCGTCTGCTGCGGCGCCATCGGTGGTGGTCAGCATCAAACCCGTGCACTCTCTGATAGCCGGGGTGATGGCCGGCGTCGGCACGCCTGAGTTGCTGCTGCATGATGCCCAATCGCCGCATGATCTCAATCTGGTTCCCTCCGATATCCGTAAACTGAGCCGGGCTGACCTGGTCTTCTGGATCGGACAGGCGCTGGAAACATCCATGGCAAAAATCGTGCGCGCGGCGGTGAGCAGGTCCAAATCCGTTGAGTTGCTCGGGGTCCCCGGTATGGAGCGGCTGCAGATACGCAAAAGCGGTCTCTGGGATCCACCTTCCGATGGTGAAGACGGCGATAGGCACGGAGAACATGCCGCGGTTCCGCGGGAACAGGGACGTAACGGGGATTATCTGCAAAACGTGGATCCGCATATCTGGTTATCCCCGGCCAACGCCAGTCGCATCGTGCGCCTGGCAATAACGGAACTGAGTCTTGTCGATTCGGAAAACGCCGCCAATTATCGGCGCAATGGTGAGGCTGTTATTGCGCGTATTCTTGCGTTGGATCTGGATATCGGTAAAAAGCTCTCGGCGGTGAAAGATACGCCCTACATCGTTTTTCACGATGCCTATGCCTATTTCGAACGGCACTACGGGCTCAACGCGGTCGGCTCCATCAGCGTAAGTCCGGAGCGCATGCCGGGAATGCGTCGCGTACAGTTGCTGCGTGGCAAAATAGAATCGCTCCAGGCCCGATGTGTTTTCAGTGAGCCTCAATTCGAGCCCAGAC
>JAGRGQ010000229.1 GCA_020445405.1 Gammaproteobacteria bacterium | reverse complement strand
TGTCATCCCGCTTTTGAAGCGTAAAGGCGCCACCGCCGTCATCGATCAGGTCGTCGAACACCCCGTATTGAGGAATGAAACCACCCATGCCGTCCGGCGACCAGGTCTGCGTCTTGCCGTCACCCCAGGTGATCGTCACGACACCGGCATCGAGCGCCAGCGAGACATCGAACGTGTGCGACCAGCCGTAGCCCAGCGGACCGTCGATTGCGTCATCCCCTGCCGCCGCCCGCGAGTTGTAGGTGCGGTCGAACCGCAATGGCATACCGATACCCTTGATATCGAGATCGCGGCGCTGGTAGACGTAGTTGCCGGTGGCGGTGTTGACCGGGTCGCCATAGATCGCCGATTCGGTCACCGTGCCGTTCTGCGTGGACTCGCGGGTGAGACCCACGTCGATCACCGTGCCGTCGAAGGTATCGATGGTTCGGTCGTAATCGATGTAGCCGGCAGGGACATCGACCGTCAGCCGGTAACGGCCACAAGGGAGACTGACGCTGAACGAGCCACTTGCATCTGAGACCAGGTTGCTACCGTTTATCGACAGGCTGACACCGCCGAGTGCCGAATCTGTCGTGGCGTCACGCACGGTCCCGGTATAGGTCGCATTGGT
>JAGRGQ010000228.1 GCA_020445405.1 Gammaproteobacteria bacterium | reverse complement strand
TGCGGATGTGCGCCGCATGCTGGCCTGCATGAAGGCCGATGTCTTCGCCGCCCGCGCGATCGAACTGGCCTGTGCCGTGGCCATCGACATGCAGAATGCCACCGGCAGCGCCGACTGGACGGCGCGCGCGGCGTTCCTGACCCCGATCGCCAAGGCCTTCGGTACCGATACCGGCATCTCGGTCGGACGCGACGGCGTGCAGGTCCATGGCGGGATGGGCGTGATCGAGGAAACCGGCGCCGCGCAATTCTGCCGCGATGTGCGGGTGACGGCCATTTACGAAGGCACCAACGGCATTCAGGCGATGGATCTGGTGGCCCGCAAGCTGATGGATGGGGGCGATGCCGCCTATCGGCTTCTGGAAGAGATCCAGGACGAAGCCGAACATGCCCGCGCGCATCTGCCGGAGCTTGCCGGGGCGGTGTGGGAGGCCAGCGAAAGCCTGCGCGAGACCACCGAATGGCTCGTGGCGGAGCCGGACCTGAACGAACGCTTCGCCGGGGCGGTGCCCTATCTGCGCGCCTTCGCGCGGGTGCTGGGCGGGCATTACCATTTGCGCGCGGCGCTGGCGGATCCGGCGGGCGGGCGGAAGGCTCTGGCCGCCGTCTATATCC
>JAGRGQ010000227.1 GCA_020445405.1 Gammaproteobacteria bacterium | reverse complement strand
TTGATAGGCCTGCTCAGCGGCATCATCTTTATCGCTACTCTGGTTGTCTGGTTTATTCCGAGTCAACTTTGCAGCGGTACGCAGAACTCTCTGGTGTTATCCCTGCTCTGGGCCAGCGCTGTCATCGCCATGGGCGGAGTGGGTTATCTCTGCTCAAGACACACTCTCTCTCGGATAGAACAACAACGGAACCAACTGGAACAACAGGTTCAAGAGCGCACTGTTGAGCTTCAGGATACGCTACAAGAACTGAAAAGGAGCTATATCGAGATCGAGAGGGCGCATCAGGAGTGGGAACAGGCTTTCGATTCAATAGGTGATCTCGTTTTTCTGCACGATAAGCAGGGAGCTATCCAGCGCGCCAACAAGGCGTATATCACACGCACGGGAGCAAATTTATCCGAGATTCTACACAAGCCCTACTGGGAGGTGTTTCCCCGGCCGGAACAGTGTAGTGAGTACGACATCAGCAAAACCGACCTCCCGGCCGGGCGGGATATCAGGCTGACCAACGGTGAGGTCTACCGCTCAAGAGTCTATACTGTGACCAACCGGGACGGCACATTTCGCTACGCGCTGCATATACTCACCGACATTACCGAGCGCAAGAAACTG
>JAGRGQ010000226.1 GCA_020445405.1 Gammaproteobacteria bacterium | reverse complement strand
CTGCGCGACATCCAGTGCGGAACCGGACTGCAGCGCAGTCAACATGCCGCGCAGGCAGTCCACCGATTGCAGCAGCAGATCGACATGATCAGGCATCAGTTTGCGTGTGCCCTGACGAACCTGGTCCAGCAGGGTTTCCAGCACGTGAGTGAATTCCGCCACCGGCGTGAATCCGAAGGTGCTGCTGCTGCCCTTGATGGAATGGGCCGCCCGAAAAATGGCGTTGATCGTTTCTGAGTCCACGCTGTCGCAGTCAAGATCCAGCAAACTGGATTCCATCGTTTCCAGGCCTTCGAAACTCTCTTCGAAGAACACCTGATGAAACTGACTCAGATCGATACTCATCGCCCTTACCCCAGAACTTTCTTGATTGTATTGAGCAGCTGGTCCGGATTGAACGGTTTGACAATCCAGCCGGTTGCACCGGCAGCCTTGCCCTCGCCTTTCTTGTCTGCCGCGGATTCCGTGGTGAGCATGAGAATGGGAGTGAATTTGTAATTCGGTAGGGTACGCAGGTTTTTGATCAGCGTGATGCCATCCATTACCGGCATGTTGACGTCTGACAACACCAGATCAACCTGATTCTGGCGCGCTTTGTTGAGCGCGTCCTGACCAT
>JAGRGQ010000225.1 GCA_020445405.1 Gammaproteobacteria bacterium | reverse complement strand
GACCACCCCGCGTAAACGGTTAGCGGACAGAGGCCAGGACTTTCATTTTGAAGAAGCGTGCGCGGCCTGCCACTTGAACTATGAAGGATCGGGCTGGAAGGGAGTCAAAGAGCCGTACGTTCCGTTCACTCCGGAAGTTGATGAGAAATACCGGTTTGATTTTGACAAGATGGTGAAAGACGACAGCGCGATGCATGCGCATTATAAGCTGGATGGTGCTTTTGTAGGCGAGCCGAAATTCAAATATCACGACGAATTCCAAGCCAACGCAGAGGAAGGCGAGAAAGGCGACGATGACGACGATGACGATGATGATGACGATTAACGGGAGACCTGAATGACTGCATTACAAAAAGGCGCGATAGGAACGCTGCTGACGGGTGCGTTACTGGGTATAGTCCTGGTAGGCGTAGTATTTGGAGGAGAGGCGGCGTTATCGACGGATGAATTCTGTACCAGTTGTCATTCGATGACCTATCCGCAAGAGGAACTGAGGGAATCGACGCACTATGGGGCGTTGGGTGCGAATCCTGGCTGTAAGGATTGTCATATACCGCAGGGATTCAAGAACTTCCATTTAGCGGTATATACGCATGTAGTGGATGGAGCGCGGGAAT
>JAGRGQ010000224.1 GCA_020445405.1 Gammaproteobacteria bacterium | reverse complement strand
TGCATGCAGTTTACTCGATGGTCGAGAGTATCCCTGCCATAACCTCCTTTGACAGGGGAGCATGCAATTGGAAGAGCTCGATCAGTTGGTGCGCCAAGCCTGGGGAGTGTTCGCCATTATCTGCCGGTAAACAGGTTTTTCCTGTCGACGGCGACAACCCTTTACCCTCAGCACATCACCTAACTCGGCACCTTTTTTACTCTTCATAAAACGAGCATTGAGAGCAACAGGGGAGAGGTCTGTTCAGTGTAGACCGATTCGTCCCCTGCGGTGAGGGTGCATTCCGGTCACATGGTTTACACCTCATTCCGCCGACACCGTCCTATCCGCTGCCCAGGCGCGGAGGTAGGCGATCTTCTCCGCCATCAGTATGGAGAGGGGTTTGGTCCGTTCGATCTCCTGGCGCAGCAGTTCGGAATCGAGCGCTTTTGTTGCTGCGCGGGCGGAGTAGAGGGCCGACACCACGGTCTGCTCGATCTCCGCGCCGGTGAAACCCTCGGACAGGGTTACCAATTCGTTGAGATCGAAGCGGCTCTCATCCTGGCCGCGTTTGCCGAGATGGATCCTGAAGATCGCAAGGCGCACCTCGGGGGTGGGCAGAAAGAAAAAAAAGATCTG
>JAGRGQ010000223.1 GCA_020445405.1 Gammaproteobacteria bacterium | reverse complement strand
CCTCTGGCTTCGCTTGTTTCCGCCAACGCTTCTGCCACGGAGCGGGAGTTGCCGGTCTGCGAGGCGTACAGGATGGTGACGCCGGCTTCGGGTTGCGGCTGTTCAACGGGAACCTGGCGGCGGCTGATACCCACCAGATAGCCGCTGGCCCAGCTCAGCTGCTGCTCGCTCAGACCCTGAATCGCCTGATTCAGCCGACTCAACTGCATAGCGCTCAGCAGGCCTGGCTGTTGTTCATCTGCGGTCTGTTGTGCCAGTGTCGAGTGCATGACGCTCTCCCCGTCGTTAATACCAATAATCTGTTGATCGCTAGTTTGGGAACTTACGCAAATCTTGTAAAATGATAAATAATGAATATTAATCAAATTCTGTGATATGGAACTGAGGCAGCTTCGCTCGTTATATGTACTCGCCGAATCGGGTTTCAGCGTGACCGAGGCGGCGGTACGGCTCCATCTGGTACAGTCAGCGGTTTCCCAGCACCTCTCCAGACTGGAGCAAGAGCTTGGAACAGAGCTGTTTCTGCGTCAGGGAAAGCGCCTGGCTGGACTGACCGAAACCGGGGAGCAGGTGTTGCAGTACGCACGCCGGATACTCAACGATACCGAGAACATCCTG
>JAGRGQ010000222.1 GCA_020445405.1 Gammaproteobacteria bacterium | reverse complement strand
TGGCACCCGTCGCGCCAACCTGGACTTCGCCGTGGTACCCACCTCTCCCGGCGAGAAGTTTGCCCATATCCATCAGATACTGCTGGAGGGTTTGCCTGCCGACGGGTCTGGAGGCGCCATCGTCTACTGCGCCACCCGCAGACAAGCCGAAGAGGTCGCTGCATTTCTGCGGGAGAAAGAACTTGCGGCGGCGCACTTCCACGCCGGATTGCCACCGGAAACCAAAAAGAGCGTTCAGAAACGTTTTATCGACGGCGAATCGCGGGTCATCGTCGCCACCAATGCCTTCGGCATGGGGATCGACAAACCGGACGTGCGGCTGGTGATCCACGCCGATATCCCCGGCTCGCTGGAAAATTACCTGCAAGAGGCTGGACGCGCCGGACGTGACCAATGCGCGGCGCACTGTGTACTGCTCTACACCCCCGAGGATGTGGAGCGGCAGTTTGGCATGTCGGCCCGCTCGCGACTGACGCAACGGGAGATCCGGGCGATTCTGAAAGCGCTCAGAAATCTGGATCGCAAGAAGCGGCTCAATGGCGAGATCGTGGCAACCGCTGGCGAAATTCTCGCCGAGGATGAAGACGCAGGCTTCGCACGGGATTCCGCCACCGACGAT
>JAGRGQ010000221.1 GCA_020445405.1 Gammaproteobacteria bacterium | reverse complement strand
TGGTGGTGCAGGAGCCTGGGCGCACCGCGCATCGGTTGGTGGAAGGCGCCTATGAATGGGTCTTCCTCAAGACCGGCCTGCTGGAGTGGGTGCAGAACGCCTCGGCGCACGCCCGCGCCGACAGCCAGGCGGCCCCCAGGAACTTCCGCTACTACGTGGGGCAGGTATATGCCTTCTCGGAAGGCTACCTGATCGCGGCGGCCTACACGGTGCTGGTGTTCCTCGTTCGCCTGCTGGTGCTGTGCCTAATGCTGCCGCTGTTCCTGATGGCGGCCTTCGTCGGGTTCGTCGATGGCCTGGTGCGCAGGGACATTCGCCGCTTCGGTGCAGGCAGGGAATCGGGGTTCGTCTATCACCGCGCGAAGGCGGCCTTGATGCCGCTGGTGGTCTTGCCGTGGGCGGTCTACCTGGCGTTGCCGATCAGCGTGAGCCCGATCCTGATTCTCTTGCCGAGTGCCGTGCTGCTGGGCGTGGTCGTGGACATCGCGGCCGGAAGCTTCAAGAAATACCTGTAGCGGTCACATGTTCAACCACTTTCATGCTTGCTGCTACTTGCGCAAGTTGCCTCACCTCTTCCTCCGTGAAGTTAGCATCTTTGATGTAGCGAAGGAGAGTCATGACTG
>JAGRGQ010000220.1 GCA_020445405.1 Gammaproteobacteria bacterium | reverse complement strand
TCGCTTTCGGTCTGGAGGAGCGCCGCCTGCCAGCGGCCGAGATTCGCGAGCGGGTCGATGCCGCACTCGATGTGGTAGGCTTGCGTGAGCTGGCCGACCGCCACCCGTCGCAGCTGTCCGGTGGCCAGCAGCAGCGTGTCGCATTGGCGCGCACCATCGTGATCGAACCCAGGGTGCTGCTGCTCGACGAACCCCTCTCCAATCTGGATGCGAATCTGCGCATACGGATGCGCAGCGAAATCCGTGAGCTGCAGCGTCGACTCGGGATCACCACCATCTTCGTCACCCACGACCAGGAGGAGGCCAACACGGTCGCCGACCGGATGGCGGTACTCAACGACGGTGTGCTGCAGCAGGTAGGGGCACCAATGGCGATGTACGACAATCCCGTCAACCGCTTTGTGGCACGTTTCCTGGGCAGCGCCAACCTGCTCGACGGAGAGACCGCAGCGGTCCCGGGAGGCAGGGTGCTGCGAACCGGCGGAGCACTGCAGATCCCGCTGCCCGATGCCGTGCCTGAGGTGGCGCGCGTGACGCTGATGTTCCGGCCGCAGCACCTCTTGCTGATCGGTTCCGACAGCGAGCCGGCATCCGGCACGATCCGCTTCACCGGACGTATCCAG
>JAGRGQ010000021.1 GCA_020445405.1 Gammaproteobacteria bacterium | reverse complement strand
GGTAAGCGAGTTGGATGCCATGTTCGTTACCCTAACCGGGCTCCTCCAGCAACAATGCGCGAGGGACGCTCACCGCATTGATGTACCACTTTATGTACCGTTTTGTACCGGCTGTCAGTGGATTTCGCTGGACGTCACTGGATCGAGAAAAGGGGCTAAAGCCTAACCGGATCAGCGACTTACAACACTCCGTGGATTTCGGTGGAAGTCCCTGGAAAGTTGATGTGGAGCGGGCAGCGGGAGTCGAACCCGCCTCTCTAGCATGGGAAGCTAGGGTAATACCGATATACGATGCCCGCCTGGGCAAAAACCTCTGCAAACCCCATTCCGGCCTGATAATCCTCCGGTAACTTTTATAGGTACAAACGGGGATTGCAGCTGGGAACTGTTACACCAACGTCCCTGATCCCGGACTCGGCTCCTCCGAATAAAATGCGGCGCCTCAAGCTACCCATCTTCCTGACGGCACTGTTCCATGCCCGTGATTATAGCGAGTAAATATTGGGAAAGTAAGCACTCCCAATGCCTGAGGAAACATATCGCTTCCCAATTTCCACCTGCTGAACTTTGGATAGAATTTCCACCCGGACCGGATAGAAGAGACACGCTGCCGGGCAGATCAAAGACCCTTAATCGTGCATAAAAATACCGTACATCAACCGCCCCGAAACCCGTTCCAGATGAACGCTGATTTCGTTTCAGCGACGGTTGCCGGCGACCAAACCGTTTTGATACATCCCCTCCACCTGCGAGGCGTAGCGTTTCAATACATTTTCCCGCCGGGTTTTCAAAGTCGGCGTCAGCAGGCCATTGTCAACGGTCCAGGGTTCCAGCAGCAGGGTTACCCGACGAATCTTTGCAAAACCCGGAAATTCAGAGAGGGCATTTTTAATGCGCCCGAGCACCAATACCGTCACCTTTCTGTTGCCCAGACTGGCTGGATCCGTCGGATCGAGACCACACCCCTGAGCCAGACCGGGCCAGGATCCAGCATCCAGCACCAGCAACGCCGACAGATAGGGTCGTCCCTCGCCTATCACCATTACCTGCTCCACCAGCGGATCCAGCGCGATCGCCAGTTCGATATCTCCCGGCGCAACTTTTTCGCCATTGGAAAGCACCAGTATGTCCTTGATTCTTCCAATTATATAAAGGTGCTCTCCTTCCATGCGCGCCTGATCACCGGTGTGCAGCCAGCCATCAGAATCGATCCTCTCGCGGGTGGCGGCATGATTATTCCAGTACCCAAGCATGACTCCGGGGCTCTTTACCAGGAGTTCGTCATCCGCTCCGATTTTCACCTGCACGCTGCGCAACGGGATGCCGGCACTGGAGGGTTGGTTGTCATTCAATGGATTGATGCTGACAACCGGGCTTGTCTCGGTCAGCCCGTAACCCTGCAACAGCGGTAGACCGAGACCGATAAACACCTTTGCAATCGCCGGTGAAAGCGGCGCTCCGCCACTCACCGCCACCCGCATCCGCCCACCCAGCTTTTCGATAATCCTGGCGGCTACCAACCGCCGAAGCAGCGGCCAAAGTAGCAGCGGCGGCGTCCACCTTTCTCCATTCCGTTGATGCAGAAAGCGGTCCCAGCCGACATTGACGGTCAGTTCAAACAACCATCTGGTAAATATTGATTTCCTGGAAATGCGTTCTATCAACTTGGCGTATACACGTTCGAATATTCTCGGCACGGCGATCATCGCGGTCGGTCTGATAGTCTGCAAATCGTCCGCAATCTGCGCCACGGAACGTGAGTAGGCCACCATAGAACCGGTCATGACCGGAAGATAGTAGCCCCCGGTGCGCTCCAGCGTATGTGAGAGTGGTAGAAAAGAGAGAAAAATATCCTCCCGGTAACAGTCAACGGCAGCCAGTACGTCATGTGCAACCGACAGCATATTGTGATGGCTCAGCATCACACCCTTGGGGCGCCCTGTGGTCCCGGATGTGTAGACGATCGAGGCAAGTTCGCTCTTCCGGCTTTTGCGGGGACGCGATCCGTCCCCTTTTTCCGGCAGCCAGTCGGATACCAGGCGGATCCTTGCGTCGTACGCAGCGATCTTGTACGCCTCAGCGCCTGATTCAAGGATCAGAACACGTTTTAAAAACCGGTTGCTCTCCATCACCGGAAGCAATCTTTTCCAGCGACCGACATCCTGCACCAGCAGCAATTTTGCCGCTGAGTCATTCAATATGTAATCAACACTGTCAGCGCGATCATCGGTATACAACGGAACCACCACCAATCCCAGCCCCAGACAGGCCTGATCAAACATCACCCATTGGGGACAGTTGCGCAGTAACAGCGCGACCCGGTCGCCCGGACTCAGAGATTCGGCCGCCAATGCATCCCGCCAGCGTGCAATCTGGTCGGCCATCTGATTCCAACTGTACTCCACCCAGGATCTGCTCGCGCGCTCGTAACTTTGATAGGCCGTACAATCCCCCGACCGACGCACGCGTTCATCAAACATGCGGTCTAGCGTGCCGACACTCTCAGGTGAAATAACATCCGCATGCCATTCTGCCAACTGCTCCTCCGGTAAATTATTGAGATATTTATCGTTATGCATCGCGATCGCAGTTTAGTGTAGAATTCGCCCTCAATGCCACACCCCGGAAATCTTGCACCGGGCGCAGTCATGCGGGACTTTTGCAGGAAGACGCTTTCAACCGATATGTCCGATTACGAGCCTCCCCACCGAAGAATTCGCAGCTTCGTGTTGCGGGAGGGCCGTTTAACCTCGGGCCAGCAACGTGCTTTCGAGCAGATTTGGCCAGACTACGGCATAGGGTTCGATGGCACTCTGCTGGACCTTCCTCGGCTGTTTGGAAATGACGCCCCGGTCCATCTGGAAATCGGGTTTGGCGACGGCGAATCCCTTGCTCAAATGGCTGCCCGCAATCCGGAGAATAACTATTTAGGCGTCGAGATGCACCGACCTGGCGTAGGACACCTGTTGCTGAAGATGGAACAGCTGTCACTGACCAATCTTCGCATCATTCGTCATGATGCGGTGGAAGTTTTGTATCACGGACTGAGCAATGCGGTGCTTGCAGGCCTGTATCTTTTTTTCCCCGATCCCTGGCATAAGCGACGCCACCACAAGCGGCGCATCCTGCAGCCTGCATTCGTGGATGAAATCGCCAGGGTGTTGCGCACTGGCGGCATTTTTCATGCCGCAACCGATTGGCAGGAGTACGCCGGACATATGATGCAAGTGATGACTGCGGCGGATGTGCATTTCGAAAATTGCGCCGGAGACAACTGTTACTCCCCGCGGCCCGACTATCGCCTCATGACCAAATTCGAACAGCGTGGCCGGCATCTGGGTCATGACGTCTGGGACCTGGTCTTTCGGCGGCGCTGACATTTGTTATGGCCTATTTCCAGCTTATCCGATTCAAAAGCCTGAACCTCGAGCCCATCGATCTGACTATAGCTGCGGGTGAATGCGTCACCTTGGGCGGACCATCCGGCTGCGGAAAATCTCTGTTGTTGCGAGCCATAGCGGATCTGGACCCGCACGAGGGCGAAGCGAGTATCGGGGAGTGTGTTCAGTCCCTTACAGCTCCTCCGGAATGGCGCCGTCTGGCCGGACTGCTCAGCGCGGAAAGCTACTGGTGGGCTGACAGAGTGCGCGATCATCTGCCCTATTCCGACCCGGATCTGCTGGCTTCATTGGGTTTCCCTGAAGTCGCTGCAGAGTGGGAAGTGTCCAGACTATCGAGCGGTGAGCGCCAGCGGCTTGCACTTGCCCGTCTGTTGCTTGGAAAGCCAAAGCTGCTGCTGCTCGACGAACCGACCGCCAATCTGGATCAGGTGAGCATTGGCCGGGTCGAACATCTGATTAAGGAGTACCTTAATAACGGTCGTTCGGCCGCACTCTGGGTAAGCCACGACCCACAACAACGGAAACGGGTTGGGGAACGGGGATTTCAGATAGAAAACGGACAACTGGTGCCCGAGATATGGATCTGATCCAGCTCACGCCGTTGGATCTCTCCATAGCCGCCCTGCTGGTGCTGGGACTGGGTGTTATTTCCTGGCGTATGCATCTGGGCGTGGAACGGCGGCTGCTGATCGCTGCGAGCCGCAGCGTGATCCAGCTTACGCTGCTCGGCCTGGTACTCAAAACGCTGTTCGAGCAGTCCAATCCGATCCTCATCGGTGTCATCGTCCTGTTCATGCTGGGCATGGCGGGGTACGAAGTGATGGCCCGCCAGGAGCGACGCTTCTCCGGCATCTGGGGCATGGGGATCGGCACCTTCTCCATGTTCATCTCTTCTTTCAGCATGACCCTGCTGGCACTGCACCTGGTAGTGAGGGTGGAACCCTGGTACACCCCCCAGTATCTGATTCCGCTGCTGGGAATGCTGCTGGGCAATACGATGTCAGGCATGGCGATTGCCCTGGATAATCTGACCCAGGGCGCGTGGCAGCAGCGTGGAACGATCGAAGCCCGGCTAATGCTCGGCCACTCCTGGGACCATGCCATCAGGGATCTGCGCCGGCGCGCCCTGCGCTCTGGCCTGATCCCCATCATAAACGCGATGGCGGCAGCCGGTGTGGTGAGCCTGCCGGGGATGATGACCGGGCAGATTCTAGCTGGCAGCCCTCCGCTGGAAGCCGCCAAATACCAAATCATGATACTACTGCTTATCGCAGCCGGAACCGGACTGGGTGCTATTGCGGCGGTCACCCTGGGCGCCTTCCGCCTGTTCGACAAGCGCCAGCGACTGCGACTGGACCGCCTGAAATAACAGTGTCTCGATGCAGTACCACTGCAGCTTGATAGCCACTCCCTAGCTGGTCCGGTGCCTCCGGTAGAGCTTCAAAAGCAACAGCGCCCAAGGCGCTCCGTGCAGAAAGAGATCGAAGATATCAATAGGCGCCGACAAAGTCCCGCCAGCCAGCATTTTCAGCTTCTGCCACAAGTGGGGTTCAGGCATGAACGGCGCCAGCCCAAGCACCAGACAGGCCAGCACCAGCACGCCCAGCGGCAACTCATCCAGCCACGCCATTACAAGCTCTCCTCCGATAAACATTCGGGACAGACAATATGATAAAGCGCCGCATCTTCGGCACTGAAGCAACAGGCAACTATCTCTTCGAAATCCACTGCATCACGCATTGCAGCCACTGCAATCCGGGCCGCCTCCCGTTTCGGATAACCATAGACACCCGTGCTGATGGCCGGAAAGGCGATGCTCACAGCGTGGTACTCGCGGGCCAGTGCGAATGCGTTCCGGTAGCAACTTCGCAGCAGATCCGGCTCTCCATTATTGCCGCCGCTCCAGACCGGCCCCACCGTGTGCACAATCCACCTGGCAGGCAGCCCGAAAGCATCGGTGATCCTGGCCTCACCGGTTGGACAGCCGCCGATCGCACGGCACGCCTTCAGCAGTTCCGGCCCGGCCGCACGATGAATGGCACCATCAACACCACCGCCACCCAACAGGCTGCTGTTGGCTGCGTTGACAATCACATCCACCTCCAACCGGGTTATATCCTGCTGTACTACTCTGATCCTGGTCATGAACCTTCCACCCGGCCAAGCCTCAAACTCGGGCAGCGGCGCTACAGCCGCTCAATCCCTCCCAAATCCGGTTACCATACAAATTTTCTGGGTCACAAGAAAATTACATTTATTGCACTGTGATCCGAATTGCTAAATACAGGTTTAATCGCGGGCCGAAAAATGTAGCATAGCATCCATGTCCACTGTTTCAGGCATTCTTTTGATCGTGTTCGCAGTCTGGTTCTGGCTCGACAGCGCCCGCGCCCGGGAGATTGCAACTGGCATCTGCGAGTTGAGCTGTAAACAACGCGGACTTCAGTTTCTGGACCAGACTGTGGCCCTGACCAGGATCGGAATTCGCTGGACCGCCCGGGGAATCCGCATCAGGCGTCTGTTCCGGTTCGATTTCAGCGAGCAGGGGTTGGAGCGCCTTAGCGGCCATATCGCGCTGGTCGGGATCCAGCTGGAAGAGTTCAGCCTGGGTTTGCCGGGCAACGGTCAGAACATCATCGACTTGCCCTTAAAACAGCGGGAAGAGACCCGTCACTGACTCCCTACCCTGAAAAAATCCAACTGCCGGAGTCAATACCCCGGTCCCGAGCGCAGGCTCTCAGACTCTCTTTGTCTCCTGCTCCTCGGCCCTGTTTGTCTATTTGATCAATTTAAGCGTGGGGCGATCGCGAGGCGGGGTGGGATCCACGCCGTCGTCCGGCGGGGGCTCACCGTCACCAGCGTCCTGCTCCAAAAACAGCATTCCCTGCCTGTTCTCTTTTGCGTAAATACCCAGCACTGCCGATGGCGGCACCATGACACGCATCGGTGTTCCTGCAAAACGGGCGCTGAAGCTTATCAAATTGTTACCCAGCTCCAACTGCCGCACCGCACCCGGTGCGATGTTCAGCACGATCCGCCCCTCTTCGACAAACCCCGACGGCACCACCACGTCGTCGGCCGCCGCATCCACCAATATGTGGGGCGTCAGCGAATTGTCCACCAGCCACTCGTAGAGCGCACGAATCAGATAGGGGCGATTAGAGCTGACCATCACTTTGCGAACACCATCAGTGTGTTATTCCCGCATCTCCTCTTCCAGCTCAGTCAGACTTTCTCTGAACGAATCACGCCCAAACAGATGTTTGGCGTACTCATTAACCGCTTTTGCCTGTGCCGGCAATTCGACTCCCAGCAACGGCAGGCGCCATAACAACGGACCAATGGAGCAATCCACAAGCGAAAAATCGGTACTCATGAAGAAGGGCTTGGATGCAAACACCGGCGCAGTGACTGTCAAGCTTTCGCGCAACTCCTTACGCGCTTTTCCGGCCTGCTTTCCACCAGCCAGTATCTGGTCCATCAAACGATACCAGTCGTGGTCCACCCGGTGCAGAAAAAGCCGGGAACTCGCCTTGGAAACCGGATCCACCGGCATCAGTGGTGGATGTGGAAAGCGTTCGTCCAGGTACTCCATGATAATGCGGGACTCGTACAGCACCAGGTCCCGATCCACCAGGGTGGGCAGGGTGCCGTACGGATTGAGATCCATGATGTCATCGGAGATGGCAAGTGGGTCGACGTCCAGCACTTCCACTGTAATGTTTTTCTCAGCCAGCACAAGCCGAACACGATGACTGTAAGGACTGCTGGCGTCCGAATACATGGTCATCACAGATCTCTTATTCGCAACCACGGTCATACAAACCACTCCAAAATTGTGCAGCCTGGAATTAAAAAGGGGTGCATAGTATAACCTAAACTATGCACCCCTACGTACGAACCTCGGAAAATTCAACCTGATATCGGGCTGATTCACCTCTTTTCCGGCTTTCCCGCTTTTTGGATCAATGAACGTCCTTCCAGTACTCCTTCTTCAACAGGTAGGCAAGTACAAAGAAGACTGCGAGAAACAGCAGTACCCAGGTGCCCAGGCGTTTGCGCTCCATTTGGATGGGCTCACCAACATAGCTCAGGAAAGCGGTCAAATCGCGCATCGCGGCATCGAACTCCTCCGGGCTCAGGCTGCCGGGCGTTACCTGCTCAAATTTCTCAAAAACCTTCTGGCCCTCGTGCTCCTGGAAAACCGCTTTCTGAGTACCTTGCAGTTTCCACAGGACGTGAGGCATGCCAACGTCAGGGAACACCACGTTGTTGACGCCGAACGGACGCGACTCATCGATATAGAAGCTGCGCAGATAAGTATAGATCCAGTCGACACCCCGGGCGCGGGCAATCACACTCAGATCAGGTGGGGCGACGCCAAACCAGGTATTGGCATCCTGCGCATCCATCGCGACAGTCATCGTTTCACCGATCTTGTCGGTGGTGAACATCAGATTTTCCTTGACCTCCTCTTCGCTGAGGCCCAGGTCCTTTGCAGTACGATTGTAACGCTGAAATTTGGCGGAATGACAGCTCAGGCAATAGTTGACGAAATACTTTGCCCCCCGCTGCAGGGACGCCTGATCCCCAAGATCAATATCTGCGTCTTCCAGGTGACCTCCGCCCGAGGCCATTCCCAGCAGAGGAACCAGTGCCAATAAAAATGCGACAATCAGCTTATTCATTTGGTCACCCTCTCTGGAACGGGCTTGGTCTTATCCATCTTGCTGTAAATGGGCATCAGCAGGAAAAACGCGAAATAGAGGAAAGTGCAGATGCGCGCCAGCAGGGTCAGTACCGGAGTGGCAGGCTGCACACCCAGCCAGCCCAGAACGACGAACGCAACCACAAAGATACCGAGCCACACCTTGAATATCAGACCTTTATAGCGCACCGACTTTACCGGGCTCCGGTCCAGCCAGGGAAGGAAAAATATCAAAAGAATTGCCGCTCCCATGGCGACCACACCGGGAAAGGCAGAGCCGGCCATGGATGGTACCGCGCGCAAAATGGCGTAGAACGGTGTGAAGTACCAGACCGGCGCGATATGCTCCGGGGTCTTCAGCGGATTGGCCGGCTCGAAGTTGGGATGTTCGAGAAAGTAACCGCCCATCTCCGGTGCAAAGAACACGGCCGCGGCAAACAGAAACAGGAATCCCGCCACGCCGGCGATATCCTTGACCGAATAGTACGGGTGAAAGGGAATCCCGTCGGCCGGCGCCGTCTCGCTCCACTTGTTACCCTTGGGCCCCTTCTTGATCTCGATACCGTCGGGGTTGTTTGAGCCCACTTTGTGCAGTGCAACGATATGCACGAAGACAATCGCCGCCAACAGGAACGGCAGCAGAAAATGCAGCGCGAAAAAGCGATTCAAAGTTGCGTCCGAGATCACATAGTCGCCGCGGATCCAGACCCCCAGATCCTCTCCCACCACCGGCACCGCCGAGAACAGATTAATGATCACCTGCGCTCCCCAGTAGGACATCTGACCCCAGGGCAGCAGATATCCCATGAATGCGGTCGCCATCATGACGATGTAGATGACAACACCGATAATCCACAGCAGCTCACGCGGCTTACGGTAGGAGCCGTACATCAAGCCCCGGAACATGTGCAGGTAGATCACGATGAAGAATGCCGAGGCCCCGGTGGAGTGCAGGTAGCGGATCAGCCAGCCCCAATCGACGTCGCGCATAATGTACTCGACCGAGCCGAACGCCAGTCCGGCATCGGGTTTGTACATCATCGCCAGCCACACCCCCGTGAGGATCTGGTTGACCAGTACGAGGATGCCGAGAGAGCCCATGAAGTACCAGAAATTGAAGTTCTTCGGCGCATAGTACTGGGCAAGGTGTTCGTTCCACACCTTGGTCAGCGGATAACGCTCATCGATCCATTTCAACATGCTCATCAGGCGGCCCCTCCGTCGTCGCCGACCAGAATCCGGGTATCGGACAGGAACTGATAGGGTGGTATCACCAGGTTTAACGGCGCCGGCACGCCGCTGAATACACGGCCCGCCAGATCGAAACGGGAGCCGTGACAAGGGCAGAAAAATCCGCCGACCCAATCCGGCCCGAGATCTGCGGGCGCCCTGTCCGGTCGAAACGTGGGCGAGCAGCCGAGATGAGTGCAGATACCGACAGCCACCAGGTATTCAGGCTTGCGTGAGCGCGTTGGGTTCTTACAATACTCGGGCTGTTGAGGCATTTCGGATGCCGGATCCAACAGTTGATCGTCCAACTTGGCCAGATCCTCGACATTCTGCTTCGAGCGACGCACGATCCAGACCGGTTTCCCACGCCATTTGACGGTTAATCTCTGGCCGGGCTCGAGCGACCCGATATCCGCCTCCACCGGCGCACCCGCTGCCTTGGCCTTTTCGCTGGGAGCCCAGGACGCCAGAAAAGGATAAACCACATACCCGGCGCCGACGGCTCCGACTACACTCGTTGCAGCTGTCAACATTCGCCGCTTTTTTAAATCTACGCCATCTGCGCTCATTGCTTCACGACCCCCGGAGTAGTCTGGGATGACTTTGGATTACCTGGCACATGCATCCGGAACTTGCTTCCGTGCAAAAATCAGGAGTAAAGAATATGCTGATATTAACCCAACTAGACGGCGCATTTTCCAACATGCGTCCACAGAGGTCAAGAATGACTCAGATGTTATGCGGTTATGTATGACTCAGCGCAGTTCAGGCTGAAATCAGACCGGATTTTCCACGTCGATAAATCGGTGCTCCAGCCCAAATTCTTTGCTGAGTCGCTCTCCCAGGGCCCGAATACCGTATCGCTCCGTCGCATGGTGTCCAGCAGCAAAGTAGTGAATCCCCAACTCGCGCGCGAGGTGCACGGTCTGCTCGGAAACTTCGCCGGATATATAGGCATCCATCCCATTTGCGGCCGCTTTTTCAATGTAGTTCTGGGCGGCACCCGTGCACCAGCAAACCTGTTCGATCGGCTTGTCTCCCGCACTGATATAGAGCGGTTGTCGGTTTAACGCGGTGCTTATCCTACCCGCCAGTTGTGCCGCAACCAGCGGAAGCGGCAGCTTTCCCCACCATAGCAGCCCCCCCGTCTCCGGCAGTATCTGGACATCTTCCAGTTCCAGCAGTAGCGCCAACTGCCTGTTGTTGCCCAGTTCCGGATGAGCGTCCAGCGGCAGGTGATACGCCATCAGGCTGATCCCATGCTGCATCAGCGCCCTAACCCTGCGTCCTTTGTACCCGGTCAGCGAGGGCGCTTCCCCGCGCCAAAAGTAGCCATGATGCACCAACAGAAGATCGGCCTGCCAGGAGACGGCTTCGTCAATTAATGCCTGGCTTGCGGTGACACCGGAGACCACCCGTTGCACCTGCCGACTCCCCGCATCCACCTGCAATCCGTTGGGGCAATAGTCTTCGAAAGATGCGCTGTCCAGCAGTTCGCTGCAAAACAGCTCCAATTCGAACAGATCCGCCATTATCCCCCCTCCTGTCGTCATTTGGCCTCAGGGAATCCGGTGAGGCGTGTTAAATTAGCACCTGGTCTAAAACATTACATTTTTACACCCAGATGGAAGCCTGTGCAGCAATTCACGAATGCGCCCGAAATCTTTCAGCCAAGAACCTCCGATGAAATCATCCAGACTACTCGTCTTCACCCTGGTGTCGGTCACTGCCGGCTTGTTTGCGGCCCTGCTGGCACTCAACCTTCTCAACGATCCCGACCCTCGACCCAGCCCAAATATAGGCGCTGTTAAATCTCCCGGAATCCATACCGGTCCCGTCTCATATGCGTCTGCGGTAGAGGCGGCGGCGCCCTCGGTTGTCAATATCTACACAACCAAAGTGACCGTTGAGCGTAGATCCGGGTTATTTGATGATCCTGTTTTTCAGCGTTTTTTCGGCGATCGTTTCTCCTCGCAGCCGGAAGAGAGACGCCAGACCAGCCTGGGATCGGGAGTTATCATCAATGACCGGGGTTTCATCCTCACCAACCACCACGTCATCAAGGGTGCAGACGAAATTCGAGTAGTTCTCTCCAATGGCGATACATTCGCGGCGGAAGTCGCAGGAACCGATCCGGACACCGATCTGGCGGTGATAAAAACCGAACAGAGCAACCTGCCGGCAATCACTGTGGGTGATTCACAATACCTGCGTGTAGGTGACGTGGTGTTGGCCATCGGCAATCCATTCGGCGTCGGACAGACTGTCACCATGGGCATAGTCAGCGCTACCGGGCGTAATCAGCTGGGAATAAACACTTTCGAGAATTTCATACAGACTGACGCCGCGATCAATCCCGGTAATTCCGGTGGGGCACTGATCAATGCCCACGGAGAACTGATCGGCATCAACACGGCAATATTCTCCAAAACAGGTGGATCCAACGGCATTGGATTTGCGATTCCCATAGAGCTGGCAAAGGGCGTGATGGACCAGATACTCAAACAGGGCCGGGTGGTGCGCGGCTGGCTCGGTATCGCCGGCCAGGATCTTACCCCCGCGTTAGCCAAGGCGTTTGGTCTGCCCGATATTCACGGCGTATTGGTCTCCGGCGTGCTCGAAGGCGGACCGGCCGACCAGGCGGGTATAGAACCGGGCGACATTATCACTCGCATCGACAATCGGGTCCCGGGGAGTTCTTTTGATATTCTCTCCATCATTTCGGCGCTCCCGCCCGGAACCAAAGTAAAAATCAGAGGATTGCGTGGAGAAAAAATCCTGAAGCTCGAAGCGGTTGTCAGCGAACGCCCAAAAATCCAAATGGAAGAGTAGCGTACTTTACGTTTGAATCCTCCACGGCATCAGAGCATTGACAGAGCTGCAGCATTGCCGGCGCCTCCCTGCAACTGGGAAAACCCAAAGCAAGCCGGGCGACGGCGCATTGTCAGCCGACCAGATCAGAAGATGATACCGATAGCGGCCTGATCTCTTCCAGAGGCCTGGGACGGGCTATGCCATAGCCTTGGGCAAAATCGACACCGATTTCACGTAATCGCGCCAGAATTTCATCGTTTTCCACAAACTCCGCAATTGTCTTTTTCCCCATCACATGTCCGATATCGTTGATAGAACGGACCATGGCGAAATCGATCTCATCCTCCATGATGTCTCTGACGAATGCGCCGTCAATCTTGATAAAATCAACCGGGAGATTCTTGAGATATGCGAAAGATGACATGCCGCTGCCAAAATCATCCAGGGCAAAACGGCAACCCTGCTTTCTCAGGGTTTCGATGAATCTTGCAGCCTTTGCCAGATTGGAAACTGCCGCAGTCTCGGTGATTTCAAAGCAGACGCGGTCAGCGGGCACGGCATAGTGCCTGAATTGCGCGGTGAGAAAGCGAAGGAAGCTGTCATCCGTGATCGAGTGGCCGGAAAGATTGATACAACACAGAGATAAATTTTCAAGATGCTCTGGATAACTGGCCAGCCAGGAGAGCGTCGAACGCACAACCCAGCGGTCAATCGTCGGCATCAGACTATAGTGCTCGGCGGCACATAGAAACGTTGGCGGAGGAACGAATTGTCCCGCCTCGTCCTTCATTCGAAGCAATATTTCATAATGCCAGCGGATATCGTCCAGCGCTCCGGTCAATGGCTGAAGACGCTGAAAATAGAGAAAAAACCGACGGTCTTCAAAAGCCTCGTGTATCCTGCCCACCCAACGCATCTCACCCTGTCGGCGCCCCAACTCGACATCATCATGCTGAAACAGATGGGACCGGTTTCTACCCTGCTCCTTGGCCACGTAGCAGGCGGTATTGGCGGCACTGAGGACATCGCTGACGGATTGGTTTTTTGGGTTAACCGGCACGATACCGATGCTGGCGGTGACGTTGAAACGGTTCCCTTCCCACTCGAATCGGTTCTCCTGAATCGCCTTTAGCAGCTCTTTTCCAACACTCTCCGCCTTTTTCAAAGAGCAGTGTTCCAGCAGCAAGCCAAATTCATCTCCACCGAGGCGCGCCAGTATATCGCCGGCCCGGGTTTTGGTATGAATCAAACGACCGACCTGGTGCAGCAGCATGTCGCCCGCGGCATGGCCCCCGATGTCGTTAACCAACTTGAACTGGTCGATATCCAAAACCACGATGGCGTGTTCCTCGGTAAACAGATACTCGTCCAACAAGCCTTTTAAGCGTCGTTCGAATTCCGCCCGATTCAACAATCCGGTCAGTTCATCATGTGTCGACTGAAACGAGATCCGCTCCTCCAGACGACGCGCCTCTGTCATATCCCGCAGATAGGCGGTGAAGATCGGCTGGCCCTCCAGCGGTACGCGGGTCACCGTGAGCTCGACGGGAAACTCGCTGCCATCCGAGCGCATGGCCGTGGTTTCCACTCTCCGTCCCAGAATTTTACTGGCGTCGGTTTTTCCGGCGCAGCGCAGCCCTTCCCGATGCAGCTCCCGCAGCGACGGTGGAATCAGGAGTTCTGCGAGTTCGCGTCCGATGACCTTTTCACGGCTGTAGCCAAAAGCCTTTTCTGCTGCCGGATTGAATTCGATGATATTACCCTGATGGTCGATCGTGATGATCGAATCCAGCGACGACTCCATGATTGAGCTCTTTCTGGCCTCGCTGCGTGCGAGCTCAATCATAATCTCGGTGCGTTTCTGCTGGTTGCGATTCAGATAACGGAAGGTGTATCCGAGCAGAAACAGCCCGGCGAGCCAAACCACGCCCAACGAGAGAAGATCGGCGAAAAACCTGTCGTGCTCCTTGGCCAGCAATCCTTTCAATGGCACAGAAACGCCAGCGCCCCCCGCAATCCCGCCTACCTGCTGATCGGCTCCGATGTGGCACATGAGACATCCCGCAGCCATCCGTATCGGACGCATCAGCCGCAGATAGGGTTCACCGTTCACCAGCGAAACCTCAACCATCTCGTCGCGACCCTCGTCGAAGGCTTGAAGCGCTGACAATTCCCAGGCGTCCGGGCTGTTTTCCGGCCGAATCGGCACACGGCTGGTGATGCGACCGGCGATACCATAGAGAGTGCCAAACTCGTCATTCAGCTGGCGGATGATCGCGGCCGGGCTGATCAGCGTCAGCTTCTGTCCGGCCGGTGTCACTATATCCCGCTCCGGAATATGGGCCAGATTCTGATCCGGACTCATTTTATCCGACAGCGGCAGGTAAATTCGCCCATGCCCGGTAGCCCATAATCGAAAGGCGATATCCTTGTTGTGATGAGCACGCGCCTGGATCAATGCAATATCCTGGATCGCGGTCCTCCCCCGCCAATAGTCCAGATACAGGATCAATGTGAGCACACCGCTCCAGACGGCGACGAATATCCAGCCCAGGATTCTGAGGTCAGATACAAATCGGTTTGGATTGAATAGCTTCACACTATGTCTTCGCATATGAGGACAGATATCGACCGTAAGCTATCATACTGTAACACTCACGCACGGCGACAGCAGCCCCTTTCCGGCGTTAATTTCAGCTCGCCACGAGCCATCCGGCGCAAACGTTCAAGGCTTGAACGCAGCCAGAAAGGCAGCATTCTCTTCCGGCGTACCCACAGTGACGCGCAGACAATCCGCCAGCAGGGGGTGGCTTCCATCCAAATTCTTCACCAGTATTCCGCACTGCCGAAGTTCGTCAAATATCTTCCCGGCACGTGCCGGCGCCAATCTGACCAGAATAAAGTTGGCCTGACTGGCAAAAGGCTTCACTCCCGGAATCTGCTGCAGCTGTTTGAACAACTGATCGCGAGCCTGGCGGATGGCCGCCGTCTGACTATCGAATACCGACTGGTGGCTGAGCGAGAATTCGGCGCTGATCTGAGTGAGCACGTTGATGTTGTAGGGGAGGCGTGTCTTCTCGATTTCGTTCAACCACGCGGCCGGCCCCGCGAGCAGTCCCAGTCGCAGTCCCGCCAGACCCATTTTTGACACCGTGCGCATGACCAGCAGGTTATCGTAGCGACCCAGTCGGGGAATAAAACTGACATCTGTAAACGGCGCATAAGCCTCGTCTATCACCACCAGACCGGGCGCACTCTCGACCACCTCCACCATCTCTTCCTGACGGAAAAGATTCCCGGTGGGATTATTCGGATAAGCCAGAAATATCAGCGCCGGCTGGGTCCGTTCGATCTCGCTGAGCAGTGTGTCCATATCCAGGCTGAAATCCGGTCTGAGGGAGACCCCCTGATATTCCATACCAAGAAAAGTGGCGATCATACGGTACATCACAAAACTCGGCTCAACCGACAGAACTCTTCGGTCCGGCCCGGCGACAGTCATCGCGATCATCTGAATCAACTCGTCCGACCCGTTGCCGAGCACCAACTCCATATCTTCGGGGATCGACATGCTCCGCCGCAGAGCGGCCTTGACGCCCGGCGCCTGGGGATGAGGGTAGCGATTGATCTCCACCTCGCGTAACAGATCAAGCCACTCCTCGCGCAGTGTTTCCGGCCAACGGTACGGATTCTCCATGGCATCGAGCTTGACCAGTCCCTCTGCATCCGCCACATGATAAGCGGATAATTGCCGGATCTTGGGTCTGACCCAGCGTGCTACCAGCTTATTGATCTCTCCCATGGTCAATCCCGTCCTTCGGTGCGCATCAGGACTCCCTCTTGTAACGATACTCCGCGGAGCGTGCGTGAGCGGTCAACCCTTCACCTCGCGCCAGCACCGATGCGGTGCGGCCCAGGGTTTCCGAACCGGTCTCCGATACCATGATCAGACTGGTGCGCTTCTGAAAATCGTATACCCCCAGCGGCGATGAGAAGCGCGCAGTCCGCGAAGTCGGCAATACATGGTTGGGTCCGGCACAATAATCGCCCAGCGGTTCGGATGTGTGGCGCCCCATAAAAATAGCGCCTGCGTGCCGAATTTTCGGCACCAGCAGCTCAGGATCGCTCACCGACAACTCCAGATGCTCCGGAGCAATGTAATTAACGACTTCACAAGCCTCATCCATATCCCGGCAGGTGATCAGCGCGCCGCGCGCCGCAAGCGCTGCAGCAATAATCGATTTGCGCTCCATGGTTGGTAACAGCCTGTCGATACTCGACTTGACCCGGCCAACAAATTCAACATCGGGGCAAACCAGGATTGACTGGGCATCCTCGTCGTGTTCGGCCTGGGAGAAAAGATCCATCGCCACCCAGTCCGGATCGGTGACGCCGTCGCAAACCACCAGGATTTCGGAAGGACCCGCAACCATATCTATCCCGACCTGGCCAAAAACCGCCCGTTTAGCGGTGGCGACATAAATATTGCCTGGTCCCACCACTTTATCCACTGCCGGCACCGTCTCGGTGCCATAGGCAAGTGCTGCAATCGCCTGTGCTCCACCGATTGCGAAGACCCTGTCCACGCCGCTGACATGAGCGGCGGCCAGTACCAGTTTATTCAGCTCTCCACCCGGTGTGGGAACGACCATGATCAGCTCATGCACACCAGCCACCTTCGCCGGAATGGCATTCATCAACACCGACGACGGATAGGCGGCCTTGCCTCCTGGAACATAGAGCCCGACCCTCTCCAGCGGTGTCACCTGCTGACCCAGCACGGTACCGTCCGCCTCGGAAAAGGACCAGGAGTCGGCTTTCTGCATCTCGGCATAGGCTTGAATACGATCCGCCGCATGCATCAACGCCCGCTGCTGTTCCTCCGGGGTCTGTTGCCAGGCCTGCTCCAGTCGGGAACGCGGAATTTCGAGATCGCTCGCGCGGGTCACCTGCCAATTGTCGAGCCGGGAGGTATATTCAAGCAGCGCGGCATCCCCTCGTGCGCGGATATCCGAGATGATTTCGTTTACCGTCTCGCTGATGGCGTCATCAGATACCTGATTCCAGGCCAGCAGATCATCCAACTGTTTGCGGAAGTTGTTGTCCGCGGTGGACAGCTGTTGTATTTCAGCCATTGCTTTGTACTCCGACCAGGTAGTAGTGACCGGGTAAATGTCCCCGACAGCGGAACACTAACCCTCGATTTGATCGCGGCTCTCTACTGCTTCCCGCAGGGCGTCCAACAGCTGAATCACGGTGGTATGCTTCATCTTCCAGGAAGCTTTGTTCACCACCAGCCGGGAACTGATGTCCATGATATGCTCCAACGGAGCCAGACCATTCGCCCGCAGAGTATTGCCACTTTCAACCAGATCGACAATCAGATCGGCCAAGCCTACCAGAGGCGCCAGTTCCATTGAGCCGTAGAGTTTGATTATCTCGACCTGCTGCCCTTTTCCGGCAAAATGGCTGCGTGTGGCAGTGACGTATTTAGTTGCAATACGAAGCTGGTTGCCCGATAAGTTCGCCTCTTTCGCACCTGCCACCATCAATCTGCAACGGGCAATCTGCAGATCCAGAGGCTCGTATAATCCCTCACCGCCATGCTCTATCAGCACGTCCTTGCCCGCCACGCCGATATCAGCAGCACCCCATTGGACATAAGTGGGCACGTCGGTAGCGCGGATAATCAGCAATTTTATCAGAGGGTGATTTGTCTCCAGGATCAACTTGCGGCTGGTCTCCGGGTCATCCACCGCTTCGATCCCCGCATGAGCCAGCAACGGCAGCGTCTGCTCGAAAATGCGGCCCTTGGAGAGCGCAATGGTTATCGGTGCATCGAAATTCATCAGATTCAATTTATTCAGCCGGTCTCTACGCAAAAACACATGGTTTTTTTGAATTGCCGGTCGCCGCAGTGGATGTCGGGATACAGAGAGTCGTCGATGATGACTCCACGTGCCGTTATTCACTCGATCACTGCATCACGAACGGACAGTCTCCCGGCACGCACTAACTCGGTACCCGCCGAATCTGTGCGCCCAGGCCGGCAAGCTTCTCTTCGATATTCTCGTAACCGCGGTCGATGTGATAAATACGATCGACCACGGTCTCTCCATCCGCCACCAGACCGGCCAGTACCAGGCTTGCGGAAGCGCGCAGGTCGGTAGCCATGACCGGCGCACCGGTAAGTCTGCTGACCCCTTCGCAAATTGCTGTGTTTCCCTCCAGTTTTATCCTTGCACCCATGCGCTGCATCTCCTGGACATGCATGAAACGATTCTCAAATACGGTTTCGGTAATGGTGCCCACGCCTTGTGCGACAGCATTCAATGCCGTGAACTGAGCCTGCATGTCGGTGGGAAATGCGGGATAAGGCGCGGTGTGCACATCCACTGCCCGCGGCCTATTACCCCGCATATCGAGTGAAATCCAATCCTCACCGGTTTCAATCTGCGCGCCTGACTCGCTCAACTTGTTGAGTACCGCATCCACCAGTTTCGGCTGTGTGTCACGCACCCGTATGTTTCCGCTGGTCAGTGCCGCCGCAACCAGATAGGTTCCTGTCTCGATACGGTCCGGCAACACCCGGTAACTGGTCCCGGACAGGCTATCCACCCCTTCGATGATAATGGAATCCGTTCCGGCACCGTGGATTTTCGCCCCCATGGATTTGAGGCAGTTGGCGAGGTCCACCACCTCAGGTTCACGTGCCGCGTTTTCTATCCGCGTCTCTCCCTGCGCCAGTGTAGCCGCCATCATCAGATTTTCGGTACCGGTCACGGTAACGATATCCATTACAAGCCGTGCGCCTCTCAGGCGCTTGGCGGTGGCGCGTATGTAGCCACCCTCAACCTCGACTTTTGCCCCCATGGCCCGCAAACCATCGATATGCAGATTGACCGGCCTCGAGCCGATTGCACAGCCGCCGGGGAGTGATACGTCCGCCCTGCCGAACCGTGCCAGCAGCGGCCCCAGCACCAGAATCGAGGCGCGCATGGTTCGCACCAGTTCATAGGGCGCGTAGAAGTCCCTGATGGTGCTGGAGTCGACCTCAACACGCATCTTTTCATCTACGGTCAGATCCACCCCCATTCTTCCCAGGAGCTCCATCGTCGTTGTGATGTCATGCAGATGGGGTACATTTCCGACCGTCATGCGGCCGTCCGCCAGAAGCGTTGCTGCAAGAATGGGTAACGCGGCGTTCTTGGCGCCGGCAACACGCACGTCACCGCTTAGAGATACGCCGCCGTTGATAATCAGTTTATCCATGTAGTGTGCCGCGAGATTGGGCCTAACAAGGCGGTTCGGGGAAACGGTTTATGATATCGAAAAAATCAATGAAACGGAAAGAAAGGTGTAACGATTCTGCAGCATCGATTTCTGAAGTAGTTGGCCAGCCACCCTTTAAACCGCCGATTTTGCGGCAGGAGCGGATCCTGAACCCTCGGGATGCAAGCGAAAGGGGCAGGCAGTCAGTCAGCCACCGGCAGCAGTATATCAGCGTTACTGAGCTGTGCGATGCCAACCAGTGCCGGGGGCAGATTAAGGAATCTGACGCGCTTTCCCGCACGCGCGCCGACAGCAACCCACTCCAGCAGCAATACCAGCCCGGCGCTGTCACAATTGACCACGGATGCGAGATCGACGACCGGGTTCGGGGCTTTCGTCAGCATCGGACCGACCTGTTCCAGCAACCGGACAACGGTGGAAAACACCAAATCACCGGAGACCAGAATGGTATCCTCGCCAGTCAAACTGACACTTGCCTGTGGTACTGCAGACGTTTTCACCAGGTACCCGTGTCCGAGAAATTTGCTTTCTGCCGGAACACTATCGATTCCGTTCGTTGAGCTTCTGCATCTGCTGAATGAGCCCTTCCAGTTGATAGCGTTTGATATGAGCGGCATAGCTGGTGCGATATTGCGAAACCAGACTGATGTTGTCTATTGCGACATCGTATACCTTCCACTCGCCGGCTTTCTGGTGGAGACTGTAATTTATCGGAATCGGTGGTGCCCCCCCGCCAACCACCCGGGTGTTGACGGCCGCATCGGTCGCCCCGGAAACCATTCGCAACGGCAGATAGTCGATCTCCTGATCGGCGTAGTTCAACAGCGTGGTGGCATATGTGCGCACGAGCAGCTCCCGAAATTCCTGCACAAACTGGGACTTCTGCTGAACCGTAGCGCGGGACCAGTATTTGCCCAGCACCAGTTGTGACATGTAATCAAAATCGAAACGGGGCAAAACAAGTTCGTTCACCAGTTCGTACACTTTTCCCGGATCCGCCCGCAATTGCTCGCGCTGCTCCGCTATTTTGGCCAGCACCAGATCGGTCGTCGCTTTGACCATTTCCAGCGGATTGTCGGCATTGAAAACGGTTGCCGGCGCCGCGCCGTAAAACAGCAGTGCAAAAACCAAAAACAGTGATTGTAAAGTCCGTTTATTCAATTTTTCGCACCCTCTTCAGCCTTGCTGAATAAAAACTGACCTATGATCTCTTCCAGTACCAGAGCGGACTGGGTATGCGTGATCTGATCGCCCTCCGACAGGAAGGTGGCGCTGCCACCCGCATCGAGCCCGATATATTGCTCGCCCAGCAGTCCGGCAGTGAAAATCTTGGCAAAGGTATCTTCCGGAATCGCCTGTGCATACTCGGAGTCTATGCGTAGCGCGACCACCGCCTCAAATGTCTTGCGGTCGAAGTCGATGGCACTCACCCGACCGATCCTGACTCCCGCCATGGTGACTGGTGAGCGCACCTTCAGACTGCCGATATTATCGAACCTGGCCTGTATCTGATACCCGTCGCCTCCGGACGACGCACTCAGATTACTGACCTGCATCGACAGAAAAAAGAGTGCCAGAAATCCTGCCGCCATGAAGGCACCCACCAATATCTCCATCGTTCTGTTTTGGGTCATCGGGTCACTCTCCAAACATCAATGCGGTCAAAATAAAATCGAGTCCCAGAACGGCGAAGGACGAGTGCACCACGGTACGCGTGGTGGCCCGGCTCACTCCCTCCGAAGTGGGCACGGCACCGTACCCCTGAAACAGCGCAATCCAGGAGCAGACAAATCCGAATACCAGACTTTTGATCACACCGTTAAGAACATCATCATACAGATCGATCTTGCTCTGCATCTGTGACCAGAAAGCGCCATCATCAACACCAAGCAGTCCCACACCGACAAAATATCCGCCAATCACACCAAGTGCGCTGAACATTGCGGCCAACAGCGGCATGGCGATAAACCCGGCAAAAAACCGTGGTGTAAGTATTCTTTTAACAGGATTTACCGCCATCATTTCCAGACCGGACAGCTGCTCCGTAGCCTTCATCAAGCCTATCTCAGCAGTCAATGCCGAACCCGCCCGACCGGCAAAAAGCAGCGCTGTGACCACCGGCCCCAGCTCGCGCACGAGGGAAGCCGCCACCATCACTCCAAGGGTCTGCTCAGCACCAAACTGAGACAGAATATAGTATCCCTGCAATCCCAGGACCATGCCGACAAAGGTGCCCGAAATTGCAACAATCAGCACCGACAAAACGCCTACGGAAAAGAGCTGATTCAACAACAATCGCGGGCGCGTGAGCAGTTCGGAGACGCCGGCCAGTACCTGCAGCAGCAACAGGTGTCCACGCCCCAGCTGTTCCAGACTGCCTATCCCGATGCGCCCAAGTCGCGCCAGCTGCTCTAACACAGCGAACTCCCGGACGGCATTGGCTTCATATTCCACCCATAAGATCCTGCGCCAGGCCAGGAGCAGGGTAGTGAAAAGGAACAGGCCCGTCGGCCAGGCCATGCATGAACTGTACCGTCCACTCGCTCGCGGAGTTCAGCATCGCGTCCGGTGCCCCGTGCTCGATAACCTTCCCGTTGGAAATGATATAGATATAGTCGGCGATCTGGGCGGCTTCACGAACATCGTGGGAGACCACAATACTGGTAAGTCTGCTGGCATCGTTGAGCGCGCGGATCAATTTGACCAGTACCCCCATTGAGATCGGATCCTGTCCGGTAAACGGCTCGTCGTACATGATCATCATCGGGTCGAGCGCCATTGCCCGGGCCAGCGCAACCCGGCGTGCCATACCACCCGACAGTTCATGCGGCATCAGATCCCGCGCTCCGCGCAGTCCCACTGCCTCGAGCTTCAGCAGCACCAGTTTGCGGATCAGCGATTCCGGCAGACCGGTGTGCTCGCGTATAGGGTAAGCGACATTCTCAAATACCGGGATATCGGTAAGCAGCGCGCCGGACTGAAACAGCATACCCATGCGCATCCTCAGTCGATACAAATCGCGGGTCCCAAGCCGATCCACCCGTTCGCCATCTACGTGGATAGTCCCGGATGCCGGACGCAGCTGACCGCCGATGAGTTTGAGCAGAGTAGTCTTGCCGGTCCCGCTCGGACCCATGATGGCGGTCACCTTACCGCGCGGTATATCAAGATCAATACCGTCGAAAATAGCCCGCTCCCCGCGGGAAAACCGCAGGTTCCTGATGGTAACCAAGGGCTCCTCATCTATCATCTGATGCGGGTGGATTCTCTGCCGTTAAAAAGTTTTGATTCTCTCCCTGGCCGGCGACAACGTCAAGCCGCAGGCCTTTACGGAGATATAGAGAGGGGAACCGAGCACAAGATTTGTTCGAGCCTGTCTCATAATCCCCCGCGAACCGCGTTGCTGTCCGAAAGGTATGCCTGCAAGGCGAGCGGCGCAGCGCAGCAGGAACCCATTTCGGACGCAACCCCCGGGGCATGGTCAGCGGACTAGAGCATATCGGCAAGCAGCCTGGCCTCCCGCATGTGGTCGATATTCGGGGGATCTCCACACAGAAAAAATCCGGGCGACGTTACCCCCAGGGGCTGCAGCATGAGATGTTCGAAACGTTCACGCAAGCGGCGCAGGTTCCAATTTTCATCAGCGGACATCAACGCCTCGGATGCGACCGGGACACCGCCCCAGTGCGAGGCGAACAGATCCTGATACGGGACCGCAGGCAGTTCCGCTGCGTTTGGATCCTGCAGTTCCAGGAAAAACAGGAAGCCGTCGGTCACATCGTCGCACCAGATGGTCATTGTCTCAGGATCGGCCGCACGCCAAACCGACTCCGGCACCAGCACGCCGGTAAACTCGTTGGCATAGTAGGTCAAACGCCACTCCTGCGGCAGATCTTCCGGGTAAAAAGCTCCGCGCCAGCCAGCGTGGTCCCAGCCACGCGCCCCAACAATCAGTCTATGCGATGCAGCCATCAAACCGCCCGCAATAATGTGTAAATACCGAACAGAATCACCAGTGCGCCGGCGACTTTTCGCAGTACGGGTGAACGGGCCAAACGGGCCGTCGCCCCCGCCAGTACGCCGATCGTCATTAGTGTTGGCAGCGTTCCCAGCGCGAAGGCGAACATCAGCAACGCCCCCTTCAGCGCCGAACCGGAGGAGACTGCGGTGACCAGCATGCTGTAGACCAGGCCGCAGGGAATCCAGCCCCATATGAGTCCAACCAGCAGCGCCTGCCCAAGCGTGCGGACCGGAATCAACCTGCGACTGAAAGGTTCGATGCGCCGCCAAAGTCCGGCACCCGCCGCTTCCAGTCTGGTCAACACCATCCACCAGCCTGAGAGATACAATCCCAGCAGTATCATGAAAACACCGGAAGCCACCAGCAACGCCCGTTGCGCATAGTAGACCGGTGCCAGCTCGGCAATTAACATCCCCAATGCGCCCATAATCGCACCAGCCGTTACATAGCTGGTGATTCTGCCCAGATTGTAAGCCATCTGAAACGGCAGCATGGCGCCGATATCCGCACCCTGCTGCCCGGACAGGCCGAAGGTGAGAGCTCCCACGATACCGCCGCACATACCAACGCAATGAACTCCGCCTAGCAGGCCGACCATAAACGCAGTCAGGTAACCGAGATCGATCATACTTTGCCGCTCTCCACATCCTTCACCAGCTTGTCCGCCCGATATCCGGTCAAATAGATCACCAGCAGTATCGCGGGTACCCCGGTGGCCGACGCGTAGATAAAAAACCAGGGATAGCCAAAACCGTCCACGATGACACCGGAGAAACCACCCAGCATTTTTGCCGGAAGGGTCATCAGCGAACTGAACAGTGCATATTGGGTGGCGGTATACGCAGTGTTGGTCAGGCTCGATAGATAAGCCATGAAAACCGAAGCTGCGATGCCGCCACTCAGGTTGTCAGCGCTGATGACCAGTGCCAGCAACCAGATATCGGGTGGAGAAACCGCCAGCAGCGCGAACAGCAGATTTGTCAACGCCACCATCACCGCACCCAGCAGAAGCGGACGCATCAGCCCGTAGCGCGCCACCAGAATGCCGCCGAGTGCGGCGCCGGCGATGGTCATGAAAAAACCGAAAATTTTGGTGACATCGGCAATTTGGGTTTTGCTGAACCCCATATCGAGATAGAAGGGATTGGCCATTACGCCCATGGTGATATCGCTGACTTTGTAGAGTCCGACAAGCAGCAGAATGGTCAGCGCGACACGGCCGTTGCGGCTGAAGAAATCGACAAACGGACTGATTACCGCATCAGAAAACCACACGGCCAGCCGCACCGTCAGGCCTTGCCGGGTGTTCGCGATACCGATCATCGCTTCAACTCTGGATTCCAGTTCCCTGGATGCGGGGCTGACCGCCACCCCGGGTTCATTTATCACGAGTGTGGCTGCCATTCCAACCAGCATCAACGCCGCCATACAGAGATATGCTACGGGCCAGGAGGAGGACTCGGCCAGGTAGAATGCCCCCGCCCCGGCTGCCAGCAGCGCCAAACGGTAACCGAAAACATAAGTTGCCGCCATGGCCCCCTGGAGCTCCCTCGCCACCGCCTCGATGCGGTAAGCGTCTACGGTGATATCCTGGGTGGCGGAAGCGAACGCAACCAAAAGTGCGTACAGCGCGATGCTTCCAATCTGCGTCTGTACATCCGACATCGCCATCCCCAGGAGCCCCGATGCGATGCCGATCTGAGCCAGCAGCATCCAGCTTCTGCGCCTTCCAAGCAGTCGTGTCATCAAAGGTATCGGCAGTCGGTCGATGACCGGAGCCCAGAAAACTTTTATCGAATAGGTGATACCCACCCAGCTGAAATAGCCAATCAAAGTACGCGACAATCCCACATCCCTGAGCCAGGCGGACAGGGTGGAGAAAACCAGTAGAAAAGGCAGACCGGCGGAAAACCCGAGAAATATCATTCCCAGCACCCGTGGCTGACGATACACCATCAGCGCCTCGCGCCAGCTTCTGATCGGCTCCTGAATGATCTCCTCCCTGTTACTTTTACAAAAAACGCGAATTATACAGGCAGCGCAGGCGAACTGGCGAAACGAAGGGCGGCAGAGACCTTTTTTTCCCAAAAACGACCTTCCAGTCACACCTTGCGGCCAGATTTCAATGCCCGATGCCTTGCATCATCCTGTGGTGCCACGGAAAATGGCACATAACCTGGTTCCTGCCCGACAGTCAGCCCAGAAATTGCACCATTCGTCGTCACAGCTGTCTATTGCCAAACAAGCGGTGCATGTGGGAACGGCCGCGGCCTCCCGCGTCTGAAATCGGATTGCCTGCAGGCTTGAACACTATCCTATCCGGAGTTTGAAAATGCAGGACTATCAACGTGAATTTCTCGACTTTGCGCTCGAGGTGGGCGTGCTCAAATTCGGCGAGTTTACGCTGAAGTCGGGGCGCATAAGCCCCTACTTCTTCAATGCCGGGCTATTCAACGACGGTGCCAGCCTGGCGCGGCTGGGACGATTCTACGCGCGTGCCATCGTCGATTCCGGGATCGGCTTCGATGTTCTGTTCGGACCCGCCTACAAGGGTATTCCGCTGGCGGCCGTCACCAGCGCCGCACTTTTTGAACAGCATGGGATAAATGTACCCTATGCATTCAATCGCAAGGAGGCCAAGGATCACGGTGAAGGCGGCACCATTGTCGGCCATCCGATGAAGGGGCGGATACTGGTAATCGATGATGTCATCACCGCGGGCACGGCGGTCAGCGAGGCGATGGAAATCATCCAGGCTCAAGGCGCTGAACCAGCAGGGGTTGTCATTGCGCTGGACCGCCAGGAACGGGGACGGAAGGATCGCTCGGCGATCCAGGAGGTGGAACAAACCTACCGCATTCCGGTGGCCGCTATCGTCACACTGGAACTCCTGGTCAGTTACCTGAACGAAAGCGAAGACGCCGCAGAGGATCTGCGCCGCATCAGATCCTATCGCGAATCTTATGGCGTCTGAGCCACACAACGGGAGAGATGCAGGCGTAAGATTAAATTTATTTGAATTGAGACCGATAGAATTCAATATCCTAACCTAGAGAGCGATTTTTGCGTTTAACGATGCGCTGGACAACCCAAATTTTCAGTATATTCCTGGTAACCATCCTGCTTGTCGCGGGGAGTATGGATTTGAGCGCCCGCACCTATCGCTGGACGGATGCCGAAGGAAACGTGCACTACTCCGACAGATTACCCCCGGAACACGTCAAGGGTGCACGCAGCTATCTGGACGATCAGGGCATTGAAACCAAACGCGTTGAGGCCGCCAAAACCAAGGAGCAGCTGGCTCAGGAAGCGGAATTGGAGCGGCTGCGCGCAGCGGAGAGAAGGCTTATCGAGGAACAACGGGAAAAAGACTCGGTACTGGTGCGCACATTCCGCAATGAAGATGACATACTGATGGCCAGAGACGGTAAACTCGCGTCAATCGACACTTCGATCCAGATCGATCGCAGCAACATTTACCGTCTGAAGCTGAAGTTGGCGAACATGCAGAAAAACGCCGCCGACACCGAACGTCAGGGCGAAAAGGTCTCCGCCAACTACCTCAAGGAGATTGAAAGCACCCGCAAGGCGCTGAAGGAGGCGCATGCCAGCATTATCCGCAAGGAGCAGCATAAAGAGTTAATCAGGGAGAAACACAGCGCTGATCTTCAGCGTTTCAGGGAGTTGAAACATCTACGAAAAACCGACAGCCCGCTAGACGACGCCAGCGATGAAAAACGGGTCACACTGCTTGAAACCGTGGTCATCTGCAACACCAGCACCGAATGCGACGCGTTGTGGGCGAAAGCTGAATCCTACGTGCGTCAGCATGCCACGACGCGCCTGCAATTGCTGGCGGACAGTATCATCATGACCGCGGCGCCGATCAAGGACAATGACATCACCATCGCCGTTTCGCGAATCGTTGAGCCGAGTACTCCCGGTGCCCGCCTGTTTCTGGATCTTCAATGCAAAGACTCACCGCGCGGAAAAGACTTCTGCCTGACCCCGGAAGTCGACAACATTCGGACCGGCTTCCGTGAATATCTTGTGGGGAATGCAGAAAGTCTCGCCGGCCCGAGGCAATAAAGAGACTCCTGACGGTCCAGGACCCGCTGACATTACCTGGGATTTCAGGCTCTATCAGCAACCGGTGCACATCCGCCACCGGGAACCGGAGTTCTGGGGCAATCCGGCAAAGGGCGAATTCATCTCCTGGAAGATTCAGCGCGCACCGCATCCCTGCCCGCCGCAGATTGATCGGTCATCCGCCAACGCAAGCCAGCAATGGGTTTAACGAGGATCGGCCACCGGATGCGCAGCCAGATTGGACCAAACACCGGATAAAACGGTGTGTCTTTCAGGCAGCTTCCGCTATCTTAGCGATAAGAAATATTGATCCAGCGACGCTATTACAGCATTCGGTGTCTGATTGGGGAGAGCGTGTCAACTAGGATGCCGGAATTGTAGGAAACAGACAGGGTTCCAGCAAACCCCAGTGTCCGTCCCATTCCGCCAGTGGGGAGATACGGAAGCGGGTGCGCAGAAAACGCTGCATGCGGCCCTCCACCAGCGCCAGCATCAAGCTGGCACCCTGCTCCGAATCAACGCAATTCCGCTCCTTTTCGCGCATTCTCGACTCCCTGAGAATCTGTCTGAACTGTGTCTCGATACGAGCAAAAAACTGTTCTACCCGTGTGTGCAATCGCTCCTGCTCACCAACGAGCGCATCCCCCAACAGAACCCGGGTGATCCCCGGATTCCGATCGGCAAACGCCAGCAGCAGATAGAGCACTTTAGAGCATCTCTGCGGAGTGGATTTTTCACTCTCCATAATCTGGTTGATGCGAGCGAAAATGCTCTCTTCCGCAAACTCGATCAGGCCTTCGAACATCCTCGCCTTGCTCGCGAAATGACGGTAGAGAGCAGCCTCCGAGACTCCGCTGGCCCGGGCAAGCGCAGCAGTCGTTATCCGCTCGCCGGGACTCTTTTCCAGCTCCCCGGCCAACGCTTCCAGTATCAACTGTTTACGCGGTATTTTTTTCATGTCGGTTGCCGGTCTCAACTAACGCCTCCGGATCAGCGTACCCACCCCTTCGTCGGTAAACAGTTCCAGCAACACCGCGTGAGCCACCCGGCCATCGATAATATGGGATGAGGATACACCCGCCTTGACCGCATCCAGAGCACAGGCAATTTTCGGTAGCATACCGCCGTGAATGGTGCCGTCCGCAATCAGTTCGTCCACCCTGCCGGCAGAGAGTCCGGTAAGCAGGTTGCCCTGTTTGTCGAGCAGACCCTTGGTATTGGTCAACAAAATCAGCTTCTCGGCCTGCAGCACTTCCGCCATTTTTCCAGCCACCAAGTCCGCGTTGATATTGTAGGACTGCCCATCCCTGCCCACTCCGATGGGAGCGATCACCGGAATAAAATTGCCGCCAACCAACATGTCAACCACCGAGGCATCGATGCTCTCAACTTCCCCGACATGTCCAAAATCGACAATATTCGAGATTCCATTTCCATCAGCCGGCTGCTCCGCCACCAACTTATGTGCTCTGATCAAATCACCGTCCTTTCCGGTCAGTCCGACAGCGGCGCCGCCGTGACGGTTGATCAGATTGACAATCTCCTTGTTCACCAGGCCGCCCAACACCATCTCCACCACATCCATGGTCTCGCGGTCGGTCACCCGCATCCCCTGGACAAACTCGCTCTCTTTTCCAATTTTCTCAAGCAGTTTGCCGATCTGCGGTCCGCCGCCGTGCACCACCACCGGGTTGATGCCCACCAGCTTCATCAAAACCACATCGCGCGCGAATCCCCGCTTGAGTGCATCTTCCGTCATTGCGTTTCCGCCATATTTGATGACGATGGTTCTGCCGCGGAAACGCTGGATATATGGGAGTGCCTCGGACAGTACATGCGCGACATTACTTGCCGCTTCGGGTGTCAGACTCATGATCGCTTTACACTGCTGTAGTTGTGATTGACGACCGCCGCACCGGTACGTCCTTTAGGGATCGTTAAAAAGGCAACTTCAGATCGGGTGCAATGCCTGCGAACTGCTCCCGGAAAACACCCTGAATACGCGCCAGTGACGCCTCGTCATCCGCTTCGAAGCGAAATACCACTGCCGGGCTCGTATTGGACGACCTGGCCAATCCCCAACCATCTTCGAATTCAGCTCTGATGCCGTCGATCGTTACCAGCTTGGCGCCCGGGAATTGCCCCTGTCTGGCTAACGCCTCCATCAGACGGAGACTCTCGCCCTCCCCGGTTGGAGCGTAATACTCCGGCGTGGCTGCATTTTCCGGAAATTGAGAGAAAACGTCAGCCGATTTCAGCCCCTCTCCGCTCAGCACCTCGAGCAATCGTGCACAGGAGTAGAGGCCGTCATCAAAACCGTACCAACGGTCCTTGAAATAGATGTGTCCGCTCATTTCGGCCGCCAGCAACGCGCCGGTCTCCCTGATCTTGGCTTTGACCAGAGAGTGCCCCGATTTCCACATGATCGGCCGGCCGCCATAAGTCAGAATCTCGCCTGCGAGATTACGGCTGGATTTAACATCATAGATGACATCCGCGCCGGGATGACGCAACAGAACATCCCTCGCCAACAGCATCAGCAACCGGTCGGGCCAGATGATTCTGCCCTGAGAATCCACTACCCCAAGCCGATCTCCGTCGCCATCGAAAGCGACGCCGAGGTCCGCGCCTTCGCTCTTGACTCTCTCGATCAGCGCCTGCATGTTGTCGGGGTCGCCGGGGTTCGGGTGATGATTGGGAAAATTACCGTCAACTTCACAATAAAGGTTGCTCACTTCACAGCCGAGCGCCCGGAACAGCGAAGGTGCCACAACCGATGCCGCTCCATTGCCGCAATCGATCACCAGCTTGAGGGAGCCCAATAGCTGTACGTCTTCGGTGATTCGGCTGATATAGTCGGGCACCAGATCCTGGCGGCTGATTTTTCCGTTACCGCTGCTCAAATTGTCATCGACGATTCGCTGGTAAATCTCTTTGATCTGATCCGACGACAAAGACTCGCCTGCAAGCACCACCTTCAATCCGTTGTACTCCGGCGCATTATGGCTGCCGGTCACCATAACGCCAGAACTGCTGCCAAGGAAATGCGTGGCAAAATAAAGGGTTGGCGTGGGAACCAAGCCGATATCCACGACGTCCCTGCCACTCTCCGTCAGTCCGCGCGCCAGCGCCTCGGAGAGTGATTCGCTGGAATTGCGCCCGTCACGCCCAATGATGACCGTCTGCTCCCCCTGCTCGCCCGCGATGCTGCCGAAGGCACGCCCTATCTGGTACACCGTATCGGAAAACAGATTCTCATCGACCACCCCGCGGATGTCGTAAGCCCGGAATATCTCTTCGGAAACCGTTGATACCAGCACCGATTTGGCACTCCCGGCCAACTCAGCTCCCAGACGCGCCTTTTCCACCGCAGACGCCACCGCCGCCATCTCCTCCCGCTTCTTCGCGGGGAGCCCGATAGCAGTCGTGCTCAGATCGACACCGGGCCGGGCCAACAGATTCATCACCTCCTGCAGCTCGGGTACTGCTGCCCGTGGCGGCGGACGTTCACCACCGCCCGACAGCAATGATTTCAGCAGTGTCATAAGCGTCGAGCCGTCCTGCTTCAAGGCACGGCTCAAACCCCGTAAAAGCACCCCCACCACCACACCTGAAAGCACCAGCGCGAGACCCAGCAGACCCCAGACCATTGTCTGATCGAGCGAGCCCCGGGCACTGGAGCCCCCACGGTAAACCAGCCGCCAGAGAGAGCCTGGTACTGCCACTTCACCATCCATTTCACCTTGGGCAGTCACTCCAGGCGTACTTTCCGCCAACGTTGTCCGGCCGGAATCGACCACCTGCTGCAGGCCAATCTCACCGCCATAATCCATGCCACCCACGAAAACCCCGTTCAGGATACTGACCGGCAGCGCCAGCTGAGCGATGCCCACTGTTTCACCGGTCTTATCATTCAGCACCGGGGCTGCCAGCGCGATATGCGGTTGCGCCTCTCCCGGTTGATGGACCTCGGCAGCGGAAGGCTTTCCCGTTCGCTCGACCCCACGCAACATTTCCAGCGTGGCAAAACTGATCGGGGGATTTGCTTTCGGATTCAATTGATCCCACTCAAATGGCAGAAATCTGACCGCGATGACTTCGGGCAACAGACGCTTCAAACTGTTCTCCTGGCGCCGGATGCCGGCCCAGTCTTCCGCTTCCAGTGCCACGGCAAGATCGGGATTCTGAACGAATCTGGTCAAAATGCCCGTATGGATGCTGATCACGGAGGATAGCCTGCCGGCAATACCCTGGGCAGCGGCCTCAACCCGCGCCAAACCCCGCGCTTTTGCACCCTGTTGCTGCAGCAGGTACAAGGCCATGCCCACAACGGCAAAAATAATCAGCAACGCCAGAATCAGTTTAAACGACAATCTGCCGGCGGTTCCGCCCGTGCCTGGTTCTTTTTGCTTCCGCTTCGCTCTCAGCGCCATTGGTATCGGTATCCATGCTGGTCCATACAGCCGCAACCCAAGTCAGATTCACTGTCTGCCGGAATGTCCAAATCCACCCTCCCCCCGATTGGAATCGGAAAATTCGTCGACCACTTGAAAATCGGTCCTGATCACCGGAACCATCACCAGCTGGGCAATGCGATCCCCCACCTCGATCCGGAACGGCTGCCGGCCGCGGTTCCAGCAGGAGACAAACAGTTGACCCTGGTAATCGGAATCTATCAGTCCCACCAGATTTCCAAGCACGATTCCATGCTTGTGACCCAATCCCGAGCGCGGCAGTATCATCGCCGCCAGCCCCGTGTCCTCGATATGTATCGCCACCCCGGTCGGTATCAAATGCGTCTCGCCAGGTCCCAGTTCCAGGGGAGTATTAAGCATTGCCCGCAAATCCATGCCCGCGGCACCCTCCGTAGCATAGGCCGGCATGGGGAACTCGTCACCGATACGGGGATCAAGTATCTTCAGTTGAATGCTTTTTTTCATAGTTGAGCAAAACCTGGGTCACCAGCAACCGGGCAAGATGCGGCTTATCAGTCATAGGCAGGTCCCTTCTTCCCCCTTCCCATAACACTATCAGTGAGTTTTCGTCGCGCTCAAAGCCGCCTTCCGCGGCTGCAACCAGATTGGCGGCAATCATATCAACACCTTTAGCTTTGCGCTTCTCCTGAGCATACTCGACCGGTCGCTCTGTCTCGGCTGCAAAACCAACCGTGAACGGGGGCTTGGGGCGGGCGGCAACGGTCGCCAGAATATCAGGATTACGTACCAATTCGATACTCCGCCTCTGGGTCAATTTCTTGATCTTCTGATCGACCGCCAATGCGGGACGGTAGTCGGCTACCGCAGCACAGCCGATGAATATATCGCAATTCTCCACCCGTGCCATCACCGCCGCCTCCATCTCCAGCGCAGTCTCGACATCGATGCGCCTGATACCGGCCGGAGTCGCCAGCGTAACCGGGCCGGAGATCAGCGTTACCTCCGCCCCCTGCGCGGAAAAAGCCCGGGCCAATGCGAATCCCATCTTCCCAGAACTGCGGTTACTGAGGTAGCGAACCGGATCGATCGGCTCCCGGGTAGGTCCTGCGGTCAACAGCACCCGCAATCCTGCAGCCGAACCCCTGGAAAAGGATTCCTGGACCAAATGCAAAAGCTGCTCCGGTTCCAGCATGCGCCCCGGGCCCGTTTCGCCACATGCCTGGTCACCTTCGGCTGGGCCCCACATCCGCACATCCCGCTGGGTGAGTGTTCTGACATTCTGTGCCGTAGCGCGGTTGCGCCACATACCCTGATTCATTGCGGGCGCCAGGGCAATCGGCACCTCACTGGCCAGGCAGATTGTGGTCAACAGATCATCCGCCATACCGGCAGCCATGCGCGCCATGCAATCGGCACTTGCCGGAGCCACAAGAATCAGATCCGCCCAACGGGCCAGTTCTATGTGCCCCATCGCCGCCTCGTGCGCCGGATCGAAGAGCGATTGACGCACCGACTGCCCCGAAAGTGCCTGCAGCGTCATGGGGGTGATAAACTGCTCGGCAGCCCGCGTCATCACCACCCGCACCTCGGCATCAGCCCCACGCAGCAGCCGGATCAGCTGTGCGGTTTTATAGGCGGCTATGCCACCGCTTACTCCAACGAGTATCTTTCTTCCGGACAATGCTGACATTCGGTTGTGTTATCCAGCAAATTCAAGGCGATGAAGCCGCAAGGTTAACCCAATGCAGAGCCCGCGGAAAGTGAAACCAAACATCTGCCTGGGAAAACCGGACATGCCCGGTACCGATAGAGAACCGCCGGATGGCGGGGAACAGTCGATTGCACTATGCTTACGCTCTCTGTCCGACTTGACCGGCCGCGCAATATTGATAAGGAGATCGATATGGCTATCAACAACTGGCCCAGGGACGATCGTCCCAGGGAGAAACTGCTTACTCGAGGTCCTGCGGCTCTCTCCGATGCCGAATTGCTGGCTATATTTCTGCGCACCGGGGTGCGCGGGAAAAGCGCCGTCTCTCTTGCCCGGGATCTGTTGCTGGAATACGGCGATCTCAGGGCTCTGTTAGCCGCGGACCGTGCGACATTCTGCGCCAGTCGCGGCCTGGGCAACGCCAAGTATGCACAGCTGCAGGCAGTTCTGGAGATGGCGAGGCGCCATCAGCGCGAAACGCTGGCTCGTCGAGACGTTCTCACCAGCCCCTCTCACACCCGAGCCTACCTGGAGGCACGCCTGTCCGGTTATCCCAACGAAGTCTTCGCCTGCCTCTTTCTCGACAACCGTCACCGGGTGATAGAATACGAAGAGCTGTTCCGCGGCACCATCGACGGTGCCAGTGTGTACCCCCGGGAGGTGGTGCGGCGGGCGCTGTACCACAACGCGGCCGCGCTCATCCTGGCGCACAATCACCCTTCAGGTGTGGCCGAACCCAGTACCGCGGACCGAAGCATCACCCTTCGGCTGCGCGACGCGCTGGCGCTGGTGGATGTTCGGGTGCTCGATCATGTAGTGGTTGCCGCCGGCACTTTTGCCTCAATGGCGGAGAGGGGCTTGCTCTGAAAAGCGGGCTGACGGTGGGGAACTTCAGACGAAGCGGATTTTCACTTTGCTCCCGGCCCTGCACCTTCGGCGCTTGTAATTTCAGCGCCACTTTGATATAAATCCGCCTCTTTCGCTCCCTGGAGCTTAGAATCAATTTACCGCGCTGTCCGACGTGGCGGCCGAACAGGAAATTTTGAGGATCCGACAATGTCCAAAGTATGCCAGGTTACGGGTAAGCGGCCGGTGACGGGAAACAACGTCTCCCATGCACACAACAAGACAAAACGTCGTTTCCTGCCCAATTTGCACTATCATCGTTTCTGGGTGGAGAGCGAAAATCGCTGGGTGCGCCTGCGTATCTCCTCCAAGGGCATGCGTATCATCGACAAACGGGGTATCGATTCCGTCCTGTCCGATATGCGTACCCGTGGCGAAAAGGTCTGAAGAGGATTAAAACATGCGTGACAAAATCAGGCTCGTCTCAAGCGCCGGTACCGGTCATTTCTACACCACCACCAAGAACAAGCGCAACATGCCCGGCAAGATGGAGATCAAGAAATTCGATCCCAAGATCCGCAAGTATGTGATGTATAAAGAGGCGAAGATCAAATAAATTAAAGCATCGAGGGCCAGGTCGGCCGGAAGGCACCGGATTGAAATCCGGATACGCTCCTACGCACCGATAAAGGCCCTCCACCCTCCGCCCTCGCTCCCTGGATCAGGGTTTAAGTAAAGCCAGATCGGGCCGCCACAGCTCTCAGGATCGGGATCTCGAGATTGAGATGCAGGACTATTTTATCGGCAGGCAGGCAATCTTTGATCGGCGACTGAGGGTTTACGCCTATGAGTTGCTGTACCGCGAGGGGCATACCAGCGGCGCACCCCGCATGGACGGCGACCGGGCCACCTCCAGGTTAATGCTCAACGCCTTTACCGAGATGGGTCTGGACAGAATCGCGGGCAATCATCGAGTTTTCCTCAACATGACCCGCAGCCTGCTGATGGACTTGCCCGAGTTTCCTTTCGACAAAGAGCGTCTGGTGCTGGAAATACTGGAGGACATCAGGGTGGACGACGAATTCATCCAGCGCATCTCGGCGCTTGATGCAGAAGGCTATACCCTGGCACTGGATGATTTCGCATTCGACGACAAGTGGCTCCCTCTGATACCACATGTCGATATCCTGAAGCTGGAAGTCCCGGCGCTGGATTGGAGCAAGCTGCCGGCACAGTTAGAAAAATTGCATCGAAACGGCCTGCTGCTGTTGGCAGAGAAAGTTGAGACCGAAGAGGAGTACCGGAAGCTTCACGAGCTTGGCTTCGATCTGCTTCAGGGTTACTATTTTTCGCGTCCCAATGTCGTGGCCGGCAAGCGCCTGAGTGAAAATCAGCTGATCACGCTGAAGCTCATCGCCAAACTTAACGATCCTGAAGCGACCCCGAAACAGCTCGAAAACCTGATTGCTCAGGATCCGGGGCTGGTCTACAGGATCCTGCGCTATCTCAATTCGGCCTCCCTGGCCATGCCACGCAAGATAGAGTCGATTCAGCAGGCGATAATTTATCTCGGTCTTCAGCGCCTGCGCGGCTGGGCCAGTCTGATCGCCATCTCCCGGGTCGAGGATCAGCCGGAAGAGCTGTTCACCGTTGCCCTGGTCAGAGCACATATGTGCGCCAAACTGACAGCGGCGGTGGAGAAGCGAACAAATGAAGGGGCGTTTACCGTCGGTCTGCTTTCCGTACTCGATCGATTGCTGGGTCAGCCGATGACGAAGATACTCGAAAGGATATCTGTTTCCGAACAGGTTAAGCAGGCGCTGCTGACACACGAGGGAACCATCGGCCAGGCACTTCTCTGCGCCCGTTCATTTGAGCAGGAAGAGAACGCGCCC
Source organism: Gammaproteobacteria bacterium (assembly GCA_020445405.1). GTDB lineage: Bacteria > Pseudomonadota > Gammaproteobacteria > Chromatiales > Chromatiaceae > HKST-UBA178. The sequence goes on along the minus strand of JAGRGQ010000021.1, from coordinate 19,043 downwards.
ATCGGCTTTGCCGGGCTCACCGCCGGCGAGATCCAGGAGATCTTCCTGCAATCCTCGGAACTGGCCTTTCAGGAGCAGGACGGTCTGCTGGCCAATTGACAAAGTCGCTGAGAGGATCGCTGATTTGCTCGTGCCTGGAGAGCTGGAAACATCCTGTTTCCTGCGGTGAGTACACCGGATCTGATCAGAATACGGAACCTGGGCAACCCGCACTCACCTCAGCATCCCACTTTTTGCCGGGATAACGAAAGACGCCTGGTACGAGGAGGTAAATTAACTGCCATCTGCTGACTCAACCGGAAACCGGGGACGAAGGACGCTTAAAACCGGTGCCGTGGCAACCCGGGCAGGGCGGTATGCGGCCAGCCTGATGAAAGTGAAGCTCTTTTCCACAACCGTTGCACAGTAATGTACCCGGTCCGGTTACCTCACCGGTATGGTACAGCGATGCCTCCCGTGCCTGGTCGGCCAATCTCTCCAGTTCGAGACGGGTTTTGTCAGCAACATTGGCGAACATCTCCATCATCCGCTGTTCAATCATCTGCACATCGAATTGCCACCATTGACGGAATTCCGACCCGGTTTCCAGCAGAAAATGGGCAGCATCTTTCATATCACGCTCCACGTATACGGTCAGTTTCTCCGCCTCTTCCCGGGTCAATTCGTTCAGTTCCACCGCCTTTTCCCGGGCTTGTTCAAGCGCGCGCCGCAGCGTTGGCAAGGTGCTCTTCTCTGCCACCTCCAACAGTCCATCAACCCGTTCGAGCATTCGCTCATACGCATCGGTCATGCGATCGATAGGATCACGCTTCCTCTCATTGGTCATTCTCGGCACCTCCCACGCTACTGCCTGTCATCGGGAAACCTGATGGAATCCTGATATAAGTTTGAACCATGGGCACAAGAAAACAAGCCCATGCGGTTCTTCATGTATACCCCCGGCTGCGGTATCCTTGTCCGATTATTCAAACACTCCAACCCTATTCGTAAAACCATCATGCAAGAGCGCTACGAAGTGGCCGAAATAGAGGCCGATGCCCAGTCCTACTGGGGGCAGAACAACAGTTTCAGGGTCACTGAGGATCCCCGGCGGGAGAAGTACTACTGCCTCTCCATGTTCCCCTACCCAAGCGGCAAACTGCATATGGGACACGTGCGTAACTACACCATCGGCGATGTGATCGCACGCTATCAGCGCATGCAGGGAAAGAACGTGCTGCAACCCATGGGCTGGGACGCCTTCGGTCTGCCGGCCGAGGGTGCAGCAATCAAGAACAACATGGCACCGGCAAAATGGACCTACAGCAACATCGATTACATGAAGCACCAGCTCAAACAGCTGGGATTTGGTTACGACTGGAGCCGAGAACTGGCTACCTGCCGGCCGGAGTATTACCGCTGGGAGCAGTGGCTGTTTATCGAGCTGTATAAAAAAGGTCTGGTTTACCGCAAACACTCGGTGGTCAACTGGGATCCGATTGACCAGACGGTATTGGCCAATGAGCAGGTAATCGATGGCCGTGGGTGGCGTTCCGGTGCCTTGGTGGAGCGGCGCGAAATCCCCCAGTGGTTCGTAAGAATCACTGACTATGCGGACGAATTGCTGGAAGAACTGGACAGCATGGAGAGCTGGCCGGAGCAGGTGCGCACCATGCAGCGTAACTGGATCGGTAGATCGCACGGTGTGCGCTTTGCCTTTCCCTACGAACTGGAAGGCAAACAGGATAAGCTCTGGGTTTATACGACCCGTGTTGACACCATCATGGGCATCACGTTCTGTGCCGTTGCCGCGGAGCACCCGCTCGCCCGGCATGCTGCCCGTTCCAATCCTCAATTGACTGCATTCGTCGAGGAGTGCCGGCAGGGCAGCGTGGCGGAAGCCGATCTCGCAACCATGGAGAAGCGAGGCATGCCCACCGGGATCAGCGTGACACACCCTCTGACCGGTGAACAGATCCCGGTCTGGATTGGCAACTACGTGCTCTGGGGATACGGCGAAGGGGCGGTCATGGCAGTGCCCGCGCACGACGAGCGCGACTTCCACTTCGCCAAAAGATACGGACTAAAGATCAAACAGGTAATCCAGCTCCCTGGCGAGCGCTTCACCACCGACGCCTGGCAGGAGTGGTACGCGAATAAAGGAGAGGGCGTCTGTGTCAATTCGGGACCTTACGATGGACTGAAATACGATGCAGCGGTAGATGCGATCGCCGCCGACCTGTCCGGGAAGGGGCTGGGAGAGAAGCAGGTCCAGTACCGCCTGCGGGACTGGGGCGTATCGCGTCAACGCTATTGGGGCTCACCCATTCCCATGGTCCACTGTGACAACTGCGGAATCGTCCCGGTGCCGGTCGAGGATTTGCCCGTGACACTGCCGGAGGATGTCGAATTCGACGCCACCGGCGGGTCGCCGATCAAAAAGATGCCCGAGTGGTACCGGACCCGGTGTCCTCAATGCGCGGGCGAAGCGGAACGCGAAACCGACACATTCGACACCTTCATGGAGTCCTCCTGGTATTATGCCCGCTACACCTGCCCGGATTCGAACCAGGCCATGCTCGACAATCGCGCTGACTACTGGCTTCCGGTGGACCACTACATAGGCGGTATCGAGCACGCCATCCTGCACCTGCTCTATGCGCGTTTCTACCACAAGTTGATGCGCGACGCCGGACTGGTGAAATCAGATGAGCCCTTCACCCGACTGTTGACGCAGGGCATGGTGGTCGCGGAGACCTACTACCGGCGTAACGATGACAGCAGTTTTCAATGGTTCAATCCAGCCGATGTCGAGCGTGAACTGGGTGAACGGGGTCAGGTGATCAGCGCGCGCCTCAGGCTGGACGGAGAACCGGTCGAGATCGGCGGCATCGAAAAGATGTCGAAGTCCAAAAACAACGGCATAGATCCGCAGACCCTGATAGACCGCTTCGGTGCCGATACCGTGCGCCTGTATACCATGTTCACGTCACCACCCGACCAGTCGCTGGAGTGGAGCGACGAGGGGGTGGAGGGCGCCCACAGGTTTCTGAAACGGCTCTGGGGATTGGCGTGGAGCCGGAGAGAGGCGCTGCAACACTCCGGGAACGCCGCCCGGGAGACCGGCGACGGGCTGAAGAACGAACGGAGCGAGATTCACGCCGCGCTGAAACAGGCCTGCTTCGATTATGACCGCCAGCAGTTCAACACCGTGGTCTCCGCCTGTATGAAGATCATCAACATACTTTATAAACTGGAGGACAGTGCGGCCGACAGGGTGCTGCTGCGAGAAGGTTTCGGCATCGTATTACAACTGCTGGCACCGATCGCTCCGCATATCGCCCATAGGTTGTGGCGGGAACTGAAATACGGCGACGACATACTGGAAAGCCACTGGCCGCAGCCGGATGAGGATGCATTGAAACTGGAGAACATCCAGTATGTGATTCAGGTGAACGGCAAGGTCCGGGCCAAAATACAGATCGCTGCAGACGCACATCAGAGCGCCATCGAACAGGCCGCCATGATGGACGAGAACGTACGTAAATTCATTGTTGACGCGCAGATAAGAAAAGTTATCGTGATACCGGGTAAACTGGTTAATATCGTCGCCAAATGACCACCCGAACAGGAATCCCGGCCCGATGAAAATAACGACAGCCGTTCGATATCTTCTGCTCCTGGTGCTGGCCACGCTGGTTCAGGGCTGTGGTTTTCATCTGCGCGGAACCGGAGCATCCGACGCACTCCTGCCAGCCGATATCAGTCCGCTCTACATCCGGGGACTGGCTCACGGCGACTTTATGAAACTGGAGCTCGAGGATCTGTTTGTCAATTCGGACATAGCGGTTACCGATAACCCGGCGGAAGCATCCAGCACGCTGCGCATCACCGGCAGGAAAAGCGACCGGCGGGTACAGACGGTAGACAACAGAGGAAAGGTAGTGGAGTACGAACTGCGCGAAAGGCTCGGCTTTGAGCTTGTCGACCGTGCCGGGAACGTACGCGTGCCAGCGCAATCCCTTGAGTTGGTTCAGATTTACACCAATAGAAAGAATCAGGTGCTGGGAAGCCAGCTGGAGGAGAGCAACCTGCGCGAGGATATGTGGCGCCGCATGTCGGATCAGATACTGCGGCGCGTTTCGCTGCAGCTTCGCTGAAACGCGATGCAAGCCGGCGCAGATGAGGTGCGCAGCGCCTGCAGCGCGGAAACTGCCATTCGAAGGGGAATCTGACCGATGCGGATCGCTGCAGACCAACTGCAGACACAACTGCAGAAAGAAGTTGCCCCAGTCTACCTGCTGAGCGGCGACGAACCCCTGCAAATGAGTGAAGCGGCGGACAATATCCGCCGTCAGGCGCAGCGCTGCGGCTACAGCGGACGCGAAATACTGGAAGTGGACGCACGCTTCGACTGGAGTCGCCTGAAGACCGAAGCGAACAGTCTGTCCCTGTTTGCAGAGCAACGTATTATCGATCTGAGAATTCCGTCCGGGAAACCCGGCAACGAAGGCAGCAAGGCGCTGATCGAGTACACAGCTCAGCTGCCGCAAGACGTGCTGCTGCTGATTACGTTGCCGAAACTCGAAAAAAGTCAATCCACGGGCAAATGGTTCAAAGCGCTCGACAAAGTGGGCGTGACGGTTCTGATCTGGCCGATCGAGGGCAGCAATCTGCAGCGATGGATCATGCAGCGCATGCGCAGCGCCGGGCTTGCTCCGGCAGCGGATGTCATCCCCATGCTGGCCGAGCGCACAGAAGGAAACATGCTGGCCGCCCGCCAGGAGATTGAAAAACTTTTACTGCTTTACGGCCCCGGAGTGATCACTCCCGAGCAGCTCGCCGAATCGGTGGCGGACAGCGCCCGCTATGACGTTTTCGGCTTGATAGATGCAGCACTGGAAGGAAATCTCAGCCGCTGCATCAGAATACTCAATGGTCTCCAGTCGGAAGGCACGCCCGAGCCGGTTGTACTCTGGGCGCTTACCCGGGAACTGCGGCTACTGGTCAGCCTGGCCGGTGAAATAGCCGGGGGCCGCAGCGCGCGGCAGGCGGTGGGGGCGCGCAGTGAAGTGTGGGAAAAGCGCAAGCCGCTGGTGATAAAGAGCCTGCAGCGACTGAAACCGGCGGAGTGGCGACGGCTACTGCAGCTCTGCGGCCGCACCGACCGGGCCATCAAAGGGCGGGAGCCCGGCGACCCTTGGCTGCTGATGCGGGAAATTGTCGCGGGAACAGCCGGTGCGGCAGGCATGGGCGGGTTGTCACGGGAACACGAACCCCTCCCCCGCGGTGGCTGAGAAGCACCGGAATCACAACACTATCCACTCCCATGCCCGCCTTCTGTTAGAATTCGCCAAGACAGTCCCTGTCCGGAAACACCGGGTTAGTAAAACCCCGTCATCGCGACCAGCATCGCAATCCAGTTAAACCGGCAAACTCCTGGATTCCGGCATGCGCAGCTGTGACGGGCGATGATGTTTCCGGCCAGGTACGTGGATAGTTGACCTGACCGATCGAAAAAACCATGTCCGACACAATAAAAGACGTCACACGTTACATGCATGAAGTTGGCGCGCAGGCACGAACCGCCTCGCGCATTCTCGCCCGCGCCAGCAGCCGTGAAAAAAATGCGGCATTGAGCGCCATCGCGGATGATCTTGACCGCAATCACATTGCACTGGCAAGCGCAAACAAAAAAGACCTGGCGGCCGGAATCGCCAAGGGGCTGGACAGTGCGCTGCTGGACCGTCTTGAGCTGACGCCGGCGCGCATCGACAGCATGATCAACGGTCTGCGCCAGATCGTCGCGCTGCCCGATCCGATAGGCAGTATCTTCGACATGAATTATATGCCCAGCGGCATCCAGGTCGGGCGCATGCGCGTACCGCTTGGGGTCGTCGGTATCATTTACGAATCACGCCCCAACGTTACCGCGGACGCTGCCGCTCTCTGCCTGAAGTCGGGCAACGCCACCATACTGCGGGGCGGCTCAGAAGCGCTTCACTCGAATCTGGCGATTGCCGACAGCATTCATACCGGGCTGCGGCAAGCCGGCCTGCCGCCCGATGCGGTGCAGGTGATCGCCACCACCGACCGGGCTGTGGTCGGCAGTATGATCGCCATGCCGGAATACGTTGATGTGATTATCCCGCGCGGCGGCAAGGGATTGATTGAGCGCATCTCCAACGAGGCCAGAGTACCGGTCATCAAGCATCTGGATGGCATCTGCCATGTCTACATCGACGACCAGGCTGATTCGAAGAAAGCTTACGACATTGCGATCAACGCCAAGACTCAGCGCTACGGTACCTGCAATACTATGGAGACACTGCTTGTGGCGGAGGGAGTCGCGGAAAAGATGCTGCCCCGGCTGGCCGTCACGTTTCGGGAAAAAGGGGTGGAACTGCGTGGCTGTCCGATCACCTGCCAGCTGATCGGCGAAGCGGCTAAACCCGCTGATGAGCAGGATTGGGAGACCGAGTATCTGGCGCCAATCCTCGCTATCCGTGTGGTACCGGATCTGGATGCGGCGATCGACCACATCAATCGCTATGGATCCCAGCATACTGACAGCATCGTAACAGAAAACTACACCCGCGCACGGCGCTTCCTTACCGAAGTGGACTCCAGCTCGGTGATGGTAAACGCTTCCACCCGCTTCGCCGACGGATTCGAGTATGGCCTGGGCGCCGAGATCGGCATCTCCACGGACAAGTTCCACGCCCGCGGCCCGGTTGGCCTGGAGGGATTGACGTCGGTGAAATACGTCGTACTGGGCGATGGACACATACGAAAATAAACTGCGGAGCAGCGTTACGACAGTGCCAGGGTGCTGAAAAAATGATCTGGTGTAGCTTGTATGCTGATGGCTTAGCCTTCTGCCCTGTCTTATGATCGGCATCCTCGGCGGCAGTTTCGATCCAATCCACTACGGCCACCTGCGTACCGCACTGGATGTGCAACAGACGCTCAACCTGGAGCAGATCCGCCTGATTCCGTTGCTGAATCCGCCTCATCGAGACGTTCTCGCCTCCGGCGCCGAAACCCGCCTGGCAATGGTCCGCGCCGCTGTAGCGGATGAACCGCGCTTCCGGGTCGACGATCGCGAACTGGCGCGCAGCGGCAAATCCTATACCCTCAATACCCTTCTCTCCCTGCGGGAGGAGCTGGGAGAACAACCGATCTGCTTGTTGCTGGGTACGGACGCGTTCCGTGGATTCCCAGGCTGGCACAAACCTGGTGAGATTCTCAAACAGGCGCATCTGGTGGTTATGCAGCGCCCGGGTACGGCAAGACCCGAAATCTACCCGGAGCGCACAGTCGCCGCGCCGAATGCACTGAACAGCAGCAGCGCGGGACGGATCCTCTTCCTGCCGGTCACCCAGCTCGATATCTCGGCCACCCGGATCCGCGCCATGCTGCGCATGGGTCTGAGTCCGCGCTACCTGCTTCCGGAAGCGGTATTGTCGATTATTCAGCAGCAAGGGCTCTACCGCTGACACATGACACTGCCGGCGGAGCGACTGAAGCCGGGAGACTGGGCGTAATCGCGCGCAATCCCAATCATCTCCTGCCCGATGTTCGCGCAACAGCGGTTGTTCAGGTTTACGGTGCGGAAAGCCGGGGCATCAGTTAAAATCCACCCCAGGTTCCGCAATCAGGTAACAGCATGCAGGTAGAACAACTCCGCGATCTGGTCGTCAAGGCCCTTGACGACATGAAAGCAAGCGATATCAAGATACTCGACGTCCGTGGAAAAACCAGCATCACCGACATCATGATCATCGCCAGCGGCACATCCAGCCGCCACGTCAAAGCCCTTGCCGAAACGGTCGCCTTCCAGGCCAAGGAAGCGGGCGAGGCGCCGCTTGGCGTCGAGGGCGCCAACGAGGGTGAATGGGCGCTGATCGACCTCAATGACGTGGTGGTGCATGTCATGCAGCCGAAGGTACGCGACTTCTACCAGTTGGAACGCCTGTGGGAGATGGACATTCCCGCGCCGGGCCGGGCGCGCGCCGACTCCCCGTAATCCGAACAGTCAAGTGGACCGTTTCGACCGAATCTTCGCCCTGCATCAGCTACTCAGCAGCCACCGCAATCCGGTCTCCAGACAGCAGATCGAGCAGGTGCTGGAGTGCTCCCGGGCAACCGCCAAGCGCATCGTCGACAACATGCGCGACTACCTCAACGCCCCGATCGAGTACGACCGCGCACGCAACGGCTACTACTATGCCCGCGACAGCGTATACGGCGAGATGTACGAACTGCCGGGCGTCTGGTTCAACGCCTCCGAACTGCATGCGCTGCTCAGCGTACAACAGTTACTGGAAGAGGTGCAGCCCGGACTGCTGGAGCGCCAGCTGGCACCGTTGAAGGCCCATATCGGGGAGCTGTTGAAGGCACAGCACAGCGGCGGCGACCAGATCGGCCGGCGGATCCGCATCCTGCGCGCCACCCCGCGGTCGCCCGGCGAGTTCTTCCAGACCGTCGCCAGCGCACTGGCTCAGCGCAGGCGGCTTGCCGTCCACTACTATAAACGCGGCGAGGAGACAACGAGCGAGCGCGAGCTGTCGCCCCAGCGTCTGCTCCATTACCGCGACAACTGGTACCTGGAAGCCTGGTGCCACCTGCGTCAGGGCTTGCGTACTTTTGCGCTCGACAGCATCCGCAAGGCGCGCATGCTGGAGAGTACGGCGAAAGAGGTCGCGGAACAGAGCCTGCGCGACTACAGCACCGGCGCCTACGGCATCTTCTCCGGCGGTGCCGACAAGACCGCTGTGTTGCTGTTCCGGCCGGAACGGGCGCGCTGGGTGGCGGCTGAGCAGTGGCACCCGGACCAGCAGAGCCGCTGGCTCGACGACGGGCGCTACGAATTGAGAGTCCCTTACAACCAGACACCGGAACTGATCATGGACATCCTCAAGTACGGGCCGGATGTGGAGGTGGCAGAGCCCGAGGAGCTGCGCCGACTGGTGGCGGAGAAGTTGCGGTCCGCGGTGGATATTTACCCGGACGACTGAAACGATGCAGCTTGCGTGGGTTGGACTGAGCTTGCGAAGTCCGGCAATGGGCTGACGCTCCATCCGGAAACCGCCCCTACCGTTATTCCGGCATATACGGAATGACGAATGATGCCGTTTCTGAACGGACACCGATTCCCTGCGTAGCCAAGCCAGTAACCATTGTCAAGAAACGACAAACCGGCGGACTCACCGGTTGAGCCCTTGAATATGATATAAGAAATAAAAACCGCGAGAGGGATTTCCGCATGAATCAAGCGCACTACCACCGGTACTGGGGAAAGGCCCGGGAAGGCGAGGGTGCCGGCGAGCCTTATCATCTGCTGCCTTATCATTGTCTGGATGTGGCGGCGGTTGGAAAACGCCTGCTGCTGGCGCATCGGCCACTGAGAGAGGGGCTGGCGGATATCGCCGGCCTGGATGAAGAGAGCCTGATCCGCTGGATCGTATTCTTTCTCGCACTGCACGATTTGGGCAAGTATTCCGTCAGCTTTCAGCAACTCAAACCGGATCTGCTGGCAGCTCTGCAACAGCGGAAAAGCAGACAACCCTATACCGAGCGCCACGACTATCTCGGGTACGCCTTTTGGCGGAAGCGGTTAAAAACACATCTGCAAGCACGTGGTGTGCTGCAGAAAGTAAGACAGCGCGGAGGATTACAGTCAGTAGACTACTGGATTAATTCGGTCACCGGGCATCATGGACAGCCTCCAAAAAAACATAGCGCGGGCTTCCTTGTCGACGACCAATTCGAACCGCCTGATCAAAAGGCGGCGCTCGATTTTGTTGACGACCTGATCGCTCTCATGCTTGCTGACAACTTCGTCTTTCCAGGCATATCAACCGACAAGTCAAAAGAAGTCTCCTGGTGGCTGGCAGGCTTTGCCGTGCTTTGCGACTGGCTCGGTTCCAATGCCGACTACTTTCCTTTCCGGTCAACCCCAGTGCTGCTGGCGGACTACTGGAAAATTGCACTTGGTCAGGCTGAACGGGCGGTTAACAAAACCGAGTTGTTGCCGGCCACCCCCGCTCCCGGACTCACGCTACGACAACTGATTCCCGCTGCATCGAATATCGCGCCGACACCGCTTCAGACACTATCGATAGAGATCGCTCTTGGCGACGGCCCGCAACTGTTCATTATGGAGGACGTCACCGGTGCCGGAAAAACCGAGGCCGCCATCCTGCTGGCTCACCGATTGATGCAGGTAGATCTCGCCAGCGGCATTTACTTCGCCCTCCCCACCATGGCAACCGCCAACGCCATGTATGCGCGACTTGGCGATGTCTACCGCCAGCTTTATCAGAACCAGACCAACCCATCGCTGGTATTGGCCCACAGCGCGCGTAACCTGTCTGATAAATTCCGTCAATCACTGCTGCCCGAAACTCATCTGCCGGAATCTGCATACGACAGCAGCGATGAGCCTCCCGCCAGCGTCCATTGCGGCCAATGGCTGGCGGACAGCCGGAAAAAAGCGCTGCTGGCGGAACTGGGGGTCGGAACTATCGACCAGGCGCTGCTCGGGATACTGCCCAGCAGACACCAATCGCTGCGGCTGCTGGGACTCATGCACAAAGTATTAGTGGTAGACGAGGTGCACGCCTGCGACGCCTATATGAGGCCCCTGTTGTGCAATCTTCTACGCGCCCACGCCATAGCGGGCGGCAGCTCCATTCTGCTCTCCGCCACGCTCCCGCAATCCCAGCGCCAGCAACTGCTGGATGCGTTTACCGAAGGCTTGAAACAGCCGCCTCAGTTACTCAGCTCCAACGCCTATCCGCTACTGACCCATTTCAATGGTGAAACGCATGGCGAATACCCGCTAGAAACGCGTCTATCCGTTTGCCGACATGTGCAGGTGGATTTTGTAGACGACTTTCAACAAGTGGAACAACGACTCGCCGCCAGCGTTGCCCGCAGTCAGTGCGCCTGCTGGAGTCGCAATACGGTTGGGGACGCGCGTGAAGCCTACCACAAGCTGAAGTCTCAACACCCGGAGTGGGAAATCGACCTGTTCCACGCCCGCTTCGCATTGTCTGACCGTCTCGCTATCGAGCAACGAGTTCTGGAGGGGTTTGGAAAAGATAGCAATCACGAACAGCGCAAGGGACAGGTCCTCATCGCCACCCAGGTAGTTGAGCAATCCCTGGATCTGGACTTCGATCATCTCATTACGGATCTGGCACCTATCGATCTGATCATCCAGCGCGCCGGCCGGCTGCACCGCCACCGGCGCGACACCCAGGGCAACCGGATTGGAGAAACGGACCAGAGACCGGAACCCACACTGACCATCCACGCGCCTACCTGGAGCGACGAGCCCAATGCCGACTGGTTCAAGAGCACATTTCCCAGGGTTCAGGCAGTTTATGAAGACCACGGACAGCTATGGCTGACCATGAAGCTGTTGCGTGAAAATCGCGGGTTCAGGATGCCGGAAGACGCCAGGGCATTGATCGAAGGGGTCTATGGTTCAGATAGAAAAATTCCAAGAGGTCTCTGTGAGAAAAGTAACGACTCCTATGCTAACGATAGGTGTAAGGCAAGCGTTGCTCATTTAAATACTTTGAAGCTAGAGGCCGGCTACACAACCATTGACACCGCGAACTGGTGGGATGAAGCAATTACGCCTACACGATTAGGCGAGGAGACCACGACCGTCTGGCTGGCACGCTGGGAGATTGGCAAGCTCAAACCCTTCCACGAACAGGCACCTTTCGCCTGGCAGCAGAGCAGTGTTGCGATGCGGACTGCATTGCTCGCCGAAACCGCGCCGCTTCCGGAAATCCCGTCTGGAGTAATTGATTCCTGCCGGGAACAATTACCGGCAAAAGGGAAATGGGGGGTATTGCTGCCACTTGTCAAGGAAAGATCCGGCATTTGGAAAGGAACGGCAAAAGACTTGAATGGGAATCTACAAGCGTTCTTCTATGATTCCTCTCAAGGGCTCATGACCGCAAAGGAGTACAAACAGATGGAGGGAAGCACGCTATGAACCTGATTGAGTCACGATGGATCCCGGTACGCAGGGAAAGCGGTGAAAGCCATATTGCCCCTTGGCAGATCACCGATCCGGATGATCCAGTGCTGGAACTGTCTGCCCCCCGCCCTGACTTCAACGGCGCACTGCTGCAGTTCCTGATTGGCTTATTGCAGACTGCCTGTCCACCCGAAGACGGTGATCAATGGGTCGACTGGCTGGAACAGCCACCGCAGCCGGAAACACTCAAAGGAAAATTTCTGCCTTTCTCCTATGCTTTCGAAACGGACGGAGAGGGCCCGAGATTTATGCAGGACCACACATTGCTCGAAGAAAGCGATATAAAAACAGTCGATATATCTAACCTACTAATCGATGCAAATGAAACCCACTTTAACAAACCAGGTAGCATTAATTGTCTATGCCCTAAATGTGCGGCACTCGCTTTATTCACTTTACAAACAAACTCACCAGAAGGTGGGCGCGGCCACTTTACTTCTCTGCGGGGAGGCGGACCGCTGACAACAATAGTAAGAATACAAACAAGCGCCGACAGTATTAATCAAACTTTATGGGAAGCGCTTTGGACTAATGTTCTTGAAAACAGTGATTTCGACTCGCTAAATGTAACTGTTGTTCCAAAAACGATGGAGGCTCAGTTTCCCTGGCTGTCGCCCTCTCGGCTAATCAAAGCCGTAATAAAAAGTGATACGTATCCACAAGATATTGCTACAACGCAAATCTATTGGGCAATGCCTCGCCGCATCTATTTAGGGTACAACGAAGAAGAGACATCTTGCGATCTTTGCGGAGCCGAAACAAAAAAAGCTTATAAAAACTACCAGACCCGGCCTAACGGTATTAGCTATTCGAATGATCCTGTATGGAGACATCCGCTATCGCCCAAATATTCTATCGATAAAGATGGAACTAAAAAGGCTTTTCGTCATCTTCAATCGGGAGGTTTCTCATACAGAATTTGGCCTTCATTGGCTATCAACGGTTACAAGCATGATGAGGTTGCCAAGGTTGTTAGCTTTTTCCTAGAACAACGGCGACGTGAAGACCAATTCGAACAAGTTCAAATCCATGCGTTTGGCTACGATATGAAAAGCAATAAAGCCCGCTGCTGGTACGAAACCACCTTTCCGCTCTACACACTGGAACCCGCTATCCTAGAGCGGTTTGCCGCTTTCACCGAAATACTAATCCAGAGTTCCACAGACACCGCCGACATGGTACGAGGCTGTATCAAAGATGCTTGGTTCAAACGCCCCGGCGACGCCAAAGGCGACACCGCTTTTCTTCTTGAAGCTTTTTTCAGCCATACCGAAACCGGTTTCTACTCCAGCTTGAAACGCCTCAGCGACCAATTGAAATCCGGCGGAACCGGCAAGGAGGTGTTGGTCGACTGGCATAGTCTTTTAATACAAACCGCATTGCAGCTTTTCGATTACTGGACCGGGCGTGGTGATTTCGGAACAGTCAATCCCCGCCGCATTGCGCAGGCAAATCGAAAACTCAACAACTGGCTTCACAGCAAGAAACTGAAGCAGTCTCTGTTCGTCAGCGAGGATAAGGAGAAAGCCGCTTGAAAAATTTATTCAGTAAGGATGCCGCCGCCACAGGAATCCTCACCCACTGGTGGCAGGGCCTGGAGAACGATAAAGGAACCAGAGCGGAACTGCGCCGCTGCGACATGCCGGAAAAGGTGATGTTTCACCCCGCTTTTCCACGCCTCTGCCGCCGGCTTCAACCGCTGCTGGAACAGGAGTGGAACTGGCAGATTCGCCTGGCTGCGCTGGTCGGGCTTCTCAGCCACGTCCGTAAAACCACCGGTCAAACCCTGGCCCACCAGATGGCTGGAAATCCACCCAAGGTCAGCGAACTCAGGTTTCGCCGCCTGCTGCAACGTGAAGCGGATGATTTTTACGGCGCCATGATCCGTGTTTTGCCGATGCTTGATCACACCGCCAACCTGCCCGACCTGATGAGTTCCGTTTTTTACTGGGGCGACCCGGTGCGTAAACGCTGGGCTTTCGACTACTTCCCCAACACCCCTGAATCAAAAACCGCCTGATAATTGTCCTGCAAGGAAGAAAAATATGAACAAGTTCGTACAGCTTCACCTGCTTACCTCCTACCCGCCCGCCAACCTGAATCGCGACGATCTCGGACGCCCGAAAACCGCGATGATGGGCGGCGCCAATCGCCTGCGCATCTCCTCCCAAAGCCTGAAACGGGCGTGGCGTAAATCTGAAACTTTCGAAATGGCAATGGCTGGACATGTAGGCACCCGCACCAAAGAGATGGGCCGGAAAGTTTATCAATCGCTGTTGGAAAAAGGTATCTCAGAAAAAAAGGCTGTTGAGTGGTCCAAAGCCATTGCGGGTGTCTTCGGTAAACTCAAGACGCTTTCGAAAAAAGATAAAGACGACGCCACAGCCGAGACGCTGTTGACGGAACTGGAAATCGAGCAGCTCGCACACTTCAGTCCGGAAGAAAAACAAGCAATCGATTCGTTGATTGATGAGATCGCTGGAAGCGGTAATGCACCCACAGAGATACAGCTCGATTTACTGCGCAAAAAACACACCGCTGCCGACATTGCGTTGTTCGGCCGGATGCTCGCATCAAGACCGGACTGCAACACTGAAGCCGCAGCTCAGGTTGCCCACGCCATCAGCACCCACAAGGTGTCCATAGAAGACGACTTTTTTACCGCAGTCGACGATCTCAACAGCGGGGAAGAGGACATGGGCGCCGGACATATGGGTGAGACCGAGTTTGCCGCCGGGCTCTTCTATCTGTACCTTTGTATCGACCGTGAACTGTTGACCGAGAACCTGTCCGGCGATGCAGCGCTCGCTGCAAAGACCATCGGCGCACTGGTTCAATCGGCTGCAACCATCGCGCCCAGCGGCAAGCAGAACAGCTTCGCTTCGCGTGCGCGGGCATCCTATATCCTGTGCGAATCGGGCGATCAGCAACCCCGTTCACTCTCCGTTGCCTTCCTGAAACCGGTTGGAGGTTCAGATATTTTGAACCGCTCCATCGAGGTACTGGAACAGACCCGGCAGAAAATGGATGCGGTCTATGGCGACGGCGCGGATCGGATTGCAGTTTTAAATGCTGTCACCGGAGAGGGCTCACTGCAGGGAATTATCGATTGCGCGGCTGGAGCATAAAAGGATGAAGGACTATCTCCTGTTTCAACTTTATGGGGCGATGGCGTCCTGGGGCGATACCGCGGTAGGCGAGTTCCGTCCCAGCCATAGCCACCCCACCCGCTCTGCGGTGCTAGGCCTGGTTGCGGCCGCGCTGGGGATAAGGCAGCATGAGGAAGAGCAGCTACAGGCATTGGAGAACTCATGCCGGGTCGCTGTCCGGCTGGATTGGCCCGGTGAAGCGATGCGCGACTACCATACCACACAGGTGCCGCCGCAGCAGCGCAAGGTTCGCCATTATACCCGCCGGGATGAACTGAAAGCAGACAAACTGCACACAATCCTCTCCCAGCGGGACTACCGTACCGACAGTGCTGCAACGATCGCGTTAACGTCAAAGAATGAACCATCATTCAAACTGCAACAGATCGCCGACAAGCTGCAAAGACCGGAGCTTCCGCTCTATCTCGGCCGCAAATCCTGTCCTCTGGCTTTTCCTGCGCAGCCACGAATCGTTCAGGCCAAAGATCTCAAAGCAGCTTTCGATACTTGCCCACTGATCACGGAACAGCTGGAAAATTTTACCACCGACCTGCACCGGTTTGGTCAGGCGATTGCAGCACCGGATCACATCCGTTATTACTGGGAAGAGAGCGAAACCAACCCAGGCATGGAGACACAGATGATCTATTCGCGCAGGGATCGGCTGCGCAATCGTAAACGCTGGCAGTTTGACATGCGCAGCGAACACTACGCGGCAAAAGCCAGGGAGGAGTAACCATGTATTTCAGCCGAATTCGTTTACGCACTGACGCCGACACCGGAATCCTGGCACGACAGCTCTGCGAGGACGACAGTTACCGGGAACACCAGATGCTTTGGCGTCTCTTTTCCGATGACCCGAATACCGAACGCGACTTCCTGTTTCGCCGGGATGACTACAATAGCTGGCCACAATTTTATCTGGTCTCACAACGCACCCCGGAAGGTAAAGACGGCGTCTGGCAGATCGACGAACGCAAATATCAACCCAAACTGTTTAAAGGAGAGAAACTCGCTTTCAGTCTACGGGCTAATCCGGTCATCACGCGAAAGGACTCTTCCGGAAAACATAAACGCCATGACCTGGTCATGGATATTAAAATACGAAGTGACTGGAGATTAAACTCCGGCAGTGAACGCAAGTCACTCTACGAATTGACCCAGATGGCTGGTGAAACCTGGTTGTCTCCCAGACTGGAACGCAATGGCGGAAAATTGGAAACACTGAACACGGAAGGCTACCAACAACACAAAACCTCTAAAAGAGGACTGACAAAACCGATTCAATACAGCTCACTGGACTTAACCGGAATACTCTCGGTAACCGACCCGGATGTATTCACGCAAACACTGTACCGCGGTCTCGGCCCCGCCAAAGCCTTGGGCTGCGGCCTGTTGCTCGTCCGCCGTATCTAGCCCATACTTTCGGAGAGGTACAAATCATTGACTAAGTCCATGAAAAAACTCACTCAAACCGATATAGAAGCCATGTCAGTCGATACCAAGCTGGAGCTGGTAGAGGCCATCTGGGATTCCATTGCTGCATCGCAGGATGAAGTACCCGTGCCACGCTGGCACAAAGAGATCATCGATAATCGACTGGCCGATCCTGACGTGAAATCAGACAGTTGGGATAACGTGAAAAAACGACTGGGCCCATGAAGCTATCCATCCGCAAGGAAGCGGAATCGGACATCGCATCCGCTATAGCTTGGTACGACCGGCAACAATCTGGCGTTGGGGGTCAACTTTTAAATGAGCCCCACCGGCTATTCGAACGAATTTCAGAAAACTCGTTTCTGTTTCCCGAAATCCAGTCCGGAATTCGTAGAGCACTGACAGGTCTCTTTCCCTACGCCGTCTACTACCGGGTGTCGGAGCTTGAAATTACTGTCTACGCTGTACTCCACCAACGACGTTCACCCGCAGCTTGGCAGAGAGCTTAACCTTGTTGCCGCCACTCAAACCCATCGCGATGAAGGAACGCATCTCCATGCTTTTTATAGAAAAGGGCGAAATAGACGTGCTGGACGGCGCTTTCGTCGTCATCGATAAAACCGGCGTACGTACTCACATACCCATCGGCAGCGTCGCCTGTCTGATGCTGGAGCCGGGCACCCGGGTTTCGCACCGCGCCGCTGCATTGGCGGCGAGAGTCGGTACGCTGCTTGTCTGGATCGGGGAAGCCGGAGTCCGCCTGTATGCTTCAGGTCAGCCCGGTGGAGCCAGGGCCGACCGGCTGCTCTACCAGGCCAGGCTCGCGCTGGAAGAGACCGCTCGCCTGAAAGTCGTGCGCAAAATGTATGAGATGCGTTTTGGGGAGAAGCCACCGGAACGCCGCAGCATCGATCAGCTCAGAGGCATCGAGGGTGCCAGGGTTCGGAAGATCTACAAGATGCTGGCCCAACGGCACAAAGTTACCTGGAAGGGCCGCAACTACGACGCCACCGATTGGGACAGCAGCGACTTGCCCAACCTCTGCTTGAGTTCCGCCACGGCCTGCCTTTACGGCATTACCGAGGCAGCAATCCTTGCTGCGGGGTACGCACCCGCTGTCGGTTTCATCCATACCGGAAAACCCCAGTCGTTTGTCTATGACATCGCCGATATATTCAAATTCGACAGCGTGGTGCCAATCGCCTTTGAGATAGCTGCCAGAAAACCCCTGCAACCGGAAAGAAAGGTCAGGCTGGCTTGCCGCGATCATTTTCGCCAAAGCAAGCTACTCGGTAAAATCATTCCTGCCATCGAAGAGATTCTGGCCGCCGGTGAGTTGAGCCCGCCGGAAACTCCGAAAGATACACAACCGATCGCCATACCAGAAGGGGAAAATCTGGGAGATGCTGGTCATCGTCACTGAAAACATACCGCCCCGGCTGCGTGGGCGACTGGCCGTCTGGATGGTAGAGGTGCGCGCCGGTGTCTATGTCGGCAACCCCTCCGCCCGCCTGCGGGATTTTATCTGGGAACAGACGGAACAGGGCTTGGAAAGCGGTAACGCGATCATGGCCTGGAATACCAATACCGAGTCAGGATACGACTTTAAAACTCTGGGAGAAAATAGACGTATGCCCGTTGATTTTGACGGAATTCGGCTGGTCTCCTTTCTTCCTCTCGATGAGAAAGAAAATGCTCTTTAAAAATTTGGAAAAAATCTCAAATCTACCGGTAGAAATTTTCGCTACCTATATCTCTTTAACTATCAGCTAGATAAAATTAGAGTGTTCCCCGCACCCGCGGGGATGAACCGGCCGAGAACCTTAAGAACCTGCGCCCTGGGTAGTGTTCCCCGCACCCGCGGGGATGAACCTAGGTCTGGCTCAAGGCCATACGCATCAATATTGTGTTCCCCGCACCCGCGGGGATGAACCGGAGTGGAAACCGTGCGGGACCACCCGGAACGCGTGTTCCCCGCACCCGCGGGGATGAACCGGTTGTGATCGACGCCAATAAAGAGAAGGAAGAGTGTTCCCCGCACCCGCGGGGATGAACCGATGTGACCGTAACGTTTGGAAACGTCAACAATGTGTTCCCCGCACCCGCGGGGATGAACCGACAATATCCCAATTATAATGTCTGTGCATTTCGTGTTCCCCGCACCCGCGGGGATGAACCACTAGTCGATATATTCTCATAATTATATTCCCCGTGTTCCCCGCACCCGCGGGGATGAACCGTTATAC
Source organism: Gammaproteobacteria bacterium (assembly GCA_020445405.1). Classification (GTDB taxonomy): domain Bacteria; phylum Pseudomonadota; class Gammaproteobacteria; order Chromatiales; family Chromatiaceae; genus HKST-UBA178. The sequence goes on along the minus strand of JAGRGQ010000021.1, from coordinate 168 downwards.
GTGAACCTGTATTTATCTAGCAATAGGTGTTCCCCGCACCCGCGGGGATGAACCGCATAAAAAACGGAATAATTGAATTGCACGGTAGTGTTCCCCGCACCCGCGGGGATGAACCGAAACAGCGGAGGAGAAGGAACGCATAGAAAACGTGTTCTCCGCACCAGCGAG